>PABA01000123.1 GCA_002699025.1 Sandaracinus sp. | reverse complement strand
GGCCCCACGGAGCCGCCTCCCCGTCCCGACGAAGAACCGACCCATGTGACGCCGCGGCCACGCGGCGCCGAGGGCCCCACGCCGCGGCAAGATGGCTCGCGCCACTGCGAAGCCCCCCGCACGAAGATCCCGAACGACCCCCCCCCCAGCGCAGCGCCGCCGCCGCTCGTCGCCACCCCGGTCCGGTCGGGGGAGCGCTCCCACCTCCGCCCCCGCAGCCCGGCCCCACGGAGCCGCCTCCCCGTCTCGACGAAGAACCGACCCATGTGACGCCGCGGCCACGCGGCGCCGAGGGCCCCACGGGCCCGCTGGTAAGCGAAAAAGAGACCGCGAGCGCACCCACCTCCGCCCCCGCAGCCCGGCCCCACGGAGCCGCCCTCGCGTACCAGCGAAGAACCGACCCATGTGACGCCGCGGCCACGCGGCGCCGAGGGCCCCACACCGCGAGAAGATGGCTCGCGCCGCTGCGAAGCCCCCCCGCACGAGGATCCCGAACGACCCCACCCGCTTCAGCGCAGCGTCACCTTCGCTCGTCGCCGCCCCCGTTCGGTCGGGGGAGCGCACCCATCTCCGCCCCCGCAGCCCGGCCCCACGGAGCCGCCTCCCCGTCCCGACGAAGAACCGACCCATGTGACGCCGCGGCCACGCGGCGCCGAGGGCCCCACGGGCCCGCTGGTAAGCCAAGAAAAAGGACGCGCGCTTCAGCGTAGGAAGGCGATGACGGTCTCGGCGACGCGGCAGACGCGGGCCTCGCCGAGCTCCGGGAAGACCGGGAGGGCGAGGACCTCTTCGCAGGCGCGCTCGGCGACGGGGAGGTCGCCGGGGGCGTAGCCGAGGTCGGCGAAGCAGGCCTGGAGGTGGAGCGGGCGCGGGTAGTAGATGGCCGTGGCGATGCCGCGTTCCTTCAGGTGGGCCTGGAGTGCGTCGCGGCGGTCGGTGCGGATCACGTACTGGTTGTAGACGTGGCGCGCGTGGACGCGGGCCGGAGTGCGGAGGCGCCCGGGGGGCAGGCCGGCCTCGGCGAAGAGGCGGTCGTAGAGCGCGGCGTTCGCCTGGCGACCCTCGTGCCAGCCCTCGAGGGCCGGCAGCTTGGCGCGGAGGATCGCCGCCTGGAGCGCGTCGAGGCGGAAGTTGCCGCCGACCACGGCGTGGAAGTACTTGGGCTTCGCGCCGTGGACACGGAGCACGCGGGCCTTCTCGGCGAGCGCGTCGTCCATGGTCGTGACGAGGCCGCCGTCGCCGAAGGCGCCGAGGTTCTTCGAGGGGAAGAAGGAGAAGCAGCCGAAGGCGCCGAGCGTGCCCACGGCCCCCTCGCAGCAGCGCGCGCCGAGCGCCTGGGCGGCGTCCTCGACGATCGGCAGGTCGCCGGCGGCGGCGCGGAGCGCGCGCATGTCGCAGGACTGGCCGAAGAGGTGCACGGGCAGGACGGCCTTGGTGCGCTCGGTGCGCGCGGCCGCGACCTTGGCCGGGTCGAGGTTGAAGGTCGCGTCGTCGATGTCGACGAAGACGGGCTCGGCGCCGAGGCGGGCGATGGCGCCGCCGGTGGCGAAGAAGGTGAAGGGCGTCGTGATGACCTCGTCGCCGGGGCCGACGTCGAGGGCCATCAGCGCGACGATCAGCGCGTCCGTGCCGCTCGAGACGCCGATGGCATGCGTCGCGCCGAGGTAGGCGGCGAGCTCCTCCTCGAGGGCCTGCACCTCCGGGCCCATGATGAAGCGGCCCGAGGTGAAGACGCGATCGAAGGCGGCGCGGATGCCCTCCTCGAGGGGAGCGTTCTGCGCGACGACGTCGAGCATGGGGATGGGTGCGGTCGAGGGGTCGGCGGTCATGCTCGCTCCATCCGCTCGCAGGCGGTGGGGGTGATGCGGTAGCGGTCGGCGCAGCGGGCGCAGGTCGCCTCGCCGGCGTCCCCGAAGGCGACGGGGAGCTTCTCGCCGCAGCGGCACATCCAGCCGGCCGGGCGCGCGGGGGTGCCGAGGACGAGGGCGTGGGGCGGCACGTCCTTGGTGACGACGGCGCCGGCGGCGACGAAGGCGTAGGGGCCGATGGCGTGGCCGCAGACGACGGTGCAGTTCGCGCCGAGCGTGCAGCCGCGGCCGAGGCGGGTCGGGCGGAACTCGCTCTTGCGCTCCACGTGGGCCCGCGGGTTGTTCACGTTCGTGAGCACGCAGCTCGGGCCGAGGAAGACGTCGTCCTCGACCTCGACGCCGGCGTAGAGGCTGACGTTGTTCTGGACCTTCACGCCGTCGCCGAGCGTGACGCCCGGGCCGACGAAGACGTTCTGTCCGAGGACGCAGCGGGCGCCGACGGTGGCGCCGCCGCAGACGTGGACGAAGTGCCAGACCTTCGTCCCCTCGCCGAGGACGGCGCCCTCGTCGACGACGGCCGTCGGGTGGACGAAGGCCTCAGCCAACCGCGACCTCGCGGCCCCCCTCGGCGAGGCTCTTCGCGCCGGCCTCGAGGGCGCGCACGACGGCCAGGCCCGAGCGGCCGTCGGCGCGGCTCGGCTGGCGCGTGCGCACGGACTCGAGGAAGGCCTCGCACTCGCGGCGGAGCGGCTCGGCCATGCGCACGGCGGGGACGACGATGTCGCCCGTGCGCACGCGGACGCCCTGCTCGTAGGAGATGGCCTCCGGGAGCGGCTCGGCGCCCTTGTCGTAGATGCGGAGCTTCTGGTCGGGGGAGGTGTCGTCGAAGACGGCCATCTTCTTGGAGCCGACGACGGTGGTCATGCGCGTCTTGTGCGGGTCGAGCCAGCTCACGTGCACGTGGGCGAGGCGGCCGGCCGGATAGCGCACGGTGGCGAAGCAGACGTCCTCGATGCCCGCGTCCGTCTGGAGGAAGGTGCCCCCGGTGGCGGCGACGTGCGTGGGATCGGCGCCGAGGAGGTAGGTCGCGATGGAGAGGTCGTGCGGCGCGAGGGACCACCAGGCGTTCTCCTCGTGGCGCACGACGCCGAGGTTGAGGCGGCGGCAGACGAGGTAGAGCACCTCGCCGAGCTCGCCGGCGTCGATGATGGCCTTCAGGCGCTCGACGACCGGGTGGAAGAGGAGGAGGTGGCCGACGGAGAGCACGCGACCGCGCTCCTCGGCGAGGGCGACGAGGCGCTCGGCGTCGGCGCCGCGGAGGGCGAGGGGCTTCTCGACGAGGACGTCCTTGCCGGCCTCGAGGAGGGCCCGGGCGACCTCGAAGTGCGAGGGCGCGTCGGTGGCGACGACGGCCGCCTGGATCGCCGGATCCTCGAGGACGCGGCCGAGCTCGGCGGTGACCGTCGTCTCGGGGTAGGCCTCGGCGTGGCGCGCGCGCACGGCCTCGCTCTGGTCGCAGATGGTGCGGAGCGCGCCGAGGGCGGCGAAGTTGCGGACGTGGTTCTTGCCCCAGCCGCCCGCGCCGACGACGGCGACGCCGATGTCGCTCGCCGCGCCGCTCACGAGACGCGCTCGAAGACGGCGGCGAGGCCCTGGCCGACGCCGATGCAGAGGGTGGCGAGGCCGCGCTTCGCCTCGCGCTGCTTCATGGCGTTGAGCAGCGTGCCGACGATGCGCGCGCCGCTGCAGCCGATCGGGTGGCCGAGGGCGATGGCGCCGCCGTTCACGTTCACCTTCTCCGGGTCCAGGCCGAGCTCGCGCACGCAAGCGAGGCTCTGGGCCGCGAAGGCCTCGTTCAGCTCGACCAGGTCGATGTCGCCGACCTCGAGGCCCGCCTTGGCGAGGGCCTTCCGCGTCGAGGGGATCGGGCCGATGCCCATGTAGTTCGGGTGCACGCCGGCGACGCCGCTCGAGACGAAGCGCGCCAGGGGCGTGACGCCGTGCTTCTCCGCCCACTTCCGCGAGGCGAGCAGGACCATGGCGGCGCCGTCGTTCAGGGGCGAGGCGTTGCCCGGCGTCACCGTGCCGCCGTCCTTCTTGAAGACGGTCGGGAGCTTGGCGAGCTTCTCGAGGCTGGTGTCCGGGCGGATGCACTCGTCGCGCTCGACGACCTTCTCCGTGTCGCGCTTGTGGGCCGGCGGGACCGTCACGGGGACGACCTCGTCGGCGAAGCGGCCGGCCTCCCAGGCGGCCATGGCCTTGCGGTGGCTCTCGAGGGCGAAGGCGTCCTGGTCCTCGCGGGAGACGCCGTACTTCTCGGCGACGTTCTCGGCGGTGACGCCCATGCCGACGAGGGGGAAGCGCTCCTCCATCTTCGGGTTCTGGAAGCGCCAGCCGAGGCTCGTGTCGTAGACCTTCGGGGGCTTGGCGTAGGCGCCCTCGGGCTTGGGCATGGACCAGGGCGCGCGGGTCATGGACTCGACGCCGCCGGCGACGACGACCTCGTGGTCGCCGAGGGCGATGGCGCGGGCGGCCTGGATGACGGCCTCGAGGCCCGAGCCGCAGAGGCGGTTGACGGTGACGCCCGTGACCTCGTCCGGGAGGCCGGCGAGCAGGAGGGCCATGCGGGCGATGTTGCGGTTGTCCTCGCCGGCCTGGTTGGTGGCGCCGCAGATGACCTCCTCGACCGCGTCCTTCGCGGCGGGCTGGCGCGCGAGGAGCGAGCGGAGGACGTGGGCGGCCATGTCGTCGGGGCGCACGCGGGCGAGGCCGCCGCGGTACTTGCCGATGGGGGTACGGAGGGCGTCGAGGACGACGACGTCGTTCAGCTCCATCTCTCGTTCACTTTCCTGGTCGGAGTCGGGGTCGGTCGGGTGGTACGGGGTCGGGAAACGCGCAGCGCGCGGGGAGCACGAGGTCGGAGGACGCCGGGTCGAAGCGCGCCGGGTCGCAGGGCGCAGGGTCGCAGCGCGCGGGGAGCGCGAGGTCGCAGCGCGCCCGGTCGAAGCGCGCCGGGTCGAAGCGCGCCGCTCACTCGCCGGAGAACTGGGGCTTTCGCTTCGCGACGTGGGCCGTGAGGCCTTCGCGGGCGTCGGCGCTCTGGAAGAGGCGCTGCTGGAGCTCGCGCTCGAGGGCGAGGCCCTCGCCGAGCGGCAGATCGACACCGGTCTGGACCGCGCGCTTGATGAGGCCGACGGCGAGGCTGGCCTTCTCCGGCGAGCAGAAGCTGCGGGCGTAGGCCTTCACCTGGTCCAGGAAGGCCTCGCCCTCGAAGAGCCTCTGGACGAGGCCGAGCGCGTGGGCCTCCTCGATGGAGAGCAGCGCGCCCTCGGCCATGAGCTGGATGGCCTTCGCGCGGCCGAGCTGGCGCGCGAGGCGCTGGGTGCCGCCCGTCCCCGGAAGCACACCGAGGGCGACCTCGGGCAGCCCGACCTTGCCCTTCCCCTTCGCGGCGACGCGGAGGTCGGCGGCGAGGGCGATCTCGAGGCCGCCGCCGACGCAGTGCCCCTCGATGGCGGCGATGACGAGCTTCGAGGTGTGCTCGAGACGGAGGAGGGTCTCGTTGGCGTGAAGGCAGAACTGGTACTTGAAGCGCGGGGCGGCCTTCTCGAGCATGGCGATGTCCGCGCCGGCGCAGAAGAACTTCTCGCCGGCCCCGGCGACGACGATGACCTCGCAGGCGTCGTCGAAGCGCGCCTCGAGGATCGCGTCGTCGAGGTCGCGCATCATCTCGTAGCTGTAGGCGTTGGCCGGCGGGTTCTGGAGGGTGATCGTGGCCACGCCGTGCTCGTCGCGGGCGTAGCTCACGAGGCCGTTCGACATGGCGCGCTCGGCGGCAGGCTCGGTCATGGGCGCCGTCTTAGCGAAGGGCGCCGGAAGAAGAAAGCGGCGCCGTGCGCTGCTTCACGCGGGCGGGGGCGCGGGCACGCGGGGCGAGACGAGAGGGGGACGGCGCCCCGACGGAACGCGAGAGGCCGCCCACCGGAGTGAGCGGCCTCGCGCGAGGGCCCGGGTACGTGGCCGGGCTCGAGGCATGAGCCTCGGAGCTCGGCCTCAGAGCATGAGCCGGCAGTCCGAGACGTAGCGGCCCTGCCCCTGGTCGACGCAGGCCTGGTACGCCTCGCGCGCCCCGGAGGCGTTGCCGAGCGCCTGGCGCGCCGCGCCGAGCGTGATCCACGCCTTCGAGTTGGTCGGGTCGAGGGTCGACGCGCGCTCCGCGTACTGGGCCGCCTGCTCGTTCTGGCCGCGGTTCAGGCGGAACCAGGCGAGCTCGGTGAGCGCCTCGACGCCGTTCGGGTTGGCGGCGAGCGCCTCCTCGTACTTGGCGATGCGACGCCGGCCTCGGAGCGACTGGGCCTCCTCGATGAGCGCGGTGTAGGCGGCGGGATCGGCGGCCGCCTCGGCGACGGCCTCCTCACCCTCGCCCTCCGCGGCGGCCTCCTCGCCCTCGGCGGCCTCCTCGCCCTCGGCGACGGCCTCTTCGCCCTCGGCGACGGCCTCCTCGCCCTCGGCGACGGCCTCTTCGGTCGCCTCCGGCGCGGCGGCGGCCTCCTCGCCCTCGGCGGCCTCTTCCTCGGCGGGCGCCTGCTCGGCCTCCATCGATGCCCCCTCGTCGAGCGCGGGGAGGCTCGGCGGCGCCATGCCGGTCTCGACCGGCGTCGGCATGAGGAGGTTGTGGTAGGCCCAGTAGCCGCCGATGACCAGCACGCCGGCGAGGGCGATGCCGATGGTCATCCGCTTGAGCTTCTGGTCACTCGCGGCGATGGGCGAGGGGACGTCGTCCATGTCCGCCCAGGTCTCGGTCTCGACCTCGGCGGCCTCGGGCTCCTTCGTCTTGAAGAAGCCCTCGGCGACGGCCGCGTGCTCGCCGGTCTCGGTGATCGCGCGGATCGTCTGCGACGAGCTGGTCTTGCCCTTCTTGGCCTCGGCCTTCGACTTGGCACGCTTGGCCTTCTTGGACTTGCCGGCCTTCTTCTTCTCGGCCTTCTCGTCGTCGTCCTTTTCGGACGCCTTCTTCTCGGCCTTCTCGTCGCCCTTCTCGGACGCCTTCTTCTCGGCCTTCTCGTCGCCCTTCTCGGACGCCTTCTTCTTCTCGGCCTTCTCGTCGCCCTTCTCGGACGCCTTCTTCTTCTCGGCCTTCTCGGACGCCTTCGCCTCTTCGGCTTCCTCGGCTTCCTCGGACGCCTTCGCCTCCTCGGCTTCCTCGGCTTCCTCGGCTTCGGCCTCTTCGGCTTCCTCTTCCTCGGACGCCTTCGCCTCTTCGGCTTCCTCGGCCTCCTCGGACGCCTTCTCGGCCTCGGCTTCCTTCGCCGCTTCGGCTTCCTCGGCCGCCTTCGCCTCGGCCGCCTTCGCCTTCTCGGCCTTCTTCTCGAGCGCCTCGGCCTCCGCCGCGGCCTCCTCGGCCGCCTCGGCCGCCTCGCTCGCCGCCACGCGGTTCGCCTCGGCCTCCGCCTCGGCCGCCTTGGCCTGCGCCTCGAGCACGTCGACCTCGGCCTCCGCGGCCTTGGCCTGCGCGTCCAGCGCCTCGGCCTCCGCCTCGAGCGCCTTCAGGTCGCGCTCGAGCCCATCGGCCTCCTCGCGGAGCGCCTTCGCGGCCTCCTCGGCGGCCTTCGCCTCCTCGCGCAGCGTCTCGACGGCGCCCTCGGCCTCCTCGGCCTCCTTCGCCTTCGCCGCGGCGTCCGCCTCCGCGGCGGCGACGGCGTCGTCGTCCTTCGCGGCCTTCGCCTTCTTCACCTGCGCCTCGGCGACCTTCGCCTGCGCCTGCTTGACGGCGATCTCGGCTTCCTGGATGTCGGCCTCGGCCTCCTTCGCCTCGGCCTCGGACGCCTTCTCCTCGGCCTCGCTGCGCTTGGCCTCGATCTCCTTCTGGCGCTCCTCGAGGGACCCGCGCTTCTCGTCCGCCTCGGCGCGCTTCGCCTCGGCGGCTTCGCGCTTCTCCTCGGCGGCCGCGCGCTTCTCCTCGGCCTCGCCCTTCTTGGCGTCAGCCGCGGCGGCCTTCTTCTCGGCGCGCTTCTTCTCCTCGAGCGCCTTCTCGGCGAGCCGGTGAGCACCGGACCCTTCCTCGGTCATCGTGGTGGAGGCGTGACCCTCGTCGACGACGACCTCGCCTCCGCCGCCCGCCGCCTTCTTCTGCTGCGCGGGGAACTGGATGACGTTGGTCGCGGCCTCGGTCTTCTTCTTGGAGCGCCTGCGGCGGCGCCGTCCCTTCTTCGCCATGCTGTCCTCTCTCGGAGTGGAGTCCGCCGCCTCCCCGCCCGGCGGCCCCTCGATGTCCTCGTCGGGTTCGTCGACGTCCGTGTCGTCGATTTCCGACTCGTCGTGTTCTTCGCGGTCGCCTCGCTCCTGCGCGAGCGCCGCCTCCCGGGCTTCTTTCGTCCGTGGTTCCGGGGGCCCCGATCCGTCAAGGTCTCCCGCGGAAGGAGCGTCACGGACGCCCCCTCCCACGGATCGTGCATCCTCCGTGCCGCTGGCACTGGATCCGATTATCTGTTCGGAATCACTCGCGATCCCCTCTTTGGTCGCGGCACCCTCTGGCACAGCTTCCCCGTCCGGGGAGGCCGTACCGTCAGACTCTTTACGCCCCATTTGGGGGAGTCGTTCGCCGCCGGCCGGGACCACCTCGCTGTCCACGAGCTCGTCCTCCGGCTCGTCGCCGACCTGCCGACCCGTGTCGATGATCAGCCCCTCGAAGTAGAGCTTCGAGATGGCGGCGAGGCTCGTGAGGTCGTCCTGGCCCGTCTCGTCGACCACCTGCATGAGGGAGCGGCGGCCGTCGAAGTGCTTGAGGATGTCGTTGATCTCGTCGGGGATCTCGGCGAGGCGCTCCACCAGCTCGGCGTCGTCGACCTCGAAGACCGAGGTCAGCGGCGGGAGCTGCTCGAGCATGCGGCCCCACTCGTCGACGCGGCGCATGCCCTCCATGAGCAGGCCCTGGGTGCTCGTGGAGATGGTGCGCGTCTCGATGCGGACGGGGCGGAACTCGAGGTCGAAGTGGCCGTCGTTCCAGACCAGGAAGCGGTACACCGCCGCCTCGCCGCGGAGCTTGTTCAGCTCGGCGTGGACCAGGTGGCCTTCGTCGAAGTAGACGGCGCCGCGTCGGCCCTCGTGGCTGAGGTGGAGCACGCCGGACTTGCGGCTGATGTCGATCGTCTGGAGCAGGTCGACGAGGCCCATCTCCGAGAGCGAGCCGCTGAAGCGCGTCTTGGTCACGCTGCGGCGCTCGAGGCCCTGGCGCTCGTGGCGCTGCAGGACGAGGTTCACCCGCGTGATGATCTCTTTGATGTAGATCGGCTTGGTCAGGTAGTCCTCGACGCCCAGCTCGAGGCCCCGGACCTTGCTCTCCACCGAGCCGTCGCTCGAGAGGAAGATGAAGGGGATCTCCTTGGTGGCCTTCCGCTCGCGGAGCTTCTCGACGAAGGCGAAGCCGTCCATCTGCGCGAGGACCGTGTCCGAGAGGATGAGGTCCGGCGGGGCGAGGTCGGCCATCTCGAGCGCCTCTTCCCCCGAGTCGCAGGTGGCGACGGAGTAGCCGGCCTTCCGCAGGCTCACCTCCAGGACGCGAAGGCTTCGCGGGTCCGCGTCGACGAGGAGGAGGTTCTGCTTGGCCACGGCGGTCGGGTGGGGGCGCGGGTCGTTCGACCAGGTCGAGGGTGGGACGCCCCGAAGCGGGGGATCCTTGGCGCGGGCGAAGGGTCGCGCTGGGTTTCGCGCACGTCCCGGGACTGCACGGCGTCGCCCGCGCGAGCGGTAACACGCCGGGATCAGTCTGGGAAGGGTCGCTTCCGGGTGTCAAGAGAGAGACGCACGGGCGCGGGCTCGCGGAGCCGAGGCGCACGAGCCGCTTGACCGGCCTGGAACGGGCAACCTATCGTCGCCCGGAAATGCACGGGAACCGGTCCAAGCTCGCGTCCGCGCTCCTCCTCAGCCTCGCGCTCAGCGTCGGCGGCCTCCTCGGCTGCGGCGGCGAGGGAGGAGAGATGGAGATCCTCACCGTCGATCCGCGGAACGGCGCGACGCAGGGCAACCAGCCCGTGAAGATCGGCGGCCGGAACTTCCGTACGGACATCGGCTACACGGTCTTCTTCGGCACGAAGAAGTCGACCCAGGTGACGATCATCGACCCGGAGACGCTCCTGGTCATGAGCCCGCCGATGGACGAGCCCGGCACGGTGGACATCACGATCCGCGCGGACAACGGCGCGGCCTTCCGGATCGCGGACGTCTTCGAGTACCAGGAGGTCTCGGGCGGCATCGTGGATCGGATCGGCTCCGGCCCGGCGAAGCAGGACCAGGGCAACCTGGCGTACTGAGTCGCCGCGGAGCGACCCCGCCGCAACAGCCCGTGCCCCTGCCCCTGCCCGCGGGCGAAGGGGTCCGGCGACTCTTCACCGCACGCCCTCTTGCCCGCGCCGCTGGCGCGTGATCACGCTCGCCCGTGAACGGGTAGACGGCCCTTCGCCGCACGCCGTCCTTGCGCGCTGAAGGCGCGTGATCACGCTCGCTCGTGAACGGGTAGGACGGCCCTCGCGGCGCACGCCCGTGGGTGGACGGGTTCGGTGACCGTCGCGGACTCGTGCCGCGCCGTGCTCATGCCCCGGTCGGTCGGCACGGGTCACCGCGTTCGGCTCGTGGTGCCCATTCGGTTTCCCGTTCGCCTCTTACGGCCACGGCCACGGCCACGGGTTGCTGGGATCGGTGCTAGCGCGCCCAGCCCAGCATGATCACGACCGCGATGGAGTTCGGCGGGGCGTCCGGGCGGTCGCCCTGGGCGAGGCCGATGCCGACGTAGCGCACCTCCGGATCGAAGGTCGGCTCGAGGCGCGCCGCCTCGTCCACGTCGCCGACGACGGCCATGAGCCCGCCCACGCGGCTGAACATCATCGAGAAGCGCCGGAGCCCCGAGCTCGCCTCGTCGACCGTGTCCTGCTGGCTCTGCTCCGGGATCGCGAAGTAGCTCGTCGCCGCCTCGCTCGCCGCGCCCTCGAGGTTCTCGTCGGCCTCGAGCGGCTCGGCGCCGCGCGCCTCGCGCCCCTCGTTGATCTTCCGCAGCAGCCGCTCCCGCGCCGCCGCCAGATCGATCTGCCGGTTCATGCGGATGAAGACCTGCGTCGCGAGGAAGGCCTGGCGGGAGCCCTCGGGCTCGCCGACGACGCCGATGCCGACGTGGGTCACGTCCCGGTTGAGGATGTTCGCCCGGTGGCCCGGGCTGCCCATCAGCCCCTCGTGGATCTCGTTCGCCGAGTAGCCGCGCCCGATGTTCTCGAGGATCAGCCCGCTCCGGTAGCCGGCCTCGCGCACCCGGTCCGGGGCGTCGCCGGTGGTGGGCGAGGTGTGCCCGACGAACTCGTTCTCCAGCATGTCCTCGCTATGCGCGAGGGCGACCTCGTCGAGGCCCGGGTGCTCGACGACGGGCTGGAGCCCGCGCCGGACGCGCGTGTCGTTGATGCGCCTCAGGAGCGCGCGGTGCACCTCCTCGACGCTGCCGGAGGCGTCGACGTCCTCGCCGCCGCGCTCGAGGACGACCTCCTCGGGCGGGTCCTCGCCGACCCAGACCGGGAAGTTCGCGACGACCGTGTCCCCGCGCGGACCCTGGGCGAGGATCTCGACCCGATGGGCGCCCCGCTCGGCCATGGGCACGCTCTGGGCGAGCGCCGGGCCGGCGCCGAGGGCGAGCCGCTCCACGTCCCCGCTCGGCCGCGCGATGGCGAGCTGGGGGCGGGCGAAGGCCCCGAGGAGCCGGCCGCTCAGGCGGACCTCGGCGCCCACGTCGAGGCGCCGGGGGATGGGCTCGAGCTCGACGAAGCGCGTCGAGAGGACGACCACGGCGACGTTCAGCCCGCCGCGCTCGACGACGGCGGCGCCGTAGCGGTTGTAGGGCTGGCGCGCGAGGAAGCGGCGGACCGCGTCGGCCACCCCCCGCTCGAGGGCGAGCGGATCGGGCTGACCGAGCACGAGCAGGTGTGGCACGGGCTCCACCAGGCCGAGGTGCCGGGCGAAGAACTCCACGACCTCGTGGGGCGGGGGCGCTCCGCCGGCGCCGAGGCGCTCGCCGATCCACTCGGCGAGGAGGCCGAGCCGGTCGTCTCCGGCGAGGCTCTGGCCGGCCTCCTCGGCGGCCGCGTCCACGCCCCGCTGGACAGCCGCCTTGGGCTCGCTCGGGCCCCGCACCGCGTCGCCCTCGGCGGTGGTGCGATAGTGGCTCACGCCGGGCGCGGGGGCGCGCACCCGTTCGACCTCACCGTCTCCGCCGTGGGCCGGCCCCGGGCCGCCGCCGCCGCAAGCCGTGAGCGCCGCCGCCGAGAGCCCCGCCGCGACGAACCTCGCCACGGCGAGGAGTCGAGCGATGCGCGGAGAGGAGGAGGTGCGCCGGAGCCTGCGCCCGGCCGGAAGAGCTACTGCGCCCACGGATCGACGACCTCGCTGGAGATGTTCGGGGTGGCCATGGCGGGAGGGTCCGCCATCTGCGTCGGGCGCGCCACCATCTGGACGGGCCGGCGAGGCCGCACGCGGCGGGAGCGACGCGGCCTCTCCTCCTCGCGCCGCTCCAGGGTCGCGCGGATGCTCTCACCGCTCGCCGGCGAGAGGCTCACGACGCGCGGCTCGTAGCCTCGCACGCGGAGCTCCACCTGCCGGCTCCCCTCCTCCGGGCGCGGGAGCTCGAGGGGCGTGTTGCCGACGACGGCCTGATCGACGAGGACCGCCGCGCCCGGCGGGTCGCTCTCGATGCGCACGAGCACCGGCTCGGGGGAGTCTGTCGGCGTGGGCGGCGTCGTCGCCGGATCGGAGGGAGGCGACGCGGGCTCGGCGGCGGCGGCGGGCGGCTCCACGGGCGTGACCGCGTGGGTCGCCTGGGCATCCTCGGGGCTCTTCTTCGAGAGGGCGAACCACGCTCCGGCAAGCCCACCGAGGCCGAGCAGGCCGGCGAGCACGCCGAGGGCCACGAGCGGCGTCCGGCTCGAGGGCAGCTCGGGCATGGAGCCGCGCAGATCGCCGAGCGGGCTCGCCGCGGCGCCCAGGGCGGGGGCGGCCTCGACCGAGCCCCCGTCGCGGACCCGGCGCAGATCCGTGATCAGCGCCTCCATGGTCGGGTAGCGGTCCTCGGGCTTCTTCGCGAGGGCGCGCATCACGACGGGCTCGAGCGCGCAGCCGCCCGCGTCCAGCTCGGAGGGCCGCGGGGGCTCCTCGAACATGTGCTTGCTGAGGATCCCCATGAAGGTGTCGCCGTCGAAGGGGACCGAGCCCGTGCACATCTCGTAGAGGATCACGCCGAGTGCGTAGATGTCGGCGCGCGCGTCGACGCTCTGCCCGGCCGCCTGCTCCGGGCTCATGTAGTGGGGCGTGCCGAAGATCATGCCCGTCTTCGTCAGCTTCGAGGAGGCGCCGCCGACCTTCGCGATGCCGAAGTCGAGCACCTTCACGAAGCGGTCGTCGTTGCCGCGCTGGATCAGCTGCACGTTGTCGGGCTTGAGGTCCCGGTGGACGATGCCGCGCTCGTGGGCCGCGCCCAGGGCCGAGGCGATCTGCTCGCCGACGTGCACGACCTCGGCGATGGTCATGCGGCCGCGCTGGATGAGCTGCGTGAGGGACTCGCCCTCGAGGAGCTCCATCACGAAGTAGGCGGTCCCGTCCGGGAGCCGGCCGAAGTCCGAGATGTCGATGATGTTCGGGTGGCCGATGGCGCTCGAGGACTGGGCCTCCTGGATGAAGCGGGCGACGACCGTCTCGTCCTTGGCCATGTCCCCTTGGAGCACCTTCAGGGCCATGCGCTTGTTCAGCGCGACGTGCGTGGCGAGGTAGACGACGCCCATGCCGCCCTCGCCGAGGATCTCCTCGATGCGGTAGCGGTCGTCGAGGACCTGGCCGAGGAGCGGATCGACCTCCGGCTCGGCGGGCTCGGGGAGGTCGTCGAGGGGCTGCCCGTCGTGCGGACAGAAGCGCACGTCGTTGCTGAAACGCGCACCACAGACGGAACAGAACCGCATCGGCGGAAGGAGTCTAGCAGGCTCAGGCGTCGGGAGGCGCGGCGTCGGTGGGAGAGGGCGTGGGGTCCGCGTCCTGGGCGGGGCCGGCGTCGCCGACCTCGGCGCAGACGCCGCCGGAGCAGACGAGCTCTTCGAGGCACTCGGAGTCGCGGGTGCAGGCCTCGCCGACGCCGCGGCGGGCGACGTCGAGACCGCACTCGGGGGCCATCAGGAGGGGCACGGCGAGGAGCCAGAGCCAGCGGAGCCGGCCCCGCGCGGTTCCCCTCGCCGGTGACGTGCTCGACGGACGGGGCATCGCACCGACGCCCTCGACGACCTCGGCCGAACGCGCCGACGCCCCGGGCTGCGGGGGAGTCGAGCGCGGCGGGATCGAGCGCGAGGGGGTCGGGCGTGGCCTCACGGACCTCAGTCGGGCAGGCCGGTGCCGCAGTTCGAGCAGAAGCGCGCGCCGGGACCGTTCTGCGCGCCGCAGGAGGGGCAGAACTTCGGCGCGGGCGAGAGGCTGTTGCCGCACTCGGCGCAGAACTTCCCGCCGGGCACGCTCGCGTTGCAGGCCGGGCAGGTCACCTGACCGCCGGCCTGGGGGGCCGCCGGGGGAGCGCCGCCGCCCTGCGGGGCGCCGCCCTGCGGCGGGTGGCCGGGGTGGCCGCCCTGCGGCGGGTGGCCGGGGTGCTGACCGGGAGGGGCCTGGCCGGGGGCGCCGCCCTGGAAGGCCTGGCCGAACGCCTGCGCCATGCCGAAGCCGGCGCCGAGGCCCGCGCCCGCCATCATCGGGTTGCCGCCGCCGCCGCCGCCCTCACCGGGGCCCTGGGCCATGCCCTTGCCGGCGCCGATCATCGCCTTGCCGGCGGCCATCTTGCCGAAGTCGCCGCCCGCGAGGCCCGTGTAGCGCGCGTCCTGCTGGAACTCCTGGTCCAGCTCGAACTGCTTCTGCGCCGCCTCGGCCTGCGCCTTGGCGATGCCGATGGACGCGATGCGCGCCTCGCGCTTGGCCTTGCCGATCTCCGCCTGCGCGGCCTTCAGCGTCTCCTCGTCCTCGTCGGAGAGGTTGATGTTGAAGTCGGCGACCTGGAGGATCTTGACGCCGATGCTCTCGAGGTCCGGGCAGTGCTGCTCGAACATCCGCGCGAGCTGGTTCTGCAGCGGCATGAGCTGGAGCAGGCTCTTCTGCTCCGTCACGCAGACCTGGCCGACGACCGACTTCACGGAGTTGAGGAAGGCGTCCTTGATCCAGGTGAGGACCTGCTCGTTGCCGCCCTGCATCGACTGCAGGCCCGTGTAGTTCACGATGAAGCGGGCCGGGTCGACGATCTGGATGGCGAACTTGCCGAAGATGCGCGGCGTCACCATCTCGCCGAGCATCGGGTCCTCCATGTAGCCGAGCTCGCCGCCGAAGGGCTGGTCGTAGATCGGCCGCATCGTCACGAAGTAGAGGTCCGTGACGAAGATGTTCCCGCCCGTGACCCGGTCGACGAGCTGGCCGAGGAAGGGGATGTTCTGCGAGTTCAGCGTGTGGCGCTGACCGGCGCCGGCCGTGCGCATCACGCCGACCACGGAACCATCGCGGAAGAAGACGGCGGACTCGTCGGCGTCGACCGTCAGCTGCGCGTAGTTCGGGATCGTGTTCTCGGGGTGCTTGTAGACGATGAGCTGCTTGTGCTCGTCCGGACGCTGGATCAGCATCTCTTGGACGCCGTCCTTGACGAATCCGAAGACCTTCCCGAGGACCATCGCGTTTCTCCCTGCTTCGACGGCCGAAGAGGCCGTCCGTTCCTGCGCTCGTTCCTGCGAAGGGGAGCGGTCGGCGCCGCACGCTCGGCCCCACTCCCCGGCGGGCATCATAGGTCAGGGCGCGCGCCGATCGCCAGCGCGATCCGCTGCGCTGGGTCTGGGGAGGACGTCCCGGGGGGACGTCCCGAGACGAGGGTCCCGCGGGGAGGTCGCGCGCTCGGGCGGAAACACTGGCTCGGGTTGAAACACTGGACGGCGCGCGGTGTCGGGACAAGCTGTGACGGTCGTGACCTGCTCCGCCCGGCGCGCCCTCGGGGCGCTCCTGCTCTCGACGCTCCTGGCCGCGCCCGCCGGCGCCCAGGCGCCCGACGACGCGCGAGAGCAGCCGAGCGGCGTCGACGAGGCCATGCGCACGCTCCTGCCCGAGGGGGACGCGCTCGACCCGATCGGGACCGGCGACACGGCGAGCCTCCGCGACGTGCCCGCGCCGCCGACGCCGCCCGAAGACGACCCCCACGACCCGACGCGCGGTCCGCTCCCGGCGCAGCTCGAGGTCGACGAGGGCGACGTGCTCACGGCGATCCCCGGCGTGCGCGAGGCGCGGCACCGCGTGGACCTCCGCGTCGAGGGGGCGCTGGCGGAGGCGACGGTGGAGCTCCAGCTGATCTCGACGGCCCGCGCGCCGGCCGAGGCCCGCTATCGGCTCCCGCTCCCCGAGGGCGGCGTGCCGGTCGGGCTCGAGGCCTGCCGCGGCGAGCGCTGCCGTCAGGGCACCTGGGACACGAGCGGCGCCTACGACGACGCCGTCCGCGCGCGCGGACCGGAGGAGGCCGAGGCGGAGGCGAGCGGCGAGCCGGTGATGCCCGTGGCTTCCCTCGAGCGGAGCGCGGACGGCGAGGGGCTGGTGCTGCGGGTGGCGCCCGTGGACCGGAGCGCGACGACGATCGTGCGCGTCCGCTGGGCGGCGCCGGTGGAGACCCGGGGCGGCGTGCTGCGGCTCCGCGTCCCGGCGCGCGGGAGCGACCTGCGGGTGGCGCCGGCGCGGGTGACGCTGCGCGCGCCGGGCCTGCTCAACCCGGCGCTCCAGCGCGCGCCGGCGCAGGAGGGCACGGTCGTCGACGTCGATCCCTGGGTCGACGTGGAGGTCGCCGGGCGGCTGCCGCGCGGGGGGGCGCCGCGGCTCGAGGCCCAAACCTTCCCCTGCGGCGAGGCGCGCTGCGGGCTGGTGCGGGCGGCGGCCGGGCCTCGGGAGGCCGAGCCGGAGGACGTGGTGCTCCTCGTCGACGCCTCGCCCTCGACCTTCGGCCCGACCCGCGGACGGACGGCGCCGGCGCTCGCGGCGCTCCTCGCGGCGATGGCGCCGGGCTCGCGGGTGCGGGCCGTGGCCTTCGCCGGGCGCGCCGAGGTCATCGTCGGCGACGCGGTCGCGCCGGGCGCCCTCCCCTTCGCGACGCTCGCGCGGGCGAACGCCATGGAGCTCGGCTCGGCGACGCGCTTCGAGGCGGCCTGGCGGGCGCTCGAGCCCTGGACCCGGCGCGGCCGGCTGCACGCGATCCTCGTCGGCGACGGCGGGCTCACGGTGGGCCCGGACCACGCGGCGGCGGTGCGCGAGGCGGAGGCGCGGGGGCTCCGGCTGAGCGTGCTGAACGTGGCGGACCGGGCGACGCGGCCGCCCCTGCGGGCCCTCGCGGAGCGGCTCGGAGGCGTGGTGGCGGAGGTCGGGCCGGAGGCGCAGCGGGCGACGCGCGGGCGCGAGACGGCCCGGCTCGAGGAGGCGGTGATGCGCGTCTTCGCACCGGCCGTCGGCGAGGTGGTGATTCGTCACGGGCGGCAGGCGCGCTCGCTCGGGGTGCTGCGGGCCGGTGAGGCGCTCACTTGGAGCGGGCGGCTCAGCGGGCAGACGCGGGGCCGGCCGCGCTCGGGGATCGGGCTGCTCTCGCTGCGCGTCGGGGAGGCGCGCGAGCAGCGGGCGCGCTGGACGGACGAAGGTGCGCTCGCGGCCTGGGGCCGGGCGCTGGCGCGGGCGCCGCTGCGGCTCGCGGCGGTGGCGGCGGAGGACCGGGAGGCGCCGCCGCCGGAGCGCTGCGACCCGCGCGGGCCGGCGCGGCGGGTGAGCGGGGTGAGCTCCGACGCGGCGCCGATCGCTTTGGCGGAGCCGCGGAGCTGCGAGCCGGAGGCCGCGGAGACGAGCGAAGGCGGGGCCGGGCTCGGTCGGGCGATCCCGGAGGAGACGGTGCTCGGCATGCTGCGGCAGCGGATCGTGCCGGTGGCGCGCGGGTGCTTCCGGCGGGATCGGGCCGGGCGCACCGACTACTCGGTGCGCGCCGTCTTCCGCTTCCGGCTCGCGGATCGCGAGGTGATCGAGGCGGACGTGGAGGGCGAGATCAGCGACGTGCTCCGCGCGTGTCTGCTGCAGGCCGTGGACACGCTCGAGGTGCCGCGCTTCTCGGGCACGGTGGTCGTGCGCTACCCGCTCTACACGGAGCGGGTGCCGCCGCCGCCGACGATCGTACTCGAGGAGGAGGTCCTCGACGTGGTCGACCGGGTGGCGGGCGACACGCCAGCGCCGGGGCTCGAGCTGCTGGAGCGCTGAGCGGCGCGTTCAGGTCTCGCCGAGCTCCGCGCGGAGCGCCTCGAAGCGCTCGCGCCCGCCGACCGCGTCCTCGAGGGCCGGGTGGAGCGCCTCGGGGGCGCCGTTCGCGAGCAGCCAACGCACCAGCGCAGGGGCCTCGGGGAGCGCCTGGAGGCCGCGGCCCACCTCCCAGCGCGCCTCCTGCGGGAGGGCCTCGGGCGCGAGCAGGCGCTCGCAGGCGAGCTCGAGCAGCGCGGCGCTCGGGTGGATGGGCAGGAGCGCGAAGGCGCGCCCGAAGACGAGCGGCTCGCGATGCGTGAGCCCGGCGCGGAGGGCGGCCTCGGCGCGCGCCGGCGGGAGGTGCCAGAGCGCCTTGCGGAGCAGCGGCTGGATCTTGGGGTAGGCGTAGCGCTCGCGCACGAGGTCCACGCGTACGAAGGCGTCGAGCTCGGGCGCCCAGGGCTCGCCGGCGTCGGCGCGGCGCGCGAGCTGCTGCAGGATCGCCCGCGCCAGGGTCTCCCGCTTCTCCTTGTCCTTCGCCGCCTCGTGCCGCGCCCGGAGCTTCGGCAGATCCTCGAAGGGCGAGGTGCCGAAGCCGAGCGCCACGACGTCGCCCTTGCCGAGCTCGTGCGCGAGGATGGCGCCCATGGCCTCCTCGCGGAGCGCCGCGTCCTCGACGAAGCGGAGCAGGGGCGCTGCGTTGGGCGCGCCGTAGCGCTCGGCGAGCTGGCCGCAGACGACGCGCTCGCGCTGCCGCGGGTCGAGCCCGGCGAAGGCGCGGAAGACGAGATCGAGGCGCGGGAAGAAGACGTCCGGGTCGGCGAAGGAGACGAGGCGCTCCCGAAAGGCCGGGTCGCGCTTCACGTCCTCGAAGGGGAGGCGGTGCACGAGCTGATCGGTCCAGTGGAGCCCCGAGCCGCTGACGACCGAGAGGCGGAGCGCGTCGAGGAGCGGGTCCGGGATCGGCGCGCCCTCCGCCTGGAGGCGCAGCATCGCGCAGGCGACGACGGGCCACTTGCGGAGGCCCTGGTCGTCGATGGCGAGGGCGATCCGCGCGAGGGTGGCGCCGTCGCTCGCGTCCCAGCGGAGGAGCGCCTCCTCGATCCACTGCTCCGTGTTCGCGTCCAGGGCCACCTGCGCGAGGAGCTCGACCTTCTCGCTCTCCGTCGCCAGGGGCCAGGCCTCGCGGAGCGCGGAGAGGCGCACCCGACCGACGGCCTGCTTCCGCGCCTCCCGGAGCGCGCGCCGGAGGCAAGCGCGCCCGAGCGCCTCCCGATCGACCATCCCGTCGAGGAAGGCCTCCCAGGCGGGCGTGGGCGCGAGCCGCGGCGCGCGCCAGACCGGCTGCTCGACGAGCGCGCGGAGCGGCCGGCGCACCGGGACGCCGTGCTCCACGACCCAGACGTCCTCCTGGAGGCCGTGCCCCTCCACCAGGCGCTCGGCGAAGGCCTCCTCGAGCCCCCGGAGCGTCTCGCCCGCGCCTTCGCGCCCCCAGCGGAAGCGCACCCAGTCGACGCCGCGGCGCATGGCCGGCGAGAGCGCGTCCCAGGCCGCGTCGAAGGGCGCCGGGTCGTCGCCGTAGGCGCGGAGGATCGCCTCGTCGAGGGAGCGCGGCCAGCCCGGCAGGTGCGGACAGTGCGCGCCCTTCGGCTCGCCCTCGACGCCGCGGAGGAGCGCCACCCAGCGCGCCGAGCTCATGGGCGCGCCCGCGAGCGCCTCCCAGAGGAAGGGGTACGCCGACAGCTCCAGCGCGCCCGTCTCCCAGAGGTGCAGCAGCAGCGGGCCCCGCTCGGCCCAGGGCGCCGCGCCGAGGGCGTCGCTGGCGCTCGGGTTCGGCGCCTCGGCCACGTCGCGCACGCGCCGCAGCACCTTCTCCCGGAGCGCCGCGTCGTCCCGCACCGCCTCCGAGAGCCCCATGTGCCAGCGCTCGACCGTCTCCTCGCCTTCCTCGCTCCAGCGCCGCCGCTCGCCGTCGAGGAACCCGTCCACCCAGCGGCTCTCCTCCTTCGGCGCGCCGCTCGGCCAGCGCTCCACCTGCTCCCCATGCCGCTTGCCGCCGCGCCAGCTCCGGCGCCAGGCCAGCGTGCCGTCCTCGAGCCAGGCCGCCTCGTCCCCCTCGTGCCGCCCCGCGTCGTAGCCCCGCTCGACCTTCGCGTGCGCGCCGTCGTTCCACCAGGTCCAGCGCCCGTGCCGGCGCCCGTGGAGGAAGGCCCCCCGCGCCCGCGGCCGCCCCTCCTCGTCGTCCCAGGCGTAGGGCCCGTGCTTCCTCCCCTCCTCGTCGTACTCGTAGCGCTGCTTCCAGGCCCCGCTCGCGTAGTGGAACTCCCAGGGCCCGCGCCGATGACCGCCGACGTTGCGCCCCTCGAAGGCCGTCGCCCCGCTCTCGTGGAAGGCCCGCTCGGGCCCCTCGCGGAGCCCGTCGACGAAGCTCGCCTCGCTCTTCAGCGCCCCGCTCTCGAACCAGCTCCGCCAGACGCCCTGCCGGAGCCCCGCCGCGTAGCGCCCCTCGACGGCGAGCTCGCCGCTCGGGTGACGCTCGCGGAAGACGCCGTCGCGGGGCCGCGGCACGATCGGCGGGAAGGGCGTGCGCGCGGGCGCGGTGGGTGGAGGCGGCGGCGCGAGGACCGGCCCTTCGCCCCCCGCGAGGAGCGCCTCGAGCTGCGCCAGGCCCATGGTGGGCACGCCGAGCGCCTCCGCCTTCGCGAGCGGCGCCCCCGCGTCCGCGCCGGCGATCAGCCAGTCGGTCTTGCGCGTGACCTTCGCCTTCACCGTCGCGCCGGCCGCCTCGAGCGCCTCCACCAGCACCTCGCGGGGCCGGTCGAGCCGCCCCGCCAGCGCCACCGTCTTTCCTTCGAGCTCGCTCCCCATCTGCTCCTCCTCCTCCTCGTCGGCGCCCCGGCGCGTCCGCGCGCCGCCCTCGCCGACCTGCCCGGCATCTGCCTCGGCGACCTCCATGGGCAACCCCCGTTCCAGCGCGACCGCCTCCGCATTCTCCGCGTTCGTGCGGCGTGGTGTCGCGGCCGTCTGCAAGCCGTGTCAGCGCGGGCTATGGTCGCCCCGTGGACGTCCGCCTGATCATCATCGAGATCGCGGAGAAGATCGGCCTGGTCATGACGGCCGGGCTGGTGTCCGTCCTCTTCCCGCCGCTGCGCAACCGCCTCCTCGGCCTCGGCCAGCCCCGCGACCGCTTCGTCGCCCTCCTCCTCGGCTACTTCCTCGCGATGTGGGGCGCCAAGATGGGCGAGTGGTGGCTCGGCCATCACGTCAACATCCACACCATCGGCGTGATGATGGCCGCCATGCTCGGCGGCGCGCGCGTCGGCGTCCTCGCCGGCCTCCTCGCCGGCCTCTTCTACGTCTACCGCGTCGAGCCCTCCCTCGGGCTCCTCGGCGTCGCGGCGACCACCCTCGAGGGCGCGCTGGCGGGCTGGATCGTCTGGAAGCGGCCGCGCTGGCTCCGGGGCGGCGGCGTCTTCCTCGCCGCCGGCGGCGTGCAGCTCTCGCGCTTCGTCTTCGTCGGCGTCGCCCTGGCCATCGCCGGGCAGAGCGCCGACTTCCTCGCCGCCTGGCCCGCCATGCTCGTGCAGGCCGCGGGCGTCGCCGTGGGCATCACGATCTTCGTCTTCACGACGCGCGTCGTCCTCGCTCGCGAGGAGGCCGCCGTGCAGCTGGTCGAGGCGCGCGCGGCCGCCGATCACCTCGCCCTCGAGGCGCTGCGGCGCCGGCTCGAGCCGCACTTCCTCTTCAACGCGCTCAACACGCTGCGCGCGACCATCCGGCGCGACCCCCCGAAGGCGCGGGATCTCGTGAGCCACCTCTCCGACCTCTACCGCTACCTCCTGCACCACCCCGAGGACGCGCCGCTCCAGAGCGAGGTGGAGCACGCCATCGCCTACCTCGCGATCGAGCGAGCACGCCTCGGCGAGGAGCGGCTCGCCGTGGAGACCGAGATCGAGCCCGAGGTGCAGGCGGCCCAGGTGCCGGCGCTGCTCCTCCAGCCGCTCGTGGAGAACGCGGTCAAGCACGGCGTCGCGGCCCACGCGGGTGGCGGGACGGTGCACATCGCCGCGCGGCGGGAGCGGCGGAAGCTGCGCATCGAGGTCGTGGACACGAGCGACGGCGAGCACCTCGGGGTGGTCTCCGGCGGCTCGGGCATCGCGCTCAAGACGCTGCGCGAGCGGCTGGCGAAGCGCTTCCAGGGCGAGGCGCGGCTCGAGCTGGTGCCGCATGAGCGCGGAATGTGCGCGCGAGTCACGGTACCCTGGCCCGACGTGGCCCCGGACGCGCCGGGGGACGACGAAGAGAGGAAGAGGAGCGCCGCATGAGCAAGGACGCGATCCGCGCCGTCGTGGTGGACGACGAGCCCCTGGCGCGGGACGAGCTCAGCTTTCTGCTCGGCCAGCTCGACGTGGAGGTCGTGGCCGAGGCGGGCAACGCGAAGGCGGCGCTCGGCGTGGTCGAGGAGCACGGGCCGCACGTGGCCTTCGTGGACCTGCGCATGCCGGGACCCGACGGGATCGCGCTGGCCGAGGCGCTGAAGGAGCGGCACCCGGAGCTGGCGGTGGTCGTGGTCTCGGCGCACGACGACGGCGCGCTCCGGGCCTACGAGGCCGAGGTGCTCGACTACCTGCTCAAGCCCGTGCGCCTCGAGCGGCTGAAGGCGACGCTCGAGCGGGTGCGGGGGCAGCTGAAGGCGGGGACCGGCTCCGAGGTGCTCGACCGGCTCGCCGTGAAGCGGAAGGGCGGCTACGTGGTCGTGGACATCGACGACGTCGTCTACTTCCACGTGAAGGACGAGCTCGTCTGGGCCGTGACCGAGGACGACAGCTACGCGCTCGACCTGACGCTCTCGGCGGTGACGCGGCGCGTGCCCGAGGGGCAGTTCTTCCGGTCGCACCGGAGCTGCCTGGTGCGGCTGAGCAAGATCAAGACGCTCGAGCCGAGCGGGACCGGCACCTACGAGCTGGTGCTCGAGCACCCCGACGAGCCCCGCGTGCCGCTGGCGCGCGAGCGCGTCCGCCAGCTGCGCGCGTTGATCCCGTTCGCGGGCTGACCCGGAGACAGACGGGAAGACCCCCTGCCCCTGCCCTTGCCCGCCGGGAAGGGAACGGGCCGACCGCGAGCTCACCGACCGCGACCGCGCCTCTCGACGCGCACCCGCCCCGCCGATCCCACCGACCCGAGCGCGCTCCAAGCCCCGCCGCCGCCTCAGGGCCCGTAGATGGCGCACTCGATGGTCGCCGCCGGCGCGACCCGCGCGATCGCGCAGAGCTCCGCCCGGACCTCGTCGTCGAAGCCGCCGTCGACGACGCCGCAGAGGAAGTCGCAGGAGTCCGCGCGATCACAGCGGACGCGCTCGGCGACCGCCTCGATCGCCGCGGCCACCTCGCCGCCGGGGTCCGACGCGAGGCAGATGCGGACGTCGTCGCAGTACATCGTCTCCGGCGGGTTCTCGCCGAGGCAGCCGGGGAGGGCCGTGCACTCGACCGCGCTCAGGTCGCACGCCCCCGCGTCGACGGCCGAGCCCGCGTCCCGCTCGACGCCCACGCCCGCGTCCCGCTCGACGCCCGCGTCCGCGTCCCGCGGAGCGGCCGTGAGCACCACGTGATGCTCGAAGCATCCGGCCGCGACGATCGCGACGAATCCGATGAGGGCGCGCTCCACGAGGGGCCACCCTACCACCGCGCCCCGAGCGCCGACCGCTGTCACTCCGGGCGACGCTGCGCGACGACGAGACGGACCGGCAGCGGCCGTCACGCGCGTCAGTCCGTCCCGAGGAGCTTCTGCCCGGCGAGCAGCGCCCCGGCCCCCGCGGCGAGCGGGACGCCGAGGAGGACGAGCACCGGCACCTGCGAGAACGGCCAGCCGAGCCACACCACCAGGAAGGCGCCGAGCGCCGCGACCCCCGCGAGCAGGATGGGGAGGATGCCCTTCGCGGCCTTCAGCGGGCTTCGCTTCCGGAGCGCAGCATGGAACTCGTCCTCGTCGGTCATGGCCCGCAGCATGGTCCGGGGAGCGGCGGGCGTCCATGCTCGCCTACGACCACGGTGGCCGGGCGTCGCGGTCAGGCGGTCAGAGCGCTTCGCCGAGCAGCATGAAGGCGCCCGGATCCGAGGCGACCTCCGTGTCGACGACCACGTAGACGACCTGATCCGCCTCGAGGGTGAGCGTGACGCTGTCCGCCTCGCCGGGACCGTTCAGCCGGGTGCCATCGACGCAGTCCGTCGCGTCGCAGGCGTCCAGCACGTAGAGGAAGGGATCCCACTCGCTGACCGGCGTGACCGTGACGCGGTAGTCACCCGCGCCCTCGCTCGCGACGAAGGCGTAGACCCGATCCGGTCCGCTGAAGCGCGCGAAGGGGCAGCCGTCCCCCTCGGGCGGGTCGTAGTCGTCCGTCTCGCCGATGGTCATCCCCGGGATGGGCCCGGTGAAGGGGATCGTCGCGATGGCACAGCTCATCAGCCCCGAATCGACGGAGCCCGCGTCGCTGCCCGCGTCCATCGGACCGGCGTCCTCGCTCCCCGCGTCTTCACCACCGCCCGCGTCTTCCCCGCCCGCGTCCATCGCGGCACCCGCGTCCACCCCGCCCCCGGCGTCCATCTCGCCCCCGGCGTCCACGCCTCCGCCCGCGTCCACGCCGCCGGCGTCCACACCGCCGTCGTCGTCGCCGCAGCCGACGAGCCCCAGGATGAGCGCCGACGCCAGGAGCGCCGCGCGTGCCTTCGCCGAGTCCGAACCGAACATGCGGTTCAGGCTGGCCCGGTGGGGAGGCGGCGTCCAGTGGGTGGCAGGCTCGGGCGCGAGCGGGAGCGGCGGCGCGAGCTGGAGCGGCTGCGCGAGCGGCAGCACCAGCGCGAGCGGCAGCACCAGCGCGAGCGGCAGCACCAGCGCGAGCGGCAGCACCAGCGCGAGCGGTCGTCGTCGCGGAGCCGACGACGACGCGAGACTCCCGAGTGGTGGAAGAGCGGGCGAGGGAGGCGAAGCCGACCTCGTCCCGCGCCCCGAGACGGTGCGCGGAGACCACACGGCGCCGCGCCCGACGGAGGTCGGACGCACCCTCGCTCATCGCCGCCGAAGAGCGGGCGAGGGAGGCGAAGCCGACCTCGTCCCGCGCCCCGAGACGGGACGGGCTGCGCAGCCTCGTCGTCGCGATAGTCGACGGCGAGGCGGAGGTGGTCGCGGGGGCGGGCGACGCGAAGCGGCGCGCGCTCCCCGCATCGGG
>PABA01000122.1 GCA_002699025.1 Sandaracinus sp. | reverse complement strand
TCGGCCCCTCGCCCCCCTCGAGACCCGCTCGTGTGCCGCCGAGCGGGCTCGCCAACCACCTCGGTCCCGAGCGGTCACCCCCGCGAAGCCGCCCGAGCCCACACGCGAGCCCGCCACTGGGGCTCCCCTCCCCCCTTACCGGGGAAGGTCCCATCGCCGACTCGCCAACCACCTCGGTCCCGAGGGGTCACCCCCGCGAAGCCGTCCGAGCCCACACGCGAGCCCGCCACTGGGGCTCCCCTCCCCCCTTACCGGGGAAGGTCCCCGCCAGGGAACCCCCCCCTCTACCGGGGAAGGTCCCGTGGTCCCGTGCGAAGGTCCCGTGGTCCCGTGCGCGAGCGCACAGGGACTTGGCACGGCCAGTGAGCCAGTGAACTACCGAGGCAAGGCCCTGCCGGTGTCGCAGTTCCCCAAGGTGCCCAGCGACCGGCCCACCGTGGGCTGACCCCGCGCGCTTCCATCCCGTATTCAGATCCCGGTACTGTCCGTCGTCGGGGCGTGGCGATGGAGAAGAAGGACCTCAACGAGACCGAGATCTGCCAGAACTTCATCACGCCCGCGATCACCGGCGCGGGGTGGGACAAGCACACGCAGGTCCGGCGCGAGTTCAGCTTCACGGCCGGGCGCGTGCTCATCCGCGGGAAGCTGGCACACCGCGGGAAAAAGAAGCGCGCCGACTACCTGCTCTTCTACCAATCGAACCTCCCCCTCGCGGTCGTAGAGGCGAAGGACAACAAGCATCCGGTCGGGGGCGGGATGCAGCAGGCGCTCGCGTACGCCGAGACGCTGGACGTGCCGTTCGTCTTTTCGTCCAACGGTGACGGGTTCCTCTTCCACGACCGGACGGGGCAGTCGAAGGAGCCGGAGTCGCAGCTCTCGCTGGACGAGTTCCCGCCCCCCGACGAGCTCTGGAAGCGGTACCGGAAGTGGAAGGGGCTGGACGAGGAGGAGGAGAAGCTCGCCCGGCAACCCTACTTCGACGACCCGAGCGGGAAGGAGCCGCGCTACTACCAGCGCATCGCGGTGCAGCGGACAGTAGAGGCCGTCGCGCGGGGCCAGAACCGCGTCCTGCTCGTCATGGCGACGGGCACCGGCAAGACGTACACGGTCTTCCAGATCATCTGGCGGCTCTGGAAGGCGGACCGGGTGCGGCGGGTGCTCTTCCTCGTCGACCGAAACATCCTCGCCGACCAGACGATGACGAACGACTTCAAGCCGTTCGGGTCGGTGATGACGAAGGTACGGCACCGCAACATGGACCCGAGCTACGAGGTCTACCTCGCGCTCTACCAAGCGGTGAGCGGCACCGAGGAGGAGAAGAACGTCTACAAGCAGTTCAGCCCGGACTTCTTCGACCTGGTGGTGATCGACGAGTGCCACCGTGGAAGCGCCCGAGAGGACTCCGCATGGCGGGAGATCCTCGACTACTTCGAGCCGGCGATTCAGCTCGGGCTCACGGCGACCCCGAAGGAGACGAAGGACATCTCGACGCTCACGTACTTCGGCGACCCGGTCTACACGTACTCGCTGAAGGAGGGGATCGACGACGGATTCCTCGCTCCGTACAAGGTCGTCCGCATCGGGCTCGACCGAGATCTCGAGGGGTGGCGGCCGACCAAGGGGATGACCGACGACCTCGGGCAGGCGATCGAGGACCGTGAGTACAACCAGCGCGACATGGACCGCGTCCTCGTGCTGAACGAGCGCACGAAGCGGGTGGCTCAGAAGGTGGTCGAGTACCTCGTGGGCACCGACCCCTACGGGAAGACGATCGTGTTCTGCGAGAACATCGACCACGCGGAGCGGATGCGGTCCGCGCTGGCGAACGAGGTGGCCAAGCAGATCCCGCACGAGGCGGACAACACGGCCAAGTTCATCGTCCGCATCACCGGGGACAACGACGAGGGGAAGCGCGCCCTCGACGACTTCATCCACCCGGAGCGTCGCTACCCGGTCATCGCGACGACCTCGAAGCTCCTGACGACGGGTGTCGACGCGAAGACGTGCAAGCTCATCGTTCTCGACCAGCGCATCGAGTCGATGATCGAGTTCAAGCAGATCGTTGGCCGGGGCACCCGCATCCACGAGGACGCGGGGAAGTTCTGGTTCACGATCATCGACTTCAAGCAGGCGACGAGCCTCTTCGCCGACCCGGACTTCGATGGAGAGCCCGAGGTCATCTACGAGCCGCCCACGGACGGGCCCACGGTTCCCCCGGAAGGTGGCGACGGCGACGGGGAAGGTGGAGACGAACCCGGCGGCGAGGGTGAAGGCGGCGACGGGGGCGAGGGCCCAGGTCCGGAACCGCCGAAGAAGTACGTGGTGAGCGGCGTGGAGGTCCTCGTCGTCTCCGAGCGCGTCCAGTACTACGGCAAGGACGGGCAGCTCATCACGGAGTCCCTGACCGACTACACGAAAGAGGCGGTCAGGGAGCAGTACGCGACGCTGAGGGACTTCCTCCGCCATTGGAGCGACGCCGAGAAGAAGGCGGCCGTCATCGAGGAGCTGCGCGAGGAAGGTGTCCTCTTCGAAGAGCTGCGGGAGATGGTCGGGGCCGACATGGACGCCTTCGACCTCATCTGCCACGTGGTCTACGATCGGCCGCCGCTGACACGGCGGGAGCGAGCCAACAACGTGAAGAAGCGAGACGTCTTCACGAAGTACGGGGAGCAGGCGCGGGCTGTGCTCGACGCGCTCCTCGAGAAGTACGCCGACGAGGGCCTGGCCCCCGTCGAGGACTTGGCGATGCTCCGCGTCCGGCCCCTTTCGGACCTCGGGACGCCCGTCGAGCTCGTGAAGCTGTTCGGCGGGAAGAAGGGCTACCTTCAGGCCGTCCGAGAGCTGGAGACGGCGCTCTACGACGATACGTCCGGGGCGGCCTAAGGTGAACGGGGGCGAGTACACGGCTTGGATGAGGGATGCGTTCACCTTCACCAACGGCATGCTTCTGGCCGAGATGGCACGCTCAACCCGCTACATGTCGGAAGAGCGAGTCCGCTCCTCGTTCGTTGACGGCCTCATCCTCGCTCGCCCCTCGCTGGCCGACCGCGTTCACGTGGAGCGAACCGTTTCGTGGAACGGTCGACCCTGCTGGAAAACGGCAACTCACGGCTCCGTAGGCCAGGGCCGCACGATTCAGCACGACGTCTTCATCGAATCCGACGACGACGCAGGGCTCGCATGCGAGCTGAAGTGGCTCAAGCAGCAGAAGGCCAAACGTGTCGCGCAGGATGTGTGGAAGCTGGCGCTATCAAGGGGGACGACCGGGGACAACCGCTCCGTTCGCACCTTCCTCGCTCTGGGCGGTGAACGGGTGAAGTTCAGCGCGACTCTCAGGCAGCTGCGCCAGGCGCATCTTCCGATCCAATGGTCGTCGCGAGGGGGGACGCGGGGGCAGACCCCAAGGCCGACCAAGCCAAAGCTCTCGAATCACGTCGCCACCGTGACCGGACGAGATGCGCTGCGTGGACTGCTCGCTTGGGGGCGGTCGCCGAACAGGCACCTACGGACACCTGTGGCATGTCGAGATGAGCTCCGCCTCGCGTGCCGCGCGAGCTGGGAACTCGCTCTGCCGGGACGAAGCTGGTGCTTCGCCCTTATTGAGCTCCATGCCCGCGGCTGCACCTCCCAGCTCAGCTGGCCCTCTCACCGACCGACCTCGTTCTCCTGCTAGGAGCGTTGGCCACATGGCACTGACCACGACCATCAAGTCCATCCAGGACATCATGCGCAAAGACGTCGGCGTCGACGGGGATGCGCAGCGGGTGGGGCAGCTCGTGTGGCTGCTCTTCCTGAAGATCTGGGACGATCGCGAGCAGGAGCTAGAGCTACTAGAAGATGACTTCGCGTCGCCGCTCATGAACGTGACTTGGCAAAGCGGCGGGGAGAGCTGGGAGATCGAGGACCTCCGGTGGCGCTCCTGGGCGTCCGATCCCGAGGGGGATACGGGCGACAAGCTGCTGGAGTTCGTCAACGACACGCTCTTTCCCGCGCTCAAGGACATGGAGCTCGGGCCCAAGATCGACGGGGACGATGCGGAAGCATTCGCCGCTCGAGCGCTCCGGCGACGTCGGGCGTTGATCCGCTCGGTCTTCGAGGACGCCTACCAGTACATGAAGTCCGGGACGCTGCTCCGGCAGGTGATCAACAAGATCGAGTCGGACATCGACTTCAACGACGCGACGAACCGCCACCTGTTCGGCGACATCTACGAGAAGCTCCTCAAGGATCTGCAGAGCGCGGGGAACGCGGGTGAGTACTACACCCCGCGCGCCGTGACCCAGTTCGCGGTCGACATGGTCGACCCCCGCCTCGGCGAGACCGTGCTCGACCCGGCGTGTGGGACGGGTGGCTTCTTGACCTGCGCCATCGAGCACATCCGCAAGAAGGACGTGAAGACGCCCGAGCAGGAGGAGCAGCTCCAGGCGAGCATTCGTGGCGTTGAGAAGAAGCCGCTGCCGCACCTCCTCTGCGTGACCAACATGGTGGTCCACGGAATCGATGTGCCGACCGGCATCGCCCACGACAACACACTCGCTCGTCCGCTGCGGGACATCACGATGCGGGATCGCGTGGACGTCATCCTCACCAACCCGCCGTTCGGGGGCATGGAGGAGGACGGCATCGAGGCGAACTTCCCGCTCGACTTCCGGACGCGAGAGACGGCCGACCTCTTCCTCGTCCTCATCATGGAGCTTCTGAAGCCTGGAGGCCGCGCAGCCATCGTCCTGCCGGATGGGACGCTCTTCGGCGAGGGCATGAAGACGAGGATGAAGGAGCGACTGCTGGAGACCTGCAACCTCCACACGATCGTTCGACTTCCCAAGGGTGTCTTCGCGCCATACACGACCATCAACACGAACATTCTCTTCTTCGAGAAGGGGAAGCCTACCAAGACGATCTGGTACTACGAGCACCCCTACCCGGAGGGCTACAAGTCGTACTCAAAGACAAAGCCCATGCGGATCGAGGAGTTCGAGCCCGAGAAGAAGTGGTGGAAGAAGCGCAAGGAGACAGAGCTCGCCTGGAAGGTGAGCATCAACGAGATCCGCGAGCGCGACTTCAACCTCGACATCCCCAACCCGAACGCGCCGGAGGACAAGCACGAGGATCCCGACGTGTTGCTCGCTCGCTACGAGAAGGAGCAAGCTGCGGCTGCGGCAATCCGTGAGGAAATACGGCAAGCGCTGGCCGCGGCGCTGGAGGGTAGGGCGTGACGCCTGGCAGGCTTATGCCCGCTCTTGAGGCGCTAGCTGGTTCTCCCGACGGCCCAATGCGGCTACGCGAGTTGGTGTTGGAACTGGCGGTCCGCGGGCAGCTGGTCCCGCAGGATCCCCGCAACGAGCCAGCCAGCGCGATGCTCCGAGCGGCCAGAGAGGAGCAGCGGCGCCTGTACAGTGCCGGCGAGATCAAGAAGCCGATGAACGTGCGGGCACTCGCCAGCACAGACGCGCCCCATGCGATTCCCACGACCTGGGAGTGGGTTCGCCTAGGCGATATCGTTGCGGTGCTCGACTTCATCCGTCAGCCAGTCAAGAAGGCAGACCGAGAAGCTCGCATTGCAGGCAAGCCCAAGTCGGCGTTGTTCCCGTATTACGGCGCGACACAGCGCGCCGGATGGATTGACGACTACCTCTTCGACGAGGAGCTCGTGCTGCTGGGTGAGGACGGAGCACCATTCTTCAAGAATGGTAAGCACGTCGCATACGTGGTCTCGGGTCGCTTTTGGGTGAACAACCACGCCCACGCGCTGCGCATGCTGGCGGGCGTCAACCGGTTCCTCTGCCACGCCCTGAATCAATGCAACTACGACGGGTTCGTGAGCGGCACCACGCGCCTCAAGCTCACCCAAAGGAAGATGGTAGACCTTCCGATCCCCCTTCCACCTCTAGGAGAGCAGCAGCGCATCGTCGCCAAGGTCGACGAGCTCATGGCCCTCATCGATCGGCTCGAGGCGGCCCGCGACTCCCGCGAGGCCACCCGCGTCGCCCTGCGCGACGCAGCCCTCGCCGCGCTCCGAGACGCCGACTCCGCTGAGGAAGTCGAGGCCGCCTGGCAGCGTATCGCCGAGCGGATGGACGACCTCTTCACCGACCCCGCCGACGTGGAGCCGCTGCGCCAGACAGTGCTCCAACTCGCCGTACGTGGGCGGTTGGTACGGCAGGACGCGGAGGAAGAGGCGACGATTGACCTGTTGCGGAGGGTCGCGGCCGACAAAGCTCAGCTGGTCGCGGAGAAGAAGGTCCGAAAGTCCAAGCCCCTCCCCCCCGTGGCGAAGGAGGAGGCTCCGTTCGAGGTTCCGAGGAGCTGGAGTTGGATACGACTCGGCCACTGTCTCGCTGACGGACCCACCAATGGATGGTCACCAAGGTCGGTGGACCATGATACGGGCGTTCGCACACTCAAGTTGAGTGCGACGACCCGTGGTCATTTCGACGGTCGTCACTTCAAGTTCGTAGAAGCAGATCTGGACGACAACTCGCCGCTTTGGCTGAGGCCGAGAGACCTGCTGATCCAGCGGTCAAACACACCGCAGTACGTAGGGATTGCAGCTATCTTCGATGGTCCCGAGCGCACGTTCATTTATCCCGACTTGATGATGCGGTGCCGAGTGTCTGAACGACTCTCAGTTGAGTTTGTGCACTTGGCTTTGATCGCTCCCTACAACCGGTCTTGGTTTTCCGATAAAGCCAGCGGTACGTCGCAGTCAATGGTGAAGGTCAACCAGCAAACCGTCCGATCGACCATCATTCCGTTCCCGCCACTCGCGGAGCAGCATCGTATTGTGGCCAAGGTCGAAAAGTTGATGGGTCTGCTCGACCGACTTGAAGGCAAGCTCACGAGCCTGAAGACGGTCCACGGCGAGTATGCCGCGGCCGCCATCGGCTCGCTCGATACTTGAGACGTCTCGCCACATCAGAGTTGCATCGACCCAGTCTCGTCAAGCTAGGTCGTCGAGAGCCATCAAGCGCTGGGCCCCCCTCCCCCCCTTACCGGGGAAGGCTGGGCCTCCTCTCCCCCTACTGGGGAAGGTCCCATTGCTGGCGCCGGCGCCGGTCCCATTGCTGGCGGCTTGCACTGCGCGTGGGTGCCACGGACCCCGACGTCGCCTACTGTCGCCTGTCACGCCTGATCGGCCTCCGGAGCTGACGGTTTCCGGCGCGTGTGCAGACGACCCGCGCAGGCCACAATGGGCTAGACTGAGCAGGTCCCGTGGAGTTCTTCGTCTACAGCCGGCCCGCCATCGAGCGAGTTCCTCCGCACGATGTTCCCCACGTCGTCATCTCGATCACGACGACGACGGCAGAGCGCGCACGGATCCCCGAGTCCCCCGAGTGCCGGGGCGTCTTGCGTCTCGCCTTTCCGGACGCGGACTCGGCGGTCGATGGCTACTCGGAGGACGACCTATTCGGGACCCGCCACGCCGATCAGGTTTGGGACTTCGTCCTCGGACATCGAGACGAGATCGGGCGGGTGGTTCTGCACTGCGACGCGGGCCTGAGTCGGTCACCGGGCGTGGCGGCTGCGCTGTCGAGGGTTCTGGTCGGGGACGACTCCGGTTTCTTCAAGCGCTACCGACCGAACATGCGCGTCTACCGAACGCTCCTGGAGCGGTACTACGACCCGTTCGTGGGCAGCGCCGATGGATGACGAAGACCAGCGCCGGCTGTCGTCGGATCATGGCCTCACTTCACGCCTCACCGGGGACGGTCTCAAGGACCCGCCGGCGCGCGCCTTGGACGCGCGGCAGTGGCCGCTCCGTCGCCGAAGGACCCTTCCTCACCAGCCGAGCTTGGGGACCTTCAGCGCATCCGAGGCGCACGGAGCCGCGGCGTCGCCTGAGGCGGGAGACCGCCCGCTCCCGGGCGTGGTAGAGCACCATCGGTGCGCCTCCGCTTCGTTCGAGAGTTGAGCCCCGCTCGGTTCGGCGAGGTCGGCAGGCCCATCGGGGGGTGGAGGCGCGCGGACGGGGAGGTCTGCGCCCTCGCATCCGAGATCGACCGGCTCTACTGGCCGGGCCGAGCGGTGTACGAGGGTCGGCGCATCCAGCATCGCCTGAGCCTCTACGACGGCGCCCTGGAGCGCCGGCTCGGCGTCTTCGACCGCGCTCGCTTCCCGATCCGCGACGTCGCCTTCCATCCCACTCGTCCGCTCGTCGCCATCGGGACCGGCAGCTACGACGGAGGCTACCAGTTCGAGGGCGACCTCTGGCTCTGGAACTGGGAGAGCGCGGAGGTGCGCACGCTGCTCGGGGAGTCCCGCGACGTGACCGCCTGTCGCTGGGTGGATGGGGCTCGCCTCGCGGTCCTTCTCCATCCTCGCGACGAAGAGGAGTACCCGGGAGAGGAAAACGAGGCCTTCGACACCTACGTGGGCCTCGTGCTCGACGACCTGCGGGACATCCACGCGTCCGGCTTCCGGTCGAGCGGCTCCAACCGAGACCCTCGGTTAGCCGATCTCCAACCGATCGATCCAGCGACGCTCGGCTTCGGCTCCTCCCCCATCGAGTCCCGCGAGCGGCGGTCCCGCTTCACCGAGGTCATGGGGTCGGCGCCCTACGAAGAGCGCTCGAGGGTGTGGGACCTGATGTGGCTCTCGCCGGAGCTTCTCGCGGCCACGCACGACCGCTGCCATGTCGAGGTGTGGAACACGCGGACGGGCGCGCGGCTCCAACACATCCGGGGCGAAGGCCACGGCGTGCAGCTCGTCGAGGCGCTCGGCTCACGGCTGGTCCACGTCTTTCGTCCGGCGGACTTCATCGAAAACGTCGCAGACCGATCCACGCTCTTCCGGCTCGGACCCGCGGGGCTCGAACCCGTGCGGAGCTTCGACCACGCGGTCGTGCTCTCGACCGACGAGCGCGGGAACCTGCTGTGCCGGGATCCGGGAGACCCTGGCCGGAAGCGCGAGCGCGCCGACGTCGTGCTGAGCGCATCGAACGAGGAGGCGCTGCGCACGGACCTCGGCCACTACGACTGCGCCAACCACTACCTGCGGCTGGATGGGCGCGACGGGCTCTACTTCCTCCGGGGCACGCCCCCCTCGTCCCATGAGCACAAGCGCCTCTGTCGCGTGGACCTGACGGGAACCATCGACGAGGTGATGGACTGGGACGACCAGGCCACGCACCTGATGGACAGCGCGGCTTCTTGGCTCTCGGCCCGGTCCATCGTCCGGGCCGCGCGGGTCTACGGCCCGCGACCGGGTGCGGGCTCGAAGCTCATCGAGCGCCGAGACTTCGGGGCGGATGGTCCGACATGGAGCGTCCCCGTCGACGCGGCGGCGACGGAGCTCGGCGCTGCCGGTGACGCCGTCGTGTTCGCGCTCATGGACGGCACCCTCGGGATCCTGGACGCCGAAACCGGCGCGCTCCGCTGGACGGAGAAGCTCGAGGTCGACGGCGTGCCCACCTTCGCGACGACCCTGGCGATCCAGGGCGACGCGGTGGCGATCGGCACGGCCGACGGGCGGGTCTTGCTCATGCAGCTCGAAGCCGCTCGAGCGACGCGCGCGGTCGTCGGCTGCGCTCGCGGGTTCTCTCGGGCGTGAACGTGAGCGAAGGGGTCGGCTCGCTCGTCCTACTCGGCGGCGGCGACGGCTTCGCTCGGGCCCTCGCTCGCTTGCGCGGCCTTCTTCGCGGGCACGCGGACGGTGCCGCTGTCGCGCTCGTGGAAGAGCATGGTCGGGCGGACGCCCGGGGCGAAGGCGGAGGGGGTGACCTCGCTCGAGGGGAACATCTGCACGAAGGCCGGGTCCTCCTCGGAGCGGTCCACGACGGAGCGCTCGAGGATCATCGAGTTGTACTGCTCGGCGGCCAGCTCGGGCGTGTTGCTGTTGAGGATGACCTCGACGTCGTAGCGCCGCGCCTGGCGCCGGAGGCCCGGGATGCGCGACTCGTAGGGCGACCAGTTGTCGGCGCTGCAGCCGTTCTCGCTGCACCCGAAGACGCCGCGCTCGCCGTGAAGGAAGAGGGTCTGGTTGCCGGTCGTGTGGCCGGGCGTGCGCAGCTGGAGCGCGCCCTCGCCGAGCGTGAGGTCGGCGTCGAAGAGCACGACCCGGTCCTCGGGCACGCCCCGCTTGCCGTCGGCCACGAACCACGCGCGCTGCAGCGGGTGGAGGTCGTTCCAGTCGTCCCACTCCTGCTTCGGCGCGAGGAGCAGCGCGTTCGGGAAGCGCGCGGTCCACGGGCGGCCGTCGGGCTCCGGGATGGCGCTGCCGAGGATCGGGCGGAGGTCCTGCGTGTGGAAGTGGTCGAAGGCGACGAGGTCGATGTCCTCGGCGCTCAGCCCGAAGCGGCCGAGCTGCTCGTCGACCTGGCCGTACTGCGTGCTCAGGAGCTTCTCGCCGAGCTCGCGGCTGGGGAGCGCGTCGAGCAGGTCGGCGAAGAAGGGGGTCGCCTTCGAGGCGTGGTAGTCGGTCGGGTTCCAGAGGATGTTCTTGCGCTCGCCCTCGACGTCGACCTGCACGAGGAGGCAGCGGTGGAACATCTGGACGTAGGGCCAGGGGAGCGGGACCGCGCGGTTGAAGGCGAAGGTCGTCGGGTAGAGGAGCGTCGTCAGGTCGAGCGTGCGCACGGCGGCGACGCGCGGGCCCTCGCGGAGGGCGTCGCCGAGCATGCGGCCGAGGCGGCGGTACTCGCGCATGCGCGGCCCGCTCGTCGGGAGCGAGCGGGCCTCGTCGAGGTCGTGGATGGCGCGCACCCAGGGGATGCGGGCATCGATCGGCTCTCCAACGCGCATGGGCACTCCTCCTCGCGGCTCGGAGGCGCGCGGGGGAGGAGCGCGCCGCTATCGAACCTGGTTCGATAGGATGGTGTGAATCGGGCGCGTGGGCAACGCCGAGGCATACGGGGGCTGGCGCTCGTGCGGGCTCGGGGCGCTGGGCTCGGGAGCGGTGGGGCGGCTGCGGCGGAGCGCGAGTGGCGAGTGTGCTGGCTCGACGCGGTGCGGGCGGCGTGCGGGGAGGTCGCGGCAGACCCCTGAGGGGCGCGGCCGGCTGATACGTTGCGGCGCGCACGAATCGTGAGCGATACGGGCTCCCGCTCGGGGCGGGGGCGCCCTATGCTCCGGGCGATGAGCTTGGAACGCATCACCCCGGAAGAGGCCCTCGAGCGCATGGAGGACGAGGGCTGGGTCTACGTCGACGTGCGCTCGATCCCGGAGTTCGAGGGCGGGCACCCGGAGGGCGCCTACAACGTGCCCTGGAAGCACCGGGGCGCGGCGGGCATGAGCGACAACCCGGACTTCCTGAAGGTCATGGAGGCGGCGTTCGGCAAGGACGCGAAGCTCATCCTCGGCTGTCAGGCGGGCGGGCGGAGCCGGTCGGCGGCGGAGGCTCTCCTGGCGGCGGGCTTCTCGAGCGTGGTGGACCAGCTCGCCGGCTGGGGCGGCGCGAAGGACAGCTTCGGGCAGACGGTGGAGCCGGGCTGGCAGGCGGCCGGGCTGCCGATGGCGCTCGAGCCGGAGGAGGGGCGGGACTACGCCTCGCTGGCCGAGCGGGCGGGCGTCGACGGGAGCTGAGGCCTCCACCAAGGGCCTCGGCTCGGGCTGCCGCTCGGGCTCGGGCTGCCGCATGGGCTCGCGCTCCGGCTCGCGCTTGGGCTCCGGCTGCCGCTTCGGCTCGCGCTTGGGCTCGGGCTCGCGCTTGGGCTCGGGCTGCCGCTTCGGCTCGCGCTCGCGCTTGAGCTCCGGCTGCCACTTCGGCTCGCGCTGGGGCTCCGGCTCGGGCTGCCGCTTAGGCTCGCGCTTGGGCTCCGGCTCGGGCTCGGGCTGCCGCTCGGGCTCGGGTTGCGGCTTCGGCTCGCGCTCGGCTGCCACTTCGGCTTGCTCGTGCTGGAGCTCGCCTCACTCAGTCAACCAACTGACTCACCATCCCCCCGCGCCGACCGGCCGCTCGACCAGGGAAGGCCAGCGTGCTTCTCGCTCGCGCGCTCAGACGCCGCCGATGGCGGCCCGGACGTCGTCGGCCGTGACCTGCTGGCCGGTCGCGTAGAGGAAGAGCGCCCGCTCCATCGCCCGGTCGAGCTCGCGGAAGTTGCCGGGCCAGGGGTGCGCCCGGAGCACCTCGAGGGCGCCCTCGGTCAGCACCCGCTCGCCGGCCTCGGCGTCGTCCGCGCGCACGAGGTTCGGCGTCCGGCCGTGGTTCTCGAGCAGCCGGTTGCCCGCCCAGAGCGCCGCCCCCGGGATGTCGTCGGCGCGCTCGCGGAGCGGCGGGATGGTCAGCTCGATGCGCGAGAGGCGGTGGTGGAGGTCGTGCCGGAACGCGCCCTCGGCCACCCGCGCGGCCAGGTCGTGATCGGTCGCCCCCATCACGCAGACCCGGCAGGGCTGCGGCGCCTCGTCGTCGTTCCGCCGGTATCGACCGCGCAACACCGGCGCCAGCCGCGCCTGGATCTCCCGCGGCAGCGTCGCCACCTCGTCGAGGAAGAGCGTGCCCCCCTCGGCGCGCGCGATCGCGCCCTGCCGCTCCCGCGTGCCGAAGAGATGCAGCGCGAGCACGGCCGGATCCCGCCCGCCCGTGGGCATCTTCACGAAGGGCGCGTCGCCGCCCGGATGCATGGCCTGGTGGAGCCCGCGCGCGAGCCCCTCCTTCCCCGTGCCCGGCTCCCCGTGGAGGAGCACGTGGGTCACCCAGGGGGCGTCGAGGAGGCGCTCGACCACGTCGAGGATCGCCCGCGACTGCGCGTGCGGCGCGCGGTACATGAGGACGAGCCGGAGCCAGTCGCGAAAGCCGGGCAGCTTCATGGGCGCGGGAGCCTACTCGCCCCGGCCGCCCGGCGGTGCGACGGATCGCACGCCGCCTCTCGGCAGACCGAGCGTGCTCAGTAGAGCGTGCAGTACTCGTCGGCGATCAGCTCGTTGATCGCGTCCGCCATGTCGAGCTCGCCGTCGCGCACGTCGCGCACGTTCCAGGCGCGCCCCCCGGTCGCGACCGGCAGCGCCGGCATGCCCATGTAGGGCTCGTGCCAGCCGACGCCGACGTTCTCGGTCATGGCCACGCCGCAGAACTCGCCGATGCCCGGCGCGGCGAAGCTCCCGAGGCGCAGCTCCCGCGAGGTCAGCGCCTCGAGCACCTCGGCGTAACCGTGCTGCACGGGGATGGCCTCGCTCAGGAGCGCCGGCGGCTCGGCGAAGGTGTCGTCGGTCGCGTGCACGATCAGGCGCGTCGCGCCCTCCCGCCAGGTGCATCGCGTCGCCGCCGCGTGGAGCGCGTCCAGGCTGTTCTCGGGGCAGTCGGTGTTGCTCGCGGCGCCCCCGTTCGGCTGCCGGTTCGTGCTGGTGAAGGCCCACCAGCGATCGAGCTCGGCCTCGAGCGCTTCGACGCTCCCGAAGGGGGTGCAGCCGGCGACGGCGACGACGTCATCGACGAAGACGACGAGCCCGAAGCGCGTATCGAGCGTGAGCGCGCGCGCCGCGTTCCAGATGCGACGGATGCCGGTGCGCACCTCGAGGAGCTCGGCCTCCATGGAGGTGCTCGTGTCGATCACGAAGACGACGTCGAGCGGCGCGCCGCAGAGCGGGGGGCCCGCGTCCGGGCGGGGGCCGCCGTCCGGGGGTGCGGCGTCCGGGGGCGCGGCGTCCAGGCCCGCGTCGACGGGGCCGCCGTCGAGGGCCGGGCGCCGGTCCTCTCCGCAGCCCGCGAGCACGAGCGCGACGAGCGCGACGAGCGCGACGAGGGAGGCCGCGCCGCGGGGTCGGCCAGACCGGGCTCGCTGCATCTTCGCAGCCGTGCTCGGAGCCGCATCCTCGCCGGCTTCCTCTTCGCCGTCCTCCACACCGCCGTGCTCCCCGCCGCGTCTTCGCCGCCGCATCTCTCAGCCGTCCTCAAACCGGCCGGAGCCGCCGAAGCCGCGCGACGTTCCCGCCGCCGCTCCCCGGGTCGAAGGGCGGCAGCGCCGTCACCAGCCGCTCGATCCAGGGGCTCGCGTGGATCATCGCCGCCTCCGCGTGCAGCTCGCTGAAGCCCGCGTCCTCGAAGACGAGCCCGACCCAGTAGATGCCGCCCACCCGCCGCGCCAGGAGCGCCAGGTCGGGGTCGTGCACGGCCATGCGCGTCGACGTCGGCTCGTCCTCCAGCAAGCGCCGGCAGGCGGCGATCGCCGCGAAGGTCGCCAGCACCGCGCGCCATCCGTCGACGCCGCGCTCCCGTCGGCCCGCGGCCTGCCGGATGCGCGCGACGCCCCGTTCCAGATCCCGGGGCAGCGGCGTCTCCACGTCTCCCGCGAGCTGCGCGGCGAGGTCCACGCCGGAGGCGTCGGCGAGCGCCAGGAGCTCCGCGGCGTCGGCGGCGTCGTCCACGTCCTCGGCGCCCCGCTCGATCTCCGAGCTGCCCCAGAGCACCGGCGAGGTCTCGTCGACGACGAAGGCGCTCCGCGCGCCGGCCTGCACCGTGAGGACGTCGAGGGCCTCGTCGAGGGCTTGCTGCGGGTCGAGCGTGCGCGGTCGCGCGCCCACGCGGGCCTGGGAGAGCGTCCCGGCGAAGCCCTTCACGAGGAGCGCGAGCTTCTCGCGGAGCGCGGCGCGGTCTTCGGGGGCCGTGTCGTAGACGACGACGAGCCGGTGGTGGCCGTCCGGCAGCGCGCACCAGATGGACTCGTCGCCGGGCTCGCGTCCGCCGATCTCGAGCCGCGCGTCGTCGGCACCCATCTCCTGCTGGGCGAGCTCGAGCAGCCGGTAGAGGTCCTCCACGCCCGCCAGTGTAAGGCCTGAACGGGGATGGCCGAAGGGCGAGCGTGATCGCGCTCAGGCGGCGCGGCGGCGGCGGCGGAGCTCGTAGCGGTCGGCGAGGTCGGCGTGGACGTCGCCGGTCTCCGGGTCCGTGAGCCAGACCATCTGCAGCTTCTCCGGGACGCGGATCTTCGCGGGGCGTCGGTAGGTGCGGAAGACGAAGTCCCAGATCGGCGAGGTCACGCCGTGGTTCGAGCGGGGATCGACGAAGTGGTGGAAGAAGTGGTGCCGCCGCGCCCAGCGCCCGTAGGGGCCGACGCCGCGGTGCGTGTGCTCGCGGCGGTGGAGGATCTCGTAGAAGAGGTAGAAGCCGACGAGGCCGAGGGCGTAGGCGAGCCCGGAGACGAGGCCGCCGACGAGCACGGCCGGGCCGCTGACGAGGGCGAGGAAGGCGAGGGCGGCGAGGGCCTTCTTCCAGGTGGGGGCGAAGTAGTCGCCTTCGCTGTGGTGGCGGATGTGCTCGCGGGAGAAGAGGTTGCCGCGGAAGCGACGGTCGTGGCCGAGCCAGCGGTGGATGCAGTACTCCATGAAGGACCAGGTGAAGGCGCCGAGGAGGGCGGCGAGGGCGAGCTCGAGGATCATGGTCGGGGCTCCGGGGAAGGGGTCGAAGGGAAGAGGGAGAGGGGGAGCGCGAGAGGGAGAGCGCTCAGGCGTCGAGGGGGCGGAAGGCGGCCTCGAGGGCGTCGGCGTGGGCGCCCCAGCCGGCGAGGAGGCTGCGCACCATGGCGCGGGCCATGTGATCGGTGTCGATGAGGCCCGGGGCCATGCGCTGCTGCTTGCGGAGCTGCAGGGCGCCCTGCAGGCCGGTGAAGAGGAGGAGGGCGCGCTCGCGGACGTCGCCCGGGGCGAGGGCGCCGGCGTCGGTGGCGGACTGGAGCGCGACGGCGAGCGGGGTGAGCGCGTCGACCACCGCCTCCATGACGGCGCGGGCGTCGTTCTCGTCTTGGAGGAGGACGCGGGGGTCGCCGACGAGGTGGGCGACGAGGGCGTAGCCGTGGGGCTCCTCGGCGGCGAAGCGGCGGTAGGCGTCGGCCTGGGCGACGATGGTCTGGAGCGGGCCGGGAGAGTCGGCGCTGGCGGCGGCGACGCGGGCCTTCAGGCGGGCGATGACGCGGACGACGACGGCGGCGAGGAGGGCGTCCTTGGAGCTGAAGTAGCGGTAGAGGGCGCCGGCCGTGTAGTCGGCGCGGTCGGCGACGCGCTGCATGGAGAGGGCGTCGATGCCCTCCTCGAAGGCGAGGTCGGTGGCCGCGTCGAGGATGCGCTCGACGTTGGCGCGGCGGCGGCGCGTGCGCGGCTTGGGCGCCGGAGTGGGGGCTTCGTGAGGCACGAGTAGAAAGTAAACGACGTTTACAAAAACGCAAGAAGAAAAGTAAACGCTGTTTTCGTTTTGGCATTTAGTCGCGTGATTTCAGTGGCTCGAGAGTGGGCTTGCGTGGTCCGCAGGACGCCCGAGCCGCGTCCGCAGGACGCCCGAGCCGCGTCCGCAGGACACCCGAGCCGCGTCCGCAGGACGCCCGAGCCGCGTCCGCAGGACGCCCGAGCCGCGCCCGAGCCGCGCCCGAGCCGCGTCCGCAGGACGCCCGAGCCACGTCCGCAGGACACCCGAGCCGCGCCCGCAGGACGCCCGAGCCGCGCCCGCAGGACGCCCGAGGCCCGGGTCCGTAGGACGCCCGAGTCCTGGTCCGCAGGACTCCTGACCGGGGTCCGCAGGGCTCTGGTCGGGCCGCGCGACGCTGTGCGGCCGGCGCCCGCGGCGGGTCGCGACCGTCCTCAGGCCTCGCGGAGCGCGGCGGCGAGGTGCTCGGTCACGGCGCGCACGGCGGGGAGGTGCCGGCTCGCCTCGTGGGTCGCCAGCCAGACGGGCCGGGTGAAGGGGACCTCCTCGATCGGCTCGAGGGGCTCGGGCAAGAGCCCCGTGGGCACGAGGCCGATGCCGGCGCCGCGGGCGAGCATCGCGCTTTGCGCCATCTGCGACGCCGCCCGGAAGGCCACGCGCGCCGCGGGGAAGCGCTCCCGCAGCCAGCGCGCCTCCTGGAGCAACTCGAAGGGAGGCCCGTAGGTGACGAGCCGGTGCCCCTCGCCCGCGTGACCCTCCCCCGGCCGCCCGAACGCGTCGAGGTACGCGCGGCTCGCGGCGACGCAGTAGCGGATCGTCGTCACGCGCTGCGCGACCAGCCGTGCGCGCTCCGGGCGCATCAGCCGCACGGCGACGTCCGCCTCCCCGCGCTCGAGGCTCACCACGTCGGCCTCCTCGCGCAGCGTCACCGTCAGGGTCGGGTGCGCCTCGGCGAGGCTCGCCAGCGCGGGCGCCACCAGCGCCACGGCCACGGTCGGCGGCGCCGACACCGTCACCACGCCGGTCACCTCGGGCTGGCTCCCGGCGGCCGCCCGCTCCACCTCGCGCACGGCCAGCTCGACCTCCCGCGCGCGCCGCGCCACGGCCTGCCCCGCCTCCGTCACCCCCAGCCCCTCGCGCGTCCGCTCGAAGAGCGCGACCCCGAGCGCCGCCTCGGCCGCCTCGAGGCGCCGGCTCACGGTCGACGCGCGCACCCCGAGCGCCCGCGCCGCCGCGCCCAGCGACCCTTCCTCCGCCGCCGCCAGCACGAAGCGGAGGTCGTCCCAGTCGAGGGCCTTCGCCATGGCCGCACCGTAGCGCGCGGCGCGACCGGGCGTGAATCGCGCACGCCGCGCCGAGCCGCGAACCCTGCGAACGCTCGGTCGGGCGTCGTGCGGCCGCTCGGTCGGGAGTCGTGCGGACGCGTACCCGGGAGTCGTGCGGACGCTCGGTCGGGAGTCCTGCGGACGGGGAGCCAGGAGTCCTATGGACGCGTACCCGGGAGTCGTGCGGACGCGTACCCGGGAGTCCTGCGGACGCGTACCGGGAGTCGTGCGGACGCTGGTTCGGGCGTCGTGCGGACGCGTACCGGGAGTCGTGCGGACGCTCGGTCGGGAGTCCTGCGGACGCTGGTTCGGGCGTCGTGCGGCCGCTCGGTCGGGGGTCCTGCGGCCGCTCGGTCGGGAGTCGTGCGGACGCGTACCCGGGAGTCCTGCGGACGATGGTTCGGGAGTCGGGCGGACGCGTACCCGGGAGTCGTGCGGACGCTCGGTCGGGAGTCGTGCGGACGCTCGGCCGAGTCCTGCGGACGCGTACCCGGGAGTCCTGCGGACGCGTACCCGGGAGTCCTGCGGACGCGTACCCGGGAGTCGTGCGGACGCGTACCCGGGAGTCCCGTCGGGCCCGGCCCCCGCGATCCGCGCAACACCGGGTTGCGCGTCCCCGGGGTGCCGCCGGGCCCGTGTCGGCGCCATCCCGATCCCATGGCCGCCACCCCCGCCACCCCCGTCGCCGCGCCCCCGCACCCCCAACCCCTCCGCCTCCCGGCCCTCGACGGTCACCTCCTCGGCGCCACGCTCCACGCCGCCCCCGACCCCTGGGCGCGCCTCCTCATCAACTCGGCCACCGCCGTCCGCCAGCGCTACTACGCCCGCTTCGCCCGCTGGCTCGCCGCCCGCGGCGTGAGCGTGCTGACCTACGACTACCGCGGCATCGGCGCCTCGCGCCTCGGCCCGCTCGCCCACGCCGAGCACCGCATGCGCGACTGGGGCGCCCGCGACTTCCCCGGCGCCCTCGCCGAGCTGGAGCGGCGCGTCCCGGGCGCGCTCCCGACCTTCGCGCTCGGCCACAGCTTCGGCGGCCAGGCCTTCGGGCTCAGCCCCGCCAGCCGCCGCCTCGCCGGCATCGTCTTCGTCGGGAGCCAGAGTGGCTGGGTCGGCCTCCCGGGTGGCGTCGCGCGCGAGTGGGCGAGCTGGTGCCGCACCCCCGGCTACGTGCTCGAGCACGAGGAGGAGGCGGCCCACACCTGGGCGGCGCTCGACATGCCCCGGCTGGTCGTCTCGTTCGCGGACGATGGGTACGCCCCGCGCGCCGCCGTGGAGGCCCTCTGCGCGTGGATGCCGCCCGGCTACGAGCGCGTGGAGCTGGCGCCGGCCGACGTGGGCGCCGAGCGCATCGGGCACTTCGGCGCGTTCCGCCGCGGCTTCGAGGGCACGCTCTGGGCGCCGCTGCTCGCGTGGCTTCGCCGCCAGGCCTGACGTCGGCGCGCGCCCCCGACCGCCGCGGCTTCGAGGGCGCGCTCTGGGCGCCGCTGCTCGCGTGGCTTCGCCGCCAGGCCTGACGTCGGCGCGCGCCCCCGACCGCCGCGGCTTGGCGGCGCGGCTCGAGCGGGCCCGCCGCGCCGGACATCAGAGCGCGCGCCCGACCCGAGAGGGGCGGCCTTCCCGCCGCACCGGCGAGGCCCCATCATCGCCTCCATGGGCTACCGCATCGTCGACGAGCCGACCCGCATCCCCGTCCCCGGCGACAAGCTGATCGAGGAGATGGTCGGCCGCGTGAACACCGGCCACGAGACGCTCAGCGTCGCGCACATGGTCGCGCCCCCCGGCTGGGGCGAGCCCGCGCAGACGCCCGAGTTCCTCGAGGTCACGGTCATGCTCCGCGGCACCATGCGCGTGGAGCTGGGGCCGGCGGAGAGCCTCGAGGTGGTCGACGTGAAGGCCGGGCAGACGATCGTCGTCGAGGCCGGCACCCGCGTCCGCTACGCGAACCCCCACGACGAAGAGAACGAGTACTGGGCCATCTGCGTGCCCGCCTTCTCGCCGGAAGCCGCCCACCGCGAAGAGGACTAGGCCGCATTGACCGCTGGCTCAGAGCGAGAATCCGCTGCGGGCCCGAAGGATGTGGTGCGAGGGCGCGTCGACGGGTGACGAATCCGGGCTGATCGGCACTGGGGCTAGGCGCACCAGAAGCACCGCGTCGAGATGGATCGGAGCTCGAGGCCTCGCCCGATCGCCGCGCGAAGCGAGGCGCCGACCGCTGGCTCGGAGCGAGAGGCTCAGAGCGAGAGGCTCAGCCGGATCGATCGCTTCTCGAAGCCGGGCGGGCGGATCGCGTAGCGCCCCTCGATGCGGCGCCCTTCCCCGGCCTCCACGGCCTCGAGGATGTCGCGCGCGCGCTCCTGGAGAAACCGGTCGAGCCCCTGCGCCGCGTAGATCGCGAGCCGCAGCTCGCGCTCGTCCAGGGCGCGCCATCCCCCCGCCCCCGAGCCGCCCGGGTCGGGCAGGATGAACGCGCTCCCGTCCTCGGCGCGCATCGGGAGCAGCTCCAGGCTGAGCACCTTCAGCGGCTCCACCGGCGGGAGGGGCACCGTCTGCCTGGCCACGTCCGCGAACGCGCGCCACGCCCCTTCGCTCTCGAAGAGGAGGAAGCCGAAGTTGACGCCCTCCTGGCCGATCACGACCAGCTGACCGTCGTCGAGGGTGCGGTCGATGCGACTGCAGCCCGCGGCGCCGAGCGCGCGAGTGGGGCCGGGGGCGAGAGCGCGCTGCCGCGTGTGTCGGCGCCCCCGGTGCCACTCGCGACACCGCGCCGGGGCGCCTCTTCGGAGCTCCCTCTCCGGATGCACCCGACGTGGGGGATCGCGACCGCGCGGGAGCCCGGACCGACCCGCACGAAGCGCCGACCGGACACCCCGCGAACGGGGGGCACCCGCGCTCTCGCGCATCGCTTGCGCGGACGGGGGCGCCGTTCGGGTCTCCGATCACCCCCACTCCGCCGGGGAGCCGCGCAACATCGGCGTCGCCGGCCAGAACCGCGCACATCGTGCGCCCGGCCTTCGCCTTCCAGTGACACGCCATCGTTCTCGAGCGCGCGTGGAAGCTGGCACGCGCGGTGCTCTCACCGGAGCGCTCCCCCGGCCGCTCGCCCCGATGGGCGACGCCGACCTGCCGCATCCCCCGGCCGCGCGCGCCGGCTCGCCCCCGGAGATTACCTTGACCGAAGAACTGACCACCGACGCCGTCGAGATCGCCCCCGACACCTACTGGGTCGGCCGCCGCGATCCTGGCGGCATCTTCTTCGCCAACCCCTACCTCCGCGTCTTCCGCGGGGGGGAGGGCAAGGCCGAGCAGATGAACATGCTCATCGACCCCGGCGCCAGCAGCGACTTCGCCGTCGTCCAGGCCAAGTGCGCGTCCGTGATGGGCAGCATCCGCAAGACCCACGCGGTCTTCATCAACCACCAGGACCCGGACGTCGGCTCGGTCGTCGGCCCGCTCATGGCGCGCTTCGCCCCCCACGCGCGCCTCCTCTGCTCCGAGGACACCTGGCGCCTGGTGCGCTTCTTCAACGTCCCCAAGGACCGCTACGTCTGCGTCGATCCCTACGTGAAGGACGGCCTCCGCCTCCCGACGGGCCATCAGCTCGCCCCCGTCCCCTCGCCCTACTGCCACTTCGCCGGCGCCGTGATGCTCTACGACCCGGAGACGCGCGTGCTCTTCACCGGCGATCTCTTCGGCGGGCTCACGGCCAAGGACGCGCGCGGCCTCTGGGCCGACGAGAGCGACTGGCCCGGCATGCGCGCCTTCCACCAGCTCTACATGCCCGCCAACGCGGCCTTGAAGCATGCGGTCGCCGCGATCCGTGCGCTCGACCCGGCGCCCGAGATCCTCGCCCCGCAACACGGCCGCCTCGCGCGGGGCGCCATGGTCGAGGAGTTCCTCTCGCGCATCGAGCGGCTCCCGGTCGGCGTCGATCTGCTCGCCGATCGGAACGCCTCCCCCGACGAGCTCCGCGCGTGGTCCCACGTGCTCAACCGCGTCATCGCGACCGCGCGCACCTACCTCGGCGCGACGGCGGAGACGCGGCTCGTCGACGACGAGGACCTCGCGCCGCTCCTCGAGCCGACGAACGAAGGCCTGCGCGTGGTGCGCCTCGGCAAGTGGGCCGTCGAGCGGGCCGTGCACCTGCTCACCGACGCGGAGGTGCCGGCGGTGGCGAACGCCGTGCGCTACGAGGCGATCTTCGCGGCGAGCGAGCTCGACCTGCCCTCGCCGAACATCGAGCTCGCCGACGAGGGCGAGACGGCGCAGATGGCCGCGCAGCTCGGGAGCCTCGGCTCCCCGGCGGAGTGAGCTCGGCGGGCCTCCTCGCGCGGGCGGTGGGTTGCGAGCGCAATCTTCCACCGCGAGCGGATATCATCGCCGCATGGCACTGACCCGGCTCGAGGCCGACCGCGACCGCACGATCCTCTACTACCCGAAGCCGGCGAAGGTGCCGCTCGTCGTCCACGCGCTCCGCGTCGTCGTCGGCATCACGCTGCTGCTCGTCCTGACCTCGCTCGTCGTGAAGGTCGGCTCGCTCATCGACATCGGCGAGCAGGTCGAGGAGCAGCGCCAGTTCCTCTATCAGCAGACGAGCTGGGACATGGACCGCTCGGTCGACGGCCGCTGGCGCTACTGCCAGGCGAACCCGCCGGCCTGCCAGGAGCCCTGGGGCGAGGGCGGCCCGCTGCATCTCTTCCGGCCGGAGGGCTGGGAGACGCTCGCCTTCGAGTCCGTCGACTTCGAGACCGCCGCGCAGCAGGGCGTGGAGGATCCCTCCCTGGACATCGCCGACGCCTGCGGCGACCTCCCCTGCGGGCCCTACCTCCTCTCCGGCGACTTCAGCGGCCCGAACCAGGCCGTGTTCATGGCCAAGGAGATGCTGAAGGTGCTCGGCGCGACGCTCCTGCTCGCCGCCGTCGCCGGCTTCGGCGCCTTCTTCTTCATGATCTTCCAGTACGTGCTCATCCTGGTGCGCCTCGGTCGCGGCTACCCGGGCGTGCACAAACGCATCCTGAAGATCGGTCTGCTCCAGATGGGCATCGAGCTCGCGCTCAGCTGGTACGTCTCGGAGATCAACGAGAGCGTCTACTCCTTCACGCTCTACCGCGGCTGCGCGCCGATCCTCGCGACGGCGCTCCTGATGGTGGCGCTGAGCCAGCTCCCCGCGGTGAAGCGCCACTGCAACGCCTTCACCTGGAAGCGCGAGCCCGACACGCCGAGCCCCCAGGGCGCCCTCCCGCCCGAGGGCCAGGTCCCCCCCGGCGCGACGCCCCCGACCGCGGCGTGATGGCTCGTCAGGGCGCCGCCCAGGTGTGTCCGCGCCCGCATCGGCGCAAGGGCCGCGGGGTTCGCGCGGAGCGAACGGAGGCGTTCGCGGCACTTTCGAACTCCCCTGGCCGGGGGTTCGGGATCGCGGGGCGCGCGCGTAGGCTGTCCGTCGCGTGGGGGAGCGCGAGTACGAGCGGGGGGTCCTCTCGATGGAGCCCCACCCGCAGGAGTCGTGGCTCTTGCGGTACACCTTCCGCGGCTACCTCGAGCTGGCCGCGGCCCGGCAGATCGTCGCCTGGCGCGCCGACGCCTTCGCGGACCATCCGGTGATCGAGGAGTTCCACGACTGGTGGGACATGACCGGCTACGACTCGCGCTCGCGCCGCCTCCTCACGGACCACACGCTCGCGCACCGGGCTCGACTCGCGCGCGTCCATCTGCTCTTTCGCTCGCAGCTCGTTCGCATGGGGGTCGCCGCAGCGTCCATTCCGCTGGGCCGCCTGCTCGTGAGCCACGCCTCGCCGGAGCGCTTCGCGGAGCGCCTCGAGGCCTCGCTCGCCCGGGGGGCGCCCGCGGAGTCCTGAACGGGCGCGCCGCGGCGTCGCGTGCCCGGTCGGGCGCGGCTCCGGGCGGGCGTGCGTGGTATGCAGAGCCCATGGCCGACGGAGACTCGACCGAGCGCCAGCTCGCGATCTGGGAGCGGCGCTTCTACGCCTGTTTGCTGCTCGGCGTGAGCATGGGGCTGGTCTCGCTGGTCACGAAGATGGACTGGCTCGCCTTCCCGGAGGCGGCGTCCTGGGCGGGCGCGGGCGTCTGCTCGATCCAGATGGGCCGCGTGCTCCGGCGCGCGGGGCACGACGCGAGCGGCATGGTGCTGCGCGGCGTCGCCATGTTCGTGCTCGCGCTCGCCACGCTGATCTCGGCGCTGACCTGAGGACCCGTGCCCGTGCCCGTGCCCGTGCCCCTGCCCGCGGGTGAACGGGGCGCGAGGGCGCTCTCTCGGGGCGCAGGGTGTGCGGGGCGAGAGCGAGGGGCCGTTCGTCCTCGGTGAAGCCGTTCTTCGGTCACGCGCCCGTGCCCGTGCCCCTGCCCCTGCCCCTGCCCGCGGGTGAACGGGGCGCGAGGGGCTCTCTCGGGCGCGGGGTGTGCGGGGCGAGAGCGAGGGGCCCGTTCGTCCTCGGTGAAGCCGTTCTTCGGTCACGCGGCCTCGCGTCGAGAACGGGCATGGCCACGGGCACGGGTTCGGCGCGCGCGTTGACGCGCGTAACTCGCCGGCGCTGGCGCTCGCCGGGACCCGGCCCTACGCACGGGCCCATGACGACGCTCCACGACTTCACGCTGAAGACCATCGACGGGCAGGACAAGAGCCTGAAGGACTTCGAGGGGCAGGTCTGCCTCGTGGTCAACGTGGCCTCGAAGTGCGGGCTCACGCCGCAGTACGAAGGCCTGCAGAAGCTCCACGACTCGCTGGAGGATCGCGGCTTCGCCGTGCTCGGTTTCCCCTGCAACCAGTTCGGTGGCCAGGAGCCCGGCACGGAGGCCGAGATCCAGAGCTTCTGCTCCACGAACTACGGCGTGACCTTCCCGATGTTCTCGAAGCTCGAGGTCAACGGCGACGGCCGCCACCCGCTCTACGCCTGGCTCACGGCCGAGGACGCGCAGCCCGACGGCTCCGGCGACATCGCCTGGAACTTCGCGAAGTTCGTCATCGGCAAGGACGGCCAGGTCGTCGCCCGCTTCGCGCCCACGGCGGCGCCGACCTCGGAGGAGGTCGTGAGCGCCATCGAAGGCGCGCTCTGACGCCGGCGCTCGCTCGGCGCGAGGCGTCCCCGGTCGCCCCCGCGCCGAACGAGCCTCGCTCGAGCTCGTCCCTTCCGTGAGCTCGCGCCGCGTGAGCCCTCGTCTGGAGCGCGCGCCGAGCACGTCGCCTCGGCCCGCCGCCGCGCTCGCCCGGCGGGCGGCGGACCGGCGGCGGCCGCGTCAGCCGGTGAAGAAGCGCGTGACGACCGGCACCCATTCGTGGGGCGGCAGCCCGCGGCAGCGGCGCGCCAGCTCGGCGAGGTCCCGCTCACGCCCGCCGACGCGCTGGTGCCCCGCCTCGAACGCCTGCGCGTCGAACTGGGGCAGGCTCGTGCGCACCAGCTCCCGGAGCCGCACGAAGTCGGCCGCCTCCCAGCCGGGCGCCCACGCCGGGAGCGCCGGCGCGGCGTCGCCGAAGAGCGCGCGGAAGGCGGGCGTGGGGCGGATGAGGTCGAGGTCCGTGTCGTCGCGGATCGACGCCCGCGTCGCCTCGTCGTAGCCGCAGGCCACGCCCCGCCGGAGCGCCTCCAGCGCGCCCTCGGCGTCGTCGAGCGCGCAGAGCACGCAGGCGGCGTTGTGGAAGATCGCCGGGTTCTCCTCGCCGACCGCGAGCGCCCGCTCGACGACCGCGCGGCGCTCGCGCGGCTCGCCGACGAAGACCGCCATGTAGCAGGCGTTGTTCAGCGCGCGCCGCCACTCCTCGCGCGCGAGCCCCCCCGCGGGCGCCGGGCGCCCCGTCGCCCACGCGAGCACGCGGAGCGCCACGAGCGGGCGCTCCCCGAAGACCTCGAGGGCGTAGACCGAGCAGGCGCCGAGGTCGGGCTCGGGCAGCGCCTCGAGCGCCGCCTCGAGCCCGGCGCGGTCGTCGTCGGCCACGGAGGCCAGGGCCTGGGCGATCGAGTGGCTCATGGCGCGCCACGGTGGGTCGCCCCGCGCCCCGCGCAACCCCACCGCCTCCCCACCGCCCCCCACGCGGGCGCCGGGCTGCGCTCAGGCGGCGGCTTCTTCGGCTTCGGGCTCGACGCCGCGGTGGAGGAGCGCCGGGGGTTGGATGCCGTGCGCGGCGAAGGCGCCGATGACCTGCTCGGTGACGTCCGTCTCGAGCGCCTTCTCGTACTTCACGTCGAGCACGTAGACCTTCGCGCGGAGGCGGATGGCCGGCACGCTCTGCAGCACGACCGGGCTCACGACGACGGTCCAGGCCTTCTCGAGGTAGGCGAAGCGGCTCGCGGCCAGCGCCTCGCCGACCAGCCGCTTGGCGCGCGCGAGGTCCTGGTCGACGCCGATGTGGAAGTCGATCTGCACCAGCATGTCGAGCGCGCCCGCGTTGCCGCTCGAGACCGGGTCCGTGAGGAACTTGTTGTTGGGGATCGTGATCAGGCTGTCGTCGAGCGTCACCAGCCGCACCGTGCGCAGGCCGATCTCGACGATCTCCCCGTAGTAGCCGCCGAAGCTCACCCGATCGCCGACCTGGAAGGGCCGGTCGATGAGGATGATGATCCCCGCGATCATCGACGCCATCAGATCCTTGAAGGCGAAGCCGACGGCGACGGCGATGGTGCCGCCGAGGGCGAGCAGGGCCTCGTCGCTCAGCCGGAAGAGCAGCCCCACGGCGGCGCCGATGCCGATGGCGAAGACGACGAGCCGGAGGATCGCCTTGGACTGGCTGAGCAGGAGCCGCCGGTCCGGGAAGCGCTCGGAGAGGCGCGCGAAGGAGCGCGTCAGGAAGCCCGCGGCGACCCAGGCGGCGGCGAGCACCAGCAGCGCCGGGAGGATGCCCTCGACGCGGAGGAAGCGGAGCAGCTCGGTGGGGTTCTCGTTCATGGGCGTCGTACTCGGGGGCGGCTCGACGGTCCGGCGGGTCCGGCGGGCAGGTCAGGCGGGCGGGAGGAGGCGACGGCGGCGGAGGTGCCGGAGGATGGCGCGGAACCACTGGACGGAGATGCGGAAGCGGCCGGGGCGCTCTTCCTCTTCCATCAGGAATCCGCGTGCGGCGAGGACGTCGAGGAGCGCGGCGCAGCGGGCGATGGGCCAGCGGAGCACGAGCGCGGCCTCGCCGGCGCTGAGGTCCTCGTGCACGACGACGGCCGCCAGGAGGAAGCGCGACTCGTCGTGGAGCGCCTCGAGCTCGCTCGGGCTCGGCGCCTCGAAGAGCCGCACGCGCAGGTCGCCGGTCTCCTCGTCGCGCTGGAGCGAGCGCAGCCAGAAGTGCGCGACCAGGCGCGGGTTGCCGTCCGTGGCGTCCCAGAGCAGCCGGAAGAACTCCTCGCGCGTCCGCTCGAGCGCCCGCTGCCGCGCCGGCCCCGCGAGCGCCGTGCCCGGCGTCGAGCCCGTGTCGAGGAGCGCGCCGAAGTCGGCGCGGAGGCCGAGCTTGCGCATGCGCCGCTCGACGAGGTCGGCGATCTCCTCCTCGCTCCACCCCTCGAGCGAGACGACGCGCCCGAAGAGGCTCTGCCCGGCCTCGGCCGCGCGCAGGTAGCGCCAGCCGTTCGCCGAGAACGCGCAGACCCAGACGAGCTGCTCCTGCGTGCGCCCGACGATCTCGCCGAGCGCGCGGAAGCCCTCCGTGCCGCCGATGCAGCGCAGGAAGAGGTTCTCGCCCGCGTCGACGCAGATCAGCCCGCGGAGCTCGGCCTCCTCGATCTCCTGGGCGAGCCGCGCGGGGCTCTCGGTCTCGGGGAGCTCGAGCTGTTCGCTCAGCCAGCGGCAGAGGATGGACTGGTCGTGGGCCGCCGGGGGCGCCTCGAGGCACCAGGTCCTCGCCTCGGTCCGATCGACGAGGGCACGCAGCCAGGTCGTCTTCCCGGCGCCGGCCTCGCCCACGAGCGCCACCGCGGCGCCCCGGCCGCCCTCGCTCACCCGGCGCACGAGCTCGGTGATCGCGTCGAGCTCCGGGAAGCGATCGAGGCAGCTCTCGAGCGGGGCCGGGCCGAGCGGGAAGGCCTCGGCGAGCTGCGGCTTCTCGCGCGGCTCGGGCGGCTCCTCGGCCTCGGGCTCGGCGGCCTGCCGCTGCTCGAGGCGGCGCCGCGAGAGCATGGCCATGGCGCGGCGGCCCGCGGCGAAGCGGACGACGAAGGTGCGCAGCGCCTCGAGGGCCCGGCGCACGCCGAGCTCGACGGCGGCGACGGCGGCGAGGGCGTCGAGGCGGAGGCCGGAGGCGTCGGCGAGGCGCGAGCCGAGGCGGGAGTCCGGGTGCGACTCGGCGAAGGCCCGGGCGATGTCGTCGCGCCAGCGCCGGAGCAGCACGTAGGCGAGGACGAGGCCGACGAGCACGAAGACGCGGACGAGCTGCGCGTAGAGCGTGCCCTCGCCGACGACGCGCTGGGCGGCGCCGAGGGTGACGACGAGGGCGAAGAAGTAGCGGCCGACGCGGCGCACGTCGAAGAGCACGCGCTGACTCCGGGCGGTCGGGGCGCGGACGCGGATGCGGCGGCCGCCGATGCGCCGGACCGGACCGCGCGTGAGCTCGTGGTGGAGCAGGCGCACGAAGAGCCGGTAGGCCAGGAAGGCGAGGACGAGCGTGCGCAGCAGCTCGACCTCGGCCGTGTGGCGGATGTCGAGGACGAGGGCGAAGGCGACGCCGCTCCCGGCGAGGAGGATGAGGGGCCCGGCGCCGACGCGGAGGCGGGCGAACCAGGCCTGCGCGACGCGGCGCATGCGACGCGAGTCGATGCGCTGGGTGCTCGTCTCCTCGAGCGCGTCGACGAAGGCGAGGCGGCGGCGGAAGGCGAAGACGACGACGCCGAGGAGCGCGAAGAGGGCGAAGAGGTCGCGGCGGCTGCGGGGCTCGCGCCCGAGCGCGAGGATGGCCGCGGGCCAGCCGGGGGCGGTGCGGCGGACGTGGCGCACGGCGTAGCGGCTCATGAGCTCGAGCTGGGAGAGCTCGCGGCGGAGCTGGGCGCGCCCCTCGTCGTGCAGGAGCGTCTGGAGCGCGTCGGCGCGGACCGAGGGCAGGCGCTCGAGGAGCGTGAGGCGGATGTCGTTGCCGTCGTGGAGCGCCTCGGCGAGGGCCTCGACGTGCTCCCAGGCGAGCCGGTCCAGGGTCGCGAGGGCCTCGGCGCGGCTCGCCCGCGCGGCGGCGACCTCGGCGGCCACGTCCGGCGCGTCCTCGGCGTCGCGCTCGAGGCTCGGGAGCGGCTCGGCGGTGGCGTCGAGGGCGGCCCGGAGGTCGCGGCGCATGGCGACCAGGAGCGCGACCAGCTCGTCGTAAAGGGCCGCGGCGCGCTCGGGCGCCAGCTCTTCCCGGAGCCGCGCTTCGATGCGGTGGACCCGCGCGGCGCGCTCGCGCTCGCTCTCGGCGTCCTCGGCGCGGGCGGCCGCGGCGATGGCCAGCGCCTCGGCGACGGCGGCGCGCACGGCGGCGACCTCGGCCCGGCGGGCCTCGCGGCGCTGCTCGGCGAGCGTCGCGGCGGCGGCGGCGCGGAGCTCGGCCTCGGCCCGCTCGGCCTCGGCGACCCGGCGCTCTTCCTCCGCCTCGATCTCGGCGGCGCGCGCCTCGGCGGCGCGGCGGCTGAGCGCCCGGTCCACCTCGACGGCGCGGAGCAGGGCGCGGCGCTCGCCCGGGGGAAGCTCGAGGAAGGCGAGGCGGAGCTCGTCGCGGCGGCGGCGGAGCGCGTCGATGGTGCTCGCGTCGGCTTCGGGCGTCGCGTCGGCGCTCGCCTCGGGCTCGCGGGCCTCCTCGCTGGCCTCCTCGGGCGCGCCGGCGTCGACGATGGGGGCGCCGCCGTCTGGGTGCGGGCCCGCGTCCGCGCCTCCCGCGGGGGCCGATGCGCCGGCGTCGGCCGTGCCCGCGCCGCCGTCGGGGGGCACGCCGGCCTCGGGGTGGGCGCCGGCGAGGAGGGCGCCGTCCGGGAGCGCGAGGGCGGCGTCGACGAGGGTGCCGGCGTCGACGAGGGGAACGCCGGCGTCCATCGGCATGCCGGCGTCGACGGGAGGCGGCGCGCGCCCGAGCGAGGCCCGGAGCGTCGTCGCGCGGGCGTTGCAGGCCGCCTCGTCGAGGAGGTCGACCAGGAAGAGCGTGCGGGGCTCGACGTTCTCCGGGAGGTTCCCCGCGAGCAGCGCCTCGAGGTGCGCGACGTCCCGCGCCAGGAGCACCTCCTCCGTGGGCGGCGCCTCGACCGTCGGGGAGGGCGGGGCGGGGGGCTGCGCGGGGCCGGCGTCGGGGGTCGGTGAGGTCGGCGTCGGCTCGGCGGGCGTCCGCGGCTCGGAGGGCTCCGTCGGTCCACAGGCGGCGAGCAGCGCGACCAGGAGAGCCCCGGCGACGCGGGCTCGCGCCCTCTGGCGCGCTGCGCGCATGGAGCCGTTGTACACGGCCGCGCGCGATCGCCTCCAGATTGCGGACCTCCGAGCGAGGCCGCGCGACCGGCGCGACCGGCGCGACCGGGCGCGACCGGGCCGATCATGAACGGCCGAGACCGACCCGGTGGGCGCGTGCACGGAGGCGAACCAGGGGCGCGCGTGGGAGACGGTCGCGCGCGGAGCTCGCTCGCGCGCGCTCGGAGCGCCTCGAAGGAGCGAGGCGGACCGGGCGCGCGCGTGGGGGAGACGGTCGCGCTCCGCGCTTCGCATCCGGCGCTCGAGCGTCTCGGAGCGCGCCGAAGAAGCGCCCCGCCCCGCTCGGTCGCCGAGCGGGGGCCGGCCCGCGGGCAGCGTCGGTTTCGGGTGCGGCGGGATCTTGGTGTAGGCTCACAGCACGACTGAAACCGCGCGCGACGCTCGCGCGCCCCCGCTCGAGTGCTCGATCCATGAAGAACCCGTTCGCCCTCTTCGCCTTCATCGCGGTCTTCGCCTTCTCCGGCTGCGTGGTGCACACCTCGCCGCGCCCCCGCCGGACGACGACCGTCCGCACGACCCGCGCCCGGCCCGCGACCGTCCGCACCACGCGCCGCCGGCCGGCCCGTCGGACGACTGTCCGCCGGACGACGACCGTGCGCCGCAACGGCACGACCACGCGCACCACGACGCGCCGCCGCCGCAACCGCCGCCGCAACCGCCGCGGGCGCACGACGACGCGCACGACGACCGTCCGCGTCCGCTGAGGCCGGCCTCCCCAAGCTTCGGCCGCCTCCGGGGTCCATGGCTTCGAGGTGGTGAAGCGAGCGGCGGGCCGCTCCGCGGGACCCTATGATCCGGCGGTGGGCGAAGACGTGGCGCGGGTGATCGGCATCGCGATCGGGACGACCGATCACGACGTCGACGCCGTCGCGGAGGCGGCGGCGGACGCGCTCGGCCGCCGCGGCTGGGGGCCCACGCCCGAGACCTGGGACGCGGAGGGCCAGTACCTGCACGCGACCGTGCTCGACTACGGGGAGCACGGCCGCTGGCTGCTCGTGGAGGAGCTCGAGGAGGAGCCCTCGCTGCTCTGGCTGGCCGAGGCGCTGGCCCGGACGCTCGGGCCGCTGACGGCGCACGAGCTGGAGGTGCGCGAGGAGACCTTCGAGAACGAGCGGGGCGAGCTCGCCTACGCCTGCCGCCATCGATCGGTGGCGGTGGAGGACGACGGGACGCTCCGCGACGTGGTCGGCGCGCTGGGGGAGGACGAGGCGCGGCGGCCCCACGGCGACCTCCACGAGACCGCCGGGCACCTGCTCGGCGTGATGGTGCACGAGCACGCGCGCGCCCCGGTCGGCGCCCCCCGGGACCTCGACCTGCATCGGCCGCGGCCCGGACCTGCCTCGACTGCCACCTCGCGGGGCGGGACGTGACAGGGGCGGCAGACGGAGTGGGATACTGCCCCGCTCTTCGCGCGTGGGCCGCGCGGTGCGGGGCTGGTCCACTTCCTGCTATCCCTCTCGGGCCCCCTGCCTTCGAGGCGGGGAAGAAGAAGGAGCCCGAGAGATGAAGGATTCGAAGCTCACGCGCCGGGACGTCCTGCGCGGCGTCCTCACGCTCACCGTCGTCGGCACCGCCGGCGCCACCCTCGTCGGCTGTGGAGGCGAGGAGGGCGGCGGAAGCGGCGGCGGCAGCGACGAGCTGAGCTGCACCGACACGTCCGGCCTCGAGCCGGCCGCCGTCCAGACCCGCAACAGCTTGGCCTACGTCGACGCCTCGCCGCACGGCGCGGCGAAGAACTGCACCAACTGCCAGTTCTACGAGGCGGCGCCGAGCGCGGGCCAGTGCGGCGGCTGCACCATCGTGCCGGGCCCGATCCACCCCGAGGGCTACTGCAACAGCTGGGCAGCGAAGCAGGCCTGAGGGGCGCAGGGCGACGCAGGACCGCGTAGCGCGGGGCGGCTCAGCAGGCCGTCGCCGTGCCGTGGTGCGGGCGCGCCACGGGCAGGGACCAGCGGGTGCGGAGGGTCGCCGCGCGCCCTTCGGCGAGGAGCCGCTCCACGGTCGACGGGTCCTCCGTGACCAGCGCGCCGCGTCCGGAGTCCACCGAGGCGACCAGGTGGAGGAGCGCCAAGCCGCCGCCGGGCGGCGGTCGCCGGGCGGCGATGCGCTCGAGGCGCGCGAGCTCCCGCTCCGCCGCGTCCGGCGCGATGGGCCCGGTCGCGCGGAGCCGCACGAAGCGCCAGCGCGCGCGTGTGCTCCGCAGTGCCTCGAGGGCGCCGCCCGGGCCCGCCGCGCGCAGGCGCTCCGCGAGGGCGTCGCGCTCCGCGCTCTCCACGGCCAGCTGGAGCAACCAGACGCTCCGCGCCGCCGGCCGCGCGCGCCAGAGGAAGACGCCGACGAGCGCCGCGAGCCCCAGCGCCGCGAGCACGAGCGCCGGCGCGAGCAGAAGCCCGCCGAGGTCGGCTTCGAGGGCCGTGCGGGTGCGTCCGCTCACCTGCACGAGCGGCTGGGCCGCCGTCGGAGCAGCCAGGAACGTCAGGAGCAGAGCGGGGAGCAAACGTCGCACCGGGGGACCGTCCTTCACTGGGGGACCGTCTTTCACTGGGGGACCGTCTTTCACTGGGGGACCGTCGTTCACTCTCCGTGCCAGCCCCCTCGTCCGCCGAATCCCCACAGATCCCACGCGAACCCCGCCCCCGTCGACCGCTCGAGGCGCCACCCCCTTGGGGACCCCCGACCCCTGTCGCTCGACCTTCGGTCCCGGCCGTTCGCTGTCTCGACCTTCGGTCTCGGCCGTCCGCTGTCCGCTGTCCGCCGTCCGTGGGGCGGGGTCGCCCACGCGCGGAGGGGCCGCGTTCGCGGAGGGAGCGGTCAGAGGCGTGCACGCGTGGCAGCAGCGCTCGACCTTCGGTCTCGGCCGTCCGCTCTCCGGTCGCTGTCTCGACCTTCGGTCTCGGCCGTCCGCTGTCCGCTCGCTGTCTCGACCTTCGGTCTCGGCCGTCCGCTGTCCGCTGTCCGCC
>PABA01000121.1 GCA_002699025.1 Sandaracinus sp. | reverse complement strand
GCGGCTCCGTGGGGCCGGGCTGCGGGGGCTGAGATGGGGGCGCTCCCCCTGCCGGGCGGGGGCGGAGCCGGGCGGCGGCGTCGGTCGTTCAGGGGGCGGGGGGTCGTTCGAGGGGCCGCCTCCGCGGGCGCTCCGCGTCGCGTGGTTGTCGGGATGTGCGGTGGTCGGGCCGTCTTCCGCTCGCTTCGCTCGCTGGTGCTCGCCGCTGTGGGCTCGGGCTGTGCGCTGTGGGCTCGGGCTGTGGGCTTGGGCTGTGGCTTGGGCTGGAGCTGGGGCTTGGGCTCTTGGCTCGCGCTCGCCGCTGCTCGCTCGGGTGCTGCCGCTGCTCGGGCTGGAGCTGGTGCTGGTGCTCGGGCTGAGGCTGGTGCTCGGGCTGGAGATGCTGCTCGCGCTCGCGCTGAGGCTGCACGCTCGGGCTGGGGCTCCTCGCTCGGGCTGGGGCTGCGCGCTCGGCGGGGGCTTCCCGCTCGGGCGCACGCTCCCGCTCCTGCTCTCTCCGCCCTCCACGCCGGACTCGCGTTGTCTCCGCGCCCCCGTGCCGTCAGACTCTCGCGCCGTGTCGTCCGACCCGCTCTCCACCTCGCTCACGTCGATGATCCGCTCCAAGCAGCGGCCCATCGATCGCCTGCTCTCGCCGCTCCAGACCTTCGCGCGGCACAAGCTCGCGGGCGCGGGGCTGCTGATGCTGGCGTCCCTCGCGGCGCTCATCGTCGCGAACACCTCCTTCGGCGACGAGTACCACCACTTCCTCGAGACCCCGATCGGCATCGGCGCCGGCGACCTCCGCGTCACCAAGACGCTCCATCACTGGGTCAACGACGGCCTGATGGCGGTCTTCTTCTTCGTCGTCGGCCTCGAGATCAAGCGCGAGCTCCTCGTCGGCGAGCTCTCGACGATCCGCAAGGCCACGCTCCCGGCCCTCGCCGCCCTCGGCGGCATGATCGTCCCGGCGATCATCTACTACCTCCTCAACCCGCCGGAGACGCAGCAGGGCTGGGGCGTCCCCATGGCGACGGATATCGCCTTCGCCCTCGGCGTCCTCGCGCTCCTCGGCGATCGCATCCCCATCGGCCTCCGCGTCTTCCTCACGGCCCTCGCCATCGTCGACGACATCGGCGCCGTCGTCGTCATCGCGCTCTTCTACACGGCCGACGTCTCGATCACGGCGCTCGTCATCGGGCTCTCCTGCTGGGTCGTCTCGATCACCATGAACCGGCTCCAGGTGCGCCAGCCCATCGCCTACCTGGTCGTCGGCCTCTCCGCCTGGCTCGGCTTCCTCGAGTCGGGCGTGCACGCGACCATCGCGTCGATCCTCATGGCCTTCACGATCCCCGCCCGGACGCGCATCGACGGCGAGGACTTCCTCCTGCGGCTCACCATCCTCAAGCAGCGCCTCGAGAAGGTCGGCGTGCCCTGCGACACGCAGGTCAACTCGCCCGAGCAGCAGCACATCTTCGAGAAGATGAACCAGATCATCGATGACGCGAGCTCGCCCCTCCAGCGCATCGAGCATGCGCTCACGCCGCTCGTGACCTTCGTCGTGCTCCCGGTCTTCGCGCTCTCCAACGCCGGCGTGCACATCGGAGGCGGCTTCCTCGAGGCGCTCCAGCAGCCGATGGCCTACGGCATCATCGCCGGTCTCTTCCTCGGCAAGTCCCTCGGCATCTTCGGCGCCTCCTGGCTCGCCGTGAAGCTCGGCCTCGCGGACCTGCCGCAGAAGGTGAACTGGGCCCAGCTCTTCGGCGTCGGCATCCTCGGCGGCATCGGCTTCACCATGGCCCTCTTCATCGCGGGGCTGGCCTTCCCCGAGGCGGAGCAGCTCGAGACGGCGAAGGTCGGCATCATGATCGCCACCATCGTCTCCGGGCTCGTCGGCTTCCTGGTCGTGCGCGCGACCAGCGGACCGGCGGAGGCGTCGAAGGAAGAGGGCGAGGGCGCTCCGGACCCGTCGGGCGGAGAGACGCCGGGCGAGCCGGCCGAAGCGCCCGCCTGATCGGGCGGCGGTCGGAGCTCGCCGGGCGGAGAGACGCCGGCCGGAGAGACGCCGGGCGGAGAGACGCCGAGCGGAGAGACGCCGGGCGAGCCGGCCGAAGAAACCAACTGGTCGGGCGGTGATCGGAAATCGTCGGGGGGCTGGACGACTCCCCGGTGATGGCTCCCTGGACGATGCCCTGGTCGGCCGTGCTCCGGTCGGCCCTGCTCTGGTCTGCCGCGCTGCTGGCGCTCGCCGGCTGCGGGTCCCGCACGGGGGTCCTCCCGCTGGACGTGGACGGGGATCCCTCGGTCCTCGTCGACGCGGCCCCGCCCGACGCCCCGCCGGACGCGCCCCCGGCCGAGACGCCGCCGGATGCGCCCCCGCCGCTCCCCCCCGACTCTCCCTACGAGCCGGTCCGGCTCGTCGCCGCCGGCCTCTTCCACAGCTGCGCGGCCACCCGGGCGGGCGGCGCGCGCTGCTGGGGCTTCAACAACCAGGGCCAGCTCGGCGACGGATCGCGGCTCACGCGATGGGAGCCGGTCTCCCTCGGCCTCGCGGACGTCGTGGAGATCTCCGCGGGGCGCGCGCACGGCTGCGCCCGCACGGAGGCCGGCGTCGTGCTCTGCTGGGGGAGCCACCTCCGCGGCCAGGTCGGCCACGGGCGAGCCGAGACCGCCGCGCTGCTCCCGACGCCGGTCGCGAGCGACGCGCGCTTCGTGCAACTCGACGTCGGCGCAGACCACAGCTGCGCCGTGGACGAGGTCGGGCAGGTGCACTGCTGGGGCGACAACGAGCTCGGTCAGGTCGGGCCCGAGGACGCGGCCCGCTTCGACGTGCCCACGCGGGTGCCCCTGCCCGAGCCGGCCCGGGCGGTGAGCGGCGGGCTCCGGCACAGCTGCGCGCTCCACCCGGGCGGGCGCGTGCGCTGCTGGGGGCAGGCGAGCACGGCGGGTCGCTGGGACGAGGACGACGCGGCGCCCCCCTTCGCGCCTGCGCTCGTGCCCGGGCTGCCGCCGGTGGTCCGCGTCGACTCGGGGGACTCCACGAGCTGCGGGCGCACGGAGGGCGGCGAGGTCTGGTGCTGGGGCTTCGCGCTCGCGGCCGACCGGGTCGCGCGCCCGACGCCGGCGACGCGCGTGGAGGGGCTCGGCCCGGTCGCGGACCTCAGCGTGGGGCACGAGTTCCGCTGCGCGCTCCGGAGGGACGGCCGCGTCCTCTGCTGGGGCAACAACGCGCGCGGCCAGCTCGGGGATGGCGGCGCGGAGACGGATCCGACGGCGTTCGTGGCCCCGGTCGGCTTGCCCGCGTCCCGGGCGATCTTCGCCGGCTGGCGCCACGCCTGCGCCGTCGACGCGAGCGGGCTCGTGCGCTGCTGGGGGCGCAACTGGGAGGGGCAGCTCGGCGACGGGCGCGGGGGCGAGCATCGGCTGCCGACGGTGGCGGCGGTGTTCCGCGAGTGAGCGGAGCGTTGCGAACGCGCCTCGTGACCGGGGAGCGGCGTCGGCGACGGTGGGCTGTCATGGTGTCGCCCATGCTTCGTCTGGCTTCGCTCGCGCTCGCGCTGACGCTCGGGTGCTACGAGTTCCATCCGGTGGATCCGGAGGCGCGCCCCGACGCGGCCGGCCGCGATGGCGGCGGCGGCGGGATCGATGGTGGCGCGCTCGACGCTGGGGGCGGGATCGATGGCGGCGGCGAGCGAGACGGCGGCCGGGACGCGGCGGTCGACCCCGGCTTCGACGCGGGCGGGGACCCGGGCGTCGACGGAGGCATGGACGCGGGCGTCGACGCGGGGATGGACGCGGGCATGGACGCCGGGCTCGTCGAGTGCGCGCCCGATCCGGTCTGCACGATCGCCCAGATCGCCGCGGGGCGCTTCCACACCTGCGCGCGCCGGGAGAGCGGCACGGTCGAGTGCTGGGGCGCGAACTTCGCGGGCCAGCTCGGCCGGCTGGACGGCGTCGACCGGCCCCGTCCGACGCCGGTGGAGGGACTCGAGGACCCGCGCGAGATCGCGGCGGGCGGCGACCGCACCTGCGCCGTGACGGCGGACCGCGGCCTCACCTGCTGGGGCGACGGGCGCGTGGCCACGGCCATCGCGACCATGGGCGTCGCGCAGGTCGCCATCGGGAGCTTCGGGCGCACCTGCTGGCGCTTCGAGGGCGCGGGCGGCATCGACTGCCTCGAGGGAGCCTTCGGCTTCGGCGCGCCGACGCCGGTCGAGGGGACCGCTGGCGCTCTCGATCTGGCGGTCGGCGCGGGCCACACCTGCTTCGTCGCGGAGGTGCCCGCCGGCGATCCGGTCGTGCGCTGCTTCGGCGTGAACGACGACGGCCAGCTGGGCATCGGCACGACGGCGTCGACCGAGGGCGTGGTCGAGGTCGCGGGGGTCGAGGACGCGGTGCAGGTCACGGCGGGTCGCTTCCACTCCTGCGCGCTCGACGGCACCGGCCGCGTCTGGTGCTGGGGCCGCAACCGCTCCGGGCAGCTCGGCGACGGCACGCGTGTCGATCGGCTGAGCCCGGTCCCGGTGGTCGGCCTCGCGGACGTGGCCTTCATCGCCGCGGGCCACGTGCACACCTGCGCGCGGCGCCGGGACGGGCAGGTCTTCTGCTGGGGCCGGAACCAGAACGGGCAGCTCGGCGACGGGACCTTCGTGGACCGACCTCGCCCGACCCGCGTGGGGATCGGCGACGCCCTCGAGCTCGGCTCGGGGCTCTGGCACTCCTGCGCGCGGAGCGCCGACGACACGGTCCGTTGCTGGGGGAGCAACAACGCCGGGCAGCTCGGCGACGGCACCCTCGAGGACGCGCCGAGCCCGGTGGAGGTCCTCGACCTGCCCTGAGGAGGGGCGGCCGGGTGGACGAGAGAGAGGCGGCGGACGGCGGCAGAGGCCGAGGCGGAAGGGGCGGAGGCGGAAGGGGCGGCGGAGGCCGAGCGTAGATCGGCCTGATGCGCGCGCTCTCCCTGCTGCTCCTCGTCGCGGCCTGCGGCCCGCGCACCCGAGGCGTGGCGGCCCCGCGCTTCGCGGCGCGGAGGGCGGAGGCGCCGGCCTGCGCCACCGGGCTCCGGCTCGACTACCGGGTGGAGGGCCCCGCCGGGCCCTGGCGCTGGGAGGTCCTGCGACGCGGGGCCCGCTACGTGGAGCGCCGCACGCCGCTGGTCCAGGGGCGCTCCCAGGACGCGCGGGCGCTCGTGCTCGGACGCACGGAAGAGGGCGCCGCCTTCGTGCGCGTCGGCGCGGGCCCGGCGCGCCCGGCCGGCGACCTCCTCCGCGCGCAGATCGCGACGCGCGCGAGCCTCTTCGGGGGCGCCCTCGCCTGCGACGCGGGCGCTGGCTGGCGGCGCCGGGGCGCCGAGTACTTCTACCGGCCGCCCGAGGGGCAGACGCTGGCCTTCCTCCTCGCCCACCCGGGCGCGCTCCCGGAGGCGTGGGACCACACGGACCTCGCCGGCCGGCTCCAGGTCTGCGAGTCGCTCGAGTGGCGCGGCCCCGTGCCGGCGGGAGGCACCTGCCGGAGCACCCACTCCTTCGACCGGCGCGTGCGTCCGCGGGCGCTCGAGACCCGCTTCGCGCTCGAGGTGGTTCAGCGCACCCGTCAGGACCCCCCGTGGGCGCGGCGCGGGCCCGTCGCCGAGCCGCTCGAGGGCACGCACGCGGTCCCGCTCCCGGACCCGCTCCGCCCGTCGGTCCGCGTGGCCTTCGGTGACGGGCCCCCGCTCGAGCTCCTCGTCGACACGGGCGCGCCCTTCACCGTCCTCGATGCCCGCGCCGCCCGCCGCGCCGGGGTGGCCCGCTACGGTGACGTGCCGCTCTACGCGGACCCGCCGTGGCTCCCCGCCGGCGAGCGTGAGGTCGCCGTCGCCGACCGGGTCGCGCTCGGTGCGCTCACGCTCCCGGCCATGGCGCTCTGGGTCCAGGACGGTCTCGGCGCCGCCCTCGGCGAGGCGGACGGGCTCCTCGGCCTCGACGTGCTCCGGCACCTCCTCCTCGACGTCGACGCGCCGGCCGGCGAGCTCCGCTTCCACGCGCCGGACGCCTTCGAGCCGCGCGGGGCGCGTCCGGACGCGACGCTCCGGGACTTCGGTGGCCGGCATCGGGTGCGCGTGCCCGGCGCCGTGGCCGGCGTGGGCGAGGGGAGCTTCATCGTCGACACGGGCGCGACGCTCGCCGCGGCCGTCGACGCGCCGGGCATGCGCACGGCCTATCCGCGGCGCGACGCCACGCCCGTGCCGCGCGCGTTCTCGGAGCGACCGGGCGCGGTCGATCACGCGGTGCGCCTGCGCGGGCTGCGCCTCGGGCCGTACCCTTTCCCCGCCACGGAGGCCTGGGCCCGCTACGAGGTGCGGGACCGCTTCGATGGGCGGGGGCTCGGGCTCGTGGGGATGGGCACGCTCCGCTTCTTCCGGGTCGTCGTCGACGCGCGGGCGGGCGAGGTGCACCTCTGGGAGAGCGACGCCTACCGGGTGCTGCGGCGCTACGGCGTGGAGATCGGCGAGGAGGAGGGGCGCGTGGTCCTCCGCCGGGTGGAGCGGGGTCCGCTCTCGGCGGCGCGCCTCCGCGGGGGGGAGGTCCTCCGCGCCATCGAGGGCCTGCCCGTCCGGGACGCGGCGCAGGCGCGGCGGCTGCTCCTCGGCGTGCGCGGGGGCCGCGTGCACCTGCGCGTCGGCCTCCCCTGGGGGGAGGCCGAGGTCGTCGCAGCGAGCCGCTGACGTCCGCGGGGGTCCGGTGATCCGATGCACGGGGCGGCATGGGGATGGACGGGGCCGTGGCCACGCGCGTGTCCGGGCGGTGCGAGCCGCCGCGATCGCGTGGGCTCGGCCCCCTCGGCGAGAGGCGGGGCGGGCGCTCCATGAGGCCCACTCTGGTCGACGCTTCGTACTGGCCCAAGGCTCTGCGCGGGCGCCGCCGCGGAGGCTTCGGCGGTGCCCGGGAGGTGATAGGGTGCCCCGATGACGGCGGGGGAAGTGCAGGTGCGAGGCATCGCCTTCGCGAACCTGCTGGAGGCGACGCGCGACCTCTGCGGCCCGGAGGTCGCCGAGGCGCTCCGCGGCGCGCTCGGCGGGGCCGCCGGCGCGGACGTGCGCGCCGACACGCTGCGGACCATGGGCTGGTACCCGGTGGCCGATCTACGCGAGGCCTACGTCTTCCTCTGCGCGCACGTCGGCGACCCGGAGCTCCCCCGGAGCATCGGGCGCTACGGGCTCTCGCGTCACCTGCCGGCCTACTGGCGCATGTTCCTGCGCGCGCTCTCGCCCGGCTTCATCCTGCGGCGCGCGGGCACGGTGCTCCGGCGCTACTTCCTCGGGGCCGAGGTCGAGGTGCTCGAGCACTGGAAGGGGCGGGCGCGCATGCGCGTCTGGGGCCTGCGCGGCTTCGACGCGAACCTCTGGGCCGACTTCCACGGCGCGGTGATCGGCGCCCTCGAGGCCGGGGGCGCGCAGGACGTGGAGATCGAGGCGCGGGACGGAGGCCAGGGCGACGCCCACCACGCCGAGCTCGCGGTCCGCTGGCGCGAGGAGTGAGGGCCGCTTCGCGCGGCGTCGAGAGCGCGAGGTCGCCGGACGAGCCGAAGCGGCAGTTTGAGCCGAAGCGGCAGCGCGAGCCAAAGCGTCAGCGCGAGCCAAAGAGCCAGCCCACGCCGAAGCGCCAGCCCAAGCCGAAGCGCCAGCCCACCACGGCTCGGTTCCCCGATCCCCCCGGCGAAGCCGGTCGGCGCCGGAGGCGGCGAAACCCGGACCGCTCGCCGCGAAGCGGCGTCGCGCCCTCCGAGTCACCCGCCCGCCCACCACGGCTCGGTTCCCCGATCTCCCCGGCGAAGCCGGTCGGCGCCGGAGGCGGCGAAACCCGGCCCCCTCGCCGCGAAGTGGCGCAGCCGGAGGCGGCGAAACCCGGACCGCTCGCCGCGAAGCGGCGTCGCGCTAGTCGTCGTCGAGCTCGAGGGCGGCCGTGAGCTGCTTGACCGCCTTCAGCTCGTGGGGGCTGAGCTGCCCGTCCGCGAGTGTGGCCTGGACGAGCTCGTCGGCGAGGCGTCGGCGGTCGGCCTTGTCGAGGGCGCGCACCACGTCCTGGGCTTCCTCGAGCCCGTCCATGGAGTAGACCCGCTGCCGCTCCTCCTCGTCGAGGTCGAGCCCCTCCATCGCGCGGAGCAGAAAGGCCTTCTCGTTGGCGGCCATGATCCCGTCGGCGCTGAGCACGTGGGCGAGCAGGAGGCACCGGGCGACGCGCGTGTCCATGAGCCGGGGTATACCAGGGCCCAGGGGGCGCTCGCGAGGCTCGCCGCGCCAGCCGCGAGCAGGCGGCGAGGGAGGGGGCCGGCACGGTGCGTGGGTTGCGCTTCTGCCTCTCCGGGCCGAACGGGCGCGAGGCGGCGACTCGGGCCTGGGACACCCGTGTTCTCCCGCTGCCGCTACGCGATCGCGAAGCGCCCGTGGCATGGTGCGGAGGTGGATACGATGCGCCTGCTCGATCTCCCGACGCCGCTGCCGCGCGCCGCGGTGGTGGGCGACGTGCACGGGCGCTCCGATCTGCTCGCGGCCCTCTTCGACGCCCTCGAGCCGGACCGGCCCGTCTTCATGCTCGGCGACATCTGCGATCGGGGCCCGGACGTCCCCGGCTGCTTCGAGCTGCTCCTCGAGCGGGACGCCTACGGCGTGCTGGGGAACCACGAGCTCTGGTTCCTGCGCTGGGCCTCCGGGCGGGGCTTCGACGACTTCGCGCTCATGGACGTGGTCGGCGGGCGGGCGACCCTCGCGGCCTACGGCGTCGAGGTGGGGACGCATGCGCAGATCGAGGCGCAGCGGGAGAAGGTGCCGGTGCGCCACCGCGAGTGGGTCGCGGCCCTCCCGCACGTGCTCGGGCTCACCGTCGGCGAGCAGAGCTGGTGGCTCGTGCACGCGGGCCTGCCCCGGCTCCCCGTGGACACGAGCGCCTGGGCGATGGAGGACTGGATCGCGCGGGCGGGCGCGGAGCTCCTCTGGTGCCCCGATCGGCCGAGCGGGAGGCCCCCCGGGGACCGGCCCTACGTGATGGGGCATCGGCGCGTGAAAGAGCCCCTCGACGCCGGCCACCTGGTCGCGCTCGACACGGGGAGCGGCACCGTGCCCGAGGGGCGCCTCAGCGCGCTCCTCCTCCCCGAGCGCGAGATGATCACCGTCGGCTGAGCGCGCGGGGCCGCTCAGTCGCTCGGCGGCGGGTAGCGCACGGTCCAGCCGGCGGGGCCGATCGCCTCGGGTGGCGTGTCGTCGCAGGGCTCCTCGCGGTGCTCGAGCAGCGTCAGCCCGCCGCTCTCGTCCACCCGGTAGCGGAGCTGCCGGCCGCAGTCGCCGACGCCCCGGAAGCGCACCGTGTCGACGCCCTCCCGCGTGCCCGGGTCGAAGCGCCAGGTGCCCGTCGCGGCTTCGGTGAGGATGGCGCCGTCCGGCGCGGCGTAGGGGAGGGCGAGCCGCTCGACCTCGCCCGAGTCGTGCACCAGGAAGAGCGCCCCGCGGACCTGGTAGGCCCCCTGGTGGCACGGCTGCCAGACGAGGTGCGCCCCCGGACCGACGCGCCAGGCCTCGGCCTCGGCGTCGAGCTCGTCCGGGGCCAGGCAGCCGTCGTCCTCGAGGCTCGGGTGCATGGAGGCGAAGCCGAGCGCGTCCTCGGGGCGGAGCGGCGCGGCCTCCTCCTCGGTCGGCAGGTCCTCCGGGGCGACCTCCTCCCCCACCGTGTAGGGGCCGTCTTCGGCGGGGGGCGGCGTGGTCGAGTCGCCGGCGCGGCCATCGCCGGAGCAGGCGACGAGCAGCGACGCGACGAGCAGCGACGCCGCGGATGGGCTCGCCGCGAGAGACCGAGCGGCGACGGAGCGCGGAGAGGTGGGGCGCGGCGTGACGGCGCGCGGGGCGACGGGGCGGAGCGGGCGCACGGCGAGAGCATACCTCTGCGCGGTTGAGGGGCGCGCGCGGGCGGCTATCCTCCGCGCCCATGCAGAGCAAGTGGTCCGACGCCGACGCCCAGGAGATGATCGCCCGCTTCGCCGACGGCGAGCGCGTGAACGAGGACGTGGCCCTCCGCGTCTACACCTCGCGGCTGATCGGGCGCGAGCCGAGCCTCGTGCTCCACGGGGGCGGCAACACCTCCGTGAAGACCCAGCTCGTGGACGACACGGGCGAGCGCGTCGACGTCCTCTGCGTGAAGGGCTCGGGCTGGGACCTCGGCGACATCGAGCCGCCCGGCCTGCCCGCCGTGCGCCTCGCGACCCTCGCCAAGCTCCGCCAGCGCGACGCGCTGAGCGACGAGGACATGGTCAACGCCCAGCGGACGCGCCTCCTCGACGCGAGCTCGCCGAACCCGAGCGTGGAGACGCTCCTGCACGCCTTCCTCCCGCACAAGTTCATCGACCACTCGCACGCGGACGCGATCCTCGCGATCGTCGACCAGCCGGACGCGGAGGCGCTCTGCCGCGAGCTCTGGGGCGACACGCTCGCCATCGTGCCCTACGTGATGCCCGGCTTCGCGCTCGCGAAGCTCGCCGCCGAGGTGGCCGAGGCGAACCCGAAGGCCGAGGGGCTGCTCCTGCTCAAGCACGGGCTCTTCACCTGGGGCGACACGGCGAAGGAGAGCTACGAGCGGCACGTGCGCGCGGTGACGAAGGCCGAGGAGCGCATCGCGGAGCGGCGCGCCGCCGCCGAGGTGCCGCGGCGCGAGGTGCCGCCGATCGAGTGGGCGCGGCTCGCGCCGATCCTTCGCGGGGAGCTGGCCGCCGGGGAGGGCGGCGCTCGCATGCTCCTCCACCGGCGCACGTCGGACGCGATCGACGCCTACCTCGGGCGCGAGGATCTCGCGGAGGTCTCGCAGCGCGGGACGCCGACGCCGGACCACGTGATCCGCACCAAGCGCGTGCCGCTCCTGCTCGCGCCGACGCCCGAGATGGACGACGCCGCGCTCCGGGCCCACGTGCGCGAGCGCCTGGCGGCCTTCCGCGCCGAGTACGACGCCTACGTCGCTCGCGAGGCCGCGGCGAAGGGCCGCGAGGTCACGAAGCTCGACCCCAACCCGCGGGTCGTGCTCGTGCCCGGGGTCGGGCTCGTCAGCGCCGGCAAGACGGAGAAGGCGGCGCGCGTCGCGGCCGATCTCCACGAGCACTGCGTCGAGGTCGTCGAGGCCGCCGAGGCCGTGGGCACCTACGAGGTGCTGCCCCTCGGGGACGTCTTCGACATGGAGTACTGGGGCCTCGAGCAGGCCAAGCTCGGCAAGAAGGCGCCGAAGCCCATGGCGGCGCAGGTCGTCTACGTGAGCGGGGCGGCGAGCGGCATCGGGGCGGCCACGGCGCGGCGCTTCGGGGCGGCGGGGGCGAGCCTCTACCTGACGGATCGGGACGGGGAGGCGCTGGCGGCCCTGGCCGGGGAGCTGGGGGCCGCGCACGAGGTGGTCGACGTGAGCGAGCACGAGGCCGTGCGGGCGAGCGTGCGGCGCTGCGTGGAGACCTTCGGCGGCGTGGACGTCGTCGTGAGCAACGCCGGGGTCGCGCCCCAGGGGGCGCTCCACGAGGTCGACGACGCGGTGCTCCGCCAGAGCTTCGAGGTGAACTTCTTCGCGCACCAGACGCTCGCGGCGGCGGCGACGCGCGTGATGCGGGCGCAGGGGCTCGGGGGCGCGCTGCTCTTCAACGCCTCGAAGGCCGCGTTCAACCCGGGGAAGAACTTCGGGCCCTACGCGCTGCCGAAGGCGGCGGTGATCGCGCTGATGAAGCAGTACGCGGTGGAGAACGGGGAGGCGGGCATCCGGGCGAACGCGGTGAACGCCGACCGGATCCGCACCGGGCTCCTGCCGCCGGGCTTCGTGAAGGAGCGGGCGGCCGCGCGGGGCCTCGAGCCGGACCAGTACTTCCGCTCGAACCTGCTCGGGCGAGAGGTGACGGCCGGCGACGTGGCGGACGCCTTCTACGCGCTCGCCGAGGCCCCCAGCACCACCGGCTGCGTGATCACCGTGGACGGCGGCAACATCGCGGCCTCCCCCCGCTGACCGAACCCGAAGAAGAAACCGTGCCCGTGCCCGTGCCCCTGCCCCTGCCCGCAGGTCGACGAGCCCAAAGACCGAACCACAAACCACACGCGCCCGCTCGCGGCCGACTCCGGATCGAGCCCGCAGCCCGAGCCCCCGGCCCAGGCTGAAGGGACGGCGGCGTTCGGGTCCCCGCCGGTCGAGCCGAACGTCCCGAGCGCGACCGCGTCCCCCAAGCGGTCCAAGGGCTCAACCCCGAAGGCGCCGAGCCCCCACCGGCCGCCTCACTCGTCCCGGAGCTGCTTCAGCGACCAGCGCAGGAAGTCGTGCTCGGTCACGATCCCGACCAGCTCGCCCTCGCGCGTCACCGGGAGGCAGCCGATCTTCTGCGTGAGCAGCATCGCCGCCGCCTCGGCCGCCGGCGTCTCGGGCGTCACCGTCTGCACGTCGGCGGTCATCAGGTCCGCCGCCGCCAGCGAGACCACCCGATCCTCGCCGTCCCCGGGCACGTCCGTGAGCAGCTTCGCCTGCGCCCGCAAGAGATCCCGGTGCGTCACGAGCCCGACCAGCCGCTCGCCGCGCACCACCGGCAGGTGACGCACGCGATGCATCCGCATCAGCGCGTCCGCGAGCACCAGGTCCTCGTCCGCGTTCAGCGTCTCCACGTCGGGGGTCATCAGATCGGCGACGGTCGTCTTCATTCGCGGCTCCTCCCACGCGCGTGACGCGCGCCCGAGCGGGCGTACTCCACCTTCCGTGCCACCGTCCACCACCGCGCACCCCGCGCCGCCCCCGTCTCGCCTCGCGCAGCCCTTGCGTGAGCGCCCGCTCCTCCGCCGCGTCGGCGCACCGATTGCGCGCCTCCGTCGCCCCCATGCGCGTCCCGCCCCGGCGCAGTGTTGGCACGCAGCGTGATAGAAACGCGCCCGGGAGAGGTGCCGTCGTGCGCATGTGTCCGGTCTGCCATCTGACCTACCACGAGGGAGAAGAGCGCTGCCTCGTCGACGGCGCGGACCTGGAGGAGGTCGAGGACGAGCGCATCGGCACGGTGCTCGGCGGCCGCTACGTGCTCGAGGAGGTCCTCGGCGAGGGCGGCATGGCGACCGTCTACCGGGCCCGCCACAACCTCGTCGACCGGCCCTGCGCCGTGAAGATCCTCCACCCGGAGCTCTCGAAGGACGCCACCCTCCGCGAGCGCCTCCGCCGCGAGGCCCGGAGCGCCGCCGCCATCAGCCACCCGAACGTCGTCGAGATCTACGACTTCGGCGAGACCCCGAGCGGCGAGCCCTATCTCGTCATGGAGCTCCTCGACGGCGTCTCCCTCCGCGCCCTCGTCGGCGAGCCCATGGCCCTCGACCAGGTCGTCGACCTCGGCACGCAGATCGCCGCCGGCCTCGCGCGCGCCCACGACCTCGGCGTGGTGCACCGGGACCTCAAGCCCGAGAACGTCTTCGTCGTCCAGAGTGACGAGGGGCCCCTCGTGAAGCTGGTCGACTTCGGCCTCGCCTACGCGCGCCGCGAGTCCCGCCTCACGGCGACGGGCCAGATCGTCGGCACGCCGCCCTACATGGCGCCCGAGCGCTTCAAGACCGCCGACGTCACCGCCGCCGCGGACCTCTACGCGCTCGGCATCCTCCTCTACGAGATGGCGGCGGGGCGCCTGCCCTTCGACTCCAACAACGTCGCCGGCTTCGTCCTGGCGCACCTCGAGGACGTGCCGCCGCGCCTCGAGGGCGTGCCCGCGGGCCTCGCCGACCTCGTCGCGGACCTCCTGAAGAAGAAGCCCGAGGAGCGCCCGGTCGACGCGCACCAGGTCGCCCAGCGCCTCTCGCGGCTCCGCGCCGGGCGTCAGAAGACCGAGCTGAAGATCACGACCCGCCGCTCCCTGCCGCGCGTGCTCGTGACCCTCGACCGCTGGGTCGGGCGCATCCCCGTCTACGAGGAGCTGCTCCGGCGCGCCTACCCGGACGGCGCCCCGGCCGAGCTCGAGGAGCACCTCGCCGAGATGCGCGCCGCCCTCGCGCGCCTGCGCACGCTGCGGAACGTGGCCATGGAGGCGCAGCGCGAGCTCGAGGAGCTCGAGGCGGAGACCGTGGCCACGCGCGAGCGCCTCGGGCATGCCGTCCACGTGCTCGCCGTCGACCTGAGCGCGTCCCGCGCGGCGGCCAAGCGCCTCGCCGACTCCATGAGCGAGCTCGAGGACGCCGCGGCGGAGCATGCCGTGGACTGGCGGACGGCCGACGCGCAGCTCGCCCGGCTGCGGGAGCCGGGGGGGACGCCGGGCGAGGCGGAGGTCCACGCCGCGCGGCGCGCTCAGGCGGCCCTCGAGGCCTGGCACGACTCGGCCGTGGGGCTGGCCGAGCGCGCCGGGCGGCTCCGCGCCGCAGAGGATCGGGAGCGCGACCTCAGCTTCCAGGTCGAGGCCCTGCGCAAGCGCCTCGAGCGCGTCGAGGCGGAGTTCGACGAGGAGGCCGAGGCGAGCCGGGGGCGCCTCGCCGACAACGGCGTCGAGCGGCGCAAGCTCGAGATGCGCATCGTCTGGCTGGCCTCGAAGGTGAGCGCGCCGCTCCGCGACCGGCCCGAGCTCCGTTCCCTCTTCGACCGGATCGAAGCCGCCTGAGTCGGCCCAGCGCATGCACCACGGTCCCGAGCTCCGCGTCGTCGTCGTCCTCTGCATCGCCCTCGCGGTCGGCGCGCTCACCCGCGCGCTCGGCAAGCGCCTGCGCGTGCCCTACACGGTCGCCATGCTCCTCGCGGGGGTGGCCGCCGGCGGCCTCCTCGCGCGCTTCGGCGACGAGCTCCACACGCTCGCCGCCCTCCGCGAGGGCCACGCGGTCACCGCGGACCTGATCCTCTTCGTCTTCCTGCCGGCCCTGGTCTTCGAGAGCGCCTTCGCCCTCGACGTGCACGCCTTCCGGAAGAACCTCGGCTTCGTCGCGCTCCTCGCGGTCCCGGCGCTCGTGGTGGCGACCGGGCTCACGGCCGCCTGGATGGTCGGGCTCACCTCGCCGGCCCTCGGCGTCGGGGGCTGGGCCTGGGGCTGGGCGCCGGCGCTCGTCTTCGGGGCGCTGATCAGCGCGACCGATCCGGTGGCCGTCGTCGCGATCCTCCGGGAGGTCGGCGCGCCGAAGCGCCTGGGCCTGCTCATCGAGGGAGAGTCGCTGCTCAACGACGGCACGGCGATCGTCGTCTTCGGGCTCTTGATCGGCTTGCTGAAGGGGGCGGAGGAGGTCTCCCTCGGTCACGCCGTCCTCGAGCTCGGCCGGGTCGCGGGCGGGGGCGTGGTCCTCGGGCTCGTCCTCGGGGGCCTCACGATGGCCTGGCTCGGCCGCACCTTCGACGACCCGCTCGTCGAGATCACGCTGACCATCCTCCTCGCCTACGCCGCCATGATCCTCGCCGAGGCCGTGCTCCACGTCTCCGGCGTGCTCGCCATCGTGACGGCCGGCGTCACCCTGGCGGGCCCCGGGCGGACGCGCATCAGCCCGCGCGTCGCGCACTTCCTCCATCAGTTCTGGGAGATGCTCGCCTACGTCGCGAACACGGTGATCTTCTTCCTCGTCGGCGTCGTCATCGTCGCCAACCTCCCGCTGGCGAGCCTCTCCTCGGTGCTCGTCGGCGTGGGCGCCTACGCGGGCGCCATGCTCGTGCGCCTCGTCGTGACCTTCGCCGTCCGGCCCCTCGGCAACCGGCTCGTCGACACGCCGGTCACGACCCGGGCGGCGGCCGTCATGACCTGGGGCGGGCTCCGCGGCGCGGTCTCGCTCGCGCTCGCGCTCCTGCTCAGCCAGCAGGCGGGCATCGACGCGACCCTGCGCGCGCAGATCCTCACGGTCACGGCGGGCGTCGTCCTCGGGACGATCCTCCTCAACGGATCGACGACCGGGGCGCTCTTGCGGAAGCTCGGCTTCACGGCCATCGGCCCCGCGGAGGCGCTCGCCGAGGCGCGGGCCTCCGAGCAGGTGCTCGCCGAGGTGCAGCAGCGGGTCGCCGACGCGGACGACGACCCGGCGCTCCGCACCGTGCCCTGGCTGCCGGTGCGCGAAGCCCTCGGGGCGCGGCGAGAGGCGCTCGCGGCCGAGCTCGACGCGGCCCGGGAGCGCTTCGAGGCGGCGGCGGGGGAGGAGCGGGAGCGGGCGCTCTGGCGGCGGGCGCTCCAGCTCGAGCGCCGCGCCTACCGGGAGGCCTACCAGGAGGGCACGCTCCGCGCGTCGGCCCTCGAGATCCTCGAGCACGAGATCGACGCGCACCTCGATCGGCTCGAGCAGGGGGAGCTCGCTCCGCCGGCCTCGCGGCTCCGCGTCGGGGGCTTGGCGCAGCGGTTCGAGCGGCTCCTCCGCGCCTTCGGCCCCACCTCCTGGCTGGCGTTCCGCCGCATCGCCGTGCGCTACGATCTCGCGCGCCTGGTGGCGGAGGCGGCCCAGCGCGTGCGGCGCCTGGCCGAGCAGGCCTCCTTCGACGATCGCGAGGCCGCGGCCCACGTGGACGCCGCCTACCGGCGCTACCGGGCCGACGCCAAGCGCGAGCTCGAGGCGCTCCGCCTCTACCAGCCGGAGATCACGGCTGCCGTGGAGCGGCGCCTGGCCGAACGCATCGCCCTCAGCTTCGAGCGCTCCGCGCTCGAGAAGGTGCTCGCCCAGGGCGGCATGCCCGACTCGGCGGCGTCGCGGGCGCGGGCGCGGCTCGAGGCGCGCGCCGAGCAGCTCTACCACCGGGTCGATCGCGGCGTGCTCCCGGAGACGGCCGACCTCTGCCGGGAGACGGCGCTCTTCGCGGACCTCGGCGAGGACGCCATCGCCGAGCTGGCCTCCGCGACGGACGAGCAGCTCTTCGACGAGGGCGAGTGGCTCTTCCACGAAGGCGACCGCGGCGACGCGATGTACATCGTGGCGCGGGGCGTCGTGGAGGTGGTGCACGAAGGCGAGGACGGCGAAGAGGAGGTGGTGGCCGTACTCGGCGGCGGCGACCTGCTCGGCGAGATGGCGCTCCTCACGGGCGAGCCCCGCACGGCCGGCGCGCGGGCGGCGACGCCGGTCACGGTCGGGCGCATCCCCCGGCGCGCCTTCACGGCGCTCATGGAGCGGCACCCGGACGTGCAGGAGAAGGTCTGGGCCGCGCACGGGCGGCGGCTCTTGGACAACCGGCTCCGTGCCGGGCTCTTCGGAGAGATCGAGCCCGAGTGGCGGCGCGCGCTCGTCGCCGGGTCGGAGGTGCGGCAGGTGGGCGAGGGCGAGGAGCAGTGGGGCGGCGCCGGCGGGCACATGATCGTGAGCGGCGAGGTCGAGCACGGCGGCGAGCGGCGCGGCGCGGGGAGCTTCGTCGAGCCCGGGGATCCCTATCGGCCGGGCGCTGACGCGCGCGTGCTCGAGCTCCCCCGACCCACGATGATGCCGGGGCCGCCCGGCTCGATGCGACCGGGTTCGATGCAGCCGGCGTCGATGCAGCCGGCGCCGAAGCGGGAGAGCGGTGCAGCCCGGGATTGAGAGCACGTCGCCGGCGCGCCTGGCCCGCTACCGTCGGGGAGGCGTGCGGCGGCTCGGCATGGCGACGGCCGCGATCGTGCTGCTCGTCTCGATGGCCTCGCTCGGCTATTGGGGCCTCGGCCAGCTCCACCACTCGGGCGTGCTCGAGCCGCGCCTCGAGGAGCCCTGGTCGGTGATCGACTGCCTCTACATGACCGTCGTGACCATCTCGACGATCGGCTACACGGAGACGCTCCCGGTGGGCGCGGAGCAGAGCCTGGCGGACTTCACGGAGGTGCGCGTCTACACGATGGGCGTGATCCTCCTGGCGCTCCTGCAGGTGGGCTACGCGGTCTCCTCGGCGACGGCCTTCCTCGTCGAGGGCGATCTCATGGAGTTCTGGCACAGGAGAAGGGCCTTGAAGGACGCGAGCCGCATGCGCGGCCACTACATCGTCTGCGGCGGCGGCGTCACCGGTCGGGTGATCCTGCGCGAGCTGGCGGAGACCCATCACGACGCGGTGGTGATCGAGCTCGACGAGGGGCGCGCCGACGAGGTGCGCGAGCGCTTCGAGGTGCCCGTGCTCGTGGGCGACGCCACCTCGGACGCCATGCTCGAGGCCGCCGGCATCGAGCGCGCCGCGGGGCTGGCGGCGGCCTTGCCGAACGACCGCGACAACGTCTTCCTCATCATCACGGCGCGCCGGCACCGCGCCTCGGGCCTGCGCATCGTCAGCCTCGCGAGCTCCGAGGAGGTGCAGGACAAGCTCGTCGCCGCCGGCGCGGACGGGGTCGTGGCGGCCTCCTACATCGGCGGGCTCCGGCTGGCCTCGGAGCTCTTCCGGCCGGCCGTGACCTCCTTCCTCGACATCATGCTGCGCGGCAAAGACGACGCCGTGCGCTTCGCCCAGATCGAGCTCGGGGCGCGCTGGGACGGTCAGACGGTCGGGGCGCTGCAGCTCCTCGAGAAGAGCGGGCTCCCCGTGCTCGCGCTCCAGCAGCCGGGCGCCGCGGGCTTCGAGTTCAACCCGCCCGCCGACACGCCGCTCCGGACCGGCACGGTGATCGTGACCATGGGGAGCGCCGCCAAGATGGACGCGGCCCGCGCGCGGCTGGCCTGAGCGCGGCCGCCGGTCGCGGCTCCCCCCGCGAGGAGCCCCCTCGCGGGTGGGGCCGCCGCCGTCCGCCGCTCGGCCGTTCCCGCTGGGGCCGCCGTCGCCGCTGGGGCCGCCGCCGCCGCTGGGGCCGCGGTCGCCGCTGGGGCCGCGGTCGCCGCTGGGGCCGCGGTCGCTGGGGCCGCGGTCGCCGCTCGGGCCGCCGACGCTGGGGCCGCCGCCGCTCGGGCCGCCGCGCGGTCGGGGTCAGTCCATGGGCGGCGGGTCCCAGCGCGTGCAGGTGTTCGGCGCGTCGTCCTCGACGAGCTCGTGCATGCGCCCGAGCCAGTAGCCGACGAGGTAGTCCGTGCCCGGGTAGACGTGGCGCGGGTCGACGTGCTCGTTGACGAGGCGGAAGGGGTGGTGCTGCCAGAGGAAGTCCTGCGGCACCCGCTCGCCGACGTCGACGGGCACCGTGGCGTGGCCCGCGCACTCGCCGCTGGCCGGGTAGCGCCCCCGGTTGTCGACGGCGACGGCGGCCTTCGGCGGCGCGACGAAGCCGAAGAGCTGCGCCTCGGTCTCGGCGAGCTCGGCCGCGGACACGAGGCCCGCGGGCCCCTGGGAGGCGCCGATGTAGTCGAAGTAGGCGTTCGAGTGCCCCGCCACGACCGGTCGCATGCGCGCCGCCAGCACCTCGCGCTGCACCGTCTCGCGGAAGGGCCCCTCGTCGGTGAGCCAGAGCAGGCTGTAGATCGGGTGGTAGGCGATGGTGATGCCGAAGTACTGCCGCCAGCACTCTTCCTCGTTGTGGTAGGCGTACTGGCGCATGATGGCGAGCCACTCGTCGCGGTGCGCGTCGTAGTGGGCGCGCACGGCGGCCCGGTCGGCTCCCCAGCCCGGCACGCCCTCGGTCACGTGCAGGGCGAGCTCCATCACGCTCGCCATCATCATGGCGCTGCTCGGGCGCGGGATGGACGGCACGAGGCCCCCGATGGCGGGGATCTGCCCGAGCACCGGCTGGAAGTCCGGGAGGAACTCGCGGGCGCCGCGGAGCTCCGAGGAGTCGTAATCGGAGCCGTCCTCGTCGCTGCCGACCTGGATGAAGACGCGGCCGTCGACCATCTCCTCGGGGACCAGGATGACGTGCTCCATGTCGAGGCTCAGGTCGGTCTCCTGCCAGGAGCCGAAGAGCTCGTAGCGCACGCGCACGGGCACGTCCTCGCGCTGGCGGATCAGCTCGCGGGCGAGCGTGACGGCGATCTCGCGGAGGAGCTCCCGATGCGCCTCCGACGAGGTCGCCTCGTAGGCCGGCCCGAGGGCGGCGAGGACGCCCGAGTACATGTCGCGGCTGGTCCAGGCGTGGAAGAAGGCCGGGCCGCCCTCGAAGCGGGTCTGGAAGTGCGAGTCGTCGCCCGGGTCGTAGAGGTCGGCGAGGAGCGGGTCTCCATCGAGGGGCGCCCAGAAGCGGGCCATGTAGCCGGGCGTGCCGGTGATGGCGAAGAGCTGGTGGATGCGCTCGATGGTCTCCTCGACGGCGCGGATGGCGTCGGGGCTCCGGGTGGCGATCGCGCGCGCCGCCTCGGCGAGGAGGTACATGCCGGTCCACTCGGCGGCGTCCACCGTGCCCGTGTGCTCGATGGGGGTCTCGTGGCGCGCGTCCGAGAAGACCGTGTTCGCGACGTAGCCGTTGGCCAGGTGGTGCGCGCGCATCCAGGCGAGGTGGCGGCGGGCGAGGTCGTGGCCCCCGGCGCCGGGGGAGACGAAGGCGTCGCTCTCGCTCGACCAGAGCCGGCAGGTGCGGTCGCCCCGGGTCGCCCCGAGCGGACACTCGTCGAGGCAGGCCTCCACGCAGCGATCCTCGAGGCAGTGCTGGTAGGGGTCGCAGGCGCGCTCCACCCAGCTCGGGCCGCCGGCGCCGTCGACGCACTCGCGCTCCGTGTCGACGTCCGAGCAGCTCCGTGCGCCCACCGTGCACGGGCCGCTCGCGCCGCCGTCGGGCGGGGGCGGGGTCTCGCCGTCGGGCGTGGGGACGGAGCCGTCGGGCGTCTCGCCGGCGTCGCTCCCCGAGGTGGCGCCATCGCCCCCGCCGCCGTCGGTGCCCGGCGGGGCGCCGCCGCCGTCGTCGCAGCCGAGCGAGAGGAGAGCCAGGGAGAGAAGCAAGGAAAGCGCGCGCATGGCGGCACGCTAGGGGGCGCGGATCCTCCGCGGGATTACATCGTCTGTCGCCGGGTGATCGGCGCTCGTGGTGGAGGCGAGCGTCGGCGCGGGGGCGTTCTCGGGCGCCCGGGGGGCCGCGGCGAAGGCGCTCCGGCGCGCAGGGCTTCGAGCGGGATCGGGCGCGGCGGGGTCACTCGGTGTGCACCCGGATCCCGAGGAGCATGCCGAGCGTCGTGCCTCCCATGCGGACGATGGGCGTCCCGCCGCGGAGGCGGATGCTGGCGATGCGCTTGCGGAGAGGCCAGAGCCGCTCCTGCCACGCCTTGCGGGCGCCCGAGTCGTAGCCGCTCATCTCGCGCACGTCGAAGATGACCGCGACCGGGGGCGTGGCCTCCGCGAGGCGCTCGGCGAAGGCGTCGGCCGCCCGGGCGCCCTCGGCCGCGTCGAGGTGCCCCTGGAAGCGCGCCCGGAGCGCCACACCCTCGAACGACACCGACCATGTCGGTACTCCCCCCATGGCCGGAGAGAGTAGCCGGCGCGCCCGGCCTGGGCATCGCCCCAGAAGGGGGATGAGCGGAGCGCGGCGGGGGCCGGGTCCTCAGGCGGCGTCGGGCTCGTCGAGCACCTCGCCGATGCGCGTCACGGCCTCTTGCACCTTCGCCCAGAAGCTCTGCGCGGCGTGGATGCGGAAGACGCGCGGGTGCCCTTCCCAGGCCAGCCGGATGCGCTCGCCGATGGACTGGGCCTCCCGGGCCGTCTCGATGCGCGTCGGGTTCCGCGTGTCGTAGCCCTCCCGCTCGCTCGGCACGGCCAGCTGGATCACCGTGTGGTAGCGCGCGATCTCGTCCTCGCGGGTCGTCCCGACCTGCTCGAAGAAGTCGCCGCGGCCCGCCCAGTAGGCGGCGCCGTCGACCGTGCCGCGGTCGCAGAGGAGGGCGCAGCCGTTGGCGATCGACTCGTGGAGGCGCTCGAGCTCGCGCTGCACGTGGAAGATCGCCCGCTGAGAGGCGCAGCGGGCGGGCGTGCCCGCCAGGCGCGGGAAACCCCCGCTGAAGAGGATGGTGGCCGACTCGGGGACCGTGACGAGCCGGTCCGGGAAGGCGTGCTGCGCCACCTGCTGGACCGCCGTCTTGCCCGCGCCGGGGCCTCCCGTGAGAACGATGCGCCGGATCTGCCGCGTCATGGAGCCGGGCAGCCTACCACCTGGGGGGCCCGGATCACGCGGAGCTTCGCGCCCGGCGCGCGACGCGCTGCGCCGGCTCTACTCGGCGGGCTCGGTCTCGAGCCGGGAGGGCGCGGGCGGCGGGGTCGAGGGCTCGGCCTTCTCGCGGCGGCGCTCGACGATGGCCTGGATCATCTTCCGCCTCAGCACCATCACCAGCCGCTCGCTGAGCTCGCTCGCCACGTCCACGAGCCGCTGCAGCTCCTCGGGGTCGTCCACGTGCGGCGAGACGCCCTGCTCGAAGAGGTCGAGCTCGAGGGCGGCGAGGTCGCGCACGGCGCGCATGTAGGGCTCGAGGATGGTGTGCGGGAGCATGTCGGGCCGGATGCCCGCGCGGCGCGCGGCGCCGAGGACGCGGAGGAGCGCGAGGTCGTCGCCCGTGAAGCCGATGACGCCGTCGCGCTCCTCGGCCTGGACCAGGCCCACGCTCTCGAAGAAGCGCAGCTGGCCCTTGGGGAGCCCGGCCTCGAGGAGCTGATCCCGGCTCCGGAACTCCTGGCCGGCCTGGCGCCGGATCGTCAGGTGGACGGCGTCGGCCATCTCCAGGCCCGAGCTCTCGGCGCGCTCGAGGACCTCCTTGATGACCTTGAGGGGGAGGAAGCGCGTCCGCTGGAGCTCCTTGATGGCCTGGATGCGCGGCACGAGGGACGCGTCGTAGTAGGCCATGTTGCGGCTCGTGCGGACGGGCTCGGGGAGGAGCCCCTCGTTCACGTAGTGCTTGATCGTCGCCGCCGGTACGCCGCTCCGACGCGCGAGCTCGCTCATCTTGATACGCTCTACGCCGTCGTCGGGTAGCTTGCCCATGGTGTCATCTTCCGTTCCGCTCACCCGCCCCCTTTCCGGGAGCGTCCCCCCGCGTGTGCGGGTGGCTAGTGAGACGTCCTACTTCCAGCAAAGAAGCACGCGGCCGACGCAGGGTCAAGCCACGTCGCGCAGCGGCCGCGGCCGCCGGAGCGTCGGCCGGAGCGTCGCTCGGAGCGGCCGCCGGAGCGTCGCTCGGAGCATCGGCTGGGGCGCCGAGCGGGGGAGGTCGCCCCGGAGCGGGGCGTAGCCTCGGGAGGTTCCGATGGCCGCGGCTTCCGTCATCCTGGGTCTGCTCGCCTTCCTCTTCATGGTGGGCGGCCTCTTCACCGCGATGGTGCCCGTCATGGGCTCCGTGCTCAGCTTCGGCGCGCCCGTGCTCGGCCTCTTCGGGATGGTCTTCGGCGGCGTGGCCATGTCCCGCGCCAACCAGATGGGGGACTCGAACGGGCTCGCCATCACCGGCCTGGTGGTGAGCGCGATCTCGTTCTTCCTCGGGCTCCTCTTCGCGCTCACCTGCGGGATGTGCAACGCCTGCGTGACCGCCGCCGCGATGAACCCGCAGCCGAACGGCGGCGCCTGGAGCCCCGGCGGCCCCACGGGGCCGGCCTTCGGCGGACCGACGACGGGCACGACCGGGCCCTCGGGGCCGAGCCCGGCGGGGTGGGGCGGGCCGACGCCCACGGGCGGGACGGCGCCTCCGCTGCCCGTGGGGGCCGTGCCCGGCGACGACGTCTGCGAGCGCGCCGAGCGCTGCTGCCTGGCCTTCGCCGACGGGGACGCGGACTTCTGCGGCGGGGCCGTGGGGGCGGCGCGCCGGGGGGACGCGCCCGAGGAGGCCTGTCGGACGCTCCTCGACGGATACGTGCAGGGTTTCGAGACGACCGATCGGGAGGTCGCGGAGGTCTGTCGGGCGCCGTCCGCGGCCGCTGGGGGGCCGCCGGTCTGCACGGACCACTGCGTGCACGCGCGGGACGGGGAGTGCGACGACGGGCGGCCCGGCTCGCAGACCGACCTCTGCGTGCCCGGCAGCGACTGCGCGGACTGCGGGCCGCTCCAGGGGGCGAGCTGGAGCGCCGGGGGCCGCTGCGACGAGAGCTGTCCCTCGAGCGGCGACGGGGAGTGCGACGACGGGCGGCCCGGGGCCCACACGGATCTCTGCGCGCCCGGAACGGACTGCGCGGACTGCGGCGCCTGAGCGCGCCGGCCTCGGCGGCGCGGTGGCCCGACGAGAAGGCCGGCGACGAGGCGAAGGAACCCCCCGACGCGGCACGGCTTCCGCTCCCTCGAGAAGCCCTCCGCCGCATCCCCTCCCGACCCCCGGCCGCGAACGAGCGCGACTCGCCACGCGGCGCCCGGGCCGCGTCCCGTCCCGTTGACCTGGCCGGTCGTGGTGGTGAAGCTGCTTCGCATGGACCTCGGCACCGCCCGCACCTTCGCGAAGGCCACCGTCGCCGCGCTCCGGGACTCGGAGGAGACGGACCAGCTGCTCGTCGCCGAGGAGATCTCCTCGGTGGGACGCATGCCCGCGCTGGTGCCCATGCTCGAGGCGGACCCCGAGGGGAGGGCGATCCTCGCGGAGCGGCCGCGCCTCGAGGGGCTGGATCTCGCGGCCCTCGGGCGCCTCCCGGAGGGCTCGCTCGGTCGCGCCTACGCCGCGCACATGGCGCGCTGCGGGCTCGACCCCTGCGCCCTGCACACGCCCGTCACGCGCGGCCGGGACGAGCTCGCGGACTACCTGCTCGAGCGTGTCCGCCACACGCACGACATCTGGCACACGGTGCTGGGGCTCGGGGCGGAGGGGCACGAGGAGGTCCTCGTCCACGCCTTCCAGTGGCCGCAGCTCCGCATGCCCTACTCGGCGCTCGTGGTGTTCTTCGGGTCGATCAAGCACGTGCTCGGGGAGCGGCGCTGGCAGGTGGCGCGGCGGCAGCTCCCGGAGGCGTTCCGGGCCGGCCGGCGGGCGCGGCCGCTCCTGCCGGTCTACTGGGAGCGCCACTGGGAGGAGCCGCTCGAGGCGCTCCGGGAGCGGCTCCGGGTGACGCCCGCGACCGCCTGGGCCTGAGCGACGGTCGGGGGAGCGCCTCAGCGAAGGGCGAGGTCGCCGGTGGTCCGAGCCGGCGAGCAGGTGCTCGCGTCCGTGAGCTCGCCCGCGAGATGGACGAAGCGCACGCGGCCCGCCGCGCCGCCGCCTCCGCCGGGGGCGTCGCCGTTTCCGCCGTTGCTCCCGGAGAGCTCGGCGAGCGCGCCGCCCTGGCCTCCGTCGCCGGCGCCGTCCGCGCCGCCGCCGCCGCCGGCCCGCTCCCCGTCGTCGCGCCCGTCCTCGCCGTTGCTCGCGTCGCCGAAGAACGCCTCGCCGCCCGCGCCGCCGCCGCCGTTCGCCTGAAAGGAGCCCGAGAGCGCGAGCGTGGGCGCCTCGAGGAGCAGCGCGCCCCCCGCGCCGCCGCCGCCGCCGGCGTCGTCCTGCTCGTCGCCGCCCGCGCCCTGGGCGCGGAGGAGGGCGCTCGCCTCGACCGTGATCGAGGTCGCGGAGACCAGCTGGAGCGCGCCGCCGCCGCCGCCCCCGTGGCCGCCTCCATCGGCGGGCCCGCCGGCGCCGCCGCCGCCGCCGCCGACGAGCGGCGTGCCGAGCGCGTCCTCGATGGTCGCGCCTCCGGCGCCGCCCTCCGCGGTCGAGCCCACCAGGGGATCCTGGTCGCCCCCGTCGCCGCCGTCGGCGCCGTGGCCGCCGCCGCCGCCGCCCCCGCGGCGACCGTTGAAGGTGTCGGCGAGCTCGCCGCGCCCGCCGCCGCCGGGGCCCTCGCCGGGCTGCCGGTTCTCGCCGCCGTTGCCGCCGCCCGGGCCGGCCTGGCGTCCGCGCGCCGATGCGTCGACGACGCCCGCGATCACGATCGCGTCGCCGGCGAGCACCACCGCCGCCGCGTCACCGGCGAAGCCGAGCGTGCCGCCATCCTCGACGCGCAGCCCGCCGAGCGAGACGATGCCGAGCGCCGGGAGGCCGTCGCCTTGGTCCTCCGTCGCGAAGACGATGCCTCCGACGTCGCCCTCGCCGGCGGCGCGGAGCTCCACGTCGTCGGTGAGGTCGCGGATGGACCCGTCGTCGACGTTCACCTCCACCCGCTGGCCGGCGGCGACGACCAGCTCGGCCGTGCCCGCGCCGAGCAGCGCGTCGTCGCTCACGTTCGTCACGTCGACGCGCGCGCAGCGCGCCGGACCCTCGAGGCAGCCGAGGGCGCAGGTCTCGGTGGCCTCGAAGCCCGCCGGGCCGCACTCGAGGAGCGTCTCCCCGTCGCAGGCTCGGTCGCCCTCGAGGCAGCCCGCGTCGATCCCTGCGTCCGGGTCCCCGCCGGCGTCCGGGTCCCCGCCCGCGTCGGGGTCGGCGCCGCCGTCCGCTTCACCACCCGCGTCGGTCGCGTCGCCCGCGTCGCCCGGGGCGCCGCCGTCTGCGCCTCCCCCGTCCACCTCGGCGCCGCCGTCGTCTCTCGGCTGGCCGCCGCCGAGCGCGCCCCGCTCCACGGCGCAGCCCGCGACGGCGATCGCGAGCGCGAGCCCGAGCGCCGCCCTCACGCGGCGCCCTCCTCGAAGCGCCCGAGCGCTTGCTCCGCCGCCGCCTGCTCCGCCTCGCTCTTGGACCGGCCCGTGCCTTCGCCCCAGACCTCGCCCTCGACCTCCAGCGCCACCGTGAAGCGCCGGTCGTGGTCGGGCCCCTCGGAGCGCACCAGCCGATAGCGCGGCGGGCGACCGTGGAGCGCCTGGACCTTCTCCTGGAGCGTCGACTTGTGGTCGCGCGGGCCTCCGGCGTCGTCGAGCCGCGGGGCGAAGAGCCGCCGGACCACCGCGCAGGCCGTCGGCACGCCGGCGTCGACGCTGATGGCGCCGATCAGCGCCTCGAAGGCGCTCGCCAGGAGCCGCGGCTTCTCCCGTCCGCCGGTGCGGTCCTCGCCCTTGCCCAGCCGGAGCGCCGCGTCGACGCCCAGCTCGCGCGCCATCTCGGCGAGCGTGGCCTCGCAGACCAGGTCCGCGCGGCGGCGGGTCAGCTCGCCTTCCGCGTCCTCCGAGGCCTCGAAGAGCATGGCGGCGACGGCCGCCCCGAGGACCGCGTCGCCGAGGAACTCGAGGCGCTCGTTGTCGCGCGGAGCGAGCTTGGGCTTCTCGTTGCGGAACGAGCGGTGGGTGAGGGCATCCCGGAGGAGCTCGGGCCGCTCGAAGCGGTGGCCGAGGCCTTCCTGGATGCGGGCCCGGTGGGCCTCTTCGGTGAGCGGTGCGGCACGCTTCACGGGGAGTGTAGTAGCAGGTCGAGGGGCACGCGGACAGCGCCCGGCCTCCCGGAAAGCCCTGGCACCGTTCGCCCCCGTGGAGCCCGCTCAGGACGCTTCGGAGCCCGGCTCGCTCCCGTCGAGGCGCGGCCCCGAGAGGATCGCCGCGAGCCCCTGCGGCGCGTTCGCCTCGAAGCGGAGCGCGAAGCCGTGCCGCTCGGCCACGTCCCGCGCGATCGCCAGGCCGAGGCCGCTCCCGCCCGGCTGCCGCGTGCGCGCCGCCTCGCTCCGGAACCGGCGCTCCCCCAGCCGAGGGAGCTCCTCGGGCGTCACCCCCGGCCCGTCGTCGAGGACGCGGAGCGTGAAGCCGCCCTCCGTCGCCTCGAGCACCACCGCGACGTGGCCGCCCTCCCGGTTGTAGCGGACGGCGTTGTGCACGAGGTTGCCGACGAGGCGCTCGAGGAGCGTGAGGTCGCCCCGGGCGCGGAGCGGCGTGGGCGGGACGGCGTGGTCGATTTGCACGCCCTTCTGCGCGGCGATCGGGGCGTGCCGCGTCATCACCCGCTCCACGAGCGCGCCGAGGTCCACCGGGCCGAGCTCGAGGGGCTGGTCGCGGGCGTCGAGGCGGGCGGCGGCGCCGAGGTTCTGCATCAGCGCGCCGAGGTAGTCGGACTCCTCGAGGGCGAGCTCGGCGAGCTCCTGCTCCGTGGAGCCGTCCTCGAGGCGACGGCGGAGGCCCACGAGGTGCCCCTGGAGGACGGTCAGCGGGATCATCACGTCGTGGGTCGTGTTGGCGACGAAGGCGGTGAGGGTGGCGTCGCGTTGGGCCAGCGCGTCCATCTGCGCCTGCAGCGCGGCCCGGTCCTCGGCGAAGGCCCGGGCGAGCTCGCCGATCTCGTCGGCGCCCTCGCGGGGCAGCTCCATGGCGCCGCCCTCCCGCGCGCGCCGCACGGCGGTGGTCAGCCGGCGGATGCGACGCACGACCGGGCCGGCGGCGAGCACGGCGAGGAGCACGGCGAAGGCGGAGACGGCGAGCGTCGGCAGGAGCGTGGCGACGAAGGAGCGGCCATCCACGGGCCGGCGGACGGCGACGATGGCGCAGGGGCCCGAGTCGGCGACGCGGGTCGCCACGACCAGCGTGGGGGGCCGCGTGCCCGTGTCGCGCACCCAGGCGGACTCGGCCGTGCGGAGCTCCGTGACGAGGGCTGGATCGAGGGGAGGCGCGCCCGGACGGGCCGAGCGGCCCTCGAGGTCGTAGGGGAGCACATCGCTCGGGCGGGGGCCGCGACCGGGGCGGCGCGTGCGGCGAGGCGGGCGGCGACGCGGCGGTCGGGCCCGGCCTCGGCGGATGCGGCCGGGCCAGCGCTCGGGGGCGGCCTCGCAGCGCTCGAGGGCGCCGAGCATGCGCGCCCGGGTCGCCTCCGCGAGGGCGTCCACGGCGGCGCGGCGAAGCCAGAGCACCTGCGCCACCGAGAGCGCGATCGCGAAGGGGATCGTCAGCGCGATCAGGGTGACGGCGAGGCGGAGCCGGAGGCTCATCTCACTCCTCCGGGGGCGCTTCCAGGAGCTTGTAGCCGATGCCCCAGACGGTCGCGATCTGCGCGCCGGCCGGGCCGAGCTTCTTGCGGAGCCGCGACACGTGGACGTCGAGCGTCCGCTCGCTGCCCATGCGCTCCGGGTCGAGGGCCGCGTCCACGAGGGCGGCGCGGGTCATGGCCGAGCCGGGCCGGCGGGCGAGGGCGGCGAGCACGTCGAACTCCACGCGCGTGAGCTCCACCGGCGCGCCCTCGACGCGGACTTCGCGCCCGGCCTCGTCGAGCTCGAGGGGCCCGAAGGCGAGGGCGCCCCCCTCGCGGCGGATGTCCGGGCGGCGGAGGCGCGCGCGGACGCGGGCGACGAGCTCCTCGGGCCAGAAGGGCTTGGTCACGTAATCGTCGGCGCCGAGCTTGAGGGCGCGGACCTTGTCGCTCGTGTCCTGGCGCGCGCTGAGGATGAGCACGGGGACGTCGCTCCCCTCGCGCCAGCGCTTGAGGAGGTCCATGCCGTAGGTGCCGGGGAGCATCAGGTCGAGGACGACCAGCTGGAACTCGTCGACCGGAGCGCCGCGGGCCGCGTCGCCGTCGTCGATCCACTCGGTCTCGAAGCCGGCGCCCTGGAGGTGCTCGACGATCTGGGCGCCGAGGGCGGCGTCGTCCTCCACGATGAGGATGCGGTCGGCCATGGGGGGAGGGTACCGGGTGGGCGAGGGGGAAGGGGACGCGGCAGCGCCCGGCGCCGGCTCGAGGGAGGGGCCGGGCACCGGGCGTCACCGCGCGGGAGAAGGAGGAGAGGCGGAGCTCAGCGCGCGTTCGCGTTGCCGTTCACGTCGCCGGCCCCGTTCGGGCCCGCACCCCGCCCGCCCCGGCGACCGCGGCGGTGCGACATGCGCTCGGCGCGGCGCTCCCGGCGCGTCTGGCGGAGCGTGTCGCGCTGCTCGGGCGTGAGCACCTCGTGGATGCGGTCCTCGACGGTCCAGCGGATCTGCCGGCGCGCCTCCCGCATCTCCGGCGTGCGCGGCTCGTGCTGCGCCCGCGCTTCGGCGCGCTGCGCCTCGGCGTCCGTGAGGACGCGCTCGATCTGGGCCCGCTGCGCGGCGCTCAGGCCGAGGTCCTCGGTCATCGCGTCGAGGCGCGCCTGGCGGCGCTCCTGACGCTGCTCGGGGGTGAGCTCGGGCCGCTCGCCGCGGGGCCCGCGGGGGCCGCGCTCACCGCGCATGCCCCGGTGGCCATGGTGCCCGCGCATGCCGCGCCGTCCCCGGCGCGCCTCGCGGTGCTCCAGACGCTCGTCGCGGCGGAGCTGGCGGAGCTGCTCGGCCTGCTCGGCCGAGAGCACCTCGTGGATCCGGTCGTCGGTGGTCCAGCGGAGCTGGCGGAAGGCCTGCCGGGTCTCGGGGCTGCGCCCGGCCTCGCGGAGCCGGGCCATCTCGGCGCGCGACTCCTCGAAGATGCGCGCGATGCGGGCGGCCTGCGCGTCACTGAGGCTCAGCTCCTCGCGGAGCTTCTCCACGCGCTCGGCCATGCGGGCCTCGATGCGCTCGGCGCGCTCTTCCGCGGTGGCTCCTCCGCGCCGTCCGGCGTCGGGCTGGGCGGCGGCGAGGGAGGGCACGGCGAGGGCGAGGGCCAGGGCGAAGGGCGTGAATCGGGAGGGGGTGGTACGCATGGGGGATTCCTGCTGTGGGGGTGGCTGGTGCGAGGGGCTCGTCCTGCCGCCTCATGCATTGGAACGCCTGGACTCTTACGAGACTCTGAAGCGCCGAAAGAAAATCGTCCCCGATGGGAAAAAAGTCGCGAGAAGGCCCGATCCGCGGTCTCGCCGGCGCCTGCTGCGTGCGCTGCCGGGTGCGCCTCGAGGCCTGCGTCTGCGACGTGCTCGCGGCGCATGCCGGGGAGGGCGGGCTGGCGACGGGCACGCCGCTCCACCTGGTGCTCCACGCGGGGGAGGCGAAGAAGAGCACGAACACCGGCTACCTGGCGGCGCGCGCGCTCGCGGGGAGCGTGGTGCATCTGCACGGTCGCGAGGGGAGGGCGATCGTGCCGCGGCCCCGGGCCCTCGTGCTCACGCCGGAGGGGCGGCCGCTCGCGGCCCGGGACGCCGGGCGGCCGGTCTTCGTGATCGACGCGGCCTGGCGGCAGGCGCGGCGCATGCGGCGGAAGCTCCCGGCGCTCGTCGAGGCCGAGCCGGTGCGCCTCGCGCCGGGGCCTCCGAGCCGCTACGCGCTGCGGGTCGGGCCGACGCCGGCGCACCTGTCGACCCTGGAGGCGGTGGCCCGGGCCTGGGGCGTGCTCGAGGGGCCGGCCCACCGCGAGGCCCTCGAGGCGATCCTCGACGTCTTCGTGGAGCGGAGCCTCGCCCTCCGCGGCGTGAAGCGGTCGGGCTGAGCGCATCGCGTCGGCGCCGGACGACCGCGATGGCGGGGCGAGCCCGTCGCGCTCCAGTCACGCTCGAAGGGGCGCGGCCATTCCTCGGTTCGCGCACGCACGAACGGAGCCGCTCCCGCTCCACGCTCCGCCCAGCGCCTGCGCGATGCGCACTCCTATGCGCTCCGCGCTCGCGCGAAGAGCGCCGGGAGCACGAGCGGCACGACGATCAGCCCGACGAGGACCTCCGGGCGCTCGAGCCAACCGGCCAGCGAGCCGAGCCCCTCCTGCACCGCCGCCTGCTCCGCCGCCCAGCGCAGCCCGAAGGCCACGCCCGCGCCCAGCAGCGCCATCACGCCCGCCCCCGCGGCCAGCGGCGCGTGGAGCACGGGGCGGGCGACGGCCCGGAGCGCCGGCACGAGCGTCCCCACCGCCGCCAGGTAATTCGCGAAGCCCATGCCGAAGCTGAAGCCCGCGTACCAGAGGGCGCGCTGCGCGAGCGGGAAGCTCTCGGGCGGCGTCGGATCGATCGGCCCGAGGGCGATGTCGAAGGCCTGGAGCGTCGCGATCGTCAGCGTCGTGAAGGAGAGCGTGAAGCCCGCCCGCACGGCCCGGTCGCGGATGGCCATCCAGGTCGGCCCGTCGTCCTCCTCCGGGCGCAGGCGCCGCTCGAGGAGCCCGGCGACGAAGAGGAGCGGCCCGTGCACGAGGAGGAGCCCTTCGGCGAGGAGCGGCGGCAGGCGCCCCAGCACCACGTCGAAGCGCGACGCGACGCCGAGCGCGCCGACGAGCGCGAAGAAGACGAAGAAGGCCCGCGTCCCCGGGGGCGTCGGCTCCTCCGCGCTCTCGGCCTCGGTCGAGTGACTCATCCCGGCTCGGCGCCCGAAGTCAGAGCCCGAGCATCTTCAGGAGCTGCCCGATCAGAGGCAGGCTCTTCAGGAAGCCGAGGAAGCCGCCCTCGTCGTCCTTCTTCGCCGGCTGGATCGCCGCGCCCGGTGTCGATCCCGGTGTCGATCCCGCCGCCGATCCCGCCGCCGACGCGCCCGCGGGCGCCTCCGGGAGGTCGATGTCGTCCCACTCCTCGACGAGCTCCGAGAGGGTCTCCACGAAGCCCTGAAAATCCTGGATGCGCGACTGCATCTTCACCCGCTCGGGCACCGCCTTGTCGCGGATCGGCGCGAAGGCCGTCTCGAAGGTCGCCAGCTGCTCGCGCCCCCGGGCCAGCGCCCGCTCGATCGCCTGCTTGCTGTCCGCCGCCCGCTCCGCGTCGAGCAGCCCCTCCTCGGCGAAGACCTTCAGATCCTGCGCGAGCGCCTCGGCCTCGCTCACGGTGATCTCGTCGAAGCGGTCGAGGGCCTCGTGCGCCAGCGTGTAGGCCTTCTCGGCGGCGGCCTTCAGCGTCGGGTCGCTCTTGTCGCCGATGTCCCATTGGTTCGCGACGTGGTGCGCCGCCGTCCAGCGCGTCCGCGGCGTCGGATCGTCGAGCTCGCGGATCATGTCCTCGAGCTCGTACTCCTCCTCGGGCTCGTCCGGCCGACCGGCCTCCCGCTGGGCGTGCTCGGCGGCCATGATGGCGGCCGTCTGCCCCTCCATCTGCTGCTGGAAGCCCGGCGTGTACTTCGCGTAGAGCTGCCCGTACTGGGTCGTGAGGTGGTGGTCGTGGTCGGCCCCCATGGCCGTGTTCCAGGCGGTCTGCGCCTTCTGCCACTGCTCCCAGCTCAGCCCCTCCGCGGCGACCACCGCCTGCATGTCCTCGCCGGCTGCGGCCTTGGCCATGCACTTCGCATAGACCTCGAGGGTCACGCCCTCCTTCGCGTCCTGGCTCGCGTCGGGGATGTCCGCGAGGTGCGCCTGCTGGGTCGCCTGCTGCTGGAGGGTGGCGAAGCGCGCGTGGAGCTTGCCGGAGGGGTCCGACTCCATCCGGGTCCACCAGGCGTTCCATGCCTGCGCCCAGAGGTTCGGGTCGAGGCCCCGCTCGCCCAGGAACTGCTCGAAGAGCGGCTTGGCCGCGGCCTCGCCGTGCTGGGCCCGCAGCGCGCCCTCCCGCCCCATGATCTCCGCGCAGTCTTGGAGGGAGACCCCGTGAATTCGTTCGTCCATGGGTCGCGAGAGTGCCCGACGGAGGGGGGGCCGACAGCAGCTCTCAGGCGGCGTCCGCTTTTTCCGGACCCCCGCCCCGGGACGTTCGCGCCCCGGGTTCCGCCCCGTCGCCCTCGCCCCCTCGCCCCGCGCCTCTGTGGGATCAGGCCGGCGCGGGTGGGCCGCCGGGCTCCTGCGGATCGTCGAAGATCCACTCGTGCTCCGGGCCGAGCTCCGGCGGGGGGCTCGGGGCCGACGGGCCCTCGTAGATGGCGCGCTCGTCGAAGCGCTCCACGAAGTCGCGGAGCCGCCGCCGCTGCTCGGCGGGCACGGCCAGCCCGTCCCCGCAGAGCGAGACCTCCACCTCGCGCGCCGAGACCATCTCGCGCACGTGGGCGATGGTCAGCTTCGCCGTCACCGCGTCGTAGACCCCGCTCGACATGGGCACGCCCGCGTACTGCGTGCGCAGGTCCTCGCGGCGCCCGTCGATGAGCAGGGTCAGGTCCCCACAGGTCCAACGCCGATCGCGTGCCGGGGTCCCGAGGAGGAGGTCGACACGGATCTCGTCGTGCTCCGGGGCCGCCGTGAGGTCGAAGCTGCCCCAGCCGACCGGCGAGCGGGGGCTGTCCCAGGTGAGCTCGGCGCTCACGCTCGGCCGGAAGACGAAGGGCTCGTCGGCGACCACGACCAGCTCCGGGTCCGGCTGGGCGAACCAGCTCCCGGAGAGCATCGAGAGGCAGAGCAGGATCAGCAGGGGGCGCATGGCGGCGGGCGGGGCCTGGGAGAGACCCTCGAGCGGCGCCCTTCCTTGGGTCGGGGGAGGCCGGGAGGGAGCCGCGCTTCCATCCTACGCTCGGGCGTGCGAAATCTCTCGCCCACAAATGCGCGCGGCGACCGGATCGGGGCGCCGCCTGTTGCTATACCGGCCCCGTCCGATGCGGATACTCCACACCTTCGACGAGGAGACGCCCGCCCGCGTCTTCGGCGACGCCCTCTACGTCGAGGGCATCGAGACCTCCCTGCGCGAGACCCGGGACGAGCGCTGGGCCCTCTGGGTGCACGACGAGACGCACCTCGAGCGGGCGGAGGCGCTCCTGGCCGAGTTCGAGGCGAACCCGGACGCGCCGATCTTCCAGGCGCGCCGGCAGGAGGCGAAGGCGCACCGGAAGGCGGAGGCCGAGCGCGAGAAGAAGTCGCGCCATCGGGTGATGAAGGCGCGGGAGACGCTGCAGCGTGGGCAGCAGCCGGGGTACGTGACGCTCTTCCTCGTGGCGTCCTCGGTCGGGCTCTTCTTCCTGACGCGGGCGCGCCCGGAGATCGCCAACGCGCTGGTGCCCCTGAACGGCTACGGGGTCGGCGACGTGCTCCAGCGGACGCTCTTCTCCGGGCAGGTCTGGCGCCTCGTGACGCCGATCCTCCTGCACGGCGGGATCCTCCACCTGGCCTTCAACTGCCTCTGGCTCTGGGACCTCGGCCGCGTCGTCGAGCGCGCCCACGGCTCGCTGCGCCTGGCGCTGATGACCCTCGTCTTCGGCGTCTCGGGCATCGTGCTCCAGCTCGTCTGGAGCGGCGCTCTGGCCGTGGGGCTGAGCGGCGTCGTCTATGGCCTGCTCGGCTACCTCTACGTGCGGGGCCGCTACGACCCGACCTTCCCCTACGCGCTCCACCGCTCGACGATGATCTGGATGATGGTCTGGTACCTCTTCGGCTTCACGGGCTTCTTCCCGATCGCCAACGGCGCCCACACGGCCGGCCTGGTGCTCGGCTCCGCCTGGGGCTTCCTCGCCTCGGGTCACCTCACCCGTCGCTCCCGCTGACGCCGTGGCCGCTCCCCCCACCGAGCCGGACGCCGAGCCGGACGCCACCGAGCCGGACGCCGAGCCGGACGCCTCCGAGCGGGACGCGACGCCGGATGCCTCCGTGCCGGACGCCGCCGAACCCAGCGCCGACGGGCCCGCCGCGGCCCCCCTCTCGCCGGCCTACCGCGCCTTCGTCTACGCCTTCAGCGCGCTCGTCCTGGCGCTCCTCTTCTCGCCGGTCCTCGGGCACCCGGACGAGGACTCCTTCCCGCTGAGCCACTACCCGATGTTCAGCCACGAGCGCCCCCGCGACTTCACGCTCACGCAGGCCCTCGGAGTCCACGCGGACGGTCGCCGCCGGGCCCTCCCGCCCATGGTCTCCGCCGGCAACCGCGAGGTGCTCCAGTCCATGATGACCATCCACCACGGCGTCCACGGCGGGAACGCCACGGCCTACTGCCACGAGGTCGCCGCCCGGGTCGCCGCCTCCGCCGACCACGCGGATGTGGAGGCCGTGGAGCTCGCCACGAGCACCTGGGACGTGGTCGCCTACTTCGAGACCGGCCCCGAGCCGCTCGAGCGCCACGTGCACGTACGCTGCGGCGTGCCCCACGAGGGGGGCGAGTGATGGCGTCCGCCCTCGACCGTTTCTGGATGCCGACCACGCCGGCGCTTCGCCTCGGCACCGTGCGCGCGCTCGTCGGCGCCTTCGCGCTCGTCTACCTGCTGATCCGCGCGCCACACCTCTTCAGCTACGCCCTCGACGACGTGGACCGCTTCCAGCCGGTCGGTCTGGCGACCCTCGCGCCCTCGCCGACCCTGCCCCTCGTCTACCAGGGGCTCGTCGCGCTCACGCTCGCCCTCGCCGTGCCCTTCTTCCTCGGCTGGAAGCACCGGGTGTTGGCGCCGCTCTTCGCCGGCCTCCTGCTCTGGGTGCTCACCTACTCGAACAGCTGGGGGAAGATCCTCCACACGGACAACGCGCTCACCTTCCACGTGCTGATCCTCGCCCTGGCGCCGGCCGCGGACGCCCTCTCCCTCGACGCGCGCCATCGCCCCACGCCGCCCGCCTCGGGGCGCTACGGCTGGCCGCTGAAGCTGATGGGCGCCGTCGTGGTCGCCGTCTACCTGCTCGCCGGCATCGCCAAGCTGCGGAACGGGGGCTTCGAGTTCCTCGGCGGGGAGACGCTCCGGAACTTCGTCGCCTTCGGGAACGTCCGGAAGATCGAGCTCGGCTCGCACCACTCGCCGCTCGGCGCCTGGCTGAGCGGCTACCCGGCGCCCTTCGTCGCGCTCGCTGGCTTCAGCCTGCTCGCGGAGCTCGTCGCGCCGCTCGCCCTCTTCCATCGCCGCTTCGGGGTCTGGTGGTCCGTGGCCATCTGGGGCTTCCACCTCGGCGTCCTGGCGCTGATGGCGATCGGCTTCTTCTACCAGCTCACCTTCGTGGCGTTCCTGCCCTTCCTGCGGGCGGAGCGGATCTGGGAGCGGCGGCCCTTTCGGCGCCTCGGTCAGCGGCTCGGGGTCGCGCCGCGGGGCGATGGGGCGGCTCAGCCCGAGCCGGTCGCCGCGTAGACGCCGAGCTGCTCGCGGAGCCAGCGCTCGGCCTCGGCGCCCGTCCGGAAGTAGGCCTGAGGCTGGGGAGCGGGCTGGAACCAGTTCACCATGCGGACGGCCGCGCGGATGAAGGGGCTGGTGATGACGTGCGCTTCGCCGCGGAGGTGGGCGCGGAAGTCCGCGACCCGGCGGCGCTGGTGCTCGCCGGCGACGCGCAGGGCCCAGGGCTCGGGGAAGGCGAGCTGCCGGACGTCCCAGAGGATGACGAAGGGCGCGGCGCGGTCGAGCTGCCGATCGAGCCCCTCCAGGTACGCGGGCACGTGCGCGCGCGTGAGCCGGCCGGCCATGCGGCAGCGGACGAAGGGGAACTCGGAGTCGTCCCACTCGACGGTGCCCCCCGCCGTCATGTCGTTCGCGGCGGAGTCGCTCGTGGTGGAGTCGCTCGTGGCGGAGTCGTTCGCGGTCGTGTCGCTCGCGGCGGAGTCGTTCGCGGCGGAGTCGTTCGCGGCGGAGTCGTTCGCGGCGGAGTCGCTCGTGGCGGAGTCGTTCGAGGCGGAGTCGTTCGTGGCGGAGTCGTTCGCGGCGGTGTCGCTCGCGGAGGTGTCGCTCGCGGAGGTGTCGCTCGTGGCGGCATCGCTCACGTCCAGCTCTCTGCTGCCCCGTGGGCGATGGAGGCGAGCGTCGCGTCCGCGTCGATGCGCGCCGTGAGCCAGCGCTCGGCCGCGGCCGGGTCGAGGAAGCTCCGCTCGGGCATCGGGGCGCGCTGGAACCAGCTGATCATCGCGACCATGCCGAGGAGCGCGCGGTTCGAGACGACGTGGGCCTCGGCGCGGAGGATGGTCCCGAGGGCGCGCGCGTGTCTCCGTCGCAGCTCCCCGAGGGCCCGCACGGCCCAGGGCCCCGGCGGGCTGAGCTCGCGCAGATCCCAGAGCAGGGCGAAGGGGCGGCGCCCCTGGAGCAGGCGCGCGAGGGGGTCGAGCCCCTCGCCCGCCATGTCGCGGTGGTGCTCGCCTTCGATCCGACAGCGCACCACGGGCCATCGGCTCTCGTCCCACTCCACGCGCGGCTCCACGGGGGCATTTTAGCGCGCCTCGTCGTCGCCCGCGTCGCCCGCCTGGTAGAGAAGATGCGGCGCCCGGCGCGCGAGGTAGGCGCGCCGTTCTTCCGCGCCCCAGGCGCGCAAGACGTCGAAGCTGGCCTCGTCGAGGGCGGCGACGAGGTCGCGGGCGCCCACCATTCGGGGGGCACGGCTCCGGTCCCACTCGTCGCCGTGGGTGCGGGCGAGCGCGCGGAGGAGGGCGAGCCCCACGTCGACCGGCCGGGCGCCCTCGGGATCGGTGAGCGTGACCCGGAGGCCCCGGCAGGCGCGCCCCCGGTAGGGCCGCGCGGTGGGCACGAAGCGGGTCGGCGCGAGGCCGACGCCGGCCAGCGGCGGGAGCTCGGCGAGCAGCGCCTCCGGGTCGAGCCAGGGGGCACCGAAGTGCTCGAAGGGCGCGTCCGTGCCCCGGCCGACCGAGACGTTCGTGCTCTCGAGGAGCGCGAGGCCGGGGTAGAGGAGGGTCTGCGTGGGCGTGCGGAGGTTCGGGGAGGGCGGGACCCAGCGGAGCCCGGTCTCCTCCCAGCGCTCCTCGCGGCGCCACCCCTCGACGGCGACGATCTCCAGGTCGAGGTCGAGGTCCTTCTCGGCGGCCAGGAGCCGCGCCAGCTCCCCGAGGGTGAGCCCGTGGCGGATGGGCAGCGGGTGGTGGTTCACGAAGGAGCGGAGCGCGTCCTCGACCACCGGGCCGGAGACCACGGCGCCGCCGAGGGGGTTGGGTCGGTCGAGCACCCAGACGGGCAGGTCGGCCTCCGCGGCTGCCTCCATCGCGCGGCTCAGCGTGCTCGCGTAGGTGTAGAAGCGGACGCCGACGTCCTGGAGATCCACGAGCAGCAGGTCGAGCCCCTCGAGGGTCTCGGGCGGGGGCGCGCGCCGGGCGCCGAAGAGGCCGTGCACGGGGACGCCGCGCCAGCGCCCGTCGCGGACCGTGCCCTCCCGATCGGAGGCGAGCCCGTGCTCCGGCGCGAAGAGCGCGGCGAGCTCGACCTCCGGGGCGTCGTGGAGCAGCGCGGCCGTGCGGCGTCCGTCGCGCGCCCGGCCCGCGTCGTGGGTGAGCAGCCCCACGCGCCGGCCCCGGAGCCGCGCGAAGCCCTCCGCCCGGAGCACGTCGATGCCGAGCCGCGGCGCGCTCGGGACCGGCGGGCGGGCCCGGGGGACGGCGGCGTTGGCGACGCGGGCGACGGCGCTCCGCAGGGGGCCGGCGCGCCCTCCGCCGTCCGGATGGACCCGGTGCGTGAGCACGACGACGTAGACGCCCGTGAGCGGGTCGAGCCAGAGCCAGGTGCCCGTGTAGCCGCCGTGCCCGAAGGCGGCCGCGGACCAGCCCTCGCCCTCGCGCGGGTCGCGATCGACGCCCAGGCCGCGCGTGCCGACGCGTCGCTGGAGCAGGGCGACGGTCTCCGGGCGGAGGAGCGGGCCGCCCCCGCGGAGGAGGGCCTCGGCGAAGCGCGCGAGGTCGTCGGCGGTGGTGAAGAGGCCGGCGTGACCCGCGACGCCGCCGAGGCGCCAGGCGCGCGGATCGTTGGCCTCGCCGTGGATGATCGGGGCCGGATCTCCGCGATGCGCGGCCCGCTCGGTCGGCGCCACGCGCGGCCCCGGGCCCGGCGCGAAGCCCGTGTCGCGGAGGCCGAGGGGCGCGAAGACGTGGGTCTGGAGGTGCGCGTCGAGCCGGTGCCCGGAGAGGCGCTCGACCAGGGCGCCGAGGGCGAGGAAGCCGAGGTCGCTGTAGCGGTAGGTGCCGGGGGCGCGCTCGGGGGCGGCGCGGAGGGCGCGGGAGAGGGAGGCCGAGCGGTCGTCGTCGTAGTCGGAGAGCGGGTTCACCGGGCGGAGCCCGGCCGTGTGGGTGAGCAGGTGGCGGGCGGTGATGCCGCGGCCGGCGAGCTCGGGGAGGGTGGGGTCGACGGGGGCGTCGAGGTCCAGGGCGCCGCGCTCGACGAGCTGGAGGACGGCGACGGTGGTGAAGACCTTGGTCACCGAGGCCAGGTCGAAGATCGTGTCCTCCGTCATCGGGGCGCGCTCGGGGACGAGGCGGCGGGCGCCGAAGGCGCGGCGGAAGACCGGGCCCTGGCGATCGCCGAGGACCACGACCGCGCCGGGGACGTCGCCGGCGGCGAGGGCGTCCTCGATGGCGTCGACGAGGGTCCGCTCGTCCTCGAGGCGGAGGCGCACGACCGGCGGGTCGGCGGGCTCGCGATCGTCCCCGCTCGCCGCGTCCTCGCCGTTCGCCTCGTCGGGGTCCTCGGCGCGGGCGGCCGGCGCCACCGTCGACGGCTCGGCCGGGCTCGCCGGCTCCCGGCCCGCGACGGCGGGGCCCTCGGCCGGCGCGGGCCGGGAGCAGGCGGCGAGCGCGAGGAGGGCGGGGAGGAGCCGGTGCACGGACGTTCATGATCGTAACGCGTGCGGCCCGCGCGCGCCCGATTCCGGGCTCGGCGCGCCTCGCACGAGTGGCTCGGTGGGCTCGCGGCGGTCGGTCGCTCGGAGGGTTCGGGCTCGGCGCGCCTCGCACGAGTGGCTCGGTGGGCTCGCGGCGGTCGGTCGCTCGGAGGGCTCGGGCTCGGCGCGATGCGGTCGCGGCGTCCGCCCTTCGCGGGGCGATCGGTGGCCGAGCGCGTCTTCGCGCGCCAAGTCCGCTCCACGTCGGAGAGCCGCCCCGGACGAAGAGTGGGTGGAGGGGACTGGAGGCCGCGGCGGCGAGGAGGGGCCTTGGCGGCGAGGAGCGCGCCGGCGCCGCCGGAGACGACCCGCGGGCTCGGAGGTCGCGGGAGGCGGGCCACGGCCCCGTGTCGTCCTACACACGCCTACATGGGCGCTCTGCCGCCCGATGGTTGAAATCATGGAACTTTTCGGCTGGGCACGGGCCCTGCTCCTCCTCGGGGCCGAACGGAGGTTCCCATGACCCATCCCACCCCCACCCTTCGCACCGCCCTCTTCCACCTCGCCGCCGCGGGGCTCGTCGCCAGCCTCTTCGCGGGCTGCGACGACGCGGCGCCCGCTCCCGAGGCGGAGCCGACCGCCACCCCGGCCTCGGCCCTGCCGAGTGCCCCCACCCCGGACGAGCAGCCGCTGCTCGCGGCCACGGCGCCCGCTGCGGCCGCGCCCTCGTCGGCTCGTCTCGAGGGTCCCTCGGGAGCCGAGCTCTCCGCCCCCGAGGAGGTCGCCCCCCGCGGGCCCGAGCTTCGCCGCGTCGGCGACGTCGCCGTGCGGCGCATGGCCCTGAGTCGGCGGGTCGAGGCGCGCGAGCCGGTCGATCCGGACGACGTCTTCACGGCGAGCAGCGACCGCCTCTACGCCTTCTTCGACGTCCGCAACGATGGCGAGGACGAGGCGTACCTCTCGGTCACCTTCGAGGGGCCCGCGGGTCGCTCGACGGGACACGTCGAGCTGAGCGTGCCGGCGGGCGCACCCCGCTGGCGGACCTGGGCCTGGACGCGCCACGCAACCGAGCCCGGCACCTGGCAGGCGGTGCTCCGCGACGAGGGCGGCGCTCTCCTCGCCCGCCACGACTTCGTCGTCGAGTGAGCGCCGACCCGGCGAGACGATGACTTCGACGCCCGCGCCTCACCGGTGCGGGCGTCGACGCGTCCCGCGCCCACCTGCCGGGGAGTCCCGCGGACGCGTACCCGGACGCGTCGCCGGGAGTCCTGCGGACGCGCCGCCGGGAGTCCTGCGGCCGCGTCGCCGGGAGTCCTGCGGCCGCGTCGCCGGGAGTCCTGCGGACGCCCGGCGTGGGCGCCAAGTGGTGGAATTCGTTGGTGTCTTGGGGTGACGGGGGGTCACTCGGGGCGCTTCGGTACGCGACCTCGTCACGTAAATGACCTCGGGTCAGGTACGCGGCGGACGAAGTGTCCTGCGGACCCTCGATGGAGGCCTGCTCGACGGTCAGCGACGCCGTCGCGCGACGAAGAGGAGCCCGGCGAGGAGCACGGCGCCTCCCGCGCTCCGCCCGCCCGCGGCGCAGCCGCCTTCGTCGCCCGAGCCCTCGTCGTCGCCGTCCTCGTCGTCGCTCGCGCCCTCCATGGCGCTGGCGGTCGCGCCGCCCATCTCGGTGGCGCCGGCGGCGGCGCTGGGCTCCGCCGCGGCGCCGGCGCTCTCGGTCGCGCCCTCCATGGCGCTCGCCTCCGCGCCGCCGGTCATCTCGCTCTCGCTCGCTCCGGTCGCCTGCCCGGTGGCGTCCGGGTCGACGCAGTAGTGCGCTCGCTCGCACTCGCCCTCCGCGCAGCTCCCGTCGGCCCCGCAGGGCCCGATGAAGCGCCGGATGGTCGTGTTGCCCCGCCAGTGCTCCACGGTGCGCGTCGTCACGCAGAAGGCCGCCTCCCGGCAGGCGCGCCCGGCCGGCCGGGGCGGGTAGCTCCCCGTCGTGCACGCCTCCTCGGCGGCCGGGTCGCAGACGTCGGGTGCGCAGTGCGGGCCGTAGTGGTTGGTCCGCCCGATGGCGCCCGAGGGGCAGTCGTCGGGCGGGGACTGGACCACGTCCGCGCTCGCGGGCGTGGCGAGGAGCGCGAGCGCGAGGAGAGGGAGCAGGCGGCGCATGGCGAGGAGCCTACACCGCCCACCGCTCGACTGGCGCCGCCCGGCGCGATCGCCGGGCCCCCGCGTGCCCGTACGCTCAGAGCCGGCCGAGCACGGCGTAGGCCCCGAGCGCGAGGACCTCCCGGAGGGCGCCCTTCACCCGGGGCCAGGGCTGGCTGGTGGAGCCCGCGCCGCTGACCTCCCCGAAGTGCCGTCCGAAGACCCGCTCGCAGCGCAGCACGTGGTAGCCGTCGCTCACCACGAGGACGCGGCTCCCCTCCGGCAGGAGCGCCGCCGCGTACTCCGCGTTCTCCTCCGTCGAGGTCGAGCGCTCCTCCAGCAGGATCGCCTCCTCCGGGACCCCGGCCTCCCGCGCCACCCGCGCCGCCACGGACGCCTCGCTCGGCGGGTTCTCCCCGACGCCTCCCGTGAAGACGATCCGCGGGGCCCGCCCCTCGGCCCAGAGCTCCGCCGCCAGCCGCGCGCGCCGCGCCAGCGCCGGGCTCGGCCGCCCCCCGGGCATGACCCGGCACCCGGCGACGACGATGGCGTCCCAGCGCCCCGTCGGGCGCCGGGCGCCGTATCGGTCGAGGCCGAGCGCCACCGCCAGGTAGAGCAGTCCGAGGATCCCGAGCACCATGCGCGCCCGTCGCACTCTAGCCGCGCGCGCATGGTCTGGGGGCGGCTGCGTCGACTCGCCGTCGTCCAGGGGCCGGTCGGCGCAGCCGCCGCCGGCCCTCTCGACGGCCACCTCGCCGTCCGCTCCTTCGCCTCGCTCCATCAGGTCCCCGGGCACCGGTCCAAGCTGGCACCCCCCGAGCGCGCCGCCGTGGCCACGTCATGGCGATTTCGTGGCGCCCGATCGTGTGGCGACCGGTGGACGTGCGCGTCTTCGCCCGGCCGCCTTTCGCCCGGCCGCCTCTCGCCCGGCCGCCTCTCGCCCGGCCGCCTCTCGCCCGGCTGCCTCTCGCCCGGCCGCCTCTCGTCCGGCCGCCTCTCGCCCGGCTGCCTCTCGCCCGGCCGAGCTCCGGATGGGCCCACCGGCCCGCGCCGCAGCCCGCCCGTCGCGCCAGCCGTCCCGGCCACGCGGCGCGCCGACGCCGGGCCGCGTGGCGTGCTCGCGGCCGCGCTCAGCTGCGCTGACTCGCCCAGAACGCCTCGACGGGCCCGACCCGATCGAGGAGCGTCGCGTACTGCGGGTCCAGGTCGATCAGCAGGTAGCCCACGCCGACGTCGTCCCGCCCGAGCCGCTCCTTCGTCTTCGCCAGCTCGAGGAACGAGCTCGTGCCGGCCGGCACCAGCACGCAGACCCGGTCCGCCAGCCGCGCCGCCCGCCGCAGCGAGGGGCCCGAGTCCGCGCCCTCCCAGGCCTCCACCTGCAGCAGCAGCGCCTGGTCCTCGAACTCGAGGTGGTGACTCCGCGTGCTCAGCGCCTGCGCGCCGCGCACGGCGAGCGCGCTCCCCGGCCCCTCCGGCGCGCCGCCACCCGGAGCGCCCGGTCCGCCGCCGGCGGGGAGCGAGAGCCGCGGGTCCTCGTCCATCATGAACGAGGGCCCGCCCACGACCGTCGTGTCGTACCAGTCCGACGAGAGGCGCTCGGCCAGCTGGCGCGCGTACTCCTGCATCGCCGGGTGCCCCGCGACCAGCAAGAGCCGCCCCTGCGCCTCCGGCACGAAGTCGTCCAGGTCTGCGACGAGGTCGTCCAGCGCCTCCATCTCGGTCGGCCAGGTGCTGCTCCCGATGACCGGCCCCTTGCCCCACCAGGCCGTCTCGCGCGCCGTGCGCACGCGGAGGCCGCGGAACTCGAGGAGCATCAGGATCACGAAGCAGACGAACATCCCACCCGCCGGCACGCCCCCGGCGATGAGGTACTTCTTCTTGTTCCCCTTGGCGTACTCCGGCGGCGTCGCCTCGGACATGATCCGGTAGCCCGTCGTCGGGCTCCGGGCCGCGTCCTCGAACTGCGCCAGGCGCGTCCGCAGGTCGCTCACCAGCCGCTCGTTCACCCGCACCTCGGCGAGGAGCTGCGTCGCGTCGCCCTCGATGGAGGAGAACTGGTTCACGCGCTCCTGCGCCTCGTCCGCCAGCCGCGTCAGCCCCTCGAGCCGCTGCCGCGCCGCCTGCAGATCGGCCTCCGCCGAGCTCAGCGCGCTCTGCAGGGCCGAGTACTGGTTGCTCGTGCCCGTGACCGTGTTGCGCACCTTCGTGCTCTCCCCGGAGGCGATGCGCGCCCGCAGCGAGTCGATGCGCCGCTGCAGCGTCAGCACCTGCGGGTGATCCTCCGCGAGCGTCGCCCGCAGCTGGGCCAGCTCCGACTCGAGCCGCTGCAGCTCGTCCGCGTCCGTGTTCATGACGCTCGAGCTGGTCACCGAGGTCCGCGACGTGCGCCGGAGGTCCCGCCGGAGCTGCTCCACCCGCGCCTCGAGCGCCGAGATCTCCGACGACGCCCGATCCCGATCGGCGCGCAGCTCCGCGGCCTCCTCGATGGACGCCTCCTGCTCGGTCGTCAGGTTCGAGACGCCGTGCTCCTGCCGGAAGGCGTCGTGGCGCTCCTGGGCCGTCTCCAGGGTCGCCTCCGCCGCCGTCAGGCGCTCCCGCGCGTCCGCGATGGCCCGCTCGAACTGCCCCCGGCGCACCTCGAGCTGATGCTCGAGGAAGACCTCGACCACGCCGTTGGTGAAGATCGCCGCCTCCTCGGCGCTGCTCCCGGTGCCGGTGATGCGGACGACCTGGTCCATGTCGGCCGCGGCGACGATGCGGGCCGCGATGACCGAATTCCGCTGGCCGAGCTCGAGCCGGTCGCGGATCTGCGCGAGCACGGACTCGAGATAGAGCGACTGGAGCGTGGCGCCGGCGTCGGCGCTCGCGGGCGTGGGCACGCCCTCGACGGGCGGGTGCCCCTCGTACTGCAGGACGGCCTGGGCTTCGTAGCTCTTCGCCAGGAAGAACTTCGCCCAGACCACACCGATGGCGGCGCCGATCACGGCGATACCGATCAGCCAGGGGAGCCCCTTGCGCACGCGGCGCAGGACGCGGATCGGGTCGACGGGAGCGCCGGGCCGGCCCGCCGGGGCTTCTTCCGCGCCGCCGCCGGAGCCGCTGGGGAGCGCGTGGGGCGTTTGGGATCGATTCGGGTCCAAGGTGGAGTCGCTGTGGGTTCGCGGCCGTCCGTTCCGCCGGGCTGAGGCTGACGCCGAACGGGGCCCGTTTCAACGCATCGGTCCGCGGGTCCGTTCCGCTCGCCTCCGGGAGCGAGCACGTGCCAAGCCTAGCCCGGATTCGCCGTACATGACGGCACCTTACCATTGCGCCACGCGTCCGCGGCCATTCCGTCCCGAGAGGCCCCTCACGAGGGCCCCCGTGGACCGGGCCCGGCGCATCGGGTATCTCCTCTCGCCGTGGAGATCCTCACCATCATCGTGAACTTCCGCACGCCGGACCTAGCCTGGCGCGCCGCCGAGAGCGCCGACGCCGAGCTCGGCGATCGCGACGCCCGCATCGTCATCGTCGACAACGACTCCGGCGACGGCTCCGAGGAGAAGCTCCGCGCGGCCCTCGCCGAGAGCGACTCGAAGCGCATCGAGGTCGTCCAGTCCGGCCACAACGGGGGCTTCGGCGCCGGCAACAACGTCGCGCTCCGCGCCGCCCTCGCGTCCGACGATCCGCCCGAGCTCTTCTACCTGCTCAACTCGGACGCCTTCCCCGACCCGGGCTCCATCGACGCGCTCGTCGACGCGCTCGCGGCCCACCCGGACGTGGGCATCGCCGGCAGCTACATCCACGGCCCGGACGGCGAGCCGCATCGCACGGCCTTCCGCTTCCCGAGCATCCTCTCCGAGCTCGAGAGCACCGTCCGCCTCGGCGTGCTCTCGCGCGTCCTCGAAGATCACCTCATCGCGCCGCCCCTCCCCACCGAGACCACCGAGGTCGACTGGCTCGCCGGCTGCTCGATGCTCATCCGGCGCGAGGTCCTCGAGGAGGTCGGCCTCTTCGACGAGACCTTCTTCCTCTACTTCGAGGAGACCGATCTCTGCCTCCGGGCGCGCGAGGCGGGCTGGCGCACGCTCTACGTGCGCGAGAGCGAGATCACGCACATCGGCTCGGTCTCGACGGGCATGAAGGAGACGGCCCAGCGCGTGCCGCGCTTCTGGCTCGACTCGCGCCGCTACTTCTTCCGCAAGAACCACGGGCGCCTCTACCAGCTCGCCGCCGACGCCGTGCACGTCTCCGGCGAGGTCTCCTGGCGCCTGAGGGCGGCGCTGCAGCGCAAGGGCCGCGATGGCGATCGTCCGCGCTACCTCCGCGACTTCGTCGATCACGCGCTGGGCCGTTCGCGCTCCTAGGCGCGCCGGCCGGGGCGCAGCACGTTCTCGTTCACCCCGTCGAGGAGCCCCGCGAAGAAGAACGCCAGCGTGTTGAACATCCCGTTCGGCACCAGGTCGAGCGTCGCGAAGGCCACGATGATCGCGAGCGCGCCGATCAGGCGTTTCAAGCGCGGATCGTGGGCGTGCTTCAGCCTCCGATAGGCGACGATGACCGGGAAGACGAGCAACCCGAAGATCCCCACGAAGCCGAGCAGCCCCCGCTCGCCGAGGGTGATGATCCACGCCCCGTCGCGCACGGAGAGCTCGTCGCCCGAGACCGGATCGAAGAGCACGGCGCGCGAGTACTGGCCCCAGCCGAACCAGAGCTTCCGCATGGACTTGTCGACGAGCGACTGCTCGTTCGTGAAGCGGAAGTTCAGCGAGCCGGCGCGCTCCTCGTTCGTGTGCTCGCGGACGAACTCCACGATCTCCTTGTCGGGGATCATGTGGTTCAGGCGGAGCGCCGGGTAGGCCATCACGATGAGCGCCACGGCGGCCGCCACGCGGAGCTGCATCTTCGGCCGGAAGAACCAGATCAGGATCGAGCCCACGGTGGCGAAGACCAGGCCGCCGAGGCTCTTGACGAGGACCTGCACGCCGAAGAACCACGCGAAGGTCAGCCGCGGCCGCTTCAGCTTCTCCCAGATGACCAGGTCGAGCTTCGCGTGCACGGCCGCGGACATCACGCCGCAGAACTGCAGGATCGCGAGCTCCAGGCCATGGCTGAGGAAGACGTTCGGCCGGTAGCCGCCGCCCCGCATCGCCATGCTGAAGTCCTCGAAGGCGTTCACGCCGTAGACCCAGCGGTGGAAGACCGGGCTGAGCCGGAGCTCGGCGATCACGAAGACCGAGTAGAGCAGCAGGTAGAAGGCGAGCAGCCGGAGCATCTCCTGGAGGCGCGCCGCCGAGGTCGCGACGATGGCGCCGGCCCAGAAGGGCATCAGGACCTGCAGCACGTCCGCCAGGATCATGTGGTAGCTGTCGTAGAGCCCGATGCCCGGCACGACCCGGGGGCCGAAGATCTGCACCTCGCCGTTCGTCAGCCCCGTGCCGATGCCGCCGACGACCGCCACGAGGAACCACTTGCCGCGGCCGCGCCAGGGCGAGACGTAGCGGACCTTCGCGACCATGAAGAGGCCGACCACCGCCCAGACGGCGATGAAGGTCTGCTTCGTGAAAGCCGTGATCGCCGGCAGCTTGATCGCGGCGTGGTTCGGCATGAGGAGCACGCCGCCGAAGACGCCGAAGGCCACCGCGCGCACGACCGTCGTGCGCTTGAAGGCGTAGAGCGTGATCGGACCCCAGAGGGCGAGGACGATCAGCGCGATGAAATTCGCGTCCATCAGCCCGTCTCCCCCATCCAGAGCTCGCGCACGGGCCCCACGCGGTCACGGCGCGCGAGGTGCTCGGTGGGGAGGTCGAGCACCAGGTAGCCGACGCGCGGCGGGCGCCCGAGGCGCCGGGCCGTGAGGACGAGCTGCGTCCAGCGCGTCCCGGCGCGGACGACGAGGACGACCCGATCGGAGAGGCGAACCTGCCGGCGGATCTTCGGGCCCTTGAGCGGGCCGAGCCAGGGCTCGTAGACCGTCGGGGCGGCCGCGTCGGGGGGCGCGGCGGGCTCCTCGGGAGCGGGCGGTGGTGGCGCGGTGGCGGGTCCGGGGGCGCGGAGGCCCATCTCGGCGAAGACCTCCGGCGATCCCAGCGCCTCCGCCATGGCCTCGGCCTGCGCGCGCTCCTCCTCGGAGAAGGGCACGATCAGCGTCGTGCCCGGCGGCTCCCCGAGCTCCTTCAGATCCCCGAGGAGATCCGGGTAGGCCTCGGGCTTCGCCGGCCAGGGGGTGGCGCCGATCACCGGGGCGGACCCCCACCAGGCGATCTCCTCGGGCGTCCACGCCCGGAGGCTCCCGAGCTCGAGCCCGAGCGCCACGGCGATCACCAGCAGCACGAGCGCGATCGGGATGCCGACCGCCGCCATGATCCGCTTCTTGCCGTTCGAGGGCGCGTCCGGTCGGACCGCGCGGCCGACGGGCCGGAGCCCCCCGTCCGGCGTCGAGAGGGCCTCGAGGTGCGCCTCGAGCGAGCTGAGCTCCGCGACCCGGTCCCGCGCGGCCCGGCGCCGGGCCATCAGGGTGGCGGCCTCGTCGGCATGCTCGGCCACGTCGCTCGCGCGCTCCTGGGCCGCGGCGGCCTGCTCGGTGAGCCGCGCCAGGCGCTCCCGCTCCGCTTCGAGGTTCGCGCGCGCGGCGCTCTGCTGCGAGCTGAGCCGGTCGAGGTGCTGGAAGGCCAGGCCGCTCTGCCCCTGGTCCTGCATCGAGCGGCTCACCTGCTGGAGCCGGAGCGCCCGGGTCTGCCGCTCGAGGGCCTGCCGGCGCGGGTGCCCCGGGTCGAGCGTCGCCTCCGCCGTCGCGAGCTTCGTGCGCAGCTGCTGGAGCTGGTTGCGCTCCTGGGTCGCCGCCCGGACCGAGGCGCTGAGCTGCTGGGGGGCCGCGCCCATCTCCTCCGCGAGCTGGGTGATGCGATGCTCGAGCGCCGCGACCCGCGCCTCCGCCGAGGCGCGCTCGGCCTCGACCGTCGCCGCCTCCGAGAGCACGCGGCGCTCGTCGAAGGAGAGCCCGTCGAGGCCGGTCTCGCGTTGGAAGGCCTCGAAGGCCCGGTCGGCCTCCTCGATGCGCTCCTGGGCCTCCTCGAGCTGCTCGCTGGCCCGCCGTCGCGCTCGCTCCACGCGCCGCGCGTAGCTCTCGTCCTGCCGCTCGACGAGCAGCCCCACGACCGCGTTGGCGAGCGTCTCGGCCTCCTCCGCCGTGGCTCCCCGCGCGGTGACGCTCAGCACCTGCGTGCGCCGCTCGTAGCCGAGGTCGAAGCGGGCGGCGAGCTGCTCCGTCGGCACGTCGAGGCCGAGGCGCTCGCGGAGCTCGCGGAGCGTCGTCTGGGAGCGCAGGCCCTCGAGGGTCCCGACGAGGGGTGGGGGATCGACGCCCGCGATGGACTCGGGCGGCCGGTATTCGGCCACGGCCGAGGTCTCGTAGGTCGGCTGGACGAGCTTCCAGGCGACGACGACGCCGCCCGCCACGCCGACGAGCGCTGCCGCGACGATCCACCACCGGGCCGCGCGGAGCCGCTTCCACAGACGCGCGCGGGTCACGGGGAATCCCCACCTCCCGGCGACCTCCAGTCTGGCGTGAGGCTCCCCCGACACGGCCACGAAGCTAGTACACCGGGCGGAGGATTCGAGCCAGGTTCCCGCGCCTTTTCCCCTCTCCCTCCGCGGACCCTCCCCCGGGCGGGGGAGGCCGGTGGTGAACCGGATTTGCCGATGTTGTCGCTGTACTCCTACAGTGCGCCTGGGAGGACCGGATGGTCGATCGTTCGAGCGAGGCAAAGCACTCCTTCTGTTGCGTCGTGGTGTGCGTTTTCGCCGCCCTGCTCTCGGCATGCGGGGACGACGACGGAGGCATGGACGCGGGGGTCTTCGAGGACGCCCGGGTCCCCGTCGACGCGTCCGTCCCCGTCGACGCCGACGTCCCCGTCGACGCGGGCTCGGACGCCGGCCCGAGCGACGCGGGCTCCATGGACGCGGGCCGCGGCATGCTCCGCACCCTCGAGGTGCGGCTCCTCGGCGGCGCCCCGGGGCGCGTGACCGGCGCCGACGGGGCCATCGACTGCCGCCGGAGCGGGGACGCGATCTGCGTCGCCGAGCTCCGCCGCGACACGGCGGTGACGCTCACGGCCTCGGGCGTCGACGGCTCGACCTTCACCGGCTGGTCCGTGGAGGGCTGCGCGGAGGCGAGCTGCGAGCTCACGCTCGAGGACGACCTCGTCGTGACCGCCACCTTCGAGTACGCGCCCGTCGAGCTCACGGTCGAGACCTCCGGCGCGGGCACCGTCACCTCCACGCCGGCCGGCATCGACTGCGCCGGCGGGCCCTGCACGGCGAGCTTCGCGCGCGGCGCGACCGTCGTCCTCACGGCGACCCCCGACGCGGATCAGGAGCTCGCCGGGTGGACCGACGCCTGCGCCGGGACGGCCGGCCCGGTCTGCGTGCTCACGCTCGACGCGGACACGACGGCGCGCGCGGCCTTCGTCGGCGCCGGGGCCAGCCTGAGCGTCGTCCACGCGGGCGTCGGGACCGGCACGCTCACCTCCACCCCGGCCGGCATCGACTGCGGGAGCGACTGCGCCGAGACCTTCGAGCTGGGCGCCTCGGTCGCCCTCGCCGCCAGCGCCGCCGCCGGGTCGGTGTTCACCGGCTGGAGCGGCGACTGCGCGGGCGCCGGCGCCTGTGACCTCACCATGGACGGCCCGCGGCTGGTCGTCGGCTCCTTCGCGCTCGAGATGCACCGCGTCTCCGTCGCGCGTCTCGGGCCGGGCGGGGGCACGGTCTTCGCCTCCCTCGGCGACATCGACTGCGGAGCCATCTGCTCCGACGAGTACGCGCACGGGACCATGGTCACGCTCACGGCGGCGCCGGACTCCGGCTCCACCTTCGAGGGCTGGGGCGGGGCCTGCGCGGCGGCCGGCACGGCGACGACCTGCGATCTCGACGTCACGGAGGTGCGGGACGCGACGGCGACCTTCGCCAAGCGCGTCTACACCTTCGACGTCGCGCTCGGCGGCGCCGGCAGCGGCGTCGTCACCTCCACCCCGGGGGCCATCGACTGCGGCGCCACCTGCTCGGACGACTTCGAGCACGGCACGCGGGTGACGCTGACGGCGACGCCGGCCGCGAGCTCCGAGCTCGTCGCCTGGGGCGGCGACTGCTCCGGCTCGAGCCCGACCTGCGAGGTCGACGTGAACGGGGCCCGGAGCGTCACCGCCGAGTTCGGCCTCGCGCCGCGCACGCTCACGGTCATGGTCACGGGCGACGGGGACGGGAGCGTCGTCTCCATGCCCGCGGGCATCGACTGCGGCGCCGACTGCAGTGAGGTCTACACGCACGGCCAGACCATCACGCTCCAGGCGATGGTCGAGCCCGGCTCCACCTTCCTCGGCTGGTCCGGCGCCGGCTGCAGCGGCGTCGGCGACTGCGTCGTCGACATGGACGCGGACCACACGGTGACGGCCGAGCTCCGGGGCACGCCGCCGACGGTGCTGAGCGACACGGACAAGGAGGCCACCGGGCGCCTCCGGGAGGACCGGCTCGCGCTCGACATCGTCCTCGAGGGCACGGCCCGCTCGAACAACGTCATCGAGCCGGGCTCCGGCGTCTTCTACTTCGAGGGCCACCGGCTCGTCGACGTCATCGGGAACTACGGCGTCGGCGTCTCGACGGCGCTCCCGGATCCGACCGGCATGTTCATCGGCTCCTCGGACCAGAGCTTCGGCGTGAACGCGGACGGCTCGATCAACCACGACGCCGCCTACCAGGGGGGCTTCGCCGCCTTCGATCAGACCTACTACGGCTTCGTCGTCGACTACCGCGGCGCCACGCCCGTCGTGCACCTGGTCCTCGACGACGGCGGCGCGGCGACGGTCCACCACACGCAGAGCCTCACGGGGGTCACGACGCCGCTCCACATCGTGGTCGGCGGCCGCAACCTGGCCATCGCCCCGGAGATGGAGATCAACCCGGGCAACGACCGCACGAACTTCCCGTTCCACTACGACCCGGACGCCGCCCTGCGCGCCGCGGGGTTGGACGCCGTGGCCGACGCGCTGGTGCTCGGCTGGGGCGTCGAGTACGCCGGGCCCTTCAACCAGCCGCCCTCGCTCGTCTCGGACGCGGACGTCACCGTCGCGCCGGGGACGCCCGTGACGCTGACGGCCTCGGCCTCGGACATGGAGGACGGCGACCTCACGGCGGCCATCGAGTGGGGCGACCTCTCGACCACGGCCTACGATCGGCTCACGGGCACGGGCGGGAGCTTCACCTTCACGCCGACGGAGATCGGCCTGCACCCGATCGAGGTCCGCGTCCGCGACTCGGGCGGCAAGCTGGTGACCGATCGCGTCGACGTCCGCGTGGACGCGCCCATCGCGCAGCACGACCCGGTGCGCCTCGAGCCCGACACGCTCTCCGGCACGGGCATCGTCCTCGACGGGAGCGGTCTCCAGGCCAACTGGACCGCCCCCGACAAGTACGGCATCCGCGCCAACCAGGGGAACTACGGCCAGTTCTGGTACTTCGAGATCACACGCCTCGTCGACCCGGTGAACCAGGGCGGCGGCCTGGTCATCGCCGGCGGTGACCTGAACCCCTACCGCCGCACGCTCGTGCCGCCGAGCTTCTCCCTGAACACCACCGGCGGCATCTGGCGGAACATCATCTTCCTCACCGCCTTCGACGCCTCGGCCACCACCTACGGCTTCGCCGTCGACTACACGGGCCAGCACCCGATCGTCTACGTCATCGTCGACGACGTCGTGGTCTGGGACATGGAGCTCGACGACGTCTGGGTCGAGGTCTTCCCGATGCTCTACGGCAACCCGACGGGCGCCGGCGCTCCCTACGACGAGGCGATCAACTTCGGCGCCACGCCCTTCGCCTACGACCCGGCCGCGGCCCTCGCGACCTACGGCGTGGACACGACCGACTTCGAGGCCGGCTGGGGCGACGCGAACACGGGCGGCTGATCGGCTCGCGGCGCGGCGCGCTCCGACCTATCGTCGCGCCATGGAGCACCGGCGAGTCGGACGCAGCGGGCTGAAGGTGAGCGCCATCTCCCTCGGGGGCTGGCTCACCTTCGGCGGGAGCCTCGAGGACGCGGACGCCTTCCGCATCCTCGACCTGGCCGCCGAGCGCGGCGTCGACTACGTGGACCTCGCCGACGCCTATGCGAAGGGGAGGGCGGAGGAGACGGTCGGCCGCTGGCTGCGCGAGCGCTCGCCCCTCGCCCGGCAGCGCTTCGTGCTCGCCAGCAAGGCCTACTGGCCCATGAGCGAGGGGGCGAACGATCGCGGCCTCTCGCGCAAGCACCTCTTCGAGAGCGTCGAGGGGAGCCTGCGCCGCCTCGGGACCGACTACCTCGACCTCTTCTTCTGCCACCGGGAGGACCCGGAGGTGCCCCTCGAGGAGACGCTCCGCGCCCTCGAGGATCTGGTGCGCCAGGGCAAGGTGCTCCACTGGGGGACGAGCTGCTGGGCGCCGGCGACCTTGCTGAAGGCGCAGGGGCTCGCGCGGCTGCGGGGCTGGACGCCGCCCATCGTCGAGCAGCCGAAGTACAACCTCCTCGAGCGGCACGTGGAGAAGCGCATCGTGCCCCTCGCGCGGAGCACCGGCATGGGCCTGGTGGTCTGGAGCCCGCTCGAGGGCGGCCTGCTCACGGGCAAGTACGACGACGGCGTGCCGCCCGGCAGCCGCGGCGATCGCACCGAGTGGCTCGACGAGATGCTGACCGAGGAGAACCGGGCGAAGCTCCGGGCCTTCTCCGCGCTCGCCGCCGAGGTCGGCTGCCGCCCGGCGCAGCTCGCGCTCGCCTGGGCGCTCCACCAGCCCGGGATCACCAGCGTCATCACGGGGGCGAGCGCGCCGGCGCAGCTCGAGGAGAACCTCGGCGCCCTCGAGGTGCCCTGGAGCGACGCGCTCGCCGAGCGCCTCGACGCGCTCTTCCCGCGCTGAGCCCAGAGCTCGCGCCCCGAGGCGCCCGTCGTGCGCGGCCGGCGGGGGTGGTATATGGGGTCCACCGCGCAGGGGGGCTGGCGCGCGAGGCCCAGCGCCCGCGCCATCGGCGCCGCGGCCGGCCCCCCGCGAGAGAAAGCACGAGAGAGACGACGTGTCCGACCTGTCCGACGACTACCTCGAGAGCGACATCGCCATCGTGGGCATGGCCGCCCACCTCCCCGGCGCCCGGAGCGTCGACGAGTTCTGGGACAACCTCCTGAACGGCGTCGAGTCGGTCCGCTTCTACAGCGACGAGGAGCTCCTCGCCGAGGGCGTGCCCCGCGAGCTCCTCCGTCACCCGCGCTACGTGAAGGCGGGCGCGCCGCTCCCGGACATGGAGCTCTTCGACGCGGACTTCTTCGGCTTCAGCCCGAAGGAGGCGGCGATCCTCGATCCGCAGCATCGCCACTTCCTCGAGGTGGGCTGGGAGGCCCTCGAGGACGCCGGCCACCCGCCCGAGACCGTCGAGGGGCCCATCGGCGTCTACGGCGGCTGCGGCATGGGCAGCTACTTCTACTTCAACATCTGCTCGAACCCCGATCTCGTCGACTCGGTCGGCATGTTCCTCCTGCGCCACACGGGGAACGACAAGGACTTCCTCTGCACCCGGGCGAGCCACGTCTTCGATCTGACGGGCCCGAGCGTGAACGTGCAGACGGCCTGCTCCACCTCGCTCGTCGCCGTGCACTACGCGGCCCAGGCGCTCCTCGGGCAGGAGTGCGACATGGCCCTCGCCGGCGGCGTGACCATCGAGATCCCGCACCGGCACGGCTACCTCTACAAGGAGGGCGAGGTCCTCTCGCCGGACGGCCACTGCCACGCCTTCGACCACCGCGGGCAGGGCACGGTCTTCGGCTCGGGGGCCGGCGTGGTCGTGCTCCGCCGCCTCGAGGACGCCATCGCCGACGGCGACCACATCTACGCGGTCATCAAGTCGACGGCGATCAACAACGACGGCGCCTCCAAGGCCGGCTACCTCGCGCCGAGCGTGCAGGGGCAGGCGAGCTGCGTCGTCGAGGCCCACGCCCTCGCGGACCTCGACGCGGATCGGGTCGGCTACGTCGAGTGCCACGGCACGGGCACCTACCTCGGCGATCCCATCGAGGTCAGCGCGCTCACGGAGGCCTTCCGGCAGACCACCGACGAGAAGGGCTTCTGCCGCATCGGCTCGGTGAAGACGAACATCGGCCACCTCGACACGGCCGCCGGCGTGGCGAGCCTCATCAAGGCCAGCCTGGTCGTGAAGGAGGGCACGATCCCGGCGAGCCTCGGCTTCGAGAAGCCGAACCCGACCATCGACTTCGAGACGAGCCCTTTCCAGGTCAACGACCAGAAGAGCGACTGGGCCGGCCCCACGCCGCGCGTCGCCGGCGTCAACAGCCTCGGCGTCGGCGGCACGAACGCGCACGTGCTCGTCATGGAGCCCCCCGCCCGGAAGGCCTCGGGCCCCTCGAAGCGCCCCTTCCAGCCGATCGTCTTCAGCGCCAAGAGCAAGAAGGCCCTCGACGGCTACGGCAAGAAGCTCGCGGCGCACCTCCGCGCCCATCCCGAGCAGCCGCTCGGCGACGTGGCCTGGACGCTCCTGAAGGGCCGCCGCGCCTTCGAGCAGCGCCGCGTCATCGCCGCCGCGACCCACGAGGAGGCCGCCGCGCTCCTCGAGAAGAACGACCCGCGCCAGGTCGCGACCCACGCCCCCGTCGGCGACGAGCCGAAGCTCGTCTTCATGTTCCCGGGGGGCGGCGCCCAGTACGCGGGCATGGCCAAGGAGCTCTACGGGAGCGAGCCGGTCTTCCGCCGCAAGGTCGACGAGGGGCTGGCGATCCTCTGCGCGCGCCTCCCGGAGGACGCGGGCTACGACCCGAAGGCGCTCCTCTTCGCCGACGGCATCGATCGCGAGGAGGCCGACCGGAAGCTCCTCCAGCCCTCCGTGCAGCTCCCGCTCACGCTCATCGTCGAGGTGGCCCTCGCCGCGCTCTTCCAGAGCCGCGGCCTGAAGCCGGACGCGCTCATCGGCCACTCCATGGGCGAGAACGCCGCCGCCTGCGTGGCCGGCGTGCTCTCCTACGAGGACGCCATCGGCCTGGTGCTCCTCCGCGGCCAGCTCTTCGACACGGTCGAGGCCGGCGGCATGCTCAGCGTCAGCCTCTCCGCCGACGCGGTCCGGCCCTTCCTCGGCGACGAGCTCGACCTCGCCTGCCACAACGCGCCGGACCTCTCCGTCGTCTCGGGCCCGCAGGCCGCCCTCGACCGGCTCGCCACCAAGCTCGAGGAGCGCGAGGTCGACTTCCAGCGCATCGACATCGACATCGCCGCCCACTCGCGCCTGCTCGATCCGATCCTCGACGATTTCCGCGCCTACCTCGAGTCCATCACGCTGAAGGCGCCCCAGATCCCCATCGTCTCGAACCGCACGGGCGGCTGGCTCGAGGCGAAGGACGCGACCGATCCGGACTACTGGGTGCGGCATCTCCGCAACGCCATCCTCTTCGCCGAGGGGGTCGAGCTCCTCGCCGCCGAGCCCGAGCGCGTGTACCTCGAGTGCGGCCCGGGCCGCGCCCTGAGCTCGCTCGCCAAGCTCGCCTCCGGCGTGCAGCCCGGCCAGGTGCTCGGCGCGCTCCGCCACCCGGCCGACCCGACCGACGACCGGGCCTACGACACGGCGCTCATGGCGCGCCTCTGGGCCTGCGGCCTCGACGTCGATCCGATGGCGACCTTCTTCGAGGGCGAGGAGCGCCAGCGCGTGCGCCTGCCCACCTACGCCTTCCAGCGCCAGCACTACTTCATCGAGCCCGGCGAGGCGCGCGGCCCCGGCGCGAGCGAGCCCGACCGGCTCGAGGACGTCGCGGACTTCGGTTGGCAGCCGGCCTGGCAGCCGCGCGCCGTGCCGCCGAAGGACGGCGAGCCGGCGAGCTGGCTGGTCTTCATGGACGACGCGGGCCTCGGGCAGCGCCTGGTGCGGGATCTGCGCGCCGAGGGCGCCCAGGTGACCGTCGTCTATCCGGGCGACACCTACGCCAAGCGGAGCGAGTCCGAGTACGTGGTCGCCCCCGAGCGCGGCCGCGAGGGCTACGACCTGCTCGTGCGCGACCTGCTCAAGGCGGCGCGCGTGCCGAGCCGCGTCGCCCACCTCTGGCTGACCACGGGCGACGAGAGCTTCCGCCCCGGCTCGAGCTTCTTCCACCGGAACCTCGAGCGCGGCTTCTACAGCCTCTTCTTCCTGATGCAGGCGCTCGCCGACGAGAACGTGCCGCGCCCGCTCCACGTGAACGTGATCACGAACGGCGCCGCCCAGCTCGGGGACGAGGGCCTCGCCTACCCGGAGAAGGCCACGGTGCTCGGGCCCGTGCAGGTCATCCCGCGCGAGTTCCCCGGCGTCACCGTGAGCACGCTCGACCTCCGCCTCCCGGAGCCGAGCCGGAAGCTCTTCGGCGGGCGGCTCGCCATGGCCCTCGTCGATCCCTTCGCCGGCAAGAAGGCCGTCCAGAAGGGCATGGACGAGCTCGCGGCGGCCGTGCTCGAGGAGGTCCGGGCCGGGGCCTCCTGCGAGATCGCCGCGCTCCGCGACGGTAAGCGCTACGCGCGGGTCTTCGAGAAGCGCCGCCTCGGCGAGGTCGAGGGCACGCCGAAGCTGGTGCGCCCGGGCGGGACCTACCTCGTCACGGGCGGCCTCGGCGGCCTCGGCCTGGTCGCCGCGCAGCAGCTCGCCCGGCTGGCCGGCGGTGGCGAGAAGAAGCCGACGCTGCTCCTCCTCTCGCGGAGCGGCCTGCCCGAGCGCGAGAGCTGGGATGCCTGGGTCGAGGAGCACGGCGAGGCCGACGCGACGACGCGGAAGATCTTCGCCGTGCGCGAGGTGGAGGCGCTCGGCGCGCGGGTCGACGTGGTGCGCGGCGACGTGACGAACCTCGAGCAGATGCAGGGCGTGCTCGCCGCCGCCCGCGAGCGCTTCGGGCCGATCCGCGGCGTGCTGCACACGGCGGGCACGGTCAACGACGACCTGATGCAGATGAAGCGTCAGAGCGAGGTCGAGGACGTCTTCGCGCCGAAGATCCACGGCACGCAGATCCTCGGCGAGCTCTTCGGGCGGGACCCGGAGTGCGACTTCCTGCTCCTCTACAGCTCGACCTCGACGGCCATCGCGCCGGCGGGCCAGGTCGACTACGTGGCCGCCAACGCCTTCCTGAACGCCTACGCCGCGAGCCGCGTCGGCGGCGAGGGGCCGGTGACCATCGCCATCAACTGGGGCATCTGGAACCAGGTCGGCATGGCCGCGGAGGCCTTCGACACGACCGATCTGAGCGCCGGCCCGGACGAGCTGCCGCCGGCGACCCTGCCGCTCTTCGACGGGCGCCGCCGCGACGTGCACGGCCAGCTCCACCTCTTCGGCATGCACTCGCCGAAGAGCATGTGGCTCTACGACGAGCACCGCGTGAAGGAGGCCGCCGCGCCGGACGCGCGCGGCTGGGCGCTCATCCCGGGCACGGGCTACCTCGACGTGGCCGCCCAGGCCCTCGCCGAGCTGGGCGAGGAGGGGCCCTTCGAGATCCAGGACCTCTTCTTCATTCGGCCGCTCCAGCTCGGCGACGAGGAGGAGCGCGAGGTCCGCGTGAAGCTCCGGCGAACGGACGCCGGCTACGCCATGGAGGTGCGGAGCGCGTGCGTCGTCGAGGGGCGGCCCGCGTGGCAGCTCCACGCGCAGGCGACGCTGGCGCTCGCGGGTGTGCCCGCGGCCGAGAAGGTGGACCTCGAGGCGCTCGCGGCGCGCTGCGAGAAGAAGATCGACCGGGCGCCGGGCGGCATCCGCTCGCCGCAGGAGGAGCACCTCAGCTTCGGGCCGCGCTGGCGCGTGCTGAAGGAGGCGCGCTACGGCGAGGGCGAGGCGCTCGGCGTGCTCGAGCTGAACGCGGCCTTCGCCAAGGACCTCGAGGCCGGCTGGCGGCTTCACCCGGCGCTGATGGATCTGGCGACCGGCTTCGCCATGGAGCTGATCGAGGGGTACGAGCCGACCTCGCTCTGGGTGCCCGTGAGCTACGAGTCCGTGCGCGTGTGGGGCCCGCTCCCGCGCAAGGTGCGGAGCTGGGTGCGGAGCGCGCAGGACAACCGCGCCGACGGCGAGTTCGCGCTCTTCGACGTGGACATCACGGACGAGCAGGGGAACGTGCTGCTCTCGGCGCGTCGCTTCGCCATCCGCAAGATGGAGGGGCGCGTGAGCTTCGCGACGGCGAAGCCGCCGACGCGCGCGGACGTGGAGTTCGAGGCGGATCGGCGGGACGGGGAGGAGCGGCAGCTCTCGCCGGCCGAGCAGCGGCTCCGCCGGAACCTCGAGCGCGGCATCGTGCCGAGCGAGGGCGCCGAGGCGCTGACGCGGGTGCTGGCGCAAGCGCCGACGGAGGTGCTCGTCTCGAGCCTGGACCTGCCGACGCTCATCGAGGAGGCCGGGCAGACCGCCGTGGAGGCCTCGAGCTCGAGCGCGAAGTTCGCGCGGCCCGACCTCGACAGCGAGTACGTGGAGCCGCGGGACGACGTGGAGCGCACGCTCGTCGGCTTCTGGGAGGACCTGCTGGGCGTCGATCAGGTCGGCGTGCAAGACAGCTTCTTCGACCTCGGCGGGCATTCGCTCATCGCCGTGCGCCTCTTCGCGATGGTGAAGAAGACCTTCGAGGTGGAGTTCCCCATCAGCGTGCTCTTCGAGGCGCCGACCATCGAGGCCTGCGGCGAGCTCATCAAGGACGCCATCGGCTTCGGCGAGGGCGACGGGGCGGCGGCGAAGAAGAAGAAGAAGGACGAGGGCTCCAAGCGGCGCTTCACGCACGTCGTGGCCATGCACCCGACCGACGGGGGCGGGGACCGGACGCCCTTCTTCCTGGTCGCGGGCATGTTCGGCAACGTGCTGAACCTCCGCCACCTGGCGCACCTGCTCGGGGACGAGCGGCCCTTCTACGGGCTCCAGGCGCGCGGGCTCTACGGCGGCGACGAGCCGCACGAGACCTTCGAGGAGATGGCGAAGGACTACATCGCCGAGATGCGGATCGTGCAGCCGAAGGGGCCCTACTTCGTCGGGGGCTTCTCCGGCGGCGGCTACACGGCGCTCGAGATCGCGCGGCAGCTCGAGGCCGAGGGCGAGCGGGTGGACCTGCTCGTCATGCTCGACACGCCGAGCCGGCTCCTGCCCGAGAAGCTCTCGGTGCGGGACCGGGCGCAGGTGCAGATCCAGCGCTTCGAGCAGAAGGGCATCGCCTACGTCGCCGAGTGGGCGCAGAACCGGCTCGAGTGGGAGATGGGGAAGATCCGCAAGCGCTTCGAGGAGCCCGAGGAGCTCAGCCAGACCGAGTTCCACGACAAGGCGATCGAGGCGGCCTTCTACCGGGCGCTCGGGCGCTACGAGATCCCGCGCTGGGACAAGCGGATGATCCTCTTCCGGCCGCCGCTGGAGAAGGCGTACGTGCTCGGGCCCGACCGCTTCCTCAACCGGGATCGCGAGTTCGTGTACCCGGACAACGGCTGGTCCCGCTTCTGCGATCACGTCGAGGTGCACGAGGTGCCCGGAGACCACGACTCGATGGTGCTCGAGCCGAACGTGCGCGTGATGGCGTCGCGGCTGAGGGCGATCCTCGAGGAGGCGGAGGCGAAGGGCGAGGAGGGCGGGGCCGTGGAGGCGGGAGCCGAGATGGCGGCGAGGGCGGGGGAGTAGGAGCCGGGGGCCCGGGTCGCAGCCGGGGCCGAGCCAAGCAGCTCAGAGCCCGAGCGGGGAAGCCCAAGTCCGCGCAGGGGCTCGCAGCCCCAGCAGGAGCCCGAGCTCGAGCAGGGAGCCCAAGCACAGAGCCGCAGCCCGAGCTCGAGCAGGGAGCCCAAGCCCAAGCTCGAGCAGGGGCTCGAAGCCCGAGCAGGGAGCCCAAGCCCGAGCAGGGGCTCAAAGCCCAAGCAGGGAGCCCAAGCCCGAGCTGGGCCCAAGCCCAAGCCCGAGCTGCGAGCCCGAGCTGAGAGCTCGAGTCCCGGCAGAGAGACCAAGCCCAAGCTGCGAGTACGAGCTCGAGTCCGGGCTGCCAGCGCAAGTTCCGAACCCGAGCGTGGGGTCCCGCGCGGCGCTCGAGCCCAGGCAGGAGCGTGCACCTCCGTGCCCGGGTCGGGGGTCGCTTCCGAGCCGTAGATGGAGCGCTGCTCGGGGGCGGCTCGCTGGGGGTGGTTCGTGTGGGTCAGCCGAAGGCGGCTCACGTCTCGCGCCAACGGCTCCGTGTGGGGCTCGTCTGGCTCGGGCGCCGTTGTCACGGGACCTGCGCCTGGAGAGGGCATGACCCACACGAACCACCCCCAGCGAGCCGGTGCCTC
>PABA01000120.1 GCA_002699025.1 Sandaracinus sp. | reverse complement strand
CGCGGTCCGTGCTGGCGCTCGGCTTCGCGGTCCATGCCGCGTTCGCGGAGCGGGCGGAGTGTATGTGGCGCGCGGGCTCGCTTCGATCGCTGCGTGGCCGGGGAAGTGGGGCGTGGGGATCACGACCGGGGGTCGTGATGCGTTCCGCGGTCCGTGCTGGCGCTCGGCTTCGCGGTCCATGCCGCGTTCGCGGAGCGGGCGGAGTACATGTGCTCGCTTCGCGTCGCTCGCTCTCGGGGGCGAAGAGGGGAGGGGGACGGGCGGGAGCGAGCCCGGCCGCGGGATTCCCTGAAATCCCGCAGAGCGCGGGGCCGGAGGGCCCGCGCTAGCCCTTGCCGGCCTTCACCGCGAAGACGATGCCCGCGATGATCGCGGCGATTACCAGCACCACGAGCGCGACCTTGAACCAGCTCGTCGGGGCTTCGCCCTGCACCTCGCCGGTCTGGCCGTTCACGAGGAAGCGGTAGGTCTCGTCCTGGTAGCGGTAGGCCGCGATCCAGAGCGGCAGGAGGATGTGCTTGTAGGTCTCCTGACCGAACTGGTGCTGCGACTGGTAGTTCCGGTGCGTGTCGCCGGGGATGTCGGATTGGCACTTCCGGTCCTGGTCGGCGATCACCTTGCGCTTCGCCTTCTCCCAGCCGTCGGCGAGCCCCACGCCGTACTCCTCGGCGCGGTAGCCGGCGAGGAAGCGCGGGTCGTAGGGCTGGAGCGCCGAGGTGTCGAAGGTGGCGAGCCGGTCGGCGATCTTCTCCGGGAGGCCCTTGGAGGCGACGACCAGGACGTCGTCGTAGCGGTCCTGCCGATGCCCGTGGGCCGGCTCCCAGCGCGTCTTTCGCACGCGCTCCTTCACCTGCTGCTTCTGCCCGTCGACGACCTTCGTGACGAGCTCGTGCTCGTAGTAGTGGTGACCGGCCTCGGCGCGCCACTGGCTCTGCACGGCGCAGTCGAAGGTCCAGTAGGGCACGTACATGCCCGCGATGCCGCCCTCGACGCGCGCGGCGTCCTCGAGGTCGCCGGGGCGGAAGAAGCCCGAGCCGAGCCACTCCTGGAACTTCTGCTTCGCCGCCTCCTGGTTCACGGCGAAGGGCACGAGCGACTCGGGGCGGATGACGTTCCCGTGGGCCTGCTGCTCGATGACGCTCTGCGAGCCGCAGAAGGCGCACTTCGAGGAGATCTCGCCGCCGGCGAAGTTCACGGTCGCGCCGCAGGTCGAGCAGTCCAGGGTGCGCACCTGCGTGCCGTAGCCCTGCCCGCCCTGGGACTGCTCCATCTGCAGCCCCTCCTGCAGGGAGCGCTCCCCGCCCGGCGCGGGGGCGGGAGCCTGACCGCCGCCGGCGGGGGTCCCGAAGCCCCCCTGGGCGGCCTGCCCCTCCGCCTGCGGCGCGCCCTGCTGCGGGGCCGCCTGCTCTTGGGGGCCCGCTTGCTGCTGGGGGGCCGCTTGCTGCTGCGGCTGCACCGCCGCCACGTGCCCGCAGTAGGGGCAGGCCATCGCCTGCCGCTGCGGATCGAAGCTCATGTTCGGCGCCCCGCAGGAGGGGCACGGGAACTGCTGACCGTCGCTCATCGCGGCCCGATGATACCGGCGCGCCCCACCTCCGTGGCCGCCTTTTTCGAAGCGCGGGCCTTCCGGCCCCGCGCTCTGCGGGGTTCCGGGGAATCCCGCGGAAGGGAAGCGCACGTGCTCCGCCGCCACGCTCCGACCCCGCGCGATATCCCGAGAGCGCGCGCGAGGCGAGCGATCGATCCCGCGGCAGCACGCCAGCGGCGGACCGCGGAAAGCGGAGAGCGACCCCCGGCCATGAGCTCCACCAGCTGTCTCCGCGCACGCGGCATGGACCGCGAAGTCGAGCGCCAGCGGCGGACGGCGGAAAGCGGGGAGCGGAAAGCGACCCCCGGCCATGAGCTCCACCAGCTGTCTCCGCGCACGCGGCATGGACCGCGAAGACGGGCGCCAGCGGCGGACGGCGGAGAGCGGGAAGCGGAGAGCATCACGACCACCGGGTCGTGATCCCCGCGGGCAGGGGTCTTTGGCGTACGATGCGGGGGTGCACCCGCACTCCCATCGCAGCGTCGTGCCCGCCGAGGTGCGGCAGGGGACGCTGACCCGTCACGCGGCCGGGCGCTTCGAGCACGGGCGCGTCTACGCCATCTCGAGCGGCATGGGGCGGCCGCGGCTCTGGTCCTGGGCGACGCGCGCCGTGCTCGAGGGCTTCGCCGAGGGGCTCGAAGCCGCCGAGGGGCGCGACGGGCTCGCGCTCCTCCACTTCGCCGCCGAGCGCGCGCGGGCCGCGCTGGTGAGCGCCTGCAACCGGCTCATCGAGCGGCAGGTACCGGACGCGACGCTCCTCGCCGTGGCCATCGACCACGAGGGCGCCCACGTGCTCGTCGCCGGCGAGGACCGGGCCTACCTGCACGCGAAGAAGGGGCAGCCCCAGCGCCTCACGCCGCGCGAGCCCTCGCGCGCCGGGCTCCTCGAGGGCGACACCTTCACGACCACGCAGCCCGTCCACCCGGGCGACCTCATCCTCGCCGGCTCGGCCTCGGCCTTCTCCACGAGCTCCGTCGGCCGGGTCGCCTCCGTCCTCCAGAGCGACCCCAAGGCCCCGCCCTCCGTCCTCGCCGGCCTGCTCACGGACCCCGCGCGCAAGGCCGGCGTCGGCGCCGCCGCCGTCGCCCTCCGCCTCCGCTGAGCCCACGCCCATCGAGCGCCTAGAGCGGTACGAGGCGCGAGCACAGCCCTCCCACCTGGACGTGGCCCAGTCCCCCGACCCCCGCGGCCGCAGGCCGCTCGTCGCCGAAGGCGACGAAACCCCGCCCCCCGCGGCCGCAGGCCGCCGAGCCGGAGGCGACGAAGCTCCACCCCCCGCAGCCGCAGACCGCTCGAGTGCCGCCCCGCGGAAGAACGGCACGAGGCGCGAGCACAGCCCTCCCACTCGAACGTGGCCGAGTCCCCCGACCCCCGCGGCCAAAGGCCGCTCGTCGCCGAAGGCGACGAAACCCCGCCCCCCGCGGCCGAAGGCCGCCAAGCCGGAGGCGACGAAACCCCGCCCCCCGCGGCCGCAGGCCGCCAGGCCTACTCGTAGCGGGTCGTGCAGCTCAGCCCGAAGGGCGTCGAGCCGCGCTCGCAGGCGTTCGGCACGGCGCCCGCGTCGGCGCCGGTGATCATCGAGTCCAGCGCCGAACAGTCCCAGGTGCCCGAGCAGCCCTCCGCGAGCGTCTCCACCCAGGAGCAGCCGCGGCTCGTGCAGGCCTCCATCGTCGTCTGCGCCGCGCAGCCGGGGTCGTCTTCGCAGCGTCCCGCCGCCTCGTTCCAGATGCAGCCCGTGTCCCTCGTGCCGCAGGTCCGCTGGTCGAAGCCCGTGCAGCCGCGGATGTTGCAGAAGCGCTCGTAGGTGGGCTCGCAGCCGAGGGCCATGGCGTAGCTGCAGGCCGCCTCGCTCAGCGTCGAGCAGTCGCCCGAGCCCTCGCAGCCCGCGAAGCTCCCACCCCCGGCGCCCCCGTCCGAGAGGCTCCCGGCGTCCGACGGCGCGCCCGCGTCCCCGCCCGCCGAGGCGTCCGCGCCGGTCGAGGCGTCCACGCCGGTCGCGCCGCCATCCGCGCCGCTCCCGTCGTCGTCTCCACAGCCGCCGAGGGACAAGACGGCGACCAGGCACCCACTCCACAGCGTCGTGCTCATGGCTCGAGCCTGCCGAGCGCGCGCGCCACCCGGTATGGGAGAAATTGCCATCGCGGAGGCAGAGCGACGAGGCGGGGCCCGGAGCCGGCCCTCACGGCGCCTCGAAGGCCAGCGTGGGCGCCGCGCCGCTCGTCTTCACCCAGGTCGGCGGCTCGAGCTCCGGCGTCTCCGCCGGCGTGGCGAGCTCCGCGGAGCTCAGCCCCGTGCACATGACCTGGCCGCCGCCCTGCGTGCTCCGGCCGCTCGTCTCCGTGTCCCAGTAGCAGCCACCCTGGATCCACTCGCCGTTGCAGCCCGTGTAGCCGCCCCAGCAGCCGAAGAGCCCGCCCACGACGGAGGCGAACCCCGAGGGCGGCGCGTCCACGACGGTGATGGTGCCCCCGAAGTAGAAGTCCGTGAGGGAGCCGGCGCGCCCGCGCCCGAAGCGCGGCGTGGCCACCACGCCCCCGACCCGATAGATGTCCGAGCCGATGCCTCCCAGCTCGAGGGCGGCGCCGTGGGTCAGCGTCAGGTCCATGTCCGAGTAGACGTCGGCCGTCGCCGAGCCCTGGCTCAGCTCGCCGAAGAGGCCGGAGACGCGCGCGCCGCCGGTCGCCGCGCCGTGGGCGACGCCTTCCTCGAGCGTGCCCCGGCCGAAGCGCACCAGGCCGGAGGCCTCGACCTCGGCGACGACCTCCGCGTCGACGAAGACGCGCCGCGCGCTGGCGTCCCGCGCGAGCGCGTCGATGGCGCCGGCGGCGGAGACGCCCTCCACCGAGCCCTCGAAGCGGAGGTCGGCGGCGCTCCCGCGGCCGAAGGTGCCGAGGATGCCGGCGGCGACGCCCGCCTCGCCCGTCGCCTCGACGGCGCCCTCGACGCGCACGTCCTCGAAGGTGCTCGCGGCGCCCCGGCTGAAGCCGCCGCCCGTGGGCCGCGTGCTGACCACCGTGAGCACCAGCCCGGCGGCGCCGTGGGTCGCCGTGACCGAGAGGCCCTCGACGCGGAGGTCGCGCAGCGTGGCGCCGAAGACCTCGAGGAAGAGCGCGCCCCGGTCCACGCCCGCGATGGTGACGTTCGCGAGCGCGTGCCCGCCGCCCTCGAGCACGCCGCCGAAGTCGGCGATGGGCGCGTAGCTCCGGCCCGCGAAGTCGAGGTCCGCGACGAGCCGGTGATGGACGTCCTCGTCGGGGCCGAGCGCGAGCCAATGCGCGGGAGCGCAGAGCAGGTAGGGGTCCTCCTCGGTGCCCGCCCCGCCGCCGAAGGGGCTCGCCTCCGGGTCGCAGCCCATGAGCGCGTCGCCCGCGTCGGCCGTCCCCGCGTCGGCCGTCCCCGCGTCGTCCGACCCGGCGTCCGCCATCCCCGCGTCGACCCGCGCGCCGGCGTCTCCGCCCGTGCCCGAGTCCCGCGTGCCCGCATCCTCGCTCGCGCCCGCGTCCATCGCGCCGCCATCCTCGGGGGGCGCGCCGGCGTCGCCGGAGCCGTCGTCGTCCCCGCACGCGAGCACGAAGCCGAGGCCGAAGACGAGGAGCGCTCGGAAGAGAGCCGAGGAGGACGGAGTGACGCTGCGCATGGAGCCTTCCCGAGCCCCGCGTCGGCGCCGAGCTCTTCCCCATCACGGTGAGAACGAGCCGCCCTCGTCACCATGGCAACAATTGCCATGGCGGGAGCCCGTGCGTGTCGCTCGCCGGCCCGTCCTCGACCCGCGGGACTCGGCGAACCGCGCTCCTGTGCAGCTAGGCCTTGCTGAAGCGGTACTCGCTGCCCTGCACGACCAGGCCGGCGAAGAAGAGGAAGAGCAGCCCCACGCCGAGGATGACCGGCCCGCCGATGATGGCGTCGATCTCCGGCGCCGTCTCGGGCATCAGCCCGGCGCGCTCCATGCCTGCGACCTGCTGGCCGAGGTAGTTCATGGAGATCAGCCGGAAGGAGCCCGGCAGGAACTGCACGAGCCACTCGATCACGCCGAGGTAGAGGCCCGCCAGGATGCCGCCGGCGTCCGGCGCGACGGCGCCCCAGAAGACGCAGATGCCCCCGTAGCAGACGCCGAGCAGGGCCAGCGCCAGGAGCGTGCGGCCGGTCTCGGCGAACTGGTCGACGAGCGCCGTCGGCTCGGTGGCGTAGCCGATGAGGTGCAGGAGCAGCCCGCTGCCGACGAGCAGGCCGACGGCGAGGAGCGTCCCGGCGGCCCACTTGCCGAGCACCATCGCGAAGCGGCTGACCGGGCGGGAGGCCACGTAGGTGAAGGTGCGGCCCTCCACCTCCTCGGCGATGGCGCTGCTCGTGAAGAGGAAGGGCAGCAGGAAGGCGAGGAGCTTGAAGAAGCCCCAGCTGAAGCCGCTGGTGATCGCGTCCTGGGCGATCTCGAGGGAGCGCTCCGGGCCGACGTCGCGCGCGCTGGCGTAGCGGGCGGCGATGACGGCGAAGAGGATCAGCGCGCAGGAGACCAGGCCGAGGCGGAGCTTCCGGCCGCGGATCAGCCGCCGCATCTGCATGCGGAAGATGACCTTCAGCCCGTGGCCGAAGCCGGGGAGGGCGGGGGGCTGGCTCACGATCCGCCTCCCGGGCCCTGCACCTGCGGCTGGTAGCCCCCCTGCGGACCGGCCTGCGCCGCCTGCTGCGGTTGCCCCCCGTGGCCGGGGCGCGCCGCCTGCATCATGCGCTGCCGCCCGCTGCCGACGCCCGCGTCCGCGCCCGTGCCCGCGCCGGCCGTGCTGCGCTCGACGAGGTAGTGGAAGAGCGCCTCGAGGCTCGCGTCCGGGCTGACGATCGACTCGACGGGGAGGTCGTGCTCGACGATCTTCTGGGCGATCACCTGGTAGGTCGACTCCGGGTCGTAGGTCATGAGCTCCACGCCGTGGGCGGCGAACTGCATGCCCACGATGCCCTCCACGTCGACGATCAGGCCGGCGAGGCGGCGCGGCTCGGAGGTGTAGACGCGCACGTGGTGCGGGTGCTCCTCGAGGAGCTGGCGGATCTCGTGCACCTTGCCTTGCGCGACGAGCTGACCGCGCGCGATGAGGAGCACCTGGTCGGTGATCGCCTCGATCTCGGGGAGCACGTGGGTCGAGAAGAGCACGACGGCGCCGGCCTCGGCGCGGCGGCGCACCTCCTCGAGGATCATCGCGCGGCTCGTCGGGTCCGTGCCCGTCAGGGGCTCGTCGAGGAGCAGCACGCGCGGGTCGTGCACGACGGCCTGGGCGAGCTTGGCGCGCTGGCGCATGCCCCGGCTGTAGCCGCCCACGCGCCGCTCCATGGCGTCCTTCAGGCCGAAGCGCTCGAGGGCCTCGGCGGCGCGCTCGGCGGCCTCCTTCGGGGGGAAGCCGCTGAGCTCGGCCATGGAGGTCACGAACTCGAGGCCCGTGAGCTCGTCGTACATGGCGTCGGCCTCCGGGCAGAGCCCGATCAGGCGGAGCGCCTTCGGGTGCGCGAAGGGGCGGAGGCCGCAGACCGTGACCTCGCCGAGCGCCGGCTTGAGCTGGCCGGCGGCCATGCGGAGGAAGGTGGTCTTGCCCGAGCCGTTCGGGCCGAGGAGGCCCCAGATGCCCGGGCCGAGGTGGAGGCTCACGTCCTGGAGCGCCGTCACCTTGCCGTACCACTTGCTGAGGCGGACGGCGCGGATGCTCGCCGCGCCCTCGCTGCTCTCGGCGCTCATGTGATCACCTCCGCCTTGCGCAGCTTCTGCAGGGCGTACCAGAGCCCGCCGGCCGTGAAGCCGACCAGGATGGGCAGGGCGTACCACCAGCTCAGGTCGTCTTCGCGCGCGACCTTGAAGAGGGCGTCGCCCACGACGCCGAGGAGCGCCGGGATGGAGACGAGCTTCAGCCAGGGCCACTCGCCGACCTCGAAGACGATCGTGGCGAGCACCCAGGGCACGACGAAGAGGAGGATCCAGGCGCTCATGGTGAGCGCGCGGCTGTTGCTCAGGGCCGAGACGGCGACCGAGCCGACGGACATGACCGCCGAGATCAGCACCGAGTGCACGAGGGCCGGGAAGAGCAGGCCGAGGCTCTCGAGCCGGAGATCCTCCGGGGCCGTGCCGACGATGACCAGGATCACGATCAGCGCCGGGAAGAAGGTCAGGCTGAAGACCCAGATGGCGACGGCGAGGATGCGCCCGAAGAGGTACTGGGGCGGCGTGACCGGCTTCGCGAAGTAGAACTGGAAGGCGCGGAACGCGAGGTCCTCGGAGATGGCGCTGGCGCCGGCGCCGAGGGTGACGAGGAGACAGAAGAGCCAGACCTGCCAGCCGAGGAGGCTGTGCACGAAGTCGCCGCCGTCGAGGGGCTCGGGCTCCATGCCGCCGCCGCCGCCCTGCATGACCTGGGTCGTCAACCACCAGCGGCCGCCGAGCAGGAAGAGCGCGATGATGGTCGGCACCCAGCAGAGGAAGCCGGCGATCTTCACCAGCCAGGAGCCCCAGGCGCGGCTCAGGCCGTGGCGCAGCATGACGATCGTGTTGTGCTTCGGCGGGAGCCGTACGCCCTCGTAGGGCTTGTAGCCGAGGTCCCGGATCGTCATCGCGGCCGAACGTAGTCGGGGCACCTACACGGGGCAAGCTCGCCTCCGGGCTCCGGCGCCGCCGAGCGGGCGGCGGAGATCCGGCTTGCGGGGCCGACGCGCCGATGCCTAGACGGTGACGGCGGGGGCGGGCGGCTGGCACCTCCGCGGGGGCGGCCCCACCCTCCGGCGATGCCGCCGGTCGCGACGGGCGCGCCGTCCCGCATCTGGACCGGACCCTTCCTCCTCGCCTGGGCTGCGAGCTTCGTCTCGACGCTCGCCATCCACAGTTACGTGCACCTGCCCGGCCTGCTCGAGGAGTGGGGCGCGAGCGAGGCGCTGATCGGGGCGGCGATCTCGACGACCAGCCTGACGGCGCTCCTGGCGCGGCCGCTCGTGGGGCGTTTCATGGACGAGCGCGGGCGGCGCGGCGTGGCGCTCGTCGGCGGCGTCGTGCACGTGGCGGCCTGCGCGCTCTATCCGACGATCGGCGGCGTGGGCGTCTGGCTCTTCGTCGTCCGGGGCGTGCACGGGCTCGCGACGGCGATGCTCTTCAGCGTCTTCTTCACCATGGCGGCGGACCTCGTGCCGGAGGCGCGGCGGACGGAGGGGATGGCGCTCTTCGGCGTGTCGGGGATGCTGCCGATCTCGCTCGGGCCGCTGCTCGGGGACGTGGTGCTCCGGCACGCGGACTTCCAGGCGCTCTTCCTGATCCTGCTCGCGCTCGCCGGGGTCGGCTTCCTCGCGAGCCTCTCGCTCCCGGAGACGCGGCCGAAGGTGCAGGCGCGGCCGCCGGGCGGGATGAAGAAGGCGCTGCTCCAGCCGAGCCTGCGGCCCCTCTGGTTCGTGGGCGTGGTCTTCGCCGTGGCGCTGACGGCCTACTTCGTCTTCCTGAAGACCTTCGTGAAGGCGGCGGGCATCGGGGAGATCAGCAGCTTCTTCACGCCCTACGCGGTGACGGCCGTGCTCCTGCGGGTCTTCCTCGGCTGGGTGCCCGATCGGATCGGGGTCAAGCGCGCGCTCTTCCCGGCGCTCGGCCTGCTCGGGCTGGGGCTCGTCGGGCTCGCCTTCGCGACGGAGGCCTGGCACGTCGCGCTGATCGGCGTGGTCTGCGGCATGGGGCACGGCTATGTCTTCCCGATCCTCAGCTCGCTGATCGTGACGCGCGCGCCGGCGGAGGATCGGGGGGCCGCGGTGACGCTCTTCACGGCGCTCTTCGACGTCGGGATCCTGCTCGGCGGGCCGCTCCTCGGCGGGGTCGCCGATTGGATGGGGCACCGGGCGATGTTCGTGGTCGCGGCGGCGCTGACGGCGCTGGGGCTCGCGGTCTTCGCGCGCTGGGACCGCTGAGCTCGGCGCGCGTGGCGCGCGGGGGGCCGGGTTTCGCCGCCTTCGGCGCCGAGCGGCCGCTGGCCGCGGGGGTCGGGGAACCGGGGCTCGCCGCGCTCTCGTTCGGCATGGTCTCCACGACTCGCCCCCGGCGTGCCGCGCGTTGCGCGCGCGGGGGCCGGGTCTCGCCGCCTTCGGCGCCGAGCCGCGTTCGTGGAGCGCGCCGGCGAAGTGCTCGGCGCGCGCGTGGGCCTGGTCCGCCTCCCGACGCCGCACGCCCGAACCACGAGGCCGCCTCTGTCCGCACCGCCTCTTCGCGACGTCCTCCCCCTCGGCCCTCCGATCGTCGCCGCGAACGCGGTCCCCCGCGCCGGGGTTCGCCGCGCTCCGCGAACGCGGTCGCTTCCCGTGACGTCGCTCCGCGCCGAGTCTTCGCCGCTCAACGCGAACGCGGTCGCTTCCCGTGACGTCGCTCTGCGCCGAGTCTTCGCAGCCCTCCGCGAACGCGGTCGCCGGTGCTCCCTCGATGCGAGCGCGGCGGACGGCGGACGGCGGAGAGCGGACGGCAGCGCGACCGAAGGGAGCGCTAATTGAGCGCGAAGGGGTCCGGCGGCGGCTCGGACTCCGGTTTCTTCGCCTTCTTGCGCTGGGCCGAGGTCGCGAGCGGCGCGGCGTGGTGGTGGACGATGCGCCAGCGGCCGGCTTCGAGCGTGAAGACGTTGGTCGCGATGAGCTTCGGGACCTCGCCTTCGCGGCCGGCGAGGCAGGTGACGAAGGCCGAGGTGCCGAGCAGGTGGACCTCCACCTGGGAGCAGGTCAGCGTCGGCGCGCCCGGGTGGCGCAGGATGCCGCGCCAGCTGCGCATGACCGCGTCGCGTCCCATGAGCACGGAGAGACCCGGGTGCATGCAGGCGACGGGCGCCTCGCTCGCCCAGAGGCGCTCCATGGCGGCGAGGTCGCGCTCGCGGAAGGCGCGGTAGAAGGCCTCGTTGACGGCCCGGACCTCGTCCTCGATCGCCTGCACCGCGCACAGCGTATCAGGCCCGGCGCTCCCCGCGCGCCCCGTCTCGGCGAGCGCGGAGCCGGCGGCTCGAGGTGGAGCGCGCGGCGTGCAGGTCGGCTCGAGGCGGACGGTGAGCGGCGGCCGCTCGCTCCGTCCGGCGGCCGCCGGGCTCGCGTCGCGGAGCCTCGGCGTCAGTCTTCGCCGCCGGCGCGCTCGGGCGCCGGCACGGTCTCCGCGTCGGGCCGGGGCTCGGTCCCCGACGCCTGCCGCGCCCGCCGCCCCGCCAGCACCACGCGCACCCGATCGACGATCGCCTGCGGCCGGAAGGGCTTGGCGATCCAGTCCGCGAAGAGCCCGAGCTCCTCCTCCGTGACGTCCTCGGGCGTGGCGGTGACCAGGATCGCCGGCGGCGCGAGCGCGCCGAGCTTCTCCTGGGCGGCGCGCACCACGTCCGCGCCGCTCACGCCGCGCGCGAGCCGGTAGTCGCAGACGATGACGTCCACCGCGTCGATCCAGTCCCGGGCCTCGGGGAGCGTCGCCACCGCCGTCACGCGACCGCCCGCGCGCTCGAGCACGCGCTCGAGGAGCAAGCGGAGCCCCGGCTCGTCGTCGACGACGAGGGCGCGGAAGGCGGCGGACACCCGTCCAGCATGCGGGAGGTGGCGTCCCCGCGCATCCTTCTTCCGCTCGCTAGCGCTCGCTATTTTTGCTTACCAGCGCGGCCGTGGGCCGCTCGGCGCCGCTTCGCGGCGTCACACGGGTCGGTTCTTCGACATCACACGAACGCGGCTCCGTGGGGCGTCTTCCGCTCGCTGGCGCTCGCTATCTTTGGCTTACCAGCGCGGCCGTGGGCCGCTCGGCGCCGCTTCGCGGCGTCACACGGGTCGGTTCTTCGTGGTACACGAACGCGGCTCCGTGGGGCCGAGCTACCGGGCAGATGTTGGAGCGCTCCCCTCCGCAGGGGCGTGGCTTCGCCGCGTTCGCGGCCGGGACGCTCGCCTCGCAGTGGCGGGACTTCGCCGCGTTCGCGGCCGGGCCGCTCCCCCTTGCAGTGGCGGGACTTCGCCGCGTTCGCGGCCGGGGCGCTCGCCTCGCAGTGGCGGGACGTCGCCGCGTTCGCGGCCGGGACGCTCGCCTCGTAGTGGCGGGACTTCGCCGCGTTCGCGGCCGGGCCGCTCCCTCTTGCAGTGGCGGGACGTCGCCGCGTTCGCGGCCGGTGCGCTCCCCCTTGCAGGGGCGTGGCTTCGCCGCGTTCGCGGCTGGGACGCTCCCCTCGCAGCGGCGGGACTTCGCCGCGTTCGCGGCTGGGACACTCCCCTCGCAGTAGCGGGACGTCGCCGCGTTCGCGGCCGGAGCGCTCCCCTCGCAGTAGCGGGACGTCGCCGCCTTCGCGGCCGGAGCGCTCCCCCTTGCACTGGCGTGGCTTCGCCGCGTTCGCGGCCGGAGCGCTCCCCTTCGCCGTGGCGGGCGGGACTTCGCCGCTTTGTGGCCGGCGTGCTCTCAGGAGCGGGGCTTCGCCGCGTTCGCCGCCGGAGCGCTCCCCCTTGCAGGGGCGTGGCTTCGCCGCGTTCGAGGCCGGGGCGCTCCCCTCGCAGTGGCGGGACGTCGCCGCGTTCGCGGCTGGGACGCTCCCCCTTGCACTCGCGGGACTTCGCCGTGTCGCGGCCGGTGTGCTCCCCTCGCAGTGGGACTTCGCCGCTTTGTGGCCGGCGTGCTCCCCTTCGCAGGAGCGGGACTTCGCCGCGTTCGCCGCCGGTGCGCTCCTCCTTGCACTGGCGTGGCTTCGCTGCGTTCGTGGCCGGAGCGCTTCCTTTTGCCGTGGCGGGGCTTCGCCGCGTTCGTGGGTGGGGCGGGGTGTCTTCGCTCGGCGGGATTGTTTCCGCTCGGCCGGTGTTCTCCTTCTGCCGGCGCTTCGTCTCGCCGGTGGCTCCTTTTCGCTTTCTCGGTGCTCGTGTCAGGCTCCCTCGACGTGCGCTCGGACCGCCCGCCCTCGGCTCCTTCCGGCTCTCCGCTCGTCGAGCGCGAGCGCGCCGCCGCCGCCGACCTCTCGCGTCGCTCCGCGGGCTTCGGGCGCCGCCTCCTCTCCCGCGCGCCGGCCGCCCTCCTCGCCTTCGCCCGCCGCGTCGCGGATCTCGTGCCCCTCACGGCCCTCGGCTTCGCGGTCGCCGCCCTCGCGACGGCCGCCCTCGTGCACTACGGCTACGGCGAGATGGACCTGGTGCTCCTGGTCCTCGGCTGGGGCGCCGTCGGCCTGGTCGGCCTCTCCCTCCTCTTCGTCCTCCTCGCCGCGCTCCTCGTGAAGCGCCGCCTCCGCGCCGAGGAGGCGCTCCACCGCGACTGCGAGACGGGCCGGGCCACCCCCACGGGCTTCTCCCTCCCGAGCCTCGGTTGGGTGCCGCTGGTGCGCCTCCGCTGGAGCTGGCTCGCCCCGCCGCTCCCCATCGAGCTCGTCCGCGAGGAAGGCCGCCTCCACGAGCGCGTCCGGCCCACGCGGCGCGGCGCCCACGAAGGCGTGCGGAGGCGCGTCGTCGTCGAAGATGTCTTCGGGCTCGCGCGTTTGGGCCTGCGGATGGACGACCCGCTCACGCTCCGCGTCCTGCCCCACGGGGGGCGGCTCGGGCGCCTGCCCACGCTCCTCGCCTACGCCGGGGGCGAGGACTGGCCGCACCCCATGGGCCTCCCGGAGGGCGACCGGGTCGAGCTCCGGCGCTACGGGCCCGGCGACCCGGCGCGCTTCATCCACTGGAGCATCTACGCGCGCACCCGGAAGCTCGTCGTGCGCGTGCCCGAGCGGGCGCTGAGCCGCGCCCATCGGACGGCCGCCTACCTGGTGACGGGCGAGGCGGACGAGGCGAGCAGCGGGGCGGCGCGGGTGGCCGTCGAGTCGGGCGCCCTCGGCGAGGACTGGTCCTTCGGGGCGGACGGGGCCGGCGGGACGCAGACCGTGTCCCAGGCCCAGGAGGCGCTCGTGCGCTCGGCGCGGGTGCCGGCGACGGAGGGCGGCGCGGGGCTCGAGGGCTTCCTCCGGGAGGAGGAGAAGAGCGGCCCCGTCTCGGTCGTGGTCTTCGCGCCGGCCGAGCCCGGCCCCTGGATCGAGCGGGTGCTCGCGGCGCTCGGCGCCCGGCGCGGCCGCACGCGCATCGTGATTGGCGTCGACGGGCTCGCGGCCGATCCGCCCGGAGGCTGGTGGCGGCGCCTGCTGGCGCGGCCGCCTGCGCGGGAGGGGGCCTCGGCCGGCGCGCTCGAGGCCGCGCTCGAAGCGCTGGCCTCGGCGCGGGCGGAGGTGCTGGTCGTCGATCGGGCGAGCGGGCGCGTGCTCGGAGAGGCGCATCGGCGCGCGGTGATGCGCCGCGCGAAGAAGAGCGGGCCGAAGACGGCGGCGGAGAAGGCGGCGTGAGCGAGGCGGCGGCGAAGCCGAGCGGCGGGGCCCGACCCGACGGCTCCATGCCCGACGGGGAGCCGGCGCGCGAAGGCTGGATGGCCATCGCCGCGCGGGCGCTCGTGCTCGCCATCGGTGGCGCCGTCTTCACCATCCCCCTCGGCGCCGACAGCGCCATCGCCTCCGCCGGCCTCGGCGCCTTCACCGGCGCCTGCCTCGGCCCGGCGCTCGCGCGCACGCGGCTCCGCTCCGGAGCGCTCGTCGGCACGGCCGCGCTCGTCCTGCTCGTCGCCCTCGCCGTGCGCTGGCTCGCCCTGGACACGGGCCTGCTCGCGCCGAGCCTCGGGCCCGCCTCCGCGCTCCGCCTCGGCGACGCGCTCTTCTTCTTCCTGGCCCTCGCCGGGGTCGCCATGGGCCTGCGCGCCCTCTCGGCCCGGCGCCGCGCCCTGGCCGTGCTCGAGGTCTCCGCCGTGGGCCTCGCCTTCGCCCAGCTCGTGGTCGCGCACCGGCAGGGGATGATCCACCGGCCCTACGAGTACGCCGACGAGATCCTCGCGGCCGGCGGCGACCCGACCCACTACCTCTTCCTCCTCGGCGGCGCGGCGACCGCCGTGATCGTGCTGCTCCTCCTCGGCGAGCGGCGCCCCACGCGCTGGCTCCTCCACCTCGGCGCGGTCACGCTCCTCCTCGGGCTCTTCCTCTGGAGCGACGTGGCCGTCGAGCCGCCGGAGCCGCCCCCCGGCGCGATGGGCCTCGGCCTCCGCCCCGGGGAGAGCGACTCGGAGGACGAGAGCGAGGGCCGCGGGGGCGGCGGCGGCGGCGAGACCCGCCCCGACGACGAGGACCTCGAGTTCAAGGACGAGCTCGACCAGTCCCGCGACCACGTGCCCGTCGCGGTCGTCCTCTTCCGCGACGACTTCTCGCCGCCCTACGGGACCTACTACTTCCGCCAGGGCGCCTTCAGCCAGTACAACGGCCGCCGCCTCGTCGGCGCCGTCGCCGCGGGCGCGGACGAGGACCTCGCGGACACCTTCCCGACCGCGCCCTACGACGTCGACGAGCCGCCGCCGATGGGCGCCCACCGCGCCACGGTCGAGACCACCGTCGCGCTCCTCACCGAGCACAGCGCGCCCTTCGGCCTCGAGGCCCCCGTGCGCCTCGAGCCCTGGCCGAACCCCGACCCGGATCGCTTCCGCCGCACCTACAACGTCTTCAGCGCGGCGCTCACGGCGGACTTCGCCTCGATGATCGGCGCGCGCGCCGGCGACCCGCGCTGGAGCGAGGAGGAGCGGCAGCTCTACACGGCGCCGCCGGAGGACCCGCGCTACCGGGAGCTCGCCGAGCGCATCCTCGAGGAGACGCTCCCCGAGGACATGCGCGACGATCCGGCCGCCCGCGTGGCCGCCGTGACGAGCTGGCTCGGCCAGGAGGGCTCCTACTCGCTCCGCTCGAACCACGCGGGCGCCGAGGATCCGACGGCGCATTTCCTCTTCGGCGACCTCACCGGCTACTGCGTGCACTTCGCCCACGCGGCGACCTTCCTGCTCCGCACGCTCGGCCTCCCCACGCGCGTCGCCACCGGCTACGCGATCCCCGAGTCGGCCCGGCGCGGCGGCTCGGCGCTGCTCATCAGCGGCGACACCTCCCACGCCTGGCCCGAGGTCTACCTCGAGGGCTTCGGCTGGGTCGTCGCCGACGTCTCGCCGCAGACCGTGCTCTCGCCGCCGCCGCCGCCGCCCGATCCGGAGCTCCAGAACCTCCTCGGCGAGCTCGCCCGCGGCCTCGACGCGCGCCCGCCCGATCCGGAGGCGCCGCTCCCGCGCTTCGCCACCTCGATGCGCGACGTCCTCGTCTGGCTCGGCCTCGGCCTGCTCGCGCTCGGCGTCGGCTTCCTGGTCTTCCTGATCGCCGCGAAGCTCTGGCGGCGCCTCGCGCCCCGCTTCGCCACCGAGGACGCGCTCCCCCGGCTCAGCTACCGGGCGGCCCTCGACCAGCTCAGCGAGCTCTCGCTCCGGCGCGCGAAGGGGGAGAGCCGCGAGGCCTTCGCCGCGCGCGTCAAAGCCCTCGCGCCCTCCTTCGAGGCGCTCACCCGCACCCACGTGGGCGTGGCCTTCGGCAGCCGCCGGGCCCGCGCCGCCGCGGCCGCCCTCGAAGAGCAGCGCCGCGCCCTCGGTCGCGAGCTCGCCGCCGCCTTCCCCTGGTGGCGGCGCGCCCTCGGCCGCCTCTCGCCCTGGACCTGGCTCACCTCGCGATGACGACACTCGATCCCGCCCCCGCCCCTCCCTCCGCGTCCGCCGGGCCCGCCGCCGGCGGCGCCCCCCTCGACGACGCCCACGCCGTCGCCATGCGCCTCAAGCAGCGCCTGCGCACCGCCGTGCTCGGTCGCGACGACGTGATCGACCTCGTGCTGGTCGCCCTCGTCGCCGACGGCCACGTGCTCCTCGAGGACTACCCGGGCTCGGGCAAGACGACCCTCGCCCGCGCCCTCGGCGACGCCATCGCCGCCGGCGCCGCGGCCGCCGGCGAGCCGCCCCTGGAGCTCGGCGCCGTGACCATCGCGCCCTTCCGCCGCATCCAGTTCACGCCCGACCTGCTGCCGAGCGACATCACGGGCACGAACGTCTTCGATCCGGACGCGGGGGGCTTCGACTTCCGGCCCGGGCCGATCTTCGCCCACGTCGTCCTCGCCGACGAGATCAACCGCACCTCCCCGAAGGTGCAGGCGGCCATGCTCGAGGCCATGGCGGAGAAGCAGGTCACCATCGACGACCGCTCCCACGCGCTCGACGAGCTCTTCTTCGTGATCGCCACGCAGAACCCGCTCGACCTCGCCGGCACCTACCCCCTGCCGACGCCGCAGCTCGATCGCTTCCTCTTCAAGATCGAGATGGTGCACATCGACCGGGACGCCGAGCTGGCCGTGCTCGGCGAGTACCCGACGCCGACCCTCGAGAAGGCGAGCTCCCTGCCGGGCGTGACCCGGGCCGAGGTCGTCGCCGCGCGCCACGCCGTGCGCGAGCGGATCCACCTCGCGCAGCCGGTCAAGGAGGCGCTCGTGGACACGGCGCGCACGCTCCGCGAGGACCCGCGCGTGCTCCAGGGCGCCTCGACGCGCTCGCTCGTGCTCGCCATGCCGGCCCTCCAGGCGCGGGCCCTGATCCACGGCCGCGACTACGTGGCGCCCGAGGATCTCGAGGCGCTCGCGCCGCGCATCTTCCCGCACCGGCTCGAGCTCGCCCCCGGCGTCGAGGACGCGCGCGAGGTCGTCCGCGAGTGCACGGCCCCCGCCCTCGAGCGCCTCGCGAAGGTGAGCTTGCAGCGGCCATGAGGACGGTCCGCCCGCCGGCTCCCGTTCGCGTCCTCGCCCTCGCGCTCCTCACCGGAGGCGTGGCGGGGGGCTTCGCCGTGGGCGCGCAGCAGAGCCTCGACCCGAGCAGCTTCGTCGTGGCCGAGCCGGGCGCGCCGGGGACGAACGCCGAGCTCCGGGCCTGGAGCTTCGTGCGCCAGGAGAAGCTCGTGAAGGCGCGGGAGGCCGCCGAGGAGGTCGTGCGCGAGGACCCGCGCTCCTACGTCGGGCACTTCGTCCTCGCCTACGCGCACCACTACGGGGAGGCCAACTTCCCGAAGGCGCTCTACCACGCGAACCGCGCCGAGGCGCTCTTCACGGAGCGGCACGGGCGCGAGCCGCCGCCCGGCGGGCCCTGGCGCTGGCATGCGCGCCTGCTGCTCGAGCTCGCGGCCATCCACGGGGACCTCGAGCACTACGAGGAGCGGCTCGGCTACCTCGGGCGCTACAACGAGATCTACGACCCGGACGTGGTGGCCGAGCAGGCCTGGGCGCTGATGAAGCAGGGCCGCTTCGAGGAGGCGCGCCGGGTCGCGCGGGCGGGCCTCGCGACGAACGACCCGCGGCAGGTGGAGATCGCGCTGAACGCGCTCTGCGCCGTGGAGTTCGAGGCCGGCAACGACGGCGAGAGCTACGTCGCTTGCCGGCGGGCGCTCGAGCATGCGCGGTCGACGCCCGGCGATCCGAACGCGGTCGATCTGACGAACTTCGCCGAGGCGGCGCGCTCCATGTTCCGCCTGGCCGAGGCCGAGCGCGTGCTCCTCGAGGCCACGGAGGCGCCGGCGGCCTGGTACGGCAACCCCTGGCTCGAGCTCGCCGAGCTCTACACCCGCGGGGCGCGCTTCCCCGAGGCGCTGGACGCGCTCGAGCGCGTGCCGGGCTACCGGGCGCAGCGGCCGCCGCACGTGCGCGAGTCCGATCGGAACGAGCACCGGCGCGCCCTCGCCGCGTTCTTCCTGACGGTGGGGCGCTCGGAGGAGGCGCTCGAGATCACGCGGACGGCGCTCGTGGCGCCGGACCGGCGCGCGCACAACAGCCGCGACCCGGCGCAGGACCGGGCCGTGGTGGCGCTCCTCGATCGCTCGGCGCGCCTCGCCGTGGCGTCGCGGCGGCGCGAGGCGGCGGCCGGCGCGCCCGTCTGGGAGCGCGCCCTGGCCTGGGCCGCGGCGGGGCGGCTCCGCTTCGAAGCGTGGATGAGCGGGCGCCAGGCGGTGCGGCTCCTCTCGGACGACGATCGCTTCGTCGGCCTCTTCCGCATCGGCACGGCGCGGAGCGCGATCGTGCCGCCCTGGCTGGTCGGCGAGCTGGTGGACGTCGCCGGCGCGGGCGTCGTGAGCGAGGCCGTGCGGCGGGCCCGGGCCGAGGACGCGCGCTCGGGGGCGGACGCCTACTACGACGCCTTCGCGGCCGAGGCGGCCCTGGCGGCCGGGGACGAGGCGCGAGCGATCGAGCTGGCGGAGCGGGCCCGGGATGGGCTCGGGGACGGCGAGGCGCTGCTCCGAGCGCGAGCGAACGCGCTTCGCGCGGAGGCCATCCGGCGCGAGCGGGGGGTCGAAGCGGCCCTCCCGGCCTATGCGCTGGCCATGCAAAAAGACCCCGGCGTGTTCCGGCGGCTGGGGCTGACTTTGCCCATACGGGTGACCCCTTCTGGCGACGCGATGGGGGAGGCCGCGGCCTCGGCGCTCGGGCGCTCGCCCCGCTTCGAGGTGGGGGAGGTCGGGATGGAAGCGACCATTCAGCCACTCGACGCGGGCCTGCGGATCTGCCTCCGCGGCCCGGGGGGCGTGCTCTTCGACTGCGCCGATGCCGCGCCCGAGTCGGGCGACACGCCCGAAGAAACCGCCGCGGCGGCTGTCGACGCCTTTCAACGCGCGGTGTTCGCGCCGCGCATCGACCTGAGCCAGGCCGACATTCACTCGCTGGACGGGTCGAACCGGGTGACCCGGGACCCCCTGGACGGGCTGACGCCGTCAGGACCATAGCACTTAAGTATAACACCCGATCGGGGGATGGTGGTTTCTCGCTTTTAGCGTCATGCTTGGGGCATGGCGCACGCAGATGGGGGCCGCTGGCCGATCGTGGAGGAGGCGCACGACGCCTCGGGTGTTCACGTTTCGGACGAACCGAGGAACGAGGCCGCGTGGCGGGCGTTGCTCGCGCCCCAGGGCGCGTCGCTCCCTCCGCAGGTCGAGGCCTTGCTCGGGGCGTACATCCGGTTGCGGGAGCGCCACGAGAAGCTCGTGCGCTCGGCGGAGGCGATGGCGGCGGCGCTGGACCGGCTACCCCTCGGCATCGTCACGCTGACCGACGGGCGCATCGTGTCGACGAACCGGCAGGCGCGGCGGCTCATCGATGGCGAGGGGCTGAAGCGGACCGTCGAGGACGGCTTGGCTGCCCACGACCCGGACGCCCATCGGGCGTTGACGGAGGGCTTCGAGACCCTGGCGCGCGGCAAGCGGGAGCGCGTGTCCCTGCTGGTGCCGCGGCAGCGCGGCGAGCTGCACGTCGTGCTCACGACGGCCGGCGAGGCGCTCGCGGGGACGGTGCTCGTGGCGATCGCCGATCCGAGCGAGGACGCGATCACGGACATGGACGGGTACCGCACGCTCTACGGGCTGACGCCGACCGAGGCGAAGGTGGCGATGCACCTGGTGCTCGGGCGGGCGCCGCGGGAGATCGCGGAGGTGCTCGGCGTGGGCGTGGAGACGACGCGCACGCACGTGAAGCACATCCTGGCGAAGATGGGCTGCCATCGGCAGGTGGATGTGGTGCGGCGGCTGGTGACCGGGCCGGCGTCGCTGCTCTGACGAACCGGCTCGGACGAAGACCGCCGGACGCGCCCCCGCTCTCGCCCCTGCCCGTCATCGGGTGGGGGCTTTTCGATTCGGGAGGTTCGGCGGATCCCCTGCTCGAGGCGCGCGGCCGTGACCGCCCGGCTTCTCCGCGAAGCGGCATGGACCGCCGACGCCAGCGACAGCCCGGACGGCGGAAAGCGGAGAGCGGATCGCAT
>PABA01000119.1 GCA_002699025.1 Sandaracinus sp. | reverse complement strand
GCCCGAGGACGCCTCGCGACCGCCTACGTGAAGCGATACGTCTCCCTCGCCGAGATCACGCCCGGCGCCGAGAAGCTCCTCGAGGTCGAGCGCATCCTCGCCCGCTTCGTCTGACCCCTCGCCGGGAGGCGCCTCCGAGGCGCCTCCCGGCCCATACGCCGCGGCGACGGCGGAAAGAGCGAAGCGCGGTTTCGCATAGGGAGGCGCGCAGCGGCGACCGAAGCTCACGCCCCAGGCGACGCCGACGCACCCACTCGTGCGCAGGGAGACGCGAAGCGGCGACCGAAGCTCACGCGACGACGACGCGCCCACTCGTGCGCAAGGAGACGCGAAGCGGCGACCGAAGCTCACGCGACGCCGACGCGCCCACTCGTGCGCAGGGAGGCGCGAAGCGGCGACCCAGCTCACGCGCCAGGCGACGCCGACGCACCCACTCGTGCGCAGGGAGACGCGCAGCGGCGACCGAAGCTCACGAGGTCGAGATGCAGCCCACGCGCCCGGCGCGACGACCGAGGGAGCGCCCAGCGACCGAGGCTACGAAGGTGCAGACCCGAGAGAACCCGAGGGCGCCCGCCCCCCCCCGTGTGAGGTTGGTCCCCGGCAGCCCTCCCAGCGGAGAGGCGCGCCGGGTCCCGTCGATACGCCACAGCACCGCGACCGAGCGAAGCGAGGCCGAGCTCTCGCCGGCCACGGCGAGGCGCTGGTAAGCCAGCGGAGGGAGGAGCGCAGCGACGACCGGAGCGCAATAGCGAGCGCCAGCGAGCGCAAAAACAGCACCGCGACCGAGCGAAGCGAGGCCGAGCTCTCGCCGGCTACGGCGAGGCGCTGGCAAGCCAGCGAAGGGAGGAGCGCAGCGACGACCGGAGCGCAATAGCGAGCGCCAGCGAGCGCAAAATCAGTACGCGTTCTTGCGGACCTTCCGGCCGAACACGGTCAGGAAGATGATCTTGATGTCCCAGAGCAGCGTCCAGTTCCGGATGTAGGCGAGGTCGTGCTCGATGCGCTTCTCCATCTTCTCGAGCGTGTCGGTCTCGCCGCGCCAGCCGTTGACCTGGGCCCAGCCGGTGATCCCCGGCTTCACCTTGTGCCGGAGCATGTAGCCCTCGATCTTGGTCCGGTAGAGCTCGTTGTGCGCCACGGCATGCGGCCGCGGACCGACGATGCTCATGGTCCCGCTGATCACGTGGAAGAACTGGGGCAGCTCGTCGAGCGAGGTCCGGCGCAAGAACCCCCCGAAGGGCGTGATGCGTTTGTCGTTCTTCGTCGCCTGCTTCACCTGCCCGTCGTCCTCCATGACGGTCATGGAGCGGAACTTGAGCACGTGGATGACCTCGCCGTTGAGCCCGTAGCGGCGCTGCCGGAAGAAGACCGGGCCCTTCGAGGTGAGCTTCACGCCGAGGGCGATGAAGAGCATCGGGAGCGCGATGATCGAGAGGATCATCGAGCCGACGACGATGTCCTCCATGCGCTTGAGCCAGCCGTCGACGCCGTAGAAGGGCGTCTCGTGGATGCTCACGACGGGCACGTCCCCGAGCGAGCCCCAGCGCGCGTGGAGCAGGTCGAAGGCGTAGAAGTCCGCGGCCATGTAGACGGAGGCCGTCGAGTCCGCGAGGCGCCGCACGAGCTCGTTGATGCGCGGCTCGGCCCGGAGCGGGAGCGCGATGTAGACGAGGTCGACCTCGCCCTTCCGCGCCAGCTCGACGAGATCGTCGAGGTTCCCCTCGCGCTTGCCGAGCTCCGGCGGGATGGGGTGCCCGCGCTCCTCGAAGCGGTCGTCGTAGAAGCCCGCGAGGTGCATGCCGAGCCAGGGGCTCTCGGCGATCGTCTGCGCGACCCGCTCGCCGAGCTCGGTCAGGCCGGCGATCGCCACGCTCCGCGTGTTCCGCCCCCGGCTGCGTGCGCGCCGTAGGCTGAGCCGCAGCCCGGTCCGCCAGGCCGCGATCGCGACCGGGGAGGAGATCGCCCAGACCAGCGAGATGAAGCGCGAGTACTCCTCGGAGCGCTTCGAGACGAAGGCGAGCAGCAGGAGCACGCTCGCGGCGGCCGCCCAGCTCGCGAAGACGCGCCAGATCTCCCGGCCGATCGACTCGCCGCGCCACGCCCGATAGAGGCCGAGGCTCTGCCCGGCGAGCAGGAACACCGCGCCCGCCACGACGGTCGCCGTGGTGTGGATGTTCCGCCACTCCTCCTGGTGGGCGAGGATCGCGACCCAGTGCGCGAGCGCGATCAGCCCCGCGTCGAAGACCCGCGTGATCACGCTCAGCGCGGGCGAGTGGGGCTTCACCAAGCCGGCGGCCAACTCAGCCTCCCACCACGTGAGGGGGGCGGCGCGCCCGCGCCCTCAGGGGTCGCCGACGGCGCGCGCGCGCGTCCGCCTCGACCGAGTGCCTCCCACCGTGCCACCGCGCAGGGTTTACCGACGCCCTCCCGGCCACGCAAGTGGGACCGACGTGACGAGCTCGCATCCGAGCGCCGCCGGCGCGCTCCGCCGTTGATGGTCCCGCTCAGCCGCGGTATGCATTCGCCCATGTGGCGAGGAATGTTGGCGTGCGTGGTTCTCCTCGGATGCGTGCGGCTCCCCGACGCGCCGACGCTCCCCACGGAGGATCCGGCGTTCTCCGCACCGGAGATCGCCGAGCGCCCGGGCGTGGACGAGGACCCGCCGCCGGCGATGGTCATCCTGCCCGGGGACGTCGTGGTCGTGCGCGCCTTCTCCGCCGACGTGACCGAGTACGAGGGGCTCGTCGTCGACGCCCGCGGCCAGGTGCACCTGCCGCTCGTGGGGGACGTCGAGGTCGGCGGGCTGACCCTGCTCCAGGCCGAGGAGCGCGTGCAGGCCGCCATGCGCCGGCTGGACTCGGTGGTCCGCGTCTCCATCGGCATCGAGGACCCGGACGGGCACACGGCGACCGTGCTGGGGGCCGTCTCCTCGCCGGGATCCGTCCCCGTGCGGCCCGGCATGCGGGTCGTCGACCTGCTGGCGAGCGCCCACCTCGTGCTCAACCCCGGCGAAGGCGAGTTCGCGGCCGACGTCGACGCGGCCCGGCTGGTCCGCGACGGGGAGGAGCTCCCGATCAGCGTCGCCCGCGCCTACGAGGGCGACCCGCGGCACAACATCTACGTCCGCCCCGGCGACCACCTCTTCGTACCGCCGGTCCTCGGGCAGGGCATCGTCGTGCTCGGGGCCGTGCGGGACCCGGCCGTGCTCCGCCACTACGAGGGCATCCGGCTCACGGAGGTGCTCGCGGGGGTCGGCGGCCTGAACGAGCGCGGCGATCGCACGGACGTGCACATCGTCCGCGGGCCCGTCAGCGAGCCCCTCGTCTACCGCGCGAGCCTCCGCGAGGTCGTGAACGGCAACCGGAACGACATCGTCATGGCGCCGGGCGACATCGTGTACGTGACCGAGGAGTGGACCGCGCACACGGGCGAGGTCCTCGGGCGCATCTCCGCGCTCCTCTCCCAGCCGACGAGCATCGGCCTGCTCTACGTCACCGCGCGCGCCCTCAGCGACAGCCCCTGACAGCCAGGGATGCCGTACGGGCCCGCAGCGGTCCCCGTCTCGTGCGTCGTCCCGCGGCAGGTCGTCCCGAAGCGATGAGCGTCCTGCCGAAGCGATGAGCGTCCTTCCGAAGCGATGAGCGTCCTCCCGAAGCGATGAGCGTCCTGCCGAAGCGATGAGCGTTCTCCCGAAGCGATGAGCGTCCTCCCGAAGCCATGAGCGTTCTCCCGAAGCGATGAGCGTCCTCCCGAAGCGATGAGCGTTCTCCCGAAGCCATGATCCAGGGGCAGCTCTTCGATCGCTACGAGGTCTGGGGGCGGCTCTCCGGCGGCGGCATGTCGGAGGTCTACCTCGGCAAGCACGTCGCGCTCTCCGCGCCGGTCGTGGTCAAGACCATCGCGCCCGTGCTCGCCGATCGGGAGGACGTCGCGGCCGGCGTCCACCGCTCCGCGCGGCTCGTCGCGCGCGTCGCCTCGCCCCACGTGGTCCGCGTGCTCGACGTGGGCGACGCGGAGCTCCGCGACGGCCGCCGGACGCCCTGCGTCGTCGAGGAGTACGTGGACGGCCTCGACCTCGCCGAGCTCGCCGCGGCCCGCCGGGAGGCGCTCCGCCGCCCGCTGCCGCTCTGGGCCGTCGCCGAGTGGACCGCGCAGGCTGCCCAGGGGCTCCACGCGGCGCACCAGGCCGGCGTCATCCACCGCGACGTGAAGCCCGCCAACCTCTTCCTCGAGGGCGAGAGCCGGGTGAAGGTCGGCGACTTCGGCGTCGCCGTGGAGGCGGCCGCCGCCGAGGGGAGCCGGGCTGCGGGGACGGTCGACTACATGGCCCCGGAGCAGCTCCTCGGGGAGGGCGTCGATCGGCGCGCCGATCTCTGGTCCCTCGGCGCGACGGCCTTCGCGCTCCGCTACGGCCTCGCCCCCTTCGCGAGCAGCTCGGACGCGGCCCGGCCCGAGGTGCCGCCGCGTTTCCCGCCGGCGACCAGCCCCGACGAGGCCTACTTCCAGCACGTGCTCGAGCGCCTCCTCGCGCGCCGCCCGGAGGCCCGCCCGCGCACCGCCGGCACCACGGCCGCCGTGCTCCGGCAGCTCGCGCGCACCATCCACCCCCGCCTGCCGACGCGCCGCCAGGGGCGCTACCTCCAGGCGGGGGGCTGCCGCCTGGCCTTCGAGGTCGGCGACATCGCGGCGGTGCCCTGCGACGCGGTCGTCAACAGCGCCTACGCCGAGATGCGCATGGACGATGGCGTCGGCGCGGCCCTGGTCCGGGCCGGCGGCGCGGCGATCGAGGAGGAGGCCCGCGCCGGGGGCGAGCGCGCCCTCGGCGCCTGTGTCCCCACGACGGCCGGCTCGCTGCCCTGCCGCGCGGTCCTGCATGCGGTCTCCGCCTGGCGCCGCGTCTCCTGCGTCGGTCGCGCCATGCACCGGGCCCTCGCCATCGCCGAGCGCGAGGGCTACCGGCGCCTCGCCGTCCCCGCCCTCGGCACGGGCCGCGGCGGCATCACCGTCGAGGCCTCCGGTCACGCGATCGCCTCGGCGCTCCGCCTCCACCTCCAGCTCGGCACCGTGCACCTCGACGAGGTGCGCTTCGTCTTCGCCGACGAGCCGACCCGCGACGTCTTCGCCGAGGTGGTCTCGGCCGTCTTCCTGAGCGCCTACGACGCGATCCGCTCTTCGGAGGGGGAGGAGCGCGACGAGCTCGGCGACGGACGCCACGGCCTGCCCATGTCCCACGAGGACTTCCACGCGCCGACGCGCCTGGGGGACGGCGCCGAGCCCCCCGACGCGCTGCCCCGGGAGCGAACCCGGCCCGAGCGGCTCCCACCGAGCGAGGACTTCGAGGAGGGCGGCTGAGGGAGCGCGGCGGAGGAGCGTCCGGCGCGTCGTGCCGGACGACCGCGTGACCTTGCGTCACCCGCGTGACGACCCGCTCACCGCAGCGAGTCGTCGATTGCCAGGCAGGGTAGGAGGGTGGCATACACGCTTGAACGCGGCGCGTGACTCGGGTGTGGGTCCCGCCGCGTCCGGGGGAGAGGGAGGAATCGATGAGCAGTCAGACCTTCAGCAGCTACCTGATGGGGGCCGAGTCCCTCCTGGTGCAGTGCGCCGAGATCCTCCTGCAGCGCGGGCACACCGTGCGCGGCGTCATCAGCGACAACGCGGACATCGCCGCCTGGGCCCTCTCGCGCTCGATCCCCGTGCTCAGCCCCGGCAAGGGCCTCGCCGAGCGGATCACGGAGGACTTCGACTGGTTCTTCAGCATCGCGAACCTCCGCATCATCCCGGACGCGGTGCTCGCGAAGGCGCGCCAGGGCGGCGTGAACTTCCACGACGGCCCGCTCCCGCGCTACGCCGGCCTGAACGCGCCGAACTGGGCGCTCCTGAACGGCGAGAGCCAGCACGGCGTGAGCTGGCACCGCATCGAAGGCGGCGTCGACGAGGGGCGCCTGCTCGCGCAGCGCTTCTTCGACATCGCCCCCGGCGCGACGGCCCTCGAGCTGAACACGCGCTGCTACGAGGCGGCCATCGAGAGCTTCCCCGAGGTGCTCGATCGCATCGAGGGCGGCACGGCCGGCGGCGAGGAGCAGGACCTCTCCCAGCGCACCTACTTCGGCAAGCACGACCGGCCCGAGGCCCTGGCCCTCGTCGACTGGAGCGCCGACGCGGACGCGGCCGTGCGCCTCGTGCGCGCGCTCGACTACGGCGCCAACTACCCGAACCCGCTCCACCTCGCGAAGGTCGTCACCCAGGACGGCGAGGTGCTCGTCGTGCGGGCCGCCGAGACGGCCCAGGGGAGCGGCGCGCCGGGCCAGGTGCTCGAGGCGAGCCCGGACGGCGCCACCGTGGCCGCCGGCACCGGGGCCGTGCGCCTGCTCGCGCTGAGCGATCAGGAGGGCCAGCCGCGCTGCCCGTCGACGCTCGAGGGGCAGACGCTCCAGAACCCGGGCGCCGACGTGCGCCAGCGGCTCACGGAGCGGAACGCCGAGATCTGCAAGGCGGACGACTTCTGGGCCAAGCGCCTGGTGCAGCTCGACCCGATCGAGGTGCCGCAGGTGGGCCCGCACGGCGAGGCGCCGCGCTTCGAGAGCGTGGCCTTCGACGCGGCCGGCCTCGAGGGCTCGGCCTGGGTCGCCGGCGTCGTGGCCTTCCTCGCGCGGAACGGCGGCAAGAGCGAGTTCCACGTGGGGTGGCGCTCGAAGGGCCTGGCCGAGGCCATCGCCGGCGACGAGGCCTACTTCGCGCCGGCCGTGCCCCTGCACGTCGACGCGAGCGACGACGTCGGCTCGCTCGTGGCGCTCCTCGACAAGGAGCTCGCGCGGGTGGAGAAGCGCGTGACCTACGCGCGCGATCTGACGGCGCGGCACCCGCGGGCGACCCGGGGCCGCTTCGACGTGATCCTCGCGCCGACCGAGTCGGGCCCCGTGGACGACGCGGGCGTGACCATCACCTCCGCCGCGATCCACTACGACGCCACGCGCCTCGAGAAGGCCGAGGCCGAGACGCTCGCCCGCCGGCTCGGCGTGCTCATGGCCGCCGCCGACGAGGAGGAGACGGAGGTCTCCGAGCTGCCGCTCCTCACGGACGCCGAGCGGCGCACGCTCCTCCACGAGTGGAACGCGACCGAGGTGCCCTACGAGTCCACGCAGGGCATGCACCAGCTCTTCGAGGCGCAGGTCGATCGCACGCCCGACGCGCGCGCCCTGGTCTTCGAGGGGAAGGCGCTGAGCTACCGCGAGCTGGACGCGCGGGCGAACAAGGTCGCGCACGTGCTCCGCGAGCGCGGCGTGGGGCCGGACCAGATCGTCGGCCTCTACTGCCAGCGCAGCCTCGAGCTGGTCGTCGGCGCGCTCGGCATCCTCAAGGCCGGTGGCGCCTACCTGCCCCTCGACCCGGAGTACCCGGAGGACCGCATCCACCTGATGCTCGAGGACAGCCGGGCGAAGGTGGTGGTCACGCATCGCGAGGCGCGCGGGGGCCTGCGCACGGACGCGGACGTCCTCGTCATCGACGACGACCCGCACCTCGAGCGGGCGAGCGACGGGCGCGTGGAGGTGCCGGGCTGGACCAGCGCGAACCTCGCCTACGTGATCTACACGTCCGGCTCCACGGGCCGGCCGAAGGGCGTGATGGTCGAGCACCGGAACGCCTCGAACTTCTTCACCGGGATGGACGCGCGCATCCCGCGCGAGGAGGGGAGCCGCGAGGTCTGGCTCGCCGTCACCTCGCTCAGCTTCGACATCAGCGTGCTCGAGCTCTTCTGGACGCTCGCCCGCGGCTTCGAGGTCGTCGTGCACCGCGACCGCGAGCGCGTGAAGGCCGCCGGCGACGTGGACCCGAGCGTGGCCGCCAAGCCCATGGCCTTCGGCCTGATGTACTGGGGCAACGACGACGGGCAGGGCCCCAAGAAGTACGAGTGCCTCCTCGAGGGCGCGAAGCTCGCCGACCGGCTCGGCTACACCTCCTGCTGGACGCCCGAGCGCCACTTCCACGCCTTCGGCGGCCCCTACCCGAACCCGGCCGTCACCGGCGCCGCCGTGGCCGCCGTCACCAAGAACCTCGACATCCGCGCCGGCAGCTGCGTCGCCCCGCTCCACCACCCGATCCGCATCGCGGAGGAGTGGGCCGTCCTCGACAACATCTCGAACGGCCGCACGGGCCTCGCCTTCGCGAGCGGCTGGCAGCCCGACGACTTCATCTTGCGCCCGGAGAACGCGCCGCCGAACAACAAGAAGGCGATGTTCGAGTCGATCGAGATCGTCAAGAAGCTCTGGCGCGGCGAAGAGGTCGAGTTCCCGAAGGCCGACGGCTCCATGCACGCGGTCGTCACGCAGCCCCGGCCCGTGAGCGACGAGCTCGCGGTCTGGGTCACGACGGCGGGCAACCCGGAGACCTACCGGATGGCCGGCGAGGCGGGCGCGCACGTGCTGACGCACCTGCTCGGGCAGAGCCTCGACGAGGTCGCCGACAAGATCCGCATCTACCGGGAGGCGCTCGAGAAGGCGGGCTACGACCCGGCCTCGCGCAAGGTCACGCTCATGCTCCACTCGTACATCGACGAGACCCGGGAGCTGTCGCGGGACATCGCGCGCGAGCCGATGAAGGACTACCTGCGGAGCGCCGCCGGGCTCATCAAGGCCTACGCCTGGGCCTTCCCCGCGTTCAAGAAGCCCGAGGGCGTCGACTCGCCCTTCGACATCGACCTCGGCTCGCTCGACTCGGAGGAGATGGAGGCGATCCTCGACTTCGCCTTCCAGCGCTACTTCGAGGACAGCGGCCTCTTCGGCACGGTCGACGACGCCGTGAAGCGCGTGAACCAGTGCAAGGCCATCGGCGTCGACGAGATCGCCTGCCTGGTCGACTACGGCGTGCCCACGCCGAAGGTGCTCGAGAGCATCGAGCGGGTCGGCGCGGTCATCCGCCGGACGAACCAGCCGGTGGTCACGGACGCGCCGAGCGAGGACTACAGCCTCGGCGCGCAGCTGAAGCGCGAGCAGGTCACGCACATGCAGTGCACGCCGTCGATGGCGCGCATGATGACGCTCGATGATCGGGCGCGGGAGGCGCTCGGCGGGCTGAAGGCCTGGCTCATCGGCGGCGAGGCGCTGCCGGGGGCGCTCGTCGGCGAGATCGGCAAGCTCACGAAGGCCCAGGTCGTGAACATGTACGGGCCGACGGAGACGACGATCTGGTCGTCGACGCAGGTGGCGGCGCCCGGCGACGGGATCACCGGCATCGGCACGCCGATCGCGAACACGCAGCTCTACGTGCTCGACGCGAACCGGCAGCCCGTGCCCGTGGGCGTGCCCGGCGAGCTCTACATCGGCGGCGCCGGCGTGACGCGCGGCTACCTCTACCGCGACGAGCTCACGCGGGAGCGCTTCCTGAAGGATCCCTTCCGCGGGGGCGACGCACGCATGTACCGGACGGGCGACCTCGTGCGCTGGAACGCGGACGGCACGCTCGGCTTCATCGGGCGCGTCGATCACCAGGTGAAGCTCCGCGGCTACCGCATCGAGCTCGGGGAGATCGAGTCGCGCCTGAACGAGCTCTCGGCCGTGCGCGAGGCGGTGGTCATCGCGCGCGAGGACACGCCCGGGGACAAGCGGCTGGTCGCCTATCTCACCACGAGCGGCGAGGTCGAGGAGGAGGCGCTGAGGGCGCACCTCGGCGGCACGCTGCCGGAGTACATGGTGCCGAGCCACTTCGTCGTGCTCGACGCCTTCCCGCTCACGCCGAACGCGAAGGTCGACCGCAAGCGGCTGCCGCGCCCGGACGAGGTGCAGAAGAAGAAGGTCGCCCAGTACGTCGCGCCCGAGAGCGAGGCGGAGCAGAAGATCGCGGACGTCTGGAAGAAGGTGCTCGGCGTCGGGCAGGTCGGCTCGAAGGACAACTTCTTCGAGCTCGGGGGGCACTCGCTCCTCGCCGTGCAGGCGCATCGGGAGCTGAAGGCCGCCTTCTCGGGGGCGACCCTCTCCATCACGGACATCTTCCGCTTCCCCGTGCTCGGCGAGCTCGCCAAGCACCTCGACGGAGCGGGCGACAGCCAGGAGAAGCTCGGCAAGGCGGCGGACCGCGCCGCGAAGCGCCGGGAGCTCATGCGCCGGCGCCGGGGGCGCTGACGAGTCGGGCTCCCGCGCGGAGCCGAACGGACGACGCGGCCGCCTCGCTCTCGGGGCGGCCGCGCTCGTTTCGCGCTCGTTTCGCGGTCACTTCGCGGTGGGGTTCGCGGGGGTTCGCAGGGGGCTCGCGAGGGATGGGGCTTGCTCGGGGCGACGGTTTCGGCCACCACTGATCCCGTGCAGGCGCAGGTCCGCGGCATCATGATCTCCGCCACGCTCGAGTACGTCGAGACCCGCTGGGGGGAGGACGTCCGGGGGGCGGTCCTCGAGGCGTGTCGGCCGGCCATCGCCGGGGCCATCCGGAGCGTCGTGGACGGCGGCTGGTACCCGGTCGCCTGGCAGAACGGGCTCGACGCGGCGGTCGTGGAGGCGACCGGCAACCCAGACGCGCTCTACGAGCTCGGTCACGACACGGCCGGGCCGACCATCCGCGCCGAGCTCGGGCGCCAGCCGCACATGGTCCCCCTCGAGCGCCTCTTCGAGCGCTCCCCGCAGCTCATGCGGGCGTACTTCGAGGGCGCCGGCTGCGAGGAGCTCGAGCGGGAGCGTGGCCGCGCGCTCCGCCGCTACGAGGGGCCCGGCTTCGCGCAGACGCTCTGGGATCGTTTCCGGGGGTCGCTGGTCGGCATGCTCGAGGCCGTGGGCTGCCACGAAGTGGACGCGGTGATCCGCGAAGGCGGCGGGGAGAGCGGCTTCATGCTGGTGGAGCTCCGCTGGCGAGGCCGATGAGCCTCTTCGCCGAGCTGCTCGCGCCGCCGATCGTCGTCGAGGAGGCGGACCCGCGGGGGATGCCGGCGGACCTCTCGCCGCTCCGGCCGGAGGAGGCGGCGATGATGGCGCGCGCCGTGGAGAAGCGCCGCCGCGAGTTCACGGCCGGGCGGGTGCTCGCGCGGAAGGCCATGCGGCGGCTCGGGGTGCCGGAGGCGCCGATCGTGAACGGTGAGGACCGGGCGCCGCGCTGGCCGGCGGAGGTCGTGGGCAGCATCACGCACACGAAGAGCTGGTGCGCGGTGGCGCTGGCGCCGCGGGGGAGCGTGCGCGGGGTCGGGCTCGACGTGGAGGGCGACGACGACCTGAAGCGGAACCTCTGGGACACGATCTGCACGCCGGCGGATCTCGCGTGGCTCGAGGCGCAGCCGCCGGGGGAGCGGGGCTGGCTCGGGAAGCTGGTGTTCAGCGCGAAGGAGTGCGCCTACAAGGCGCAGTACCTCGAGACGGAGCAGTTCCTGGGGTTCCAGGCGATGAGCGTGGCGATCGACGTGCCCGGGCGGCGCTGGCGGACGACCTTCAACGAGGAGTCCGGCGGCTTTCGGCCGGGCGATACGATCGAGGGCGTCTTTCGGCGGGAGCGGGGCCTCGTCTGCACGGCCTGCGTGATCCCGGCCGGGCGCGTCGCGCGCTGAGCGGGCGCGTGGGGAGCTTCGTCTGCACGGCGCGTGATCCGGCCGGGCGCGGTGCGCGCTGAGCGGGCGCGTGGGGAGCTTCGTCTGCACGGCGCGTGATCCCGGCCGGGCGCGTCGCGCGCTGAGCGGGCGCGTGGGCGGGAGCGCGGCCGCGACGGTGGGCCGTCGTCAGTCGTCCAGCTCTTCGAGGGCGGCGAGGCCGACGCGCACGACCAGCTGGAGCGCCTCGGCCTCGTGCTCGATGCGGCCGCGTTCCAGGAGGCGCGCCGCCAGCGCCGCGACCCGGGCCCTCAGCACCGGCGAGAGCGCCGGCGGCGTCAGGGCGACGCGCGTCTTCCCGTCGCCGTCCGCGCCGGCCTCCGGGAGGTAGCCGACGCGGGTCGTCTCCTCGTTGCCTTCCTCGATCCAGGGCCAGCTCTCGCGCAGCCGCCGCGCGCGCGCCTCGGCCGACTCCGCGTCCTCGGCGGCGTCGTCGCCTGGGGCTTCGGCGCCGCGGGCGGCCGGCGACGAAGGCGGGGGGCCCACCCGCGTCGCCTCGAGCGGCGGCGCGGCGGGTGGGGGGCCGACCTGCGTGCGCTCGTGCGTCTCGCGCGGCGCGGGCTCGGGGCGCGGTGCCGGCTCGGACGTGCTCTTCTTCGGCTCGTCCGTGGGCTCGGCCTCGGGCCGCGGCGCGGCGGCGGGGCGTGGCGGCTGGGAGGGCTTCGGCGTCGCCGGCCTCGGCGGGGAGGATGGGCGGGGCGGAGAAGAAGGCTTGGGTGTCGCGGGCCTGGGCGGCGTCGAGGGGCGCGCGGAGGCGGCGGGCTTCGGCGTCGCGGGCCGCCGCGGGGTCGCTGCGCGGGGCGGGGAGGAAGGCTTCGGCGGCGCGGGCTTTGGCGGCGCGGGCTTTGACGGTGCGGACGGGCGCGGCGGCGCGGACGGGCGCGGCCCGGAGGCGCGCGGCGCCGGGGGCGGGGAGGAGGGTTTCGGCGCCGGGGGCTTCGGGCGCGAGGAGGGCCGGGCCGCGGCGGGCTTCGGTGTGGCGGCCGGCCGTGGGGGGCCCGGTCGCCGGGGAGGCGGCGGGCCCGACGGGGTCGGGGGCCGGGGCGGCACGATGCGCGTGCCCTCGCCCGTGAAGGGGTGCGGCATGGCGCGCGCGTCGGCCACCGTGCGCTCGCTCTCCGGGTCGAAGTCGTCGTCCTCCGGAGCAGGCACCTTCGGCGCGCGGACGGGCGGCGGGGCGGCCCCGCGCGCGGCCGGCGGCGGGCGCCAGGACGGGTCGCTCGGCCCCGAGAGGCCGGCGATCTTCTTCAAGTCGATGGTCCCCGTCGCGCGCCCCCCGGCCATCTGATCCTCGTGGGCGAGGAGGATGCGCTCGAACATCAGGTCGTTCGCCGCGTCGAGCTGGAGCGCGCCCAGCATCACCTGGAAGCCCGCGCCGTTCGACTCGGCCGCCTGACAGCGCCCCATGCCCTCGATGACCACCGAGCCATCGCGCAGGGCGACCTCGAACGCCACCCACGCCCCCACGGGGATGGACTCCTCCGCCGGGAGCACCAGCGCCTCGTCTTCGAGCTGCGCCGCCAGCTCCTCGATCGCGTCCCCGTTGTCGGAGTGCGAGGTGCGCAGCGCGATGCGGTAGCCCATGTCCCCGGCAGGCTACCGGGTTCGAGGCCTCGGCGGAACGGTGGCTTCTCGAGACGCCACCTGACCTGCCCGTCTGGGGTCTCTTCGCCCCGCTCTGGACTTCAGCGGTGCTGGAATTGCACGATTTTCCTGTGGGGGAAGCCCCGGCACGGGCCTTGCTCCCTTGGGTGGGCGATGAACGCCGCCCTCCCCATGGTCTTCGCCACCCGCAACACCGAGTACCACCTCCGCAACGGGGTCTGCGTGGCCGTGCGGGACCGGCGCAGCGGGGAGTGGCACGTCGATCACCCGACCCTCGGCGCCGCCGTGACCCACATGCTCGCCCGCCGCGGTCGCCAATGGCGCCGCCACGCGCTCTCCCAGCGCATCGGCAGCTCGCTCTGCTTCGCGGAGATCGAGGTGACCACCGGGAGCGTCCGCGCCGTGCGTCCGGCGACGCTCGACGAGCAGGCCCAGTACCCGCTCGTCTCGGGCCGGACCGTGGTCGACACGCCGATGCTGGCGCGGCCGGCGCGCCAGGACGAGACGGGGCGGCAGCCCCTCCAGGTGCTCACGGCGGAGAGCGGCTGGACCGAGGTCGAGGACGACTGGCTCGAGAACCTCGGCTGAGCGTCGAGACCGGGGACCCCCGGCCAGCGCGCCCGCCGCACCTCACTCGACGAGGCTCAGACGCGGCAGCCCGACGGGCGCCAGCTCCCGCGAAGCCGCCGTCCGGAACGCGCCGCGCTCTTCGCCCCGCCGGAACGAGGGCGCGAAGGGGCCCGCCACGCGCACCCGCGCGCCCACCTCCAGGGTGACGGTGCTCGCGCGCCGGTAAGGAAAGGGCGCAGCCGGCGCGTCCTCCAGGCCCTCGTCACCCTGCAGGGGGGCGACGAGGGCGGCGAGCTCGAGCCGCGCGAGCGCCTCTTCGAGTGCGGGCCCGCTCAACGGGTGGGGCGGCCCCTCGAGGTGCACCGGCCCCGCCGGGACGTGCACCGCCTGCCCGTCGTCCAGGCGCACCACGGCGCCCTGTAGCACCCCGGCGACCAGGGTGGCGCCGCCTTCCACCTCCAGCCGGAGCTGCCAGCCGAGGGGCGCCGCCTCCTCCGCAGCCTCGCCCTTCGCCGCCTGCTCCGCCTCGCCCACGGGCTCGAGCGTGCCTTCGCGCTCCTCCGCCGGCCAGGGAGCGCGACGGCCCGGGGCGGGGACGAAGCGCTCCTTTCGCCAGCGCCCGAGGACGACCTGCGAGACGCCCACGCCCACGGCGAAGCTCAGCGCGCCGAGCCCCGCACCGAGCCCGTCGGGGGCGAGGAGGCCCACGTTGATCGCGACCCCGCCGGAGAGGAGACCGAGCCCGAGCTGGGCGCGGCCACCGGTGCGGCGCCGATCCCAGGCGGCCTTCACCAGCGTTCGCCGGCCGGCGGCCTCCGACGGGTCCACCACGGCCGCTCCCACCGGCGAGGGATCACCCTCGCCGAGCGCCCAGCGGGTCGCGACGCACACGCGCCGCACGGGGGACCGCGCCATCATGATTCCGACCCTACACCGGGGAGCGCGGGGCACGAACGCCCTCCAGGGCGTCCCTCGCTCGCCGATCTGCTAGACCGGGGCTCGTGACCCTGGATGGGAGAACCGCCGAGACTCTGGGCGTCGCGGCTCGTCGTTCGGGCCAGCGAAGCACGGCCCCAAGGCCACTCGAGCAGGCCGGCGGAACGCGTCGCCCAGGACCGCTGAGGGCGTATCCACAATCCCGGACCCTGGTTTAGAGTCGGCGGCGTGTCGTCGCGTGCCGACCGCGCGAAGGGCGGGCCTCGCCGCTGGGCGCGTCGCCTCGGGGCGTTCGTCTTCTGGCTGCTGCTCTCGCTCGGCGCGCTGCTGGCGAGCGCCTTCGCGCACCTGGATCAGCCCGTCGGCCGGGAGGCCACCTGCGCCGAGCTCGAGGCCCAGGTCTCGGCGCTCCTGCGGGGCTCCCTCGAGGTCGAGCGCTGCGCCGCGCTCCGCCCCGGGCGCCTCCGGCTCGAGGGCATCGCGCTCCGCTCCGCCGACGGCGCCCCGCTCGCGCGGATCGACGCGCTCGAGGTGCGCCCCGCCCTCGGTCGCCTGCTGCGCGGTGAGCTCGCCCTCGAGGGGGGCGATCTGGAGGCGCCGCGCCTCGACCTCGCCGACATGGACGCCTTCCTCGACGCCGTCTCCCTCGCGGAGCCGAGCGAGGAGGAGGACGACGAGGAGAGCGGCCCGCTCCCCGACGTGGCCCTCGGGCGCTGGCGCCTCGACCGCGGCGCCGTGACCCTCGCCGACGGGCTGGTGGTCCAGGGGCTCGAGCTCGACGCGCGCGGCAGCCTGGGCCCCGCCGTGGCCGTCGAGGTCGCGCAGCTCGCCGCCGAGGTCGAGCTCGACGGGGAGCCCCTCGCGCGGCTCGAGCGCACGACGGGCACGCTGGACCTCGGGCCGAGCGCGGAGAGCCGGCTCGAGCTCGCCATCCGGAGCGGCCCCGAGGCGGCGCCCGATCGGGTCGACGTGGAGGCGCGCGCGACCTGGGGGGAGGCGCTCGCCGACGGGCCGGCGCGCGTCGGCGCCGTGGTGGACCTGGACGTCTCCCGGCAGCTCGCCCGGCGGGCCGGGGCGCCGGAGGTCGCCGAGCTCCTCGCGACCGAGCGCGTGCGGGGCCATGTCGAGGCCGGAGGCGCGCTCGACGACCTGAGCGCCGAGGGGCGGCTCGAGACCGACGCGGGCGCCGTCTCCCTCGAGGCGTCCATGGAGGGGGCGCGCTATGCGGCCGCCGTGGAGACGGAGGGGCTCGCGCTGCACCAGCTCATCGGCACGGCCCCGGAGGCCAGCGCGCGGGGGCGCGTGGAGGCGACCCTGGCGCCGCTCGAGGCCGGGCCCGACGGCGAGGCGGCGGCCCAGCGCGTCACCGTGCGGGGCGAGGGGCTCGCCTACGACGTCTATGGCCTCGAGGCCTTCGAGCTCGTCGCGGACCTCCACGAGGAGCACGTCGAGCTCCAGTCGCTGGACGTGCCGCATCTGGAGCGCGGCGGGCACCTCGATCTCGAGGGCCGGGTCGGCTTCGACGGGGACGTCGACGTGCGCCTCGACGCGCGCCTCCCGCAGCTCGCGCGCGACCCGAACCTCCGCCGCCTCGTCCCCGGGCTGCGCGCCGGCGTGGAGCTCGACCTGCGGGCGCGCCTGGACGGCGAGGAGATCGACGCGCGGGGCCACGTCGGCGTCACGGCGCTCGAGCTCGACGGCACGGAGGTGGAGCGGCTCCGCGTCACCGGCCGCGTGCACGGCGCGCCGGGCCTCCCGCGGGCGAACGTCTCGGTCCAGGGCGCGGGCCTGGCCGCGGCGGGGCTGCGCGTCCGGGAGCTCGGCCTCTCCGTCGCGGGCGGCCCGGTGGGGGAGGGCGCGGACCGCGGCGTCTACCGCCTCGAGGGTGACGTCCAGGAGGCGCAGGGCCGCCGGCTCGGCCTCGACCTCCGGGCCGAGGTCGCGGGCGAGCGGGTGCGCCTCGACGGCACGACGCGCCTCGCGGGCCTCTACCCGACGCCCCTGACCGTCGCGCTCACGGCCGTCCGCCTCGACGCGGACGCCGTCGCCTTCGAGCGCGTCGAGCTGCGCGATCGGGGCGGCGCCGTCGCCTTCGACGCCAGCGGCCGCTACGGCTTCGGAGGAGCCCTGGACGTGCGCGCGCGGCTGACGCGGCTCGAGCTCGCCGCCCTCGACCGGGCGCTCGGGCTCGAGGCCGAGCTCGTCGGCGCCGTGGAGGCCGACCTCCGCGCCGCCGGTCGCCAGACCGCGCCCGTGGTCGACGCGGACGTCCGCCTCGAAGGCGTCGGCGCCGCGGCCGTCCCGCCCGTCGGCGGGACCGTGCACCTCGCCCTCGCGCAGGTGGATCGCGCAGCAGAGGCCCGGCTGGAGCTCGACCTCGAAGGGGCGCTCGGCCGCGTGGACGCCGGCGGGCACGCGCGCTTCCCGACCCGCGACCCGGCGCGGCGCCCGGAGGAGGCCGAGGGAGAGGTCCGGCTGAGCGTGGCGGGCGTCGACCTCGCGGCCGTCGGCGCGCTCGCCGAGCTCGAGGAGCTCGAGGGTCAGCTCGACGCCGAGCTCCGCGCCACGGGCAGCGCCCTCCAGCCGCGGGGCCACCTCGAGCTCGAGGGGCGCGCCATCCGCTGGGCCGGCGGCGATCCGATCACGGTCGACGCGGACGCGGACGTCGGCGCGGAGGCGCGGGCCCGCGTCGCCGTGGCCGATGGGGCGGGGGCCATCGCCGAGCTCCGGGCCGGCCTCCCGCTGCCCGTCGCGGGGCTCGCCCGTCTCGACGCGCTCGGTGCCCTCGACGCGCCCTGGACCCTCGAGCTCGACGTCGCCCGCCGGCGCCTCGACGGCTACCCGGCGCCCCTGCGCGTCGACCTGCCGCTCGAGGTCGGCCTCGCTCTCCGCGGCGCGGGCGGCGAGGCCGGGCCCACGCTCCACGCGGAGGCCGACGCACGCTGGTCGGAAGGAGAGGGCGCCGGGAGCGGCGAAGGCGAGGACCCGGACGCGACCCCGTCCGAGCCCGCCTGCGGCGGCGCGCCGCTCGTGACCGCCCGCATCGTGCTCGACGTCGAGGACGGGCATGCCGCGGCGCGCGTGGCCGCCCGCGAGCGAGGGGAGGCGCGCCTGACGGCGGAGACCGGCCTCGAAGTGCCCCTCCGGCGCTGGCTCCAGGCGGGCTTCCCCACGACGCCGCCGCAGGTCGCCGTGGTCTTCGGAGGCGAAGGCGTCGAGCTCGGTCGCGTCCCCATCGCGTGCGAGCACGCCACCGGACGCCTCCGCCTCGCCGGTTCCGCGCGCTCGGTCCCGGGCCCGCGCCCGGTCGTGGACCTCCGCGGCCAGGTCGAGCAGCTCGCCGTGGCCGGCGCGCCCCCCGTCGACGTCGCCTTCACGGCCGGCGCGAACGAGCGCGTCGGGGAGATCGATCTCGGCGTCCGGGAAGGGGGCCGGGAGGCGCTCCGCCTCGTCGGGGCCGCGCCGCTGAGCTGGGACGAGGCGGGCGTCCCCACGCTCCGCGACGAGCCCTGGAGCGCGCGCCTCACCCTCGACCGCGCCCCCTTCGCGCCCCTCGTCGCGGCCGTGCCCCGGATCGCCGAGCCGAGCGGCGCCCTCGACGGCCGCTTCGACGTCCGCGGCGTCGGCACGGAGATCGAGGCCGAGGGGTCCCTCGAGCTCCTCTCCGTCTCCGCCACCGTCACCGATCCCTTCATCCGCGTCGAGGAGCTCCAGGGGCGCATCGCGCTCCAGGACGAACGGGTCCGCATCGAGGGCCTCCGCTACCAGGACCGGGACGGCACCTTCCGCGCCGACGGCACCGTCGCCCTCGAGGAGTGGATGCCGCGCCGCGCCGAGATCGAGCTCGCCACCCACGAGCTCCCCGTGCGCGTCGACGGCGTGATCTTCGCGTACCTCGACGCCGAGGCCCGCGTGCGCGCCCAGCTCGAGGACGAGCGCACCGAGGCCGACGTCGTCTTCGAGCAGCTCTCCGTGCGCCTCCCGGAGGAGTCGGGCCGCACCGTCCAGTCCCTCGACGCCCACCCGGACGTCGAATACGTCGACGCGACCGGCTTCCACGAGGTGCGCTTCGAGGACGAAGGGGCGGCGAGCGGGGAGGGCGCCGACGGCGACGACGCCCCCGAGGCCCCGGCGACCCTCGCCATCCGCGTGCGCACTCGGCCCTTCTGGGTGCGCCGCTCGGACTTCGGGATCCAGCTCCGCGCCGAGCTCGCCATCCGCGACCACGGCGACGGCGTGCGCCTCGAGGGCCCCATCGAGGTGCGCCGCGGCTTCCTCGAGCTCCTCGGGAAGCGCTTCGAGATGGAGCGCGGCGTGATCCGCTTCACCGGCGGCCGGAGCGTCGATCCGCGCGTCCAGCTCGAGGCCGTGCACGAGCTCGCCGGCGGCGACACGGTCTCCGTCATCATCGCCGGCTTCCTCAGCCAGCCCACGCTCACCTTCCAGTCGGAGGCCGCCGACAGCGAGCAGGAGGCCATCGATCTCTTGCTCCGCGGCCGCAGCAGCTCGGGCTCGGAGCGGAGCGCGCAGGAGCAGGCCGCGTCGGTGCTGACGGGCCTGATGGCGGGCATGCTCTCGTCGCTCACGCGCCGCGAGGTGGGCGCCTTCGTCCCGGTCTTCGCCATCGAGTCCACCGGCTCGCAGAGCGGGCAGATCCGCGCGGGCTTCCAGGTCGACCAGCTCATCCCGCCCTTCCTCGAGGACATCGTCCAGGGCATCTACCTCGAGGGGCAGCTCGGCGTGGACGGCCAGAGCGAGACGCCGAGCGCGACCGGCGGCGTGCTCCTCGAGCTGCTCTTCCCGCGCGACCTCGTCGGCACCGGACGCTGGCAGGGCGGCTCCAACGCCTGGTCCATCGACCTCACCTGGGAGCCCCTATGAGCTGGCGCCTCCCCGCGCGCGCGGCCTTCGGCCTGCTCGCCCTCCTCGCCGCCTGCGGGAAGATCCCGCCGGACCGCTACGGCATCGACCGGGTGCGCTTCGAGGGCGTCGAGGCCATGGACGAGGAGGCGCTCCGGGGCTGCCTGACGACGAGCATGCGCCCGCGGGCCGGCCTCGTGCTGGGCGTCGAGGCGGCCGGCAGCTGCGGCAACCCGCCCTTCGACGCCGGCCATACGCGCGTCGACCTCTGGGCCTGGCCGTGGACCGACTGGACCCTCTTCGACCGGATCGCCCTCGAGCAGGACCTGCGGCGCATCGAGCGCTGGTACGAGGCGCGGGGTCACCACCACGCGGAGGTCGTGGAGGTGCGCGTGACGCCGGAGGAGGCGCGCGAGGACGACGCGATCGATCCGGACGCGGAGGAGCCGGGCTGCGAGCGCCGCGACGACGACGAGGGCTGCCCGGTGGACGTGACCTTCGTGATCGAGGAGGGCGAGCCCACGCAGGTGACGGCCGTGCGGCTCCGCGGGCACGAGGAGCTGGGCGCGGAGCTCCGGGAGCGGCTGGAGGACGCGCTCCGGCTCCGCGAGGGGGACCGCTTCGACGAGGCGCTCTACGACGCGACCAAGGACGCGCTCGCCGAGGTGCTGGCGGAGGAGGGCTACGCGCGGGCCGAGGTCGAGGGGCACGTGCAGGTGCACCGGCCGCGGCGCGAGGCGCAGATCGATCTGCACGTCGACGCCGGCCCGCCCTGCGTCTTCGGGGAGATCCGCGTCGAGGGCGCCGAGGAGCTGCCCCGCCAGCCGATCCTCGCCGCCGCCGGCCTCTACCGGGGCGAGCGCTACTCGCTCACGGAGATGCGCGAGGCCCGCCGCTCCGTCTACGACCTCGGCGCCTTCGCCACCGTCGCCGTCGAGCCGCGCGTCCCCGAGGAGGGGAACGAGGTCGACATCGTCATCGCCGTCGCCCCCGCGAAGCGCCATCGCTTCGGCGTCGGCGTCGGCGTGCAGAGCGGCATCCTGCGCCGGAGCCAGTACGAGAACGTCAGCGTCGAGCAGTGGGATCTCCACCTCTCGGCCCGCTACGAGAACCGGCGCGTCTTCGGGCGCCTGCCGCGGCTGACCATCGAGGACCGGCCGCGCGTCGTCTTCTCGGACCCCTTCCCGCAGGTCAACGAGGCGCCGCGCTTCGGCAACCTCATCGACATCGAGCTCCGCATCCCGGGCGCGATCGAGAAGCGGACGACGCTCGTGATCGGCGCGGCGCACGACTACGGCCCGGACAACTTCGGCGGGCGCTTCTTCCGCCACGACGTGAGCACGCGCCTGCTCCTCGAGCGCTTCTTCTGGCGCCACCGCATCTTCGCGAGCGTCGGCTTCCGCACCAACGTGCGTCGCCTCCCGGGCGAGCGGGATCCGAGCACCATGCCCATCCCGCCGCCGAGCGGCTACGACCTCTTCTACCTCGAGCAGGTGCTGCGCCTCGACACGCGCGACGATCCGGTGCGGCCGCATCGCGGGCTCTTCCTGCAGCTCGCCGTGCACGAGGCCTTCCCGCCGAGCAGCTGGACCTACTTCCGCGTGCTCCCGGACGCGCGCGTCTACGTGCCGCTCCCCCGGCGGATCACCCTCGCGGCGCGCTTCGCGCTCGGCATGTACTTCATCCGCTCGGCCGACGAGAACCTCGACCCGATCAGCCGGGCCGTGGGCCCGCGCGGGCTGATCCTCCAGGGCGGCGGGCCGACCAGCAACCGCGGGTACCTGCCGGGCAACCTCGGCGACTCCGAGACGGGCGGCGCGCGGCGCTGGGAGGCGAGCCTCGAGCTGCGCTTCCCGATCACGGCGAGCTTCGGCGGCGTGCTCTTCGCCGACGCGGGGGACGTGCGGCGCGACCCGGACCTCTCGGACGGGCGGCAGGACCGCTTCCGCTGGGACCACCCGCAGACGAGCGTGGGGCTCGGCTTCCGCTACTTCAGCTTCCTCGGGCCCATCCGCCTCGACTTCGCGTGGCAGGTGAAGTCGCTGACGGTCTTCGGGGAGGACGAGCGCATCCGCGGTGGCGACGACACGGAAGTGAGCTTCGGCTTCTTCCGCTTCCCGGGCGCCTGGCACCTGAGCATCGGCGAGAGCTTCTAGCCAGCGCCAGCCCTGCGGCCTGGCGCTCTGCGGGATTCCTCGGGAGGAATCCCGCGTGGAGACGCGCGCGTCGCCATGCGCGCCCGCCATCCGCCCCCGCTCTCCGCGAAGCGGCATGCACCCGGGCAGCCGACCGCCCCCCACGGACAGCGGAAAGCGGACGGCGGACCGCCCCCGACCGAAGGGAGGGGAAACCCGCGCGCGCGGCCATCCGCCCCCTCTCCGCGAAGCGGCATGGACCGGAGCAGCCGACCGCCCCCCACGGACAGCGGAAAGCGGACGGCGGACAGCCCCCGACCGAAGGGCGGGGCAGCAGCCGGAGGGGTCAGCCGAGGTGGGCGGCGTGGTGCCGGAGGTGGTCTTCCACGAAGGTGGCGATGAAGTAGTAGCTGTGGTCGTAGCCGTCCTGCATGCGCAGCTCGAGGGCCTGGCCCGCGCTCGCGCAGGCGGCCTGGAAGAGCTCCGGGCGGAGCTGCTCCTCGAGGAAGCCGTCCGCCGTGCCCTGGTCGATCAGGATCGGCGCCGGGTGCTGCGTCTTCGCCACCAGCTCGGTCGCGTCATAGGCCTTCCACGCCTCCCGATCCTCGCCGAGGTAGCCGCCGAAGGCCTTGTGCCCCCACGGCACCTGCGTCGGCGCGACGATGGGCGAGAGGGCGGAGATGGAGCGCCACTTCGTCGGCTCGCGGAGCCCGAGGACCAGCGCGCCGTGCCCGCCCATGGAGTGCCCGAAGACGCTCCGATGGGCCGGGCCCTTCGTCGGGAAGGCCGCGTCGACGAGGGCCGGGAGCTCCTCGGTGACGTAGCTGTACATGCGGTAGCGCGCCGACCAGGGCGCCTCGGTGGCGTCGACGTAGAAGCCGGCGCCCGTGCCGAAGTCCCAGCCCTCGTCCTCTCCTGGGTAACCGGCGCCGCGCGGGCTCGTGTCCGGCATGACGAGGAGCAGGCCGAGCTCGGCGGCGACGCGCTGGGCGCCGGCTTTCGTCGTGAAGTTGTCCGCCGTGCAGGTGAGCCCGCTGAGGAAGAAGACGACGGGGACGGGCCCCTCCTTCGCCTGCGGGGGCTGGTAGACGGCGAAGCGCATGGGCCCGCCGCAGGCCTCCGAGTCGTGGGAGTAGAAGCCGGTGGTGCCGCCGAAGCTGGCGTGCTCTTCGAGGGTCTCGAGGTCGCTCATGTCATGGCTCTGGAAGGAGGGAGGAGGCGCTGGTGCGCTCGCGCGCTCGCTCAGGCGTTCGCTCGGGCGCTCGCTCGGACGTTCGCTCGGTCGTTCGCTCGTTCGCTCGCTCAGGCGAAGGTGATGATCGAGCGGATCGACTTGCCCTCGTGCATCAGGTCGAAGGCGTCGTTGATGTCCTCGAGGCCCATCGTGTGGGTGACCATCGAGTCGATGTCGATGCGCCCCTCCATGTACCAGTCGACGAGCATCGGGACGTCCGTCCGGCCGCGGTAGCCGCCGAACGCCGAGCCCTTCCAGACGCGTCCGGTGACGAGCTGGAAGGGGCGCGTGGAGATCTCCTCGCCCGAGCCGGCGACGCCGATGATGACCGACTCGCCCCAGCCCTTGTGGCAGCACTCGAGGGCCTGGCGCATCACCTCGACCTTGCCGATGCACTCGAAGCTGTAGTCGGCGCCGCCGTCCGTGAGCTGCACGAGGTGGTCGACGAGGTTCTCGACCTCCGACGGGTTCACGAAGTGGGTCATGCCCATGGCCTCGCCGAGCGCCTTCTTCGCCGGGTTCAGGTCGACGCCGACGATCATGCGCGCGCCCGCCATCTTCGCGCCCTGGATGACCGAGAGGCCGACGCCGCCGAGGCCGAAGACGACCACGTTCGCGCCGGGCTCCACCTTCGCCGTGTTCAGGACGGCGCCGAGGCCCGTCGTCACGCCACAGCCGAGGAGGCAGACCTTGTCGAGGGGGGCGTCCTTCCGGACCTTGGCGAGGGCGATCTCCGGGAGGACCGTGTGGGTCGCGAAGGTCGAGGTGCCCATGAAGTGGTGCACCATCTTGCCGTTCGCCGAGAAGCGGCTGGTGCCGTCGGGCATGAGGCCCTTGCCCTGGGTGGCGCGGATGGCCTGGCAGAGGTTCGTCTTCTGCGAGAGGCAGAACTTACAGCCGCGGCACTCCGGCGTGTAGAGCGGGATGACGTGGTCGCCCTTCGCGAGCGAGGTGACGCCCGGGCCGACGTCGACGACGACGCCCGCGCCCTCGTGGCCGAGCACCGAGGGGAAGAGGCCCTCCGGGTCCGCGCCCGAGAGCGTGTAGGCGTCCGTGTGGCAGACGCCCGTGGCCTTCAGCTCGACGAGGACCTCGCCCTCCTTCGGGCCCTCGAGATCGATCTCCTCGATCGTGAGGGGCTTCTTCGCTTCGTACGCGACGGCGGCCTTGATCTTCATCGTGTCTCCTCTCCGCGCGCGTCGGGCGCGGCTTCTCGTCATCGCCCGCGCGCGGGCGGGCGGGGTGGGGCGGGTCGCCCGGCTGCGGCGCGGACCCTACCAGAGCCGCGCGGCGGGTGCGCCGGCCGTCCTCACGCCTCGCCCGCCCCGGCTGGAACGCGATCCACCCCCCGCGAGCGCCCTCTTCCACCGCGCGGATCGAGCGCCTCGCGCCTCGCCCACCGCGCCTCGCCCACCGCGCCTCCGCCGGGCGCCCCCTCGAGGTCCCCGAGCGCCCGGCCCTCGCGCCCGCCCCGCCGTCGACCGCCCACTTGAGGTCCCCGCGCGCCGCCATACACTGCCCCCCGACCCGCCTCCTTAGCTCAGCCGGATAGAGCAGCGGCCTTCTAAGCCGACGGTCCGAGGTTCGAATCCTCGAGGAGGCGCCGAGCGGCAGCGTCCCCGAACGGGGGGCGTGTCCATTGGGTGCAGGATTCCGCTACCCTCGTAGCACCGTGTCGCGCTCCATCCCCGCTCTCGTCGCCCTCCTGCTCGTGCTCCCCGCGGCGTCTTCGGACGCCCAGCCGCCCGGGGTGGAGGAGCCGGAGGACCCGCACGCGCTCGCCGATCTGGTGGGCATCTGGGGTGCCGAGGGGCGCGACATGCAGGTGAAGCTCGCGTTCGAGCTCGGCATCGAGAACGGCGCGCTCGCCGGCGAGCTCTTCCTCGAGAACGTCTACAGCACCGGCTGGCCCTTCGACGAGGCGCGCCTCGAGGGCGATCGGATCACGCTGGTCGTGGACCTGGACGACGGCGAGGGGCCCGGCAGCCTGGTGCTCCAGCGGACGCGCCGCGGGCTCCGCCTCGTCCGCTCGACGCTCGCCTACCCCTCGGTCCGCGGGCGGCCGACGCTCACGCGGCGCGACGAGCTCTGGCGGATGATGTACGCGGAGCTCCGGGACATGGCCCACGACGGGGACGGCGTCGACGGCGGCAGCGTGCGCGCCTACGTGGCGGCGGTGGACGCGGTCCGCGAGGGCGTCCGGGCCGGCGGTCGCCCCGACGCGCTGAACGATCGGGACCAGGTGCTCTGCCTCCTGCCCTCCGCCCGCGACGTCGCCCCGCCGCCGCGCCTCCGCGCCCGGGCCCACGCCCGCGCCCAGGCCGCCGGCCGCGGCTCGCTCTGCGAAGTCGACGTCGACACCATGACCCCGGGCGAGGCCGGCCCCACGGCCTCCGGCTGTGCGCGCGCCACCATCGCCGACGACGACGGCGAGACCACGCTCCGCGCTCGCCCCAGCTCCCGCAGCGAGGCCCGGGGCACGCTCGCGAACGGCACCACGCACCGCGTCGACGACAACCGCGGCCCCTGGCTCTTCCTCGCCGCCCGCCGCGCCTGGGTCTTCGCCTCCAACGTCGAGTGCCCCCCCTAGCGACGGCCTCCGGCCGCCGCTGAACCGGGATTCTGCGAATCCCGGCCGAAGAGATCGGGCGCCCAGCAGACCAGCGGAGTAGTCCAGCCGGCCGCGAAGTCACCGCACCGCGAAGGGGAGCGCTCCAGCATCTGCCCCGTCACCCGGCCCCACGGAGCCGCGTTCCGACGAAGAACCGACCCGTGTGACGCGACCGAAGGTCGCGCCGACGGCCCCACGGGCCCGCTGGCAAGCCTGAGAAGCCGCGAGCGAAACGAGCGGAAGACGCCGCGATAGCGGCAAAGCCACCGCACCGTCGGGGAGCGCACTGGCCGCGAGAGCGGCAAAGCCCCGCCACTGCGGAGGGGGGCGCTCCGGCCGCGAAAGCGGCAAAGCCCCGCCACTGCGGAGGGGAGCGCTCCAGCATCTGCCCCGTCGCCCGGCCCGACGGAGCCGCGTTCGTGTACCGACGAAGAACCGACCCGTGTGACGCCGCCGCAGGCGGCGCCGAGCGGCCCACGGCCGCGCTGGTAAGCAAAACAGCGAGCGTAGCGAGCGGAAACCGCCGTGATAGCGGCAGAGTCACCGCACCGTCGGGGGAGCGCACCGGCCGCGAGAGCGGTAAAGCCCCGCCACTGCGGAGGGGGAGCGCTCCAGCATCTGCCCGGTCGCCCGGCCCCACGGAGCCGCGTTCGTGTACCGACGAAGAACCGACCCGTGTGACGCGACCAAAGGTCGCGCCGAGGGCCCCACGGGCCCGCTGGTAAGCCAAGAAACCGCGAGCGCAGCGAGCGGAAACCGCCGCTTCGGGTGGCGCGAGGGGCGGATCATGCGCATAGCAAGGGACTGCTCATGCCTTCCCCTTCCGATCTCCCCTCCGAGACTGCTGGCGCGTTCGACGCCTTCGGCTTCGACCCGCGCATCGTCCACGCCCTCGGGGCGATCGGCTTCGACGCACCCACCCCCATCCAGGCCGAGGCCATGCCGCCCCTCCTCGAGGGCCGCGACGTCATCGGTCGCGCCCGCACGGGCTCCGGCAAGACCGCCGCCTTCGGCCTCCCGCTCCTCCAGCGCGTGGTCGCGACGGCGCGCCCCGACTCGGACGGCGTCCGCGCTCTGGTCCTCACGCCCACCCGCGAGCTCGCCCTCCAGGTGACGAAGGCGCTCCGCTCCTTCGCCGAGGGCCTCCCCATCGAGATGGTCACGGTCTACGGCGGCGCCGCCTACGGCCCGCAGCTCAAGGCCCTCCGCCGCGGCGTCCCCATCGTCGTCGGCACGCCCGGCCGCGTCCTCGACCACGTCGAGCGCGGCACCCTGGACCTCTCCGCCCTCGAGCTCCTCGTCCTCGACGAGGCCGACGAGATGCTCCGCATGGGCTTCTTCGAGGACGTCGAGCGGGTCTTCGAGCGCGCCCCGGACTCGCGCCAGGTGGCCCTCTTCTCGGCCACCATGCCGCCCCCCATCCAGGCCGTCGCCGAGAACCGCCTCCCGGATCCGATCGAGGTCCAGGTCGAGGACTCGGCCCTCAGCGTCGACCACATCGAGCAGCGCGGCATCCTCGTCCCCGAGCGCCACAAGCTCGACGCCCTCGAGCGCCTCCTCGCCGCCGAGCCCCTCACGGGCGCCATCGTCTTCTGCCGGACGCGCGCCGGCTGCGCCGAGACGGCCGACGCCCTCGCCAAGCGCGGCCTCTCCGTCGACGCGCTCCACGGCGACCTCAACCAGGCCGCCCGCGAGCGCGTGCTCATGCGCTTCCGCGCCGGGCGCCTGCAGGTCGTCGTCGCCACCGACGTCGCCGCCCGCGGCATCGACGTGGACACGGTCAGCCACGTCATCAACTACGACCTCCCGCCCGCGCCGGAGGAGTACGTGCACCGCATCGGGCGCACGGGTCGCGCCGGCCGCGACGGCGTCGCCATCAGCCTCGTCACCCCGCGCGAGCGGGGCCGCCTCCGCTTCTTCCAGAAGAAGCTCGGCGTCACCATCGCCAAGGTCGACCCGCCCTCGGACGCCGCCATCGCCCGCGCCGAGCGCGCGCGCCTCGTCGCGCGCCTGGCCGAGCACCTCGACGCGCCCCTGCCGGGCGTGGACGAGCTCCTCGGCGCGCTCCCCGAGGGCGCCGACGCCCGGCAGATCGCGGCGGCGGCGCTCTCGCTCCTCGCCGAGAAGGAGAACGTGACGCTCGGCGGCGAGCTCGACGAGACCCCGCCCCGCTGGGCGAGCAAGGCGCCGCGCGACCGGGGCCCGCGCGATCACGGCGGGTCGGCGCGCTTCGACGCCGCCTCGGGCGACGAGCTCGACCTCTTCCTCCCCGTCGGCAAGCGCCGCGGCGTGCGCCCCGGCGACCTCGTCGGCGCCCTCACGGGCGACGCCGGGATCCCCGGCAGCACCATCGGCCGCGTCACGATCCTCGATCACAAGAGCTTCGTCCGCATCGCCCGCGAGGCCGCCGAGCACGTGCTCGCGACCTCGCCGCAGATCCAGGTCCGGGGCCGCATGGTGCCCGTCGCCAAGGCGCGACCCCGCTCCGTTCCGGACCGCCCCCGCCGCCCCAAGGGGCGCGGCAAGCCGTTCCGGGGCCCCTCGCGCAAGCCCAAGGGCCGGCGCAAGGGCCGCGGCTGAGCGTCCCGCCGGGCTCGGGCGCGCCCCCCTTTCGCCCTCCCATCGGGCGGCGTTAGGGTGTCCTCCAGGACGGCGTCGCCCGGCTTCGGCGGCGTCCTCATGCTATGCCTATGCACGCGGGCGGGGCGCATGCGGCGTCCCGAGCCCCGCATCACCAAGAGAAAGCAACGAGATTTGTACGTAGACCGCCACTCCCAGTCCTCCCCGAGTCCCTTCTCCACGCGCCCCGGGAGCCAGCGATGAGCAGCCCCGAGAAGCGCGCCCGCGAGAAGAAGAAGCAGCAGAAGAAGCGCGAGAAGGCCATGCGCCGCCGCGAGCGCCGCGAGATGGGCCCCTCGGAGCCCGAGATCGTCTCCGCCGAAGAGGTCGCCGGTGACCTCCGGTCGATCGAGGCGGTCATGGCGGACCTCCAGGGCGGCGGTGGCACGTCGCGCGCGGCTGCACCCATCCCCGCGAAGCTCTTCGTCGGCAGCCTGAGCTGGGACACGACCACCGAGGGCCTCCGCAAGGCCTTCGAAGCCTTCGGCGAGGTCTCGGACGCGGTCGTCATCGAAGACCGCGACACGGGCCGCAGCCGCGGCTTCGGCTTCGTGACGATGGCCGACCGCAAGGACGCCTCGAAGGCCATCGACGCGATGGACGGCAGCGAGCTCGACGGCCGCACCATCGTCGTGAACGTCGCGACCGAGCGCCGCTGAAGCGTCTTCGGAGTCAGCCCTCGAGCAGCCCCGGATGCTGCTCGGGGGCTTTTTCCGTCCGGGCCCTTTCCGCCCGGGCTCTCTCCCTCAGGGCTTCTTCTGTGCGGGCTTCCTCGCGACGCCTCGCAGGACGTAGGAGGCGACCTTCGGGAAGCCGCGGTGGCGCGCGGAGAGCGAGGTGATCTCGAAGCCGGCGGCTCGCACGGACTCCGCGATCGGCACGTCCAGCCGGCAGCCGCCGGCGAAGGGCGTGTAGAAGGGGTTGATGCGCGCCTGGCGCCGCGCGACGGCGGGCTCGTCCGAGCGGCCGTGCTCGAGGAAGTGGAGCTCCGCGCCCGGCTTCAACACGCGCCAGAGCTCGTCGAGGGCCTTCCCGAGATCGGGGATGGAGCACATCGTGAACGTGCTCAGGGCGCCGTCCATCGAGGCGTCCGCGAGCGGCAGGCGCTGCCCGTCGAGCCCCACGAACTCCACGTCCACGGGGGAGCGCGCGATGAGCTCGCCGGCCATGCGCCGCCCGGTCTGGTCCGGGTCCACGGCGTGCAGCCGTTCCACCTCGGGGGGCAGCGCCGGCAGGTTCAGCCCCGAGCCGAAGCCGATCTCGACGACGTCCCCGTGGAGCCCCGCGGTCGTCTTCTTCCGCAGCGCGAAGATCTCGGGCCGATCGAGCAGCCACTTCGTGATCCGCGGCAACACCTCGCGGTCGTAGACATTCATCGCGCGCATCCTACCCCGCCCCCGCCGCCGCTCCCTCACTCCCGCGCCCTTCCGGAGGGAGACAGGAGCATCTCGCACCCCGGGCGCGCGGCGGGGGCGAGGTCGCGCAGCAAAGGGGCAGGGCGCCGACGGGGCCGAAGGGGGCCGGGGAACCGATGCGGGGCGCGACGCCCGTGAGCCCCGCCGCGCCGCCGTCCCCGCATGCCCGAGTTCCCCGACCCCCATCGCCGCCTCACTGCGAAGCCCTCCGGCCCGCGCGACCTCGTCCCCGGCCTCCCCAAAGCGCCCGAGCCCCCTCCCGACCCCCGCGGCGCGGCCCCGCCGCGCCGCCCCGCCGCGCCGCTCAGCGGAGCGCGCTGCGGAGCTGCCCCCGGCGGTGCCGGAAGCCCACCAGGATCATCCCGCCGCGGTACTCGAGCCCGGCGTCCCGTGCGTGGAACACCGAGAAGCCGAGGACGAAGTGGCGCGCCGTCGCCCAGCGGAGCCCGGCCCGCCCGAAGAGCAGCTCCGGCGCGTCCTGGGCCCAGTCGAGGTGCACGCCCAGCTCGACCCGATGTCCGTCGCGCGCGAAGAGCGGCACGCCGAGCCCGGTCCGCAGGAGCCAGCCGCCGCCCTCGTCGTGGTCGCTCCAGAATCCCCCGCCGAGCGACCCCTCGAGCCGCAGCCCGTCCGCCGCGCCGAGGCGCAGATAGCCGCCCACGTACATCGTCGTCGGGACCACGGCCCCCGCGCTCTCGCTCGCGTCGGCCTGCCCGTGGGCCGCGTCGTAGCTCGCCCCGAGCGCGACCCAGCGCGAATCCCAGCCCGCGCGCCCCGAGACGATCACGATCGAGTGGGGCGCCCCGCCGACCATGCCCGTCCCGTCGATGGACAGAAAGAGCGGCCAGGTGCTGTTCCAGCGGAGGTCCCCGCCGACCACGGCGCGCCGCTGCGTGCTGTCCACGTCGAAGCCGAAGCCCGCCCCGAGCACGCCCTCCGTGCACCCCGCGCAGCGCCGCGGCGCAATGACGTCGGTCCAGTCCGCCCGCGCGCCCGGCGCGAGGGCGAACACGGCCGAGAAGGCGACGGCGACGATCCCCGAGCGCATGGCCCACCGCGGAGCACGAAACGCACCAGCGCCCCGGCGCATCCCCCGCGCGCCCGCGCTCCACCCGGAGCTCTTCGCAGCGCCGTTCATGGCGCCAACCTTGCGCCGCCCCGCGCACGACCTGCACGTCGCCGATGGGAGCACGTCGTGGCCCTCCGCGGCGCGCCGGCGCCGAGAGGCCCGGAGCACGGCCCGTGCGAGGCCGAGCACGAGGACGCGCCCCTTCCGCGAGAACCCGCGGACTTCACCCGAGCGGTCGGCCGGGGGCCGGTCCCTAGCGGTACGCCCACAGCACCTGGTCCGACGTCACCGCGCCCCGGTCCACCACCAGGTGCTGGTAGGCGCCCTGGAGCTGCACGTCCGTCGCGTGCCGGCCGAACTGCGTGTAGAGGAAGTGGCTCAGCTCGCCGACCGTGAGCACCCGATCGCGCGGCGACATGTCCGCGTCCCCGGAGACCGCCAGCCGGATGAAGTGGCTCAGGTAGCCGCCCGCCTGGAACTGCCCCGCGACGGCGCTGAGCACGTCCTCCTCCGACGAGAAGAAGCCCACGCGCCCGGGCCGCGTGATCAGGTCCTTCGCGAAGCCGCCGCTGAAGCAGGCGTCGAGCGCGACCACCGACACCCGCGCCCGCACCGGATCGAAGAGCGTCGCCAGGTCGTTGTCGAGCACGGGGCCGTCGTGCAGCACCAGGTACTCGTCGGTTCCGTCGATCTCCCGCGGGTCCGAGCTCCCCTGCGTCTGCCCGCCGTGGCCGGAGTAGAAGAAGACGAAGATGTCCTCGGGCCCCATCTCTCCGGCGAAGCGCTGCATGGCGTCGCGCATGTTCTGCCGGTTCGCCTGCGCGTCCGTGAGCACGACCTGGTTCGCCTCCTGGAGCAGGCCCGCCTCGCGGAGCGTCTCGGCCAGCTTGATGGCGTCGTTCGCGCACTCGGGCAGGTCGCCCACGCCGTCCGGGTAGTCGGTGATCCCGGCGAAGAGCCCGAAGACGCGCCCGCCCTCGCTCCCCCCGCTCCCGGCGCTCCCGCCCGCACCGCTCGGCCGGGGCACGGCCTGGCCGGCGCCGAAGCTCAGCTCGTAGGCGCCCGTCTCACCGGGTCGGTAGCTGGTGGCGAGGATGCGGTAGGTGCCCGCCTCGGCCGCCGGGATGTCCACGCCGGCGTTCCGCGTCTGCGGCGTGAGGTCGTCGTTGTCGAGCTGCCGGCCGCTCGGCGTGCGCACGATCAGGTAGGGGTCGAGGGCGCTCGAGGCGAGCCGGATCTGCACCGACTGGCCGGCCTGGAAGCTCCGGCTGTAGGCGTCCGCGAACTCGCCGCTGTCGAGCGTCTGATCCCCCTGCGCCAGCTCGCCGCGCACCATGTCGCCGGTCGCCGGCTGGGCCTCCGCCTGGGGCGCCGGGGCCGGGGAGGGCGCCGCCGCGCCACCGCCCGCCCCGTCGCTCACGACCAGCTGATAGGGCCCCTGCTCGCCGGGGCGGTAGCTGGTCACCGTGACCTGGTAGGCGCCGGCCTGCTGGGCGACGAGATCGATGCGCGAGTTCGTCGTGCCGCCCCCGGGCGCGTCGTCGTTGTCCTGCTGCTCGCCGCTGGGCTCGCGGAGGATCAGGTAGGTGTCGAAGGCGGTCGAGCGCGCCTCCACCCGCACGCGCTGCCCCGCCGTGAGGTTCAGCGTGTGCGTGTCCGCGAACTCGCCGCTGTTCAGCGTGCGGTCGCCCTGCGCCAGCTCGCCCTCGGTCACCTCGCCGCCCGCCGCGCTCGGGGCCGGGGAGGGCGCCGCCGCGCCGCCGCCACCACCACCACCACCGCGCGGCGCGATGCGGAGCGTGTAGGCGCCCGTCTCGCCGGGCCGGTAGCTGGTGACGATGACCTGGTAGGCGCCGGCCTGGCTGACGGCGACCTGCAGCCCGGAGTTGGTGTTCCCCTGCTGCACGTCGTCGTTGTCCTGCTGCGTGCCGTCGGGCTTGCGCACGATCACGTAGGTGTCGAAGTCGCTCGACTCGACCGAGACGTCGTAGGTCGCGCCGGCCTGCCAGGTGAAGTTGTAGCTGTCGGCGAGCTCGCCGCTGTTCAGCGTCTGGTCGCCCTGCGCGAGGCTCCCCTGGCGCGTCACCTCGGCCCCCGCGGTCGCCGGCGTCGTCGCGCCCGGGGTCGGCGTCCGTGCCGTCGCCGCGAGGAGGTTCCCGCCGCGGCTCTCCTGCACCTTGAGCTCGTAGGGCCCCTGCATGCCGGCTCGGTAGGCGGTCGCCACGACCCGGTAGGTGCCGGCGCTCGGGAGCTGGAGGTCGAGCGCCGAGTGCAGCGTGCCGCTCGTGTCGTCGTTCTCCCAATGCTGCCCGGAGGGCCCGACGACCATCAGGTAGCTGTCGAAGGCCTCCGAGCGCATCTCGACGCGCACCTGCTGCCCCGCGCGCCCCTGGAGCAGGTAGAGGTCCGCGGGCTCGCCCGTCGGCAGGGCCGTGTCCGTGCCGTCGCCGAGCTGTCCGCTCTGCGTCTGCCCGAGCCCGAGCGCGGCGCCGGTCGTCTGCGGCGGGAGCTGGTGGTGCGAGCGCGAGAGCGTCGGCGTCGTCATCTGCTGCGCGCTCTGGAGCGTCGCCCGGTACCCGGCGGTCTGGCCGGCAGCCGGCGCGATGAGCTGGAGGCGGTGCGGCCCCGGCTGGGTGATCGGGTAGACGCCGGAGCCGGTCGGGTTCAGCGAGTGGCCCTGCGGGTCCATCACGAGCGCGAGCGGCACGGTCGCCCCCGTCGCCTCGATGCGCAGCTCCAGCGGCCCGGCGTCGGCGCCCTGCACCATGATCATCTCGTTGGCGCGCCCGTCGGCGAGGGTCGCGTCGCCCGGGCCCACCTCGCCCTCCCGCGTCCCGCCGGCCGGGAGGAGCTGGTGGCCTGCCACGGTCGGCGCGCCGGCCTGCGGCGCCGCGGTGGCCCCTCCCACGCGCTGCACCTGCACGCGGAAGGCCCCGGAGGCGCCGGGCTGGAAGCTCGTGACCGTGACCTTCATGACGCCGGGGGCCGCCGCGACGAGCCCGAGCCGGGACTCGCTCCGGCTCCCTTGCCAGTCGTCGTTCGTCAGCGCGCCGCCGCCCGGCGGCGTGACCTCGAGCACCGGGTCGAAGGCCGTGGACGTGAGCGTCACCTGCAGGTGGTCGCCCTGCTGGACGGGGACGTCGAAGTTGGCCCGCGCCGAGCCGTTCCCCGCCAGCGTGCCCTGCTGGTCGAGGAGGCTCGCCGTCGGCGCCGCGACCTCGGGCGCGCCCTGCCGTTGGTCTTTGTTCTCGTCGTCGTCGCCGCCGCCGCAGGTCGAGCAGGCGGCGAGGCCGAGAGCGAGGGTGAGAGAGAGCGCCGCGGGGCGCGCGCGAAGAGGCCGGGATCCACGCATCGTGTCCCGCCCAGGGTATCAGCCCCCGCGTGGCCGCGTCGCGCTTCGCCCGGACGCCCCCGCGCTCCCGATTGCCGTGGCCGCGCGCGGCGGTCTACCGTCGGGGGATTGGTGCAATACCTCTTCGCCGACTCCGAGCCCTTCCCGTGGCGCTTCGATTTCCTCGAGACGCTCCGTGACTTCCTCCGGCTCGGGGGCGACGCGGCGAACCACCTCGCCGCCATCGACGAGATCGAGCGCGCCATGCAGGTCCGGGCCGCGAGCGTGGAGCAGGCCAAGGAGGCCATCCGCCGCTTCGCCGACGAGGCGGAGGCCGGGCTCGGCACGACGCTCCTCACGGACACCTCGCACCCGGCGGCGAGCGAGCTCGGGGAGCGCATCCTGGCGTTCGTCCGCGACGCGACGAAGGAGAAGCTCGAGAGCGAGGACGCCGAGCTCCGCCGGGGGAACGCCGAGGACCTGAAGAACATGGAGATGCATCGCGCGGGCGTGCGCGAGCGCCTCGAGCGCTTCCTCCTCGGGAGCGAGGTGGGCGTGGTGCACGACGCGCGGCTGGCGCTCGAAGGCGGCCGCTACGCCATCGAGGCCACGCGGCGCATCCCCGGGCCCATCGACGTGTGCTTCCACGTCGACGTCGAGCGCTTCGAGGCCTGGCAGGAGCCGCGCAAGGTCGCGAGCGTCTCCGAGGAGCTGGAGAAGCTCCAGGTCGGCATGAAGAAGAAGCTCTTCCGGCGCGACATGACCCGCGAGATGATGCGCGTCGGTGATCACACCATCGTCGCCGCGCGCATCGGCAAGGAGCGGGCGGAGATCGCGCTCCGGCGGAAGATGGACGACAAGCGCGGGCCGGTCACGCTGGTGCTCGAGCGGCAGGACGAGGGCATCTACGCGGAGATCGAGCGCGAGTCGGCGGACGGGACGAAGCTCTTCCCGGCCGTCCCCGGCGACATCGAGAAGATGACCGGGCTCTGGGCGGCGCTCGCGAAGGTCGGGCGGGAGGCCATGGAGCATCGGGACGCGATCCTGACCGTGCACGTGGGCGAGACCGAGTGCTGGGCGGACCCGAAGCCGGGGCTCTTGATCGATCGGCTGGTCGAGGTCTTCGCTCCCGTCGTCCACGAGATCGCGCGGCGGAGCCCCTCGCCGAAGGAGCTCTCGCTGAAGATCGAGCGCGAGGACGGCTCCCGCGAGGAGCGCTACCTCGACCGCGGGGCCGCCCGCGGCACGGTCGAGGCGCTCCACCCGCGCGCCGCTCGGCGCTTCGCCGCGCTGAAGCTGTAGCGCGTCGCGCCGCGGGCCGCGTCGGGGATGAGGGGAGCGCTCCTCGACCCCCTCGGGCGTCTCTGGGGTGCCCCCCGCTCGTTCGGGACTCCGGGGGCTGCGCGCGACGGTCCTTGCGCGCCCCGCGGGCGTGGTTAGCCTTTCGCGCATCGCCCTCCCGGGGCGACCCGAGGCCACGATGCTCTCCCGCTGCCCCGACTTCGTCGTCTGGCGTCCGCGCTCCGCGGACTACGCGGTGATCTGCGTCTGGCCGGCATCGAGCTGAGGCCGCGGCGGTCGAGCGAGCGCGCGCTCTCGTCTCCCTGACGAGGGGGCCGCGCTCCCGCCGCGGAGGCGCACCGCACCGGTGCCGGTGCGCCGGCATGCCGCGTCCCGACGGGGCCCGGCACCGCGCCCCGGCGTGCGCTTCGCGACCGCGCGCGCCGACACCTGCGCTGCGCCCCTTCGCCGGGGCCGGCGCGGAGGGGCGCCCCCCTGCGTCGCGCGGCCCTCCAGGCGAGGGCCGGAGCTCGATCATGACCTACGACATCACCCGCATTCGCAACTTCGGCATCGTCGCCCACGTCGACGCCGGCAAGACCACCCTCAGCGAGCGGATCCTCCTCTACACGGGTCGGATCCGCCGCCTCGGCGAGGTGCACGAGGGCCAGGCCACCCTGGACCACCGCGCCGCCGAGAAGGAGAAGGGCATCACCATCACGGCCGCGACCGTGCGCTGCCGTTGGAAGGATCACGACCTCCACCTCGTGGACACGCCCGGGCACGTCGACTTCACCGTCGAGGTCGCCCGCTCCCTGCGCGTCCTCGACGGGGTCGTCGTGGTGCTCGACGGCGTGGCCGGCGTGGAGCCGCAGACCGAGAACGTCTGGGCGCAGGCCGACCGCCACGCCCTCCCGCGCCTCCTCTTCGTCAACAAGCTCGACCGACCGGGCGCCCGCTTCGAGCGCGCGTGCCGCGAGGCCGAGGCGACGTTCGGCGTGCCCGTGCTGCCCCTCGCGCTCCCCCTCCCCGAGGCGGGCGGCGAGGGCGTGGCGGGGCTCGTCGACGTGGTCGAGGAGCGCGCGCTCGTCTGGCGCGACGCCGAGGGGTCCGAGCTCGCCATCGAGCCCGTCCCCGGAGCGCTCCGCGAGGCGACGCGCGCGGCGCGGGAGCGTCTGGCCGAGGCCGTCGCGGACGTCGACGAGGTCTTCCTCGAGGCGTGGCTCGAAGGCGACGTCTCGCCGGACCTCTTCCGGCGCGCGATCCGCCGCGCCACCTTGCTCCGGCGCATCGTCCCGGCGCTCGGCGGCTCGGCGTACCGCAACCGCGGCGTCCAGCCCCTCCTCGACGCGGTGGTGGCCTACCTGCCCTCGCCCGAGGATCGGGGGGCCATCGTCTCCCTCGACGGCGCCACCCGGCGCCCGCCCACCGACGCGGCTCCGCTCGCCGCGCTCGCCTTCAAGGTCGTCCACGACCGCTACGGCGCGCTCACCTTCGTGCGCGTCTACGCGGGCGTGCTCCGCGAAGGTCAGCGCGTCTGGTGCAGCCGCGAAGGCCGAGAGCTCCGCGTGGGGCGCCTGGTGCGCCTCTTCGCCGATCGGCGCGAGCCCCTCGAGGCCGCGCGGGCCGGCGAGATCGCGGGGCTGGTCGGCGGCGAGCTCCGCACCGGCGACACGCTGGCGGACCCGGCGCACCCCCTCACCCTCGAGGCCCTGGCCGAGCTCGAGCCCGCCGTGGAGCGGGCCATCCGCCCGGCGAAAGCCAAGGACGGGGACGCGCTCGGGAAGGCGCTCCGGCGCCTGCTCGTGGAGGACCCCTCGCTCCGCGTTCGCGAGGACGCGGAGACCGGGGAGCTCCTCCTCGCCGGCATGGGCGAGCTCCACCTCGAGATCGCCGCGAGGCACCTCGAGGAGGACCACGCCGTGCGCGTCTCCCTCGGGCGGCCGAAGGTCGCCTACCGGGAGACGGTGCAGCGCTCCGTGGAGCACGAGGTGAAGCTCAAGAAGCAGACGGGCGGCCCGGGCCAGTACGCGCACGTGGTCGTCCGGCTCGGTCCGGCGGCGTCCGGCGCGGGGCTCCTCTTCGAGAACCGCACGACCCAGGGGGTGATCCCGAAGGAGCTCGTGCCGGCGATCGAGAAGGGTCTCCGCGAAGGGATGGCCTCCGGCCCGCTCGGCTTCCCGCTCGTCGACCTCGAGGTCGCGCTCCTCGGCGGCTCGTTCCACCCGAACGACTCGCACGATCGCGACTTCCAGCGCGTCGCCGCCACGGCCGTGGCGGAGGCGTGTCGGGAGGCCGGCCCGGTGCTCCTCGAGCCCTGGGTCGACCTCGAGGTGAGCGTGCCTTCGGACGCGCTCGGCGACCTGCTCGGCGACCTCGCTCGGCGACGGGCGCGGGTCGTGGGCATGGAGGCCGAGGGCGAGCGCACGCGGGTCGCGGCCGAGGCGCCGCTCGCCGAGCTCTTCGGCTACGCCGGGGAGCTCGCCGGGCTCAGCCACGGGCGCGGTCAGCACGCGCACCGTCCGCGGGCCTACGAGCCCGTGCCCGAGGCGCTCGTGGCGGCCGCCCTGCGCGCCGCTTGAGCGGTCACTCCCTCGGGTCGTGGCGCGCTCCGCTCTCCGCTCTCCGCCGTCCGGAACGTGAGACGCCCCCGTCGCCTCGTGCGGCGGGGGCGCTTCTCCGAGGAGCGGGTGCGCGGGGCCGCTTCAGTCCTGGACGACGTCGGCGCCGCTGACGACGTTAATCGCGCCCTCCGCGACCTTCTCGCCCTCGCGGAAGAGGGCGCAGCGGAACTGGGCGAGGGCGCCGGCGCCGAAGACCTCCTCGGCCTCCACCTCGAGCACGTCGCCCACCTCGAACCTGTCCACGTGGCACTCGAGCTTGCGGGTGCCGAGCAGCGCGCCCTGGACGAAGGGCCGGTCCGTGTCGGCGACCCGGTTCACCATGAACGCTGCCGCCGCCTGCGCGAAGAGCTCGATACTCACGAGCGGCGAGACCTTCCCCTCGCCGTCCGCGAGCAGGAAGCCCTCCTTCAGCACGGTCCGCGTCCGCACGCGCGTCGGCCCCACCTCGAGCACCTCGTCGAGGAAGAGCATCGGCCCGCCGTGCGGCAGCCGCTTCAGGATCTCGTCGGAGCTCAGCGCCATGGCGCTCTCGCGGACGACCCCACCCTCAGGTGGGCATCGGCGTCTCGGGCTCCGGGTCGCCCCGCTCGGCCGCCGCGATCTCTTCCTCGACGAAGGCCACCAGCTCCGCGACCGTCCGGATCTGCTTCGCCTTCTCCGGGTCCGGGCGCCGCCCGGTCATGTCGCGCAGCTGCACGAAGATGTCCACGGCGTCGATGCTGTCGAGGTCGAGCTCCTCGTAGAGCGTCGATTCCATCGTGATCGACTCCGGCTCGAGCTCGAAGGAGTCCGAGAGGATCTCCTTGATCTGCGCGTAGATCTCGTCGCGGGTCATGAGTGGAAGGCCCCATGTAGCGCGTCTGGCACGCGAGGCAAGCCCGGGCTCCGTGCGATCAGGCCCGCGCCTCGGCTTCCGCGCCGGCTTCGGCTCCGGTCCCGAGCGCCCGCGCGAGCAGCTCGCTCAGGGGCACGCCCGGGTCCACGCGCCCCAGCGCCCGCTCCATGTCGCGCGCGATGCGCGGCAGCTTCTCGATCCGTTGCCGCCGCGGCAGGGCGTCGGCGTCGATGCGCTCCCCGGCCAGCGGGAGGCCCCAGCTCGCGTCGAGCCCGGCGCGCCGCCCGAGCTCCGCCGCCGTCTCCGGGCCGAGATCCCGCAGCGCGTGCGCGAGGATCTCGGCCACGAGCTGCTGCCCGATCGCCAGATCGCTCTCCATCTTCGCCCAGGTGCCCTCCACGTCGAGGTCCTCCTGGAGCGAGAGGTGCTGGTCGGCCAACGTCGAGGGGAAGCTCGGCAGCCCGATGAAGCGCTTCCGGCCGCCGAAGGGCGTCGGCTTCAGCGCGCCCCAGGCTTCGAGGATCGCCTGCGCGTGCGAGTTCAGCGCGTAGTAGCGCGCCTGCATCCCGAGGAAGCGCCGCAGCGTGGCCGCGTCCTCCCGCCAGATCTCCTGGAAGAAGTGCGCGCACATGAAGCTCCAGTAGTTGAAGAAGTCCCACCAGAGCTTCGCGCCGAAGATGTCGCCGTGCGGGAAGACCTCGCCGTTCCCGCTCAGCGTGCGCGCCGCGTCCTCGGCGACCCGCACCCAGGTCTCGTTCAGCGCCTCGACCACGTCCGCCTCGAGCGTGCCCCGCAGGTCGTCGCCGATGCAGCGGGCCGCGTAGCAGTTGGACATGCCGAGGAAGTCGCTCCCGAGGCTGTAGAGCGGGTCCACGAAGGCCGCCGCCTCGCCGACGCAGGCCCAGCGATCCGCCGAGATCATGCGCTCCGTGAGGTAGCTGTAGTCGTGCATCAGGCGGAAGTCCTCGAGCTCCCGCCCCTCGAGGCGCTCGGCGAGCACCGGCTCGTGCTCGCGCAGCCAGGCGAGCGCCTTCTCCGGCTTGTTGAAGGTGCCGAAGGGGTGGTGCTCGGCGTCCGCGACGATGCCCACGCTCGTGTAGCCGGTGCTGAGCGGGATCAGCCAGACCCAGTAGCCGCGCCCCATCAGGTGCACCGTGGAGAGCCAGCGGTTGCCGTCGATGTCGCGCTGGTGCCAGAGCCGCTCGCCCTCCGGGACCAGCTCGTTCAGGAGCACGCGCTCGGCGACGCGGAACCAGGCCGCGCTCGAGGCGTTGGGGCTCGGCCGCCGAAGCCCGAGCTGCTTGGAGAGCATGCGCCGCCGCCCGCTCGCGTCGACGACCCAGCGCCCCTTCAGCGTTCCGGCGCTCGTCTCGACCTCGTGGGGCGCGCCGTCTTTCCCGAGGCGGATCGCCCGCACGTGCTCGCCCTCGAGGAGCTCCACGCCGAGCTCCTCGCAGAAGGCCCGCAGGTCGTTCTCGAGCTTCCCCCGGTCGAGCTGGTAGCTCGGCACGATGGGGAACTCCGCCGGGCCGATCTCCGGCCGCTCGGCCACCGGCCCCCGCGAGTCCCCGCAGAGGAAGCGGAGGCCGTTCTTCTTCAGGTGCTCCGCCTGGAGGTAGTCCTTCAGCCCGAGCACCTCGCCGAAGTAGTGGCTACCGAGCTCGACGCTCGACTCACCGACCTTGTGGCAGGCCTCCGGGAGGGGCCGCGTGGTCCGCTCGACGACCGTCACGCTGGCCTCGGGGTTCTCCTTCCGGAGCTGGTAGGCGAGGGTGAGGCCGGCGAGCCCCCCTCCGCAGACGATCACGTCCGACTGCTCGCGCATCACCGTTCGAGGTTAGGGGCGCCTTCCGGGGCCGGCAATCGGCCGCGTCGCCACCCCACGTGCGTGAACGCACGATGACACCCGCGAAGGGCTCGTCACGCCGCGGCGGCGACCCTTCATCCGCTTCGCCCGGCCGCGAAACCTCCTCCGGGTGACGCTCCGGCACGTGGACGGGGCCGGCCCACGACGCTAAGACAGGGGGACGCCAACGCTGAAATCCTTCATTCCCACGCGCGGAAAGCGTTCACGGCGGCGCTGCGGCACGGTCCTCGCAGGGCACGCGGGGCCACGGCGACCGGCCCGCCGGAACGAGGGACTCGCGCGAGGTGCCCGGGCGGCGCCGCGAGGAAGAGGCCAGCCACGGCGCGAGAAGCAACGGCGCGAGAAGCAACGGCGCGAGAGCAACGGCGCAGGTAGGAACGGCGCAGGTAGGAACGGCGCCGGAAGGAACGGGGCGGAGGAAGAACGATGAACGAGGTCGATGTCGCCATTCTGGGGGGAGGCCTGGCCGGCAACCTGCTGGCCCGCCAGCTCCGCCGCGAGGTCCCGGGCGCCTCGGTCGCCCTCTTCGAGAAGAGCGAGGAGCGCCGCTACAAGGTCGGCGAGTCGACGGTCGAGATCGCGACGAACTACCTGGTGCGCAAGCAGGGGCTGAGCACCTACATCTACAAGGAGCACCTCCCGAAGAACGGGCTCCGCTACTTCTTCGACACGCCCGAGAAGGACGCGTCGCTCCACGAGATGAGCGAGATCGGCGTCGACGGGCTCCCGCCGTATCCCTCCTTCCAGCTCGACCGGGCCCGCCTCGAGGCCGACCTGCTCGAGATGAACCGCGCGGACGGCGTCGAGGTGCGCATGCCGGCGCGCGTCGCGGACCTGAAGCTGAACGCGGACGGCTCGCACACCTTCACGGTCGTCGAGGGAGAGGATCGGGGCGAGTGGAAGGCGCGCTGGGTGATCGATGGCACTGGCCGCGAGTCGATGATCGCCAAGCTCCGCGACCTCCGCGTCCCGGAGAAGAAGCACAAGATCGCCTCCGCTTGGGGGCGCTTCCGCGGCGTGAAGGACCTCGATCAGATGGGGCCCGAGGAGTGGCGCGCGCGCGCCCGGTACACGAGCCGGGTCCTGAGCACGAACCACTTCATGTACCCGGGCTATTGGATCTGGCTGATCCCGCTCCGCGAAGGCCTGACGAGCGTGGGCCTCGTGCAGGATCGCTCGCTCTGGGGCGTGGACCGGCACAAGCCCGAGGGCTTCGTCGACTACCTCCGGCAGCACGGCGCGCTCGCGGAGATCCTCGAGGACGTCGAGTGCGTCGACCTCGAGGCCTTCACGCAGCTCGCCTTCCGCACGCGCCAGTGGTTCGACGGCGCCGAGCGCTGGGCCACCGTGGGCGACTCGTCGGCCTTCGCCGATCCCTTCTACAGCCCGGGCTCGGACTTCATCGCGACGGCGAACGATCTGATCGCCGACCTGGTGCGCCGGGACCTCGCCGGCGAGGACGTGGAGGAGATGGGCCGGCTCTACGACCGGTTCATGCAGTACCGCTTCGACACGACCCTCGTGATCTACGAGGGCATGTACCCGGTCTTCGGCAGCTTCGAGCTCTACGAGGCCAAGGTCTTCTTCGACACGGCCTGCTACTACAACCTGCTCTTCGACAGCTACGCCCGCGACCAGCACCTCGACCCGCGCTGGGTCCGCACGCAGCTCCGGCGCAAGGACTGGGTGATGCAGGCGCTGACGAACTTCGGCGACCTCTTCTCCGGCGCCGCCGCCGAGATGCAGAAGCGCGGGACCTACTTCCGCGGCAACACCGGCGAGTTCCGGCTCAAGGGGCGGAAGTCCTTCGGCGTGATGGAGGAGATCGGCAAGAAGCGCTCGCGGCGCGAGGTGAACGCGCGCAACGAGGAGATCTTCCAGAAGACCCAGGCGATGGTCGCCCAGGCCCTCGACGGTGACGGCGAGCTGGTGGAGTGGCTGATGAGCGGCTCGCGCGAGCTCTACGACGCATGGAAGCAGCTCTCGGCGTGAGCGAGCGATCGCCACGGGGGGGCCGGCGTGGTACCCACGGCGGTCCAGCAGCTCCCGTGGTGGGGGGCGCGGCGCGCATGGATGCGTCGGAGGGAACGGTGAAGCAGGACAGCGAGACGAGCTCGGCAGAGCCGGGGCAGGTGCGCCGTGGCTGAGCGGGTCGACGAGGGGCGGCGCGTGGTCGTCACGGGCGTCGGCGTGACGAGCCCGATCGGGCACTCCGTGGGGGAGTCCGTGGCCGCGATCCGCGAGGGGCGCCACGGCATCCGCTACATGCCCGAGTGGGACATCATCACGGACATGCACGGGCGCCTCGGGGCGACCGTGGAGGGGCTCGACCTCAAGAAGCACTACCCGCGGAAGAAGCGGCGGACCATGGGCAAGGTCGCGCTGCTGGCGGTGCACTCGGCGGAGCAGGCGGTGACGCAAGCCGGGCTGAGCGAGGAGGCGCTGACGTCCGAGCGGACCGGCGTGGCCTTCGGCTCGACCTCCGGCTCGGGCAGCGAGACCGAGGCCTTCTCGAAGCCGCTGGTGCTGAACCACTCGATGAAGGGGCTCGAGTCGAACGCCTACTTCCGGCTCATGACGCACACCTGCGCGGTGAACGTCGCGCAGTTCTTCAAGGTGCGAGGGCGCATCGCGTCGACCTGCACGGCGTGCACGAGCGGGTCGCAGGGCATCGGCACGGGCTTCGAGGCGATCCGCGCGGGCATCCAGGACGTGATGATCTGCGGCGGCGCCGAAGAGATGCACTACATGAACGCGGTCACCTTCGACCTGCTCATGGCGACGTCCCACAAGTTCAACGACGCGCCGGAGAAGGCGCCGCGGCCCTTCGACGCCGAGCGGGACGGCCTGGTCGTCGGCGAGGGCGCGGGCGCGGTGGTGCTCGAGAGCTACGAGCACGCGAAGGCGCGGGGCGCGGAGATCCTCTGTGAGCTCCGAGGCTACGCGAGCAACTGCGACGGGGCGCATCTGACGGCGCCGCGGCAGGCGGGCATGCAGCGCGTGATGGAGCTCGCGCTCGCGGACGCGGAGACGGCGCCCGGCGAGGTCGGCTACGTCTGCGCCCACGGGACGGGCACGGAGATCGGCGACATCGCCGAGAGCCAGGCCACCTTCGCGGTCTTCGGCGGCGAGGTGCCCGTCGCCTCGCTCAAGGGCTACGTCGGGCACACGCTCGGGGCCTGCGGCGCGATGGAGGCCGCCTGGTGCGTGGCCATGATGCGTGGCGGCTTCCTGCTCCCGGGGCGGAACCTCGTGAATCCGGACCCGCGCTGCGCGTCCCTCGACTACGTGACGGCCGAGCGCGAGAGCGCGCCGAAGGTCGTCGTGAACAACAACTTCGCCTTCGGCGGCATCAACACCTCGATGGTGTTCGGGCCGGTCCCCTGAGCCGTTCCCCTGAGCCCAGGCTCCCGGGCCCGCCCCACCGTTCGCTCCAGCAGTCAGCAGCTTCGCCTTTGCCCCGCCCGCTCCGCATCTTCCTGACCGGCCTCTCGTTCCTGATCTTCTTCGGGGGCAGCCTCCTGCTCGGCATCGTGGTCGCGCCGATCCTCTTCCTGCTCTCGCTGGGCTCGAGGGAGCGCGGGCGGACGCGGGTGACGCGGCTCATCGGCTTCGGCTACGGGACGTTCATCTTCTGGCTGCGGCTGATCGGCCTCCTCGACTACCAGCCCATCGCCCTGCCGGAGGAGCTGAAGGGCCGGCCCTACGTGCTGATCGCGAATCACCCTTCGCTGATCGACGTGATCTTCCTGCTCCACTGGTTCCGGAAGAGCGGCCTGACCTGCGTCGTGAAGGGGAGCTGGTACCGGAACTTCTTCTTCGGCCCGCTGCTCCGCTCGACGCACTACATCCCGACGGCGGGCGGCATCCCGGGGGAGAGCGACGACCCGCTCGAGCCGGCGGCCTTCGAGCGCATGGTCGACCACGTGGCGGCCGGGCACCCGCTGATCATCTTCCCCGAGGGGACGCGCTCGTTGGCGCGGAGGCTCCACCGCTTCAAGCGGGGCGCCTTCGAGATCGCGCGGCGCAACCAGGTGCCGATCGTCGAGGTCTTCATCCGCGTGGACCGGCCCATGCTCATGAAGGGCGTCCCCTTCTGGCACGTGCCGGAGGACAAGGCGCGCTACGAGTTCGAGATCGTCGGGGTGATCGACACGGCGACGGACCCGCGGAGCACCAAGGCGATGCGGCGCGACGTGCAGGGGGAGTACGAGCGGCGCTTCGCGGCGTGGGTCGAGCAGCGCGAGCGGCCGAGCCTACCCGCGAGGGCGGGCGCCCCGGCGCCGAAGGCGGCCCCGGTCTCGGAGGAGACCCCGCTCGAGGCCGAGGCCGAGGCGCACGAGCGCGCCTGAGGGCGGCCTTCGGCCGCGGGGTTTCGTCGCCGTGGCGACGAGCGGCCGTCGGCCGCGGGGTTTCGTCGCCGTGGCGACGAGCGGCCTTCGGCCGCGGGGGTCGGGGAGCTCGGGCGAGTCGGATCCCGGAGGGCGGGCATCCGTGGCTCGTGGGGCGCGGTGCGGAGCGGGCGGCCCCGGTGGAGAGGGAGCGCGCGAGCGGGGGAGCGGGAGTTGGAGGCGAAGCTCGAGCGGGAGCGGAAGCTCGAGCCCAAGCGCGAGCCCGAGCGGTAGCGCGCAAGCAGGAGCGGTCGAGGAGCCCAAGCCCGCGCGGCCGCTCCGGCGCGAGCGTGGCCCGGGCAGGTTGCCGTCGCCTCGACGGTTGGCGTCCGGGGAAGCCAGGAGCGGCTCGGGAGCTCCCGCGCTCGTACGGACATGCCCCGGTTCCCTGACCCCCGCGGCGACAGCCGCTCGTCGCCTGTGGCGACGAAACCCCGACCCCCGCGGCGACAGCCGCCCCGCCGAAGCCAGGAGGGG
>PABA01000118.1 GCA_002699025.1 Sandaracinus sp. | reverse complement strand
GTGAGGGAGCGCACAGCCGTACCCGGGACGGGATCGCGTGAGGGAGCGCACAGCCGTACCCGGGACGGGATCGCGTGAGGGAGCGCACAGCCGTGCCTGGGACGGGATCGCGTGAGGGATCGCACAGCCGTACCCGGGACGGGATCGCGTGAGGGAGCGCACAGCCGTACCTGGGACGGGATCGCGTGAGGAAGCGCACGACTGTACCCGGGACGGGATCGCGTGAGGAAGCGCACGGGCGTGCCCCGTACCCGGAACGGGCTCCCCACTCCGCCGAGTGAGGTGACGCGCAACCGCACCCGGGACGGGCCCCTCGCAGCGTCGCGTGGGGCGCTCAGGTGGCGCTCGGTGCGTCCGGCGGAGGCTCGGGCTCGAGGCAGCGGCGGGCCTCGTCGACGGCGGCGAGGACGCGGCGTGCGTGCGTCAGGAAGCGCTCGCCGGTGGGCAAGAGGCGCATGCCGCGCGGGGTGCGTTCGAAGAGAGGCGCGCCCAGCTCCTCCTCGAGGCGGCGGATGTGGCGGCTCAGCGGAGGCTGGGAGATGTGGAGCCGGAGCGCCGCCCGGCCGACGTGCTCCTCCTCGGCGACGGCGACGAAGTACTCGAGCTGCGCCAGGCTCATGCACCGAGCATAGCGCGCGCCCGGCGGCCCGCCCCATACCGAAACGGTATGGGATCGCCCGCGCCGCGGGGCACAGCATTGGGGGCATGGGCATCGAGCGGCTCGGGCCGCGGCAGGTGGCGAAGATGCGGGCGGCCGGGCGGGTCGCGGCCGAGACCCTGGCGGCCGTGGGCGCAGCGCTCCGGCCGGGGATGAGCACGGCGGACATCGACCGGTTGGTCCGCGCGGACACGGCGCGGCGCGGGGCGCGGCCGAGCCAGCTCGGCTACCACGGCTTTCCGGCGGCGGTCTGCACGAGCCGCAACGAGGTCGTCTGCCACGGCATCCCCCGCGAGGACGAGCACCTCGAGGAAGGCGACCTCGTCAGCGTCGACGTCACCTCGGAGCTCGGCGGATGGCATGGCGACAACTGCGCCAGCTTCGCGCTCGGCGCTCTCTCCGCCGAGCGGGCCCACTTGCTGGACGTGGGGCGTCGCTGCCGGGACGCGGGCATCGCGGCGCTCCGGGACGGCGTGCGCCTCGGCGACGTGGGGGCGGCCATCGAGGCGCTCGCGCGCCGGGAGGGCTGCTCGGTGGTCCGCGACTACGGCGGCCACGGCATCGGCCGAGCGATGCACCTGCCGCCGCACGTGGCGCACGTCGGCCCCGCGGGCCGCGGCCGGCGGCTCCGCGCGGGCATGGCGCTGACCGTCGAGCCGATGATCGTGCTCGGTGACGACCCGACGGTGGTCGTGGACGCCGACGGATGGACCGTGCGGACGCGCTCCGGGGCGCCCTGCGTGCAGTTCGAGCACACGGTGCTGGTCACCCGCGAAGGCGCCGAGATCCTCACGCGGGCTCGGAGTGTGTAGCGTCGGTGCCGGGCGGAGCGTGGCGCGCGACGGGTTCAGATCGTCCGTCCGCGAGCCGAGGGAGAGTGGTGCGAGCCCGAGAGTGAGAGGTTGGGGCGAGATGGGCTCGTCCCGCCCTCCGGGGCGTCTGGCGCGGATGCGCTCCACACACTCCCCTCCGAGCCGGGCGGGCTGTCGCTGGCGGTGGGCTGGCCCCATGCTCGGGGCCATGCCTCGACTCCTGCCTCGAACGACGCGCTCGATCTCCTGGCTCGCCTCCTTCGCCCTCCTGACGCTCGTCCTCGTCGCCTGCGACGACGCCGAGCCCGTCGCGCCGGCCGACGCCCGCGCCGAGCTCATCGATCGCAACTGGATCGACGTCTGGCCCCAGAACGCCGACGACGAGCTCCACGTCTACCGCTTCACACCCTCCATGGGCGGCGGCGTCTACCAGGACCGCACGGTCTTCGAGGGGCGCTTCGAGCTCTTCACCTTCGAGGCCACGGGCGACACGATCCGCTTCCGCTTCCCGGGGAAGGACGAGACCCACTCCACGGCCTACCGCATCGAGCGCGTCGACGGTCCGGCCCCCTTCACGCGCCGGCTGACGCTCGAGGACACGCCGCGCGGCCCGGCCGTCTACTACGGCTGGGACGAGGGCTCGGGCGCCAGCCCCTTCGCGCAGGTCAGGGGAGCGCCTCGGCCAGGACGTTGACCAGGTCGTCGTATCGGAAGGGCTTCGCCAGGAACCCGGCCGCGCGCTCGGCGGGGACCGCGTCGCGGCTGTAGCCGCTCATCAGGAACACCGGCAGGTCGGGGCGCTCGGCGAGGATGCGCTCCATGAGCGCCGCGCCGCCCCCCTCGGGCATGGTCACGTCGAGCAGCGCGAAGCCGAGCTCATCGCGCCGCTCCTGGAAGCGGGCCCAGCCCTCGCTCGGGCTCCCGGCGGCGACGACCTCGCAGCCCTCGGCCTCCAGGAGCCGCTGGAGCAGCCGGCGCACGACCGTCTCGTCGTCGACCACGAGGACCACGCGCCGCCCGAGCTCCGCGTCGCGTCGGATCGGCGGGGGCGCCGGCGTCGCCCGGGTGCTCGTGCAGGGCAGCCCGACCCGGAAGAGCGTGCCTCCGCCAGGCGCCTCCTCGACCTGCACGAAGCCCCCGAGGCTCCGCACGATGCCACCGACGGCCGCGAGCCCCAGCCCGTGGCCCGTCTCCCGCGTCGTGAAGAAGGGCTCGAAGATGCGGTCGCGGAGCTCCGCGGGGATGCCCGGCCCGTCGTCCTCGACCTCGAGGAGCGCGTAGCACTGGGCGCCCCCCGTCGCGCCCGGGTCCGCGAGGGGCAGGGCCGCGGGGGGCAACGCGTCGGGTGCGAGCTCCTCCACGCGCGTCCGCACGTGGATGGTCCCGCTCCGCTCCGCGCGCTCGAGGGCCTGGGCGGCGTTCAGCACCAGGTTCATGACCACTCGCTGGAGCTGCACCCGGTCGCCCTCGAAGGTCGCCTCGCCCGCGCCGAGGTCGAGGTCCAGGCGAGCGCGTCCCCCGGCGAGCGACTCGAGGAGCTGGTCGACGCCCGTGACGACGGCGTCGAGCTCGAGCGGCTCGCGGCTCATGGGCGCGCGCCCGGCCACGGCCAGCATCTGCTGGACCAGCTCGGCGGCGCGGTCCGCGGCCTGGTCGATGAGCGCGAGATGCGGCCGCGCCGGGTGCTCTTCGGGGAGCGCGCGCGCGGCGAGGGAGGAGGCGCCCATGACGCCGACCAGCAGGTTGTTGAAGTCGTGCGCGACGCCGCCGGCGAGCACGGCGAGCCCCTCGCGTTTGGCGAGCTCCTCGAGCTCGCGCTGGAGGCGCGCGTGGCGGGTGGCGGCCTCGTGCTCCTCCGTGATGTCGATGATCGCGAAGACCAGGCGCTCGATCTCACCCGTCGGCCCGAGGATCGGCCCGCCGTTGATCGAGAGGATGCGGCGCCGGCCATCCGGCCACTCGATGGCGTGGCGGATGTCCTCGACCGGCCGCTTGCTGCGCATGACGCGGACGAAGGGCTGGTTCTCGTCCGGCCAGGGGCCGCCGTCGACGTCGGTCGGGTGCCACGCCGGGTCGTCGTAGGTGCGTCCGGTCAGCGCCGAACGCTCGAGCCCGAGGATGCGCTCGGCGGCTCGGTTCGCGTAGGTGATGCGCCCGCCGGGGTCGAGCACGACGATGCCCGCGACGCTCGCGAGCATGATCTGCTCGAGGAGCCCCTCGGCGCCCTCGCTGCTGGGTTGGTCGGCGACCAGGCGGCCGAGCACCAGGGCGGCCCCCTCGGCCGTCGGCGCGGCCTCGAGGCGGAGGAGGCCGACGCCGCGGATCGTGTGCTCGGTGTGGGCGGCGCCGCCGCGCCCGAGAGCGCTCTTCGCGAGGGCGAGGAGGGCCTCCGCCAGCTCGGGCTCGAAGAGCGCGGCGAGGGTCGCGCCCGGGCCCGGGGTGCCCCGGAGCCGCGCGTGGAGCGTCGGGCACGCGCGACACGTCGTGCAGACGCCGTCCGGGTCGACGACCAGCACGAGCTCGTTCAGCGTCGCGAGCGAGTCCAGCACCGGAGCCGCATCATACCGGAGCGCCGCGCCCGGATCCGCCAAGTCGCGCGAGGGTCTTCGGGCGGCCACCAGGGGCCGCTCATCGAGCGCCGCTTCTCGAGCGCGGTACCCGTCCCGAGATGCGGAGCCCCGCGCTCACTCGATGACGGAGTCGCGCACCTGCGGGTCGCCGTCCGCGAGCACGAAGATGCCCGGGTAGCCCTCGGTCTCGAAGCCGTCGCTCGGGTTGTTCCGGAGCACCGAGTCCTCGATGATCAGCGTGCCGGTCCGCGTGTTGCTCACGAAGAAGATCGCGCCGCCGCCCTCGACGGCGTGGTTGTTCTCCATGCGGGTGCCGCGGACCGTGAGCGTGAAGGTCGCGCCGTCGTTGTAGATGGCGCCGCCGTTGCCGCCGCCGGGCGTGCCCTCGCGGGCCGGGTTCGCGCCGTAGCCGATGGCCCGGTTGTGGGTGAAGAGGCTGTTGAGGACCGTGTAGGAGACGTCGATGCTGCTCAGGCCGCCGCCGTTCGAGCAGACGTTGCCCAGCTCCTCGCTGCCGCCGAAGGTGCTGTTGACGACGTAGACGGGGCGGTCCTCGAACTGGCTGAGCACGCGTACGGCCGCGCCGCCCACGTCCGGGCCCGTCTCGTCGCAGCGGTTCCGGAAGAAGCGGCTGTTGACGATCTTGAAGCGCCCGCCGCGCACGAAGATGGCGCCGCCCCCACCGCCCTCGGCGGTCTCGCCCGTCGAGTCCCCGTCGACGAAGGTGAGGTTCTGCACCGTGAGGCGCGGGTGGTCCTGGTTCTGGCACGTGGGGGTCGTCCAGACCTGAGCCATGTCGCAGGTGTTCATGTAGAGGATGCGGTGGCGCCCCTGGCCGCTGAGGGTGACGAGGCCGCCGCCGTCGATGACGATCTCCGGGCCCGTGTCGTTGAAGACCTTGGCGGTCTCTTCGAGGAGGATGGTGTGGGGCTCGTCGCCGCAGTCGAAGGTGATGACGCCGCCCTGGGCCACGGCGTTCACGAACTCCTCGGAGGTGCAGCTCGCGGGCGTGCCGTCGCCGACGACGATGTCCGGGCTCGAGGTGTCGACCGCGGCGGCCTCGGCGGGGATGGGGGCGTCGCCGTCCGGGTTGCCGGCGGGCGGGCCCTCGCCGAAGTCGGGCGGCGGGCCGGCGTCGACCCCTGGGCCGGCGTCCTCGCCGCCGCTCGTGCCTCCGTCGGTCCCGGGCATCGAGGCGTCGCGGTCGCCGCCCCCGCCTCCGTCGTCGTCGCCGCAGGCGGCGAGGGGCGCGCAGAGGAGCGCGGCGAGGGCGAGGCGGGTCAGGGCGTTGGGCATGGGGACGGGCATGGGGGGCGGATCTCCTCGGCGAGCTGGCGAGCCCACCGGGCTCGAAGGTACCGCGAGTGCTGCGCTTCGGCTCAACTGCGCGATCGGTGTTCACGGCGACCGCGCCCGCGGGGCCGCGTTCGCGCCGAGAGGCTCCAGGGCGAAGGGGGCGCTCGGGCGGCTCCGGCCAACGGGTGCTCGGCACGACGCTCGAGCGAGCGGGCACACGGGCGGGCGCGCGGGACGGGCGCTCGGGCGACGCTGGAGCGAGCGGGCACACGGGCGGGCGCGCGGACGACGCTCGAGCGAGCGGGCATACGGGCGGGCGCTCGGACGGAGGGCGCTCAGGCGGCGGCGGCGCGGCCCAGCACGAAGAGCGACACGAGGTAGCCCACGTAGGCGGCGACCAGGACGGCGCCCTGGGGCCGGCTGACGTGCCGGTAGGGCCTGAGCAGGCGCGCGAGCCCCCAGAAGAGCACGGCGACGCCGAGCATCACCGGGAAGTCGAGCCAGAGCACGCTCGCGCCGATGGCCTCCGGCTGGATCACGCCGGGGAGGCCGAGCACCCCGAGCGTGTTGAACATGTTGGAGCCGACCACGTTGCCGACGGCGATCTCGTGCTCGTTCCGCTTCGCCGCCACGACCGTCGCGGCCAGCTCGGGCAGGCTCGTCCCGAAGGCGACCACCGTCAGCCCGATGACGCGCTCGCTCACGCCGAACGAGGTGGCGATCTCCTTGGCGCCCCAGACGAGCAGCTCCGAGCTGCCGAGGAGCACGACCAGCCCGAGGAGCACCCAGAAGAGCGCCATCGGCGTGGACATGGCGTCCGGGAGCTCCTCGGCGAGGTCGTCGGGCAGCTCGCGGGTCTTCAGGCCCTCGCGGACGATGAAGCCGATCAGCACGAAGAGGCCGCCGATGAGCACGGCGCCGTCGATGCGCCCGAGGTGACCGTCCCAGAGGAGCCCGAGCGCGAGGAGCATGGTGCCGAGCATCAGGGGGAGCTCGCGGCGGAGGACCTTCTGGTGGACCTGCAGCGGGTTCACGAGCGCGGCGATGCCGAGGACCAGCGCGATGTTCGCGATGTTCGAGCCGACGGCGTTGCCGACGCTGAGGTCCGGCGCGCCCCGGTAGGCGGCGATGCTCGAGACCAGCATCTCCGGCGCGGAGGTGCCGAAGCCGACGATGGTGAGGCCCACGACCAGCGGCGAGACCCCGAGGTTCTGCGCCGTCGCCGCCGCGCCCATGACGAAGCGGTCCGCGCCCCAGACCAGGGCGATGAAGCCGCCGACGATGGCGAGTGCGGGGAGCAGCAGTTCCAGCGGTTCTTCTCCGGGCGGACGGAGGGCGAGGCTCGCTCAGCCTTCCATCAGAAGCCACACCCAATACGACGCAATCGCCGCCTGCGCCACAATCCCGCCCCAGCTCGCGGCGAGGAAGGCCGCGCCCGGGCGGCCCTCGGCGGGCACCTCCTCGCCGGTGATCGCGCGGTGGTTCAGCCACGCCAGCACCGGCGCCGTGAGGAAGGAGGCGGTGGTCGCGAAGTCGACGAGGGCCTTCAGGGAGCCGACGGCGAAGGCCAGGATCGCGAGCGAGCCGATGGCGAGCAGGCCCGCGGCGGCCCAGTACTCGCGCTCGAGCCGGGCGGGGGCCGGGGCGTCGGGATCGACGGGGGTCTCGGGGCCGCGGGCGCGCTCGACGAGGACCGAGAGCGCGCGGGGGAAGCCGTCGACGACCGTGAGCGTGGTGGAGAACATGACGAGGAAGGCGGCGGCGCCGATGAGCGGGCCGGCCCACTCGCCGAGGGTCTCGGCGTAGAGGCGCACGAGGAGCGCCGCGAAGCCGACGGCCTGGGGCGGCACCTCGACGGCCTGGCCGTGGATGACGGCGGCGCCGAGGAGGAGGAAGCAGAGCGCGAGGAGGGCCGTGCCGACGTAACCGACGTGGAAGTCGACGAGCGCGGCGCGGACGCTCGGGAGGCGGCCGGCGTCGCGGGCGCGGGCGAGGGTCCAGAGGGACTGCCAGATGGAGACGTCGATCGCCGAGGGCATCCAGCCGATGAGCGCGGCGAGGAAGAGCCAGTCGGTGATCTGCCAGCCGCCGAAGGCGGGCCACCAGGGGCCGCCCCAGTCGACGCGGGGGAGGGCGAGGGCGGTGGCGGCGAGGGTGGCGAGGGTGAAGACGGCGACGGCGAGCTTCACGACGCGGTCGAGCCAGCCGTACTGGCCGACGCGGAGGAGCCCGAGGCAGAGCGCGAAGAGAGCGGCGCTCGCCAGGACGGGGCTGAAGTCGAGCCCGAGCAGGTGCAGGAAGAGGCCCGCGGTGACGAAGGTCACGGCCGCCTGCACGGTGAACATGGTCGCGAAGGTGACGAGGGCGTAGAGGGCGAGGGCGCCCCGGCCGCGGCGCCGGTAGCCCTCGAGCATCGAGGTGCCGGTGGCCGCGGCGTACTGGGGGCCGAGGCGAAAGGCCGGGTACTTCACCAGGTTCGCGAGCAGCACGAAGGCGACGAGGGTGAGGCCGTGCGCGGCGCCGGCGCGCGTGCTCTGGACGAGGTGCGAGACGCCGACGGCGGCGCCGGCGAAGAGGACGCCGGGGCCGATGGCATACCAGAGGGAGCGGTCGCGCTCGGTCGGGGGGGCGCTCACGGGGGGTCCGCGTCAGGAGCTCGGGAGCTGGGTGGCGGCGAGGTCCTCCCAGGGCGGCGGGGCGTCGTCGGGGCCGACGGTGACGCGGCGCTGGCGGAGGACCACGCGGGTGACGGGCGAGGTCTCGGAGACGCGCAGGCGCGTGCCGAGGCCGGAGGCGAAGACGGCGGATGCGCCGCGGCCCGGGGAGGGGTGGGTGACCTCGCGGATGGCGCCGGAGGGGTCGCGGCGCTGGCCGCCGAGGAGGCGGGCGCCGAGGACCGGGTGGTCCGGAGCGGGGGCATCGGTGGCGCGGTCGACGACGCTGCGGCAGACGAGCTGGGCGTCGAGGCCGTAGATGCGGTTGCGTGTCCAGATCTCGACGGCGCGCCAGGGGCCGCTGAGGAGGGCGGGCGAGCCCTCCTCGCTCACGGCCTCGATCTCGAGGGCGGGTGGCTTGGCGCTGGCGAGGGGGGAGGGGGGCGCGGCCGCGGGCGACGGGGGCGTCGGTCGGGGCGGCTCGGCGGGCGCCTTCGCGGGCGACTTCGCGGGCGGTGCCGGGGCGGCGTCCGGCGTCGAGGCGCGTCCCTCGGCCGGGTCGCCGAAGCCCCGCTGGGTGGTCCCGCCCCGCTTCTTGCTCCCCATGGCCGCGGACCATATCAGGGCGGTCGGTGGGGGTGCACCCGGTGTGGGCCTCGGGCACGGGCACGGGTCTCAGAGCGTCTTGCGCATGTGGGTGCGGATGTCCGGGATGCCGTAGCGGGGGGCGTAGCCGATCACCTCGAAGCCGCGGGCGCGCCACCAGCCCCGGTTGTCCGGCTGCTGGGAGCGGGCGTCGGCGAGCAGCGCGCGCGCGCCGAGGCGCCGGGCGAGCGCCTCGATCCACTCCACCATCGCGGCGCCGTGGCCCTGGCCGCGCGCCTCGGGCTCCACGGCCAGCCGACTGATCGCCACGTCCGCCTCCACCCGCGGCGCCGGCGCCCCCTCGTCACCCGCCTCGCGGAGGCGCGCGGCGAGCACCTCCGCCTCCTCGCCCACGAAGGCGAAACGCCCCGAGCCGCGCAGCGCGCCGTCGATCTCCAGCAGCACACCCCCGCCTCGCCCGAGCGCCGCCCGCACGTCCTCCACGCTCTCCCGGAGCGCGCTCGACGGGTGCGCGTAGCGCGCCGAGTCCACGAAGCCCGCCCGCATCGCCGCGTGCACCTCCGCCGCCGCCTCGGGCCCGACCCGCCGGATCCTTCGCTCGCCCATCGCCCGAGCATGCCGCCTCCGCGCCCGCTCCGCTCGCCCTGCTCCGCTCGCCCCGCCGCCCGAGGCTCGCGGCCTTGCTTCCCGGCGCCCTTGCGCGCATCGTCCGCCCGCCATGGCCCGGGTCCTGCTCGTCGTCCCCTGCTACAACGAGGCCGAGCGCCTCGACGGCGCCGCCTTCCGCGCCTTCGCGATCCCCGGTCACGAGCTGCAGGTGCTCTTCGTCGACGACGGGAGCACGGACGACACGGCCCGCGTCCTCGCCGAGCTCGAGGCCAGCGACCCGCGCCTGCGCGCCCTCTCGCTCCCGCAGAACGGTGGCAAGGCCGAGGCCGTGCGTCAGGGCGTGCTGGCCGCGCTCGGCGGCGCCTACGGCCCGGTCGATCACGTCGGTTACTGGGACGCCGATCTCGCCACGCCGCTCGAGGAGCTCCCGCGCTTCGTCGCCGTCCTCGAGGAGCAGCCCGCCGTGACCATGGTCTTCGGCGCGCGCGTGAAGCTCCTCGGGCGGACCATCGAGCGCCGCACCTACCGGCACCTCTACGGGCGCGCCTTCGCCACGGCCGTCAGCACCATGCTGCGCCTGCCGATCTACGACACGCAGTGCGGCGCCAAGCTCCTCCGGGCGGGCGCGCCCGGCTCGACGGCGCGGGCCGACCTCCAGGCCGTCTTCGCGACCCCCTTCCTCAGCCGCTGGATCTTCGACGTGGAGATCCTCGCTCGCTACATCGGGCGCCTCGAGGAGCGGGGCGAGGAGATCGGCGAGCGCATCGTCGAGGTCCCGCTGCGGCGCTGGGAGCACGTCGCCGGCTCGAAGATCGGTCCGGCCGACGGGCTGCGCGCGGGCTGGGAGCTCGCCCGCATCCGCGCCCACCACCGCGCGGCCCTGCAGCGGCGCGCGCGGCGTCGACGCGGGCGCTGAGCGCCGTCCTCAGGCGGCGGCGGGGCGGACCAGCGCCGAGCGGAGCTGATCGACCAAGGCGCTCGGAGACACCGGCTTCGGGAGCAGGTTGCGCGCCCCGAGGGGAGCGAGCGTCGACCACTGGGGAGGGCCGGCGATGCCGCTCATGACGAAGAAGGGCGCCTGCTTCGCGCCGATCCGCGCGAGCCCCTCGGCCGTGCCGTCGGGGAGGGAGAAGTCCGAGAGGATCGCGTCGAAGGAGGTCTCGGCGAGGGCCGAGCGCGCCGCCTGCACGCTGCCGGCCTCCACGACGTCGAGGCCGGGGAAGGCCCGCTCCAGGAAGCGTCGCGTCACGGCCCGGAAGTCCTCGTCGTCGTCGACGAGGAGCAAGCGGGCCGGGTGGGGCGCGATGCGGTCGAGGAGGGTGCGCGCCTGCGCCGCCGTGGGGAGGCGCTGGCGCGGGTCCTTGGCGAGGCAGCCGAGCACGAGGGCGTCCAGCGCGGGTCCGAGGTCCGGCGCGAGGAGCGTCGGACGGGGCGCCGGGCGGAAGAGGTGCTCGCGCACCATCGCGTCCCGCTCGGCCGCGTCGAAGGGGAGGGCGCCGGTGAGGAGCTGGAAGGTCAGCACGCCGAAGGCGTAGAGGTCCACGCGGGAGGCGAGGGCGGGCTCGACCCTGACGGTGGCGCGCTCCGGGGCCATGTAGGCGGGGCTCCCGGCGACCCGCTTCTGGGAGGTCCAATCGGAGGCCCGCTGGACGAGGCCGAAGTCGGTGAGGCGGGGCCGTCCGTCGTGGTCCAGCAGCACGTTCGCTGGCTTCACGTCGCCATGCGTCAGCCCCGCGTCGTGGATCGCCTCCAGGCCGTCGAGGATTCCCCGCAGGATGCCGATGCGCTCCCCCCGGCCGCGCGGGGCTCGGGCGGCCAGCGCGCGGAGGTCGGGCCCGTCGACGTGGTCCATGACGACGTAGGGCGCTCCCCGGGGGGTGAGGCCGGCGCCGTGGACGCGGACGACGTTCGGGTGGTCCACGATCGCCATCGCGCGAGCTTCGCGGAGCGCGGCGCCGGCGTCCGGGTGGTCGTAGAGCTTGACGGCGACCTTTCGGGCCAGGACTCGGTCGTGGGCCTCGACGACCTGTCCGTAGGCGCCGCGGCCGAGGGGACGCCCCAGCACGTACCGCCCTTCCAGGGGGGCGGACGGCAACTCGATCTCACTCATATGGGTGTTCTGGGGCCTCGGCGGCGCGCTGTCTAGGTGAATAAGTTCACCGTGAGCGTATTTTCGCCCCGCTCTGGCTGTTCGGGGGGTCCAGGTCCGGGCTCGGGCGAAGAGGCGCGATCTCGCCCCCGCCCGCGAGCGGATCAGCGGGCGGCTTCGATCCCGGCGTCTCGCTCGAAGCGGAGGCCCTGGACCGGCACGGGCGCGGTGCGGAAACGGCGCGTTCCGTCGGCGAGCTGCCCGCTCCGGTTGTCGCCCCAGCAGCGCACGCCGCGCTCGATCCGCGCGCAGCCGAACTCGGTGCCGGCTCCCAGCTCGCGCGGCCGGCGGAGCCGTTCCACGCGCACCCAGTCCCGGCGCAGGCGGCGGCTGCCGTCCCCGAGCTGGCCCCGGTGGTTCAGCCCGACGCAGAGCACCTCGAGCTCCGGTTCGGCCGGCTCGCGCGCGTCTTCCGCCTCGGCGGCTTCGGCTTCACCCACGCCGTTCGGCTCGGGCGTCGCCGCGCCATCCGTCGCCTCCGCCCCCGCGTCGTCCTCGGCCTCCGCGCCTCCGGCGCCCTCCGAGGCCTCCCCCTCCACCGGTCGGAGCAGGCAGGTGTGGCGCCCCCCGAGCGCGACCTCCCGCACCGGCCCCGCGTGCACCCTCGCGGGCCGCAGCACCGCGCTCTCCGGCTCCCCCGCCGGGCGCGCCCGCAGCTGCCAGCTGTCGTTGCGTCCCCAGCACCAGGCGCCCTCGTCACCCCAGGCGCAGCTCGCTCCGCCGCCGGCCGCGAGGTGCAGCTCGCTCTCCACCCCTTCCACGGCGGCCGGGCTCGCCCGGTGTCCCGCCGGCGCGCCCCGGCTTCCGTCGCCGAGCTGCCCGTCGAGGTTCTCGCCCCAGCACCAGACCCGCCCGTCGGCGGTCCGGGCGCAGCTGTGCGCCCGCCCGGCTGCCACGTCCACGACCTCCTCCAGCGGCACCGTCACCGGCGCGAGTCGGTTCTCCGTCGTGCCGTCGCCGAGCTGGCCCATGTGGTTGCGCCCCCAGCAGTGAAGTCGACGCTCCGCCGTCCGCGCGCACCCATGCCCCTCGCCGAGCGCGAGCTGCACCACGTCCTCGAGCCCGGCGACCTCCACCGGCGCGCTCCGATCCTCGCGCTCCCCGTCCCCGAGCTGACCCCACGCGCCGTGGCCCCAGCAGCGCACGCCGCCGTCCTCTCCGAGCGCGCAGGCGTGCCAGCTCCCCGCTTCCACGCGCCGCGCCCGGACGCCCGCGACGTAGGCCGCCTCCGTGCGCCGCGCCCGCGCGCCGAGGCCGAGCTCCGGATCGCCGAGCTGCCCGAAGCGGTTGGAGCCCCAGCAGGCGACCCGCCCGTCGACGTGGCCGAAGCACGCGAAGGCCGCGCCCAAGGCCAGGTGGTCGGCGGGGGGCGGGAGCGGATCCCGGGGAGGCGGTGGAGGGCCGGCGTCCGCGGGTTCCTCCTCGGCCGGCCCGGCGTCTGGGGGGCCGGCGTCCTCGGGGCCGGCGTCCGCGTCGGGCGCGCCCGCGTCCGGCGCTTCCCGCGGCGCCGGGTCTTCCGGGCGCGGCCGCGATCCGCCGCAGCCCAGCGCGACGGCCGTGAGGAGCGCGAGGACGAGGCCCTTCACACCGCCAGGCGATCCCCGTGCAGCCGCTGGAGGACCGTGACCAGCGCGTCCACCCCGGCGTCCCGGGGCAGCGCCGCGTCCGCGAGGCCCGGCTCGGGGGTCGCGTCGCCGAGCCAGACCAGGCGCTCGGCCAGATCGCGCAGCCCCCCGGCGACCATCTCGCCGCGCTCCTCCCCATCGACGATGACCACGTCCACGGGCGCGTCCTTCTCGAGGGCGTCGCGCACGTCCAGCACCAGCGCCCCGTGCTCCGCCAGCGCCTCACCGAGGGACTCCGCGGCCTCCCCGGCGAGCACGACGTAGAGGCCGAGGAGCGGGCGGCGCTCCCGGATGCCGCTCGGCGGCATGGCCACGAGCTGCTCCCGCCGCGGCAGCGACACCACGAAGCGGCTCCCGTCGCCCGGCGCGCTCTCGACGACGAGCTCACCGCCCAGCCGCTCCACCAGGTGCCGGACGAGCGGCAGCCCCAGCCCGTTCCCGCGCGGCTTCGTCGTGAAGTACGCCTCGAAGGCGCGCCGCTGGGTCTCCGGCGTCATGCCCGGCCCGTCGTCGTCCACCACGAGCCGGACCCGATCCTCCGTGAGGCTCGCGCCGACGCGCACGCGCCCCCCCTCGCCCACCGCCTCGACGGCGTTCTTCACGAGGTTCCAGACGATCGAGCGGAGGTCCGCCGAGCGCGCGCCCGTGAAGAGGCCCTCGGCGACGCGGCACTCGAGGGCGACGCCGCGCTCCTCCGCCACGCTGGCGAAGGAGTCGAGCAGATCCGTGATGAGCGGGCCGGCGTCCGTGGTCGGGACCTCGCTCGGGGGGCGGCTCCCGAGGGCGCGCCGGGTGGAGTGCACGGCGGCGAGCGTGTCGTGGGCGGTCTGCTCGATGCGGCGGAGGGCGGCGGCGATGCGCGCGGGGCTCTGGGCGGGGTGGCGCGCCATCGCCGCCAGGCTCGCGAGCGCCGTGAGCCCGTTGGCCATCTCGTGGTTGACGGTCGCGAGGCGCTCCAGCTCGCGCTCGTCGTGCCCGCCGGCCTGCCGCGCGAGCACCCGCAGCTCGCTCCGGTCGCCGAGGAAGGCGTGCAGCCGCCAGCGCGCCCGGCCGTAGCGCAGGGTGGCGCTCGCCACCCCCGCGGCGCGGGCGTCCTCGAGGAGGGCGCCGAGCTCTTCCAGGTCCCGCGGGAGGCCCGTGAGCCGCTCGATCGCCTCGAGGAGCGTCCCCTCGAAGCCGATGCCGAGCTCCCGTTGGGCTGCCGGGCTGAGCGGCACGGCGCGACCCTCGAGCTCGGACACGAGCGGCAGCTCGAGGGCCCGGGCGAGGCGCCGATCGGGCTCGAGCTGCGGGCGGACCGGCATGGTGCGGGGCCGGCCGAGGTCGATCATCGCCTCCACCAGGGCAGCGGGGACGGCGGCGGCGCGGGCCGTGGCCGCGATCTGCCGGATCTGCCGGCGGTCGCCCTCGCGGACGGCGTTCGCCAGCATGATCAGCAGGTCCTGCTGTGCAGTGACGCCTTCGACCATCCCAACTCGGAGAGTAGGCGATTCGCTTGCCCGAAACGAGGTGCAAAAAACTGCCATGTCTGTAGGGGGCGGTCAGCGTGAGGAGCAGGGGCGCGCGAGGGCGCCGTGGGCCCGGGGCGTCGTCGTGAGGGCACGGGCCGCGGGAGGCACGCGCGGGTCGCGGCCCCGCGGGAGGCGCGCTATGCCAGGCGCGCCATGGCCAAGACCAACCCCGGGAACTTCTTCGAGGACTTCGAGCTCGGCGCCGAGCTCGTTCACGCCGTGCCGCGCACCGTGACGGAGGGCGACCAGGCCCTCTACGTGGCCCTCACCGGTGATCGCTTTCCGCTGCATTGCTCGGCGGAGTTCGCCCGCTCGCTCGGCTTCGAGCGGGAGACGGTCAACGATCTCCTGACGTTCCACATGGTGTTCGGGAAGACCGTCAACGACGTCTCGCTGAACGCGGTCGCCAACCTCGGCTACGCGGGACTGCGCTTCCTCCGGCCGGTCTACCCCGGCGACACGCTCCGCTCCGTGTCGAAGGTGGTGGGCAAGAAGGAGAACTCGAGCGGCAAGACGGGCGTCGTCTGGGTGCGCACGACGGGCACCAACCAACGTGGGGAGATGGTGCTCGAGTACTACCGCTGGGTGATGGTGCACAAGCGCGACCCGGAGACGCCGACGGGCGCGAAGGACATCCCCGAGATGCCCGCGGAGGTCGCCGTCTCCGAGCTGGTCGTGCCGGAGGGGCTCGACCTGAGCCGCTACCAGAGCTGGCCGAGCGGCGGGGCGGCGTTCTGGGACGACTACGAGGTGGGCGAGCGCATCGACCACGTCGACGGCATGACCATCGAGGAGAGCGAGCACATGCTCGCGACGCGCCTCTACCAGAACACGGCCAAGGTCCACTTCAACGCCCACGCGATGGAGTCGAGCCGCTTCGGCAAGCGCCTGATGTACGGCGGGCACGTGATCAGCGTGGTGCGGGCGCTCTCCTTCAACGGGATGGAGAACACGCTCGCCATCCTCGCGTTCAACGGCGGCGCGCACGCCAATCCGACCTTCGCCGGGGACACGCTCTACGCCTGGTCCGAGATCCTCGACAAGCAGCCGCTCCCCGGGCGGGACGACTGCGGGGCGCTGCGCGCGCGGCTCGTCGGCGTGAAGAACGCCGATCCGACGCAGGAGGAGATCCCGCTGAAGGTCGAGAAGGACGGCAAGAAGCGCTACCACCCGAACGTGGTCCTCGATCTCGACTACTGGTTGCTGATGCCGACCGCGTAGCGGCGAAGCCGCGAGCGGCCCGTGCCCGTGCCCTTGCCCGTGCCCTGTACCGTGAACACGTCGGCTGGGCGTTCCAGCCGGCTCGAGTAGCCCGCCCTCCGAGAGTGCCCCCTGTGCCCCGCGCCTCGAGCGC
>PABA01000117.1 GCA_002699025.1 Sandaracinus sp. | reverse complement strand
GCGCAGCCTCGTCGTCGCGATAGTCGACGGCGAGGCGGAGGCGGTCGCGGGGGCGGGCGACGCGAAGCGGCGCGCGCTCCCCGCATCGGGATCTCCTCGGACAGGCGAAGGCCGCGGACGGCGAAGCCGGACGGGGCCGAGACAGCCGCGGGCTGTAGGAGCCAGGGCTCGTCGTCTCTTCCGCCATGGACGAGACGGCGAGCCCCCAGGCCACTTTCCCCCCGCGCCGACCACTTGGACCACGGAGGGGGGAGGGGATGGGCCCCGCGGGACCATAGAAGTCGTCCAGGGCGGCGGCTTCAGCCGACGTCCTGGGCGAGCTTCGGAGCGGAGGCGGAACGCTCGGCGCCAGCCGAGTGTGAGCCGGAGCGGGGTCCCGCGGGGCCCGTCCCCTCCCCCCGTGCCGGACGTGCTCGCTCGACGACCCTGGTGACCGGCGGGCACGGGCAGGGGCACGGGCACGGGTTGTGGTCAGTCGGGGGTCTCGAGGTCGCTCTCGCCCATCAGGAACTCGTCGATGCTCCGCGCCGCGCCGCGGCCCTCGGCGATCGCCCAGACCACCAGGCTCTGCCCGCGCCGGCAGTCCCCCGCCGCGAAGAGCCCCTCGCGCGACGTCGCGTAGCGCCCGTACTCCGCCTGGAAGTTGCTCCGCGCGTCCCGGTCGATCCCGGTCTCGCCGAGCACGTGGTCCTCCGGGCCCAAAAAGCCCATCGCCAGGAGCACCATGTCCGCCTCGAAGACCTGCTCGCTCCCGGGCACCTCGCGCATCTCCATGCGCCCGTCGGGCCCCTGCTCCCACTCGACGCGCACGGTCTCGATACCCTTCACGCGCCCCTGCCCGTCGCCGACGAAGCGCTTCGAGAGCACCCCGAACTCGCGCGGGTCCTCGCCGAAGCTCGCCGCCGCCTCCTCGTGGCCGTAGTCGACCCGGAAGATGCGCGGCCACTCGGGCCAGGGGTTGTCCACGGCGCGCTCGTCCGGCGGCCGGCTCATCAGCTCGAAGTTCACCAGCGACGCGCAGCCGTGCCGGAGCGACGTGCCGATGCAGTCCGTCCCCGTGTCGCCGCCGCCGATGACGATGACCTTCTTGCCCTTCGCGCTCAGCCCCTTGGCCTCGAGCGCCGCGGCGACGTCCGCCGGCGCGTGCCCATCGCTCAGGAGCTCGCGCGTGTTCTCCGTGAGCAGCTCCATCGCGAAGTGGATGCCCTCGAGCTCGCGCCCCTCGATGTTCAGGTCCCGCGGCACGGTGGCGCCCACGGCGAGGAGCACCGCGTCGTGGCGCTCCTGGAGCTGCTCGAGCGTGACGTCCGTCCCGACCTCGACCCCGGTCACGAAGTCCACGCCCTCGTCGCGCATCTGGTCGAGGCGCCGCTCCACGATGGTCTTGTCGAGCTTCATGTTCGGGATGCCGTAGGTCAGCAGCCCGCCGATGCGGTCCTCGCGCTCGTACACGGTCACGGCGTGGCCGACGCGCCGGAGCTGCTGCGCCGCCGCGAGCCCGGCCGGCCCGCTGCCGACGACGCCGACGGACTTCCCCGTCTCCTTCTCCGGCGGCCGCGCCTTCACCCAGCCCTCGGCGAAGCCCTTGTCGATGATCGCCTGCTCGATGTTCTTGATCGTGACGGCCGGCTCGTGGATGCCGAGCACGCAGGCCCCCTCGCACGGCGCCGGGCAGACGCGCCCCGTGAACTCGGGGAAGTTGTTCGTCTTGTGGAGCCGATCGAGCGCCTCGCGCCACTGGCCCCGGTAGACGAGGTCGTTCCACTCGGGGATGAGGTTGTCGATGGGGCAGCCGGTCTCCGACTGGCAGAACGGCACGCCGCAGTCCATGCAGCGCGCGCCCTGCGTCTTCAGCTGGCCCTCGTCGACGGGCTCGATGAACTCGTCGAAGGTCTTCAGGCGCACCAGCGGGTCCGCGTAGGGGATGGTGGCGCGCTCGAACTCCTTGAACCCGGTCGGCTTGCCCATCAGGCGACCCCCTGCTCTTCGAGCTGCTTCGCCTTCTCGCGCTCTTCCTGCTCGCGGAGCACGCGCGCGAAGTCGTTCGGCATGACCTTGATGAACTGCTGGATGGAGAAGTCCCAGGTCTCGAGGACGCGCTTGGCGACCTCGCTGCCGGTGTAGGCGTGGTGGCGTTGAATCATCTGGCGCACGTCGTGGCGCTCCTGCGGATCCTTCACCTTCAGCAGGCTGACCATGTCGAGGTTGCAGCGCCCCTCGAAGGTCCCGTGCGTGTCCCAGATGTAGGCGATGCCGCCGCTCATGCCGGCGGCGAAGTTCCGGCCCGTCGGCCCGAGCACGACCACGCGCCCGCCCGTCATGTACTCGCAGCCGTGGTCCCCCACGCCCTCGACGACGGCCTGCGCGCCCGAGTTGCGCACGGCGAAGCGCTCGGCGGCCATGCCGCGGAAGTAGGCCTCGCCCTTCGTGGCGCCGTAGAGCACGACGTTGCCCACGAGGATGTTCTCGCTCGGCTCGAAGGTGGCCTTCCGGTCCGGGTAGACGACGATGCGCCCGCCGCTCAGCCCCTTGCCGACGTAGTCGTTCGCGTCGCCCTCGAGCTCGAGGGTCACGCCGGGCGCGAGCCAGGCGCCGAAGCTCTGGCCGGCCGAGCCGATGAGCTTCAGGTGGATGGTGTCATCCGGCAGCGGGTCGTCCTCGGGCCGGGCCTTGGCGAGCTCGTGCGAGAGCATCGTGCCGACGGTCCGGTTCGTGTTGAGGATCGGCATCTGCGCGCGCACCGGCGTGCCGTTCTCGATGGCGGGCCGGGCGATCTCGATGAGCCGGTTGTCGAGCGCCGCCTCGAGGCCGTGGTCCTGCTTCATGGTGCAGTAGACCTCGACGTCCGGGCGCGGCGGCGCGGCCGGCGTGAGGATCGGCGTCAGATCGAGCCCCTGCGCCTTCCAGTGGTGGATGGCGTCGTCGACCTCGAGCACCTCCACGCGGCCGACCATCTCGTCGAGGCTCGCGAAGCCGAGCTGGGCCATGATGCGGCGCGCGTGCTCGGCGACCATGAAGAGGTAGTTGACCACGTGCTCCGGCTGGCCCGTGAACTTCTTCCGGAGCTCCGGGTCCTGCGTCGCGATGCCCACCGGGCAGGTGTTGAGGTGGCACTTGCGCATCATGATGCAGCCGAGCGTGATCAGCGGCGCCGTCGAGAAGCCGAACTCCTCGGCGCCGAGCAGCGCGGCGATGACCACGTCGCGGCCGGTCTTGAGCTGGCCGTCGGTCTGCATGACGACGCGGCTCCGCAGATCGTTGAGCACGAGCGTCTGATGCGCCTCGGCGACGCCGAGCTCCCAGGGCAGGCCCGCGTGCTTGACGCTGGTGAGCGGCGAGGCGCCCGTGCCGCCGTCGTGGCCGCTGATGAGGATGTGGTCCGCGTGGGCCTTGGCGACGCCCGCGGCGATGGTGCCGACGCCGACCTCGCTGACGAGCTTCACGCTGATGCGCGCCGAGGGGTTGGCGTTCTTCAGATCGTGGATGAGCTGGGCGAGGTCCTCGATCGAGTAGATGTCGTGGTGCGGCGGCGGCGAGATGAGGCCGACGCCGGGCGTCGAGTGGCGGATGCGCGCGATCTTCTCGTCGACCTTGCGCCCCGGGAGCTCGCCGCCCTCGCCGGGCTTGGCGCCCTGGGCCATCTTGATCTGGATCTCGTCGGCGTTCGTCAGGTAGTGGATCGTCACGCCGAAGCGGCCCGAGGCGACCTGCTTGATGGCGCTCCGGCGCGGGTTCGTGGCGCCGCCCTCGAGGGGCAGGTAGCGCGCCGGATCCTCGCCGCCCTCGCCCGTGTTCGACTTGCCGCCGAGCTGGTTCAGGGCGATGGCCAGGCCCTCGTGGGCCTCCTTGGAGATGGAGCCGAAGCTCATGGCGCCGGTGACGAAGCGCTTCACGATCTCCTTGGCCGGCTCGACCTCCTCGAGGGGGATCGGCGTCGTCTTCCGGAAGCGGAAGAGGCCGCGGAGCGTGCAGCGGGTGCGCGCGTCGGCGTCGACCATCTCGGCGAACTCCCAGTAGGCGGCCTCGTCGTTGAAGCGCGAGGCCTGCTGGAGCTTGCGGATGGTGAAGGGGTTCCAGGCGTGCTTCTCGCCCTTGGCGCGCCAGTGGAACTGGCCGTCGTTCGGGAGCACGGGGAGGTGCGGCGAGGCGTGGCCCGTGTCGCCGCCGGTCGGGTAGCCGAGCTCGTGACGGCGCACGGCCTCCTCGGCGAGCACGTCGAAGCCGACGCCCTCGATGCGGCTGGTGGTGCCCGTGAAGCAGCGCTCGATGACCTGCTTGTTCAGGCCGACCGCCTCGAAGATCTGCGCGCCCTTGTAGGACTGGAGCGTCGAGATCCCCATCTTCGCCATCACCTTGAGCATCCCCTTGCCCACGGCCTTGCGGTAGGCGGCGACCACGGCGGCGTCGTCCGCGAGCTTCTTCGGGAGCATGCCCTCGCGGCGGAGCTGCCAGAGGGCCTCGAAGGCGACGTAGGGGTTGATGGCGTCGGCGCCGAAGCCGATCAGGCAGCAGAAGTGGTGCACCTCGCGGGCCTCGCCGCTCTCGACGAGCAGGCCCACGCGCGTCCGCTTGGAGACGCGGCAGAGGTGCTGGTGCACGGCGCCGACGGCGAGGAGGGAGCTGATGGGGACGCGATCGGGGCCCGTCGCGCGATCGGAGAGCACGATGAGCTGGACGCCCTCGTCGACGGCCGCCTCCGCCTCGAGGGCGATGCGGCGCAGGGACGCATCCAGGCCGGCGGCGCCGCGCACCCGCGGCCAGGTGATGTCGATGGTCTTCGCGCGCCAGCCCCGGTAGTCGAGCTGCTTGAGCGACGCCATCTGCTCGTTGTCGAGGATCGGGTGCGGCACGCGCAGCCGGTTGGCGTGCTTCGGCGTCGTCTCGAGGAGGTTCCCCTCGGGGCCGACGTAGCACTCGAGGCTCATGATCACCTCTTCGCGGATCGAGTCGATCGGCGGGTTGGTGACCTGGGCGAAGAGCTGCTTGAAGTAGTCGTAGAGGAGGCGTGACTGGTCGCTCAGGCAGGCGAGCGCCGAGTCGTTCCCCATGGAGCCGACCGGGTCGCGCAGCTGCATGACCATCGGCTTGAGCATGAACTGGAGCGTCTCGGTGGTGTACCCGAAGGCCTGCATGCGCCCGACGAGCGTGTCCGGGTCGAAGCCGTGCCCGTTGGGCGGCGCCTTCGGGACCTCCTCGCAGGTGATCCGGTTCTCCTTCAGCCAGGTCGCGTAGGGCTTGGAGGTGGCGATGAGGTGCTTGACCTCCTCGTCGGGGATGAGCCGGCCGGCCTCGAAGTCGACGAGGAACATCTTGCCGGGCTGCAGGCGCCCCTTGGCCTTCACGTTCTCGGGCTCGATGGGGAGCACGCCGACCTCGGAGGCCATGACGACCTTGTCGTCGTGGGTGAGGTAGTAGCGGCTCGGGCGGAGGCCGTTGCGGTCGAGGACGGCGCCGATGTAGCGGCCGTCCGTGAAGGCGATGGAGGCCGGACCGTCCCAGGGCTCCATGAGGCAGGAGTGGTACTCGTAGAAGGCCCGCTTCTCGGGGCTCATCTCCGGGTCCTTCTGCCAGGCCTCGGGGATCATCATCATGACGGCCCGCGGGAGGGAGCGGCCGCCCATGAGGAGGAACTCGAGGACGTTGTCGAAGTTGCCGCTGTCGCTCGCGAAGGGCTCGGCGATGGGGAAGCACTTCTTGAGGTCGTCGCCGAAGTGCGGGCTCTTCACGACGCGCTCGCGGTCCTTCATGGAGCCGACGTTGCCGCGGAGCGTGTTGATCTCGCCGTTGTGGCTCATGCAGCGGAGGGGCTGCGCGCGGTCCCAGCTCGGGAAGGTGTTCGTCGAGAAGCGGCTGTGGACCATCGCCAGGTGGGACTTGTACGACCAGTCCTGGAGGTCCGGGTAGAAGGCGAGGAGCTGCCCGGGCGTGAGCATGCCCTTGTAGACGATGACCCGCGTCGAGAGCGTGCAGACGTAGACCATCTCGCTCTGGCGGAGGCGCGCGTCGGAGCGGAGGGCCGTGCCGGCGCGCTTGCGGATCACGTAGAGCTGGCGCTCGAACTCCTGCTCGGAGACGTCGTCGCCGGCGGCGACGAAGAGCTGCTCGATGAAGGGCATGGAGGCGCGGGCCGTGGGGCCGATGTCGGCGCCGTCCGGGTCGATGGGCACGGGGCGCCAGCCGACGAAGGTCTGGCCCTGCTCGCGGATGATGCGCTCGAAGGTGCGCTTGGCGTGGGCGCGCTCCCGGGCGTTGATCGGAAGGAAGACGTTGCCGGCGGCGAAGCGGCCGGGCTCGGGGAGCTCCACGCCGAGCTCCTTCTCGGCGACCTTCAGGAGGAACTCGTGGGGGAGCGCGGTGAGGATGCCGGCGCCGTCGCCGGTGTTCGCCTCGCAGCCGCAGGCGCCGCGGTGGTCCATGTTGCGCAGCACCTGATCGGCGTCGAGGACGATCTGGTGCGAGCGGCGGCCGCGGATGTCGGCGACGAAGCCGACGCCGCAGCTGTCGTGCTCGTTCGCCGGATCGTAGAGGCCGTGGGCGCGGGGGGCGGTGGACACACCGGGGGCGGTGGGCTGCTTCATTCGAGCTCCGAAGAGAGGGTGGGGAAGGCGGGCCGGGCGCGAGGGCGCGGCGGGCCGCGGAGAAGGGGGTGGCGTGACCGCCTCGGGGGTCGGTCCGCCGAAGGGGGGCGCGCCGAGGGGGCGCGGGGAAGGCTCGAAGCATGCCGCGGCCGGGGCGGCCAACCGTGTGAGCTCGGGGTAACGATCGAGCTGACACGAAGAACGTTAGGCGACAGACGTCGAGCCCCTAACGAATAATCGCCATGACGCGCCGTGTCAAGCGCCTTCGAGAGGCCCGACATAAACCGCCACTCTTCGAAGAGTCACGCTTTTCGGGCCGCCCGGCGCCCACCGCGGAAGCGGCGGAAACGGGGCCGAAGTGGCATCTGCTCACTTCACTTTGCGCCGGGCTATGTAGCTCCAAGGGCTGGATGTGTCGAGCGCGGCACCGGGCGCGCGGGCTCGGGGTCCGGCGCCGCGGTAGAATGGAGCCGTCCGGTCGGGCCCCTTCGCACCCCCTCTCCACCCCCGAAAGGAGCGCCCATGACCGCCTACGACGCCTCGCAGATCGAGGTCCTCCACGGCCTCGAGCCCGTCCGACGCCGGCCCGGCATGTTCCTCGGCGCCACCGAGCAGCGGGCCCGAAACGCCCTCGCCCACCTCCTCCAGCGCCCCTCTCTCCTCTGGCAGCTCGGCGAGAGCGCCCGGCGCGAGGCGTTGCTGCGCCGACCCGCGCGCCTCGAGCGGGCCGGCGACGAGTACGTCTACGAGGATCCGGTGCCGCTCCCGGCCGCTCGACACCCGAAGTGCGGAACGCGCGCCTTCGAGCTGGCGCTGACTTCGCTTCACGGCGGCTACGTCTGGGAGGGGACCTGCGGGCTCGCGATCCTGAACGGCGGGAGCCGCCGGCTCGAGGTGGAGACGAGCTGGCGCGGCCGACGCTGGCGCGCGCGCTTCGTGCGGGGCGAGGTCCTCCATCCGGCCGAGGACGTGGGGGTGGCGCGCGGCGGGGAGGCCGGGCTGCGGCTCCGCTTCGAGCTCGACCCGGCGATCGCCGGCGAGCGCCCCGATGACCCGGTCGCGCGCGCGCTCGCCTGGGACCGCGCCGCCGAGGCGCCGGGGCTGCGGTTGGATGCGCTCGGTGAGGCGGCCTACGCCCCGAACGGCGCGCTCGACCACCCGGTCGTGCTCGCTGCCCGCCACCGCGTCCGCGCCGGGCTGGGGCAGGCGGAGGTGGTGCTCGGCTGGACCGCCGACCGGCGCGAGGATCCGCAGCTCCGCCTCCTCGGCCGGGAGCCCCTCGGGCCGCAGCTCGGGCGGCAGCTCGGGCGGCAGCTCGGGCGCGCGCTGCTGACGGCGATCGCCCGGCCCTTCGGCGTCGAGCCGGCGCGGGCCGCCGACACGCTGGCGCCCGGGCTGCGCCTCGTGGCGCGCTCGGGCGGCTCGCCGCGGGATCGCGGGTCGAGCCGAGACGCCGACGACGCCCGCCTGGGGGTCCTCGCCGAGGAGGCCGCCATGGAGTGGGCGCGCGCCTTCCCCGAAGACCCCGCGCGGCGCCGCGGCTGAGGATCGGGGGGTCGCGTCGCGTACGCGCGACCCCCGGACGCGCGCCCAGAGGCTCGCGCTCCCGGCTGGCGCGCGCGCTCGGCGCCCGGCCTCTCCGGTGGAGCACGGCCGGAGCGGCCTGCTCTCACCCCGCCGGAGAGCGCCCCCAGCGGCGCCCGATGCGATTTCTCGCCCTCCACGACTTGTCGTCGACCCCCCTCTCGGTGCACAAAACCGCCATGGGGGGAAGCGACCAGCGCATCGACGTACCCTTGCGGCTTCGCGCCGAGGACCGGTCCGAGCACCCGGCCCTGCGCGAGGGCGAGCGCGACATCAGCTTCGCGGACCTGGATCGCGACGCCTCCCGTGTCGCCGCGCGCCTCCGCGACGCCGGCGTTCAGCCAGGCGACCGGGTCCTCCTCTACGCGCGCAAGTCCGCCGCCACCGTCGCCGCCCTCTACGGCATCTGGCGCGCCGGCGCGATCGCCATCCCCGCCAGCGCCGAGCTCCGCCGCGCCCAGCTCGTCCACCTCATCCGCCACGGCGGCGTGCGCCTCGTCCTCGCCGACCCGCGCCTCGAGCCCGAGGTCGAGGGCCTCGCGCCCCACCTGCCGCTCCCCGAGGTCCTCGAGGGCGCCCCGGCGGCCGGCCCGAGCGACGCCCCCGGCGGCGACGCCCCCGCCGCCATCCTCTACACGAGCGGCTCGACGGGCCTCCCCAAGGGCATCGCCGTCTCGCACGCCAACCTCCTCGCCGGCGCGCGCATCGTCTCGGGCTACCTCGGCCTCGGCCCGGAGGACCGGCTCCTCTCGGTCCTCCCCTTCCACTTCGACTACGGCCTCAACCAGCTCCTGACGACCGTCGCGCAGGGCTCCACGCTCGTGCTCCAGCGCTCCACGCACCCGGGCGCGATCTGCCAGGCCCTCGAGAAGGAGCGCATCACGGGCCTCGCCGGCGTGCCCCCGCTCTGGGCCCAGCTCTTCGCCACGGGCTCGCCCCTCGGTCGCATGGACCTCGGCGCGCTCCGCTTCCTCACCAACAGCGGCGGCTCCTTCCCGGTCGAGCTGATCCGCCGCGCGAAGGAGGCCCTGCCGAACACGCGCATCGTGCTCATGTACGGCCTCTCGGAGGCCTTCCGCTCCACCTTCCTGCCGCCCGACGAGCTCGAGACGCGCCCCACGTCGATGGGCAAGGCGATCCCCGAGACCGAGGTCTTCGTCGTGAACGAGCGCGGGGAGGAGTGCGCGCCCGGCGAGGTCGGCGAGCTCGTCCACCGCGGCCCCACGGTCGCGCTGGGCTACTGGGACGACCCGGAGGCCACCGCGCGCGTCTTCCGTCCGGACCCCTTCGGCAGCGGCGAGACGGTCGTCTTCAGCGGCGACCGGGTGAAGCGCGACGAGGAGGGCTACCTCTACTTCGTCGGCCGCCGCGACGAGCAGCTCAAGAGCTACGGTCACCGCGTCAGCCCCGAGGAGATCGAGCAGGCGCTCCAGGCCTCGCCCCTCGTGCAGATGGCGGTGGTGGGCGGCGTCCCGGATCCGGTCGCGGGCGACGCCATCGTGGCCCACGTGATCCCGGCGAGCGACGAGGTCACCGAGGCGGAGGTCCGCGCCTACGCCCGCGGCGCCATGCCCCGCTACATGCAGCCGGTGCGCGTGGTGCTCCACGAGCGCTTCCCGCGGACCGCGTCGGGCAAGGTCGATCGGCGGCGCTTGCTCTCGGAGCGCCCGTGCCCCTGACGGGGGTCGAATCCTGGCTCGAAGAACAAGAGCGCTTCGACGCGCTCCGGCAGCGCGCGCTCGCGAAGGGGGGCGCCCGGCTCGCCGACCTCGCCTACGCGAACGCCTGGGACGGGCCACCGGAGGCCGTGCGCGAGGCGCTTCGGAAGGCGGCGGCGAGCGAGGGCGCCCTCGACCTCCAGTACACGCCCTACGGCGGGCAGACGGTGGCGCGGCGCGTGGCGGCGCGGGAGCTGGCCGAGGTCACGGGCGTGCCCTTCGGCTTCCGCGACGTGCTGCTCACGGCGGGCGCCATGGCCGCGCTCAGCCTCCTGCTCCGCATGTCGCTCCCCGGGCGCGTGCTCATCCCGACGCCGACCTGGCTCGACCACCCGCTCTACGCCGCCATGCAGCGCCACGAGCCGGTGCTGGTGCCGCTCGCGGACGACTTCTCCCTCGACGTCGACGCCCTCCGCGACGCCCTCGCCACCACCGAGGAGCTGCGCGCCGTGATCCTCACCTGCCCCGGCAACCCCACGGGGCACGTCTTCCGCGAGGCCGAGCTCCGGGCCCTCGCCGCCGCCCTCGAGGACGCCGGGCGGCCGCTGCTCATCAGCGACGAGTGCCACCGCGACTACCTCTTCGGCGGCACGCCCTTCCTCTCGCCCGCGGCCTTCTACGCGAACACGGCCGTCGTCTACTCCTACGGCAAGCGCTTCCTCGTGCAGGGGCAGCGCCTCGGCTACGCGGCCCTCCACCCGGACGCGCCCGAGGCCGGCGCGCGCAAGGTGCTGCTCAAGCGCCTCGCCCGGGCCGGCGGCTACGGCATGCCGACCTCGCTCATGCAGCGCGCGCTGCCCGATCTCGTGAAGATCGATCCGGCGCGGGCGGCGATCGAGGCGCGGCGCGAGCGCACGCGGGAGGCGCTCGAGGCGCTCGGCCTGCGCGTCGTCGGCGAGGCGACGATGTTCCTCTACGTGGAGGTCGGCGACGACTGGGCGGTGACGGAGGCCCTCGCCGACCGGGGCGTGCTGGTCTTGCCGGGGGCGATCTTCCACCACCGCGGCTGGCTGCGGCTCACGTGCAGCGCCACGGACGCGATGCTCGCGCGGGGCGTCGAGGCCCTCGCGGAGGTGCTCGCGTGAGCCTGCTCTGGGTCGAGGGCGAGCGGCGGGAGGGGCCGCCCTTCGACGCGGATCCGGCGTCGCTCTGGGGCCACTTCGCCGTGCACCTCGAGGAGGGTGGAAAGCACCTGCTCGGCCGGGATCGGCTCGGCGTGCAGAAGCTCTTCTTCGCCCGGACGGAGGACGGCGGCGTCGACACGGACCGGCTCCTCCAGCGCCTCCTCGCGCGCCAGCCGGCCGAGCGCGTCTTCAGCGCGCCGAGCGGGGACCTCCTCGTGCTCGAGGGCGAGCGGACCGAGAAGCGCGCCGCGCCGCCGCTCGCGTTCGCGCGGGAGGGCACCTGGGCAGACGCCGTACCGGCGCTGCGGGCCGCGTGGGAGACGACGCTCGGGCGTCTCGCCGAGGCCTTCGCCGGCCGGCCCGTCTACGTGACCCTCTCCGGCGGCCTCGACTCGAGCACCGTGGCGGCGCTGGCCGCCGAGCACTTCCCGGACCTGCGCGCGCTCACCTTCCGCCTCGACGGACCGGACGAGGGGCCCGTGCGGGAGGGCGACGACCTCCACGCCGCGCGGCGCGTGGCGGCGCACCTCGGGCTGCCGCTCCGCGAGGTCTCGGTGGACGGCGACGCGGTGCTCGCGCTCCTCGGCGAGGCCCTCGTGCACGGGCAGGACTGGCGCGACTTCAACGTGCACTGCGCGCTCGTCAACGCCGCGCTCGCGCAGGACCTCGAGGGCGAGGGCGCGGCCGTGCTCACGGGGGACGGCGCCAACGAGCTGCTCGCCGACTACACCGCCGTCGAGCTCGAGGGGCGCACCTATTACGAGCTGCCCCGCCTGCCGCGGAGCGTCGTGCGCCGCTTCCTCGTGCGCGGCCTCGACGCCGGCGACCGGGAGGTCGGTGTCTTCGCGCGCTGGGGGACCGCCGTCGCGCAGCCCTACCTGCTCGCCGCCGAGGCCTACGCGATGCTCCCGGACGCCTTCGTCGACGATCGCGAGGCCAAGGCCGAGCTCGCCCGGGCGCTCGTCCGGGGGCGCCTGCCGGAGCTCGTCTTCACCCGCCCCAAGGTGCGCGCCCAGTGCGGCCGCGAGGGCGAGCCCGGCGGCACGCTCGCGCTCGCGGCGCGCGCCGGCATCGATCAGGAGGCGCTCCTCGAGCGCTTCGCCCGCCTCCACGGCGTCGACGTCGCCTGGAGCCGCCGCTTCATCCACGCCGGCCTCTACCGGAGGCTCCCCGCGAACGAGACCCCGAGATGATGAACGCCATGCCCACGCCCTCCGAACCCACGCACCGCGCGGAGGTGCGCCGCGAGGCCCTCGCGCGCGCCCTCGAGGCCTTCATCCGCGAGCGCTTCCGCGTCGCCGACGACGACACGCTCTTCGACCGGGAGACCAACCTCTGGGAGGAGGGCTACGTGGACTCGGCGGGCGTGGTCGAGGTGCTCGCCTTCCTCGAGGACGCCGTCGGCGCGCGCCTGCCGGAGGACCTGCTCTTCGACCCGGAGTTCACGAGCATCGACGGCATGGCGCGGCTCTCGCTGGCCAGCGTCGACTAGCGTGTAGCGCATCGTCCTCCGCGCATCGTCCTCCGCCCATCGTCCTCCGCGCATCGTTTTCCGCCCAGCGCGCGCGAGCGGGCGTCGAGCGTGAAGTCGATGCCCGGGAAGGCGGCCCGGCGAGATGGCTCGCGTTCAGAACACCGTCGCCCCGTTGTCCGCGCGGACCTCGAGGGTGCGCGAGCGGCCGCCCCAGACCACCTCCAGCGGGACCGGCGGGCGCGCGTCGGAGGGCGTGAAGGCGACGGCGCCCCCGACGCCGAGGGGCTCGCCGTCGAGGAAGAGCTCGGCGTCCCGGATGCCCTCGACGGGCTCCCCGGCGGCGTCCCGGCCGAGGACGACGATCAGGCGGATCGCGCCCTCGTCGTCCCCGGAGACCGGCTGCTCCTCGAGCGTGAAGTCCCGGACCTCGTCGCGGGGGACCGCCTCGAAGGCGAGCGTGCCGACGAAGACGCCCTCCGGCCCGCCGAAGATCCGCGCGCTGCCCGCGCCCGGCGCCGTGGGCGCGAGGGCGATGCGGTCCTGCTTCTCGATCGTCTCGTCGACGCGCAGCGCGGGCGACGCGTCCTCGGCCAGCGCGAGGTCGCCGACGCCGAAGAGGCGCCGGTCCATGGCGCCGTAGTAGTCGAGGATGACCGAGGCCTCGCCGCCCTCGATGACGCGCACCGGCGAGGCGACCTCGCGGGTCGTCGGCAAGAGGACGGCGCGGCGGAGCTGGATGCGCTCGACGGCGCCGACGTGCACCGGGTGGCGGAGCACCTCCTCCTCGTCGGCGAAGAGCACCAGCTCCGCGTCGCCCTCCCCGAGCGCGACGCCGCGGGTGCCCGTGAGGGAGAGCACGCTCGGATCCGTGGACTCGAGGCGGAGCACCCCCTCGCCGCGGAGGTCGAAGTCGAGGGCCGTACCGAGCGCGTAGTCGCCGCGGGGCGTCCAGCTACCGGTGCGCGAGTAGGTGTCGTGGACCGCGGGAGGCGTCTCACCGGCGTCGAAGGCGCAGCCGGCGAAGAGAGCGAGCGCGAGCGGGAGGACGAGGGAGCGGGTCATGGGGATCTCCTTCCGGCCGGAGCCGGTGAAGGAGGGTGGAGCAGGCGCCGTGCCAGCGGAGGAGGGGCGCGGAAAAGGCGGGCGCTCCGGGCGGATGCGCGGTTGGTGTGGTCGGAGCCTCACGCGGGTCTTCACGGTCCGGTTGGGGGCTCGCAAGCGGCAGTGGCCGGGAGCGAGCGGGAGCGGAGCCGGAGCCGGAGCACGAACCGGAGCCGCCGCTCGAGCGCGGGGCGGGAGCAGTCGGCCGTGAACCCTGGGCTCAGACCGGCTGGGAAGCGGCCGCGCGAGACGAGGCGCGCGGGTTCGGGGCGGGGCGGAGGCCGAGGCCCGCGAGGAGTGCGTCGGCGTCCGCCGCGGGCAAATAGCGGAGCCGGAGCTTGCCGCCGCCGATCACGATCAGCTCGAGGTGGCGCACGCCGGCGAGCCGATCGAAGGGCGTGGCGCGGAGGCGCGCCGCCTGCACCCGGCCGACGGGCATCCACCCGCGGTAGCGACCGACCACGCCCCAGCGCACGGCGAGGACGCCCTCGTCGAGGCTCCAGCCGTGCTGCCGCCAGGCGAGCAGCCCGAGCGCGCCGCTGAGGAGGGGGAGGGCGAGCGCGGCGCCCCAGGCCGGATGCGGGAGGGCGAGGAGCCCAGCGCCGGCGACGGCGGCCCCGAGGAGCGCCCCGCGGAGGGTCCAGCGTCGCCAGTAGGTGGGCGCGACCGGGCGCCAGGGGGGGCGGGGTCGCGCGCTCGGGAAGACGCGCGCGACGAGGCGCTCGGCGGCGGCGCGGCGGGCGGCGGGCACGAAGACGTCCAGGCCGGCCTTCTGCGCGTTCTTGGGGTCCAGGGCCGAGCCGGCGTTGTCGGCCTTCAGGACGACGAGGCGCACCAGCCGCCGGAGCGGGCTCTCCTCGAGGCGGAGGATCTGCAGGTAGCGGCGCGGGAGGCTCTGCTCGCGGGTGGTGAGCAGGCCGTAGCGGCGGTGGAAGACGCCGTCGCGCTCGCGGAGCACGAAGCCGTGGAACTTGGCCCAGGTCAGCCCGGCGGAGACGGTCCAGCCGAGGAGGAAGAGCACGAGCAGGCCGAGGGCGAGCGCGACGAGGACGCCCTCCGGGCCGGCCTGGCGGGCGCGCTCGGCGACGACGCGGGCGCCGAGATCGGTCGCCTCGCGGAAGCGGTCGCCGAGCGCCTCGGAGAGCTCCTGGAAGACGACGAGGCCGCCGATCACGAGGAGGCCGGCGCGGTTGTCGGTGAAGCCGAGGAGGAGGAGCTCGCCGGGGGTGCTCGCGTGGAGGAGGGCGCCCTTCGACGGGGCGGCCTGCGGCGCCTCCGGGTGGGGCGTGACGCGGGCGAGGGCTTCGCGGAGGGCGCGTGCCTGCTCCGGGGCGAGGGCGTCGAGCTTGGCCTCGGCGCCGGAGCTCGAGGCGGTCTCGACGGTGACCGTGACCACGCCGAGGAGGCGGCGCAGGAGGGTCTGCTCCTGGCCGACGTCGTGGATGCGGTCGAGGGGGATGCGGCGCTCGCGGCGCGTGAAGACGCCGGCGGTGATCTCGAGGGCTTCGTCCGTGAGGCGGTAGCGGTAGCGCGCGTACTCGACGAGGGAGGCGCCGATGGTGGTGGCGGCGACGAAGAGGTAGACGCCGGCGGCCCCCGGGTCCTGGAGGGCGACGAGGACGATGAGGAGGCCGACGCCTTTGATGCGCTCGACGATGCGCAAGAGGATGGAGCGCGGGTCGAGGCGGCCCTCGGCGAGGACGCGGGCGCTCACGGCTCGGGGTCCCGGTCGGGGGGCTCGGGAGCGGAGGGGCCGGGCGGGGGCTGCCCGGGGGCCGGCGGGTGAGAGGGCGTGGTGGCGTCCGACCCCGCGCTCGTCCGAGGGGCGGCGGGCGGCGCCACGGGCTCTCGTGTCCGCTGAGGCGGCGCGGGCGATTGCGGCGCGGGCGATTGCGGCGCGGGCGGCTGCGGCGCGGGCGGCTGCGGCGCGGGCGGCTGCGGCGCGGGCGGCTGCGGCGCGGGCGGCGGCGCGGCGTGCGGCGCGGGCGACTGCGACGCGGGGGGTCGTGGCGGCGCGCTCGGCTGGGCCGCGTGCGGTGGCGGCGCGGCGGCGCCGGTCTGCAGCGCGAACGGGTCCGGCCGGTCGACGCCTAGCTCCTGCGGGCCCGGCGCGGGCGCCGGTCCGCGCGTCGCGAGGATGCGCTGCCGGAGCGCGTAGGCCCGCTCGGGCGGCAGGCCCGGGAGCTGGAAGGTGGCGCCGCGCCCGCCGGCCGTGAACACGCTCAGCCGCGCCAGCCCGAAGGCGCGCTCCACCGGGCCCCGGTCGACGTCGAGGTGCTGCATGCGGTCGACGGGGATGATCTTCTCCCGGTGCACGAAGACGCCTCGGCGCACGTGGAGCACGCCGCCGGCCAGCCGGAAGGCGAAGCGCCGGAAGCGCAGGCGGGCGAAGACGATCGTCCCGAGCGCCCAGGCGAGCCCCGCGGCCCCCACCAGCCCCACGACCCAGAGCGCCGTGGCCGTCCGCTCGCGGCCGAAGGAGGCGATCAGCCCGATGGAGACGGGGACCAGCAGCGCCAGCACGCGCGGCACGGCGGCCGCCCGCCAGTACCAGACGACCTTCTCGTCGAGCTGCTCGAAACCGTCCCCGAGGGGCGCCATCGGCGGGAGCATGGCGCCGGGCCAGACCTTCGTCGACCGCCCGCCACGCCCCCCGCCCGCGCCGACCACCCCACCCGGGCCGCCGGCCGGCGCTCAGCGCCCGAGCGCTTCGACGACGAGCTCGGCCGCCGCGACGCCGGACGCCTGCTGCTGCCCCGTGACGAGGAGCCCATCGCGCACGGCGAAGGGCCGGAAGGGGGCGTCCACGACGAAGCGCGTGCCCTCGATCCTCCGGGCCTCGTCCTCGATGCGGAAGGGCTGGAGCGTCTGGCCGACGGCCGCGTCCGCGACGTCCTCCTCGGCGTTGGCGAAGCCGGTCCAGGTCTTCCCGGCGCAGAGGAGCGTCCCGTCCGAGAGCGTCGCGTCGAGGAGCACGCAGGTCGCGTGGCAGACGAGCGCCGTGACCTTGCCCGCCTCGTAGAAGCGCGTGACGAGCCCGGCGACCTTCGCGTTCTCGCGGAAGGTGACCATCGGCGACTGACCGCCGACCAGGAAGACTCCGTCGTAGGCGTCCACGTCCACGTCGTCGAGGCTCTTCGTGCCCTCGAGGAGCGCCGCGTGCTTCGCCGACTTCTTGAAGCCGAGGCTGAGGAGGTCGTCCGCCGAGTAGCCGCTCTCGTGCTCCGGATCGGAGAAGCCGTCGCCCTGGAGGTCGCCGCCGTCGGGGCTGCGGATCTCGACCTCGTAGCCGGCCTCCCGGAAGGTCCACCAGGGGTGCGTGAGCTCGGACCACCAGAAGCCGACGGGCCAGCCGGTGACGGGGGAGGTGGCCGCGTTGGCCGCGACGAGGAGGACGCGCTTGGGGGCGTCGGGACGGGTGAGGTTGGTGTTGCCGCTCATGGGAGCGAGCCTGTGGACGGGCCGGGCGCGCCACCAACGCGCAGCGTGCAGGGTGGAGCTGAAGCGCGTGCAGCCTCGCGCTCGCGAGCTACAACCGGACCATGAGCCGCCGCTCCCTCGGGCCGATCCTGCTCATCCTCGTGCCGCTCTCGATGGTGATCGGCGCGGGGCTGGTGCTCGCGCTGCAGCTCTGGGTCTTCCCCTCGGCGGAGGCCGCCACGCCGGAGCCGCGCCCGCCCCTGCCCCCGCACGAGCCCGTCGTGGTCACGCCCCGCGGCGACCTCGCCGAGGCCGAGCAGGCGACCGTCGAGCTCTTCCGCAACGCCTCGCCGAGCGTCGTCTTCATCACGAAGCTCTCGGTGCGCGTCGACCCCTTCCGCCGGAACGCCCTCGCCATGCCCGAGGGCACGGGCTCGGGCTTCGTCTGGGACCAGCAGGGGCACGTCGTCACGAACTTCCACGTGATCGCCGGCGCCGACGCCGCGCGCGTGACCCTCGACGACCAGAGCGTCTGGCCCGCGCAGCTCGTCGGCGTCTACCCCGACAAGGACCTCGCCGTGCTGCGCATCGAGGCGCCGGCGGATCAGCTCCACCCGCTGCCCGTCGGCGAGAGCGGGAACCTCGAGGTCGGCCAGCACGTCTTCGCCATCGGCAACCCCTTCGGCCTCGACCACACGCTCAGCGCCGGCGTGATCAGCGGGCTCGGGCGGGAGATCATGTCGATCGGCGGCCGGCCCATCCAGGGGGCGATCCAGACCGACGCGGCCATCAACCCCGGCAACTCGGGGGGCCCGCTCCTCGACAGCGCCGGGCGGCTCATCGGGGTGAACACGGCGATCTACAGCCCCTCGGGGACGAACGCGGGCGTGGGCTTCGCCGTGCCGGTGGACATCGTCCGGGTGGTCGTGCCGCAGCTCATCCAGACCGGGCGCGTGGAGCGGGCCGGGCTCGGCGTGCAGATCGACGAGGGCCAGCTCGGGCGGCGCCTCGGCGTGCGCGGCGTGCTGGTGCTCGGCGTGGTCGACGGATCGGGCGCCGCGTCCGTGGGGCTCCGGCCGACGCGGCGGGACCCGCAGACCGGCGGCATCATCCTCGGCGACGTGATCGTGGCGGTGGACGGCGAGCCGACGCCGGACGCCGTCTCGCTCTACCGGATCCTCGACCGCCACGACGTGGGCGACGCGGTGCGACTGACCGTGCAGAGGAACGGCCAGCAGCTCGAAGCGCAGGTGGAGCTGACCCCGATCGTGGAGTGAGCCGCGAAGCGGCGGGAGCCGCGAAGCGGCGACCCCCCCTGCCCCTGCCCCTGCCCCTGCCCGTGCCCGCAGCCCTGCGAGCCAGGAGAGGTCCTGACCCGAGGCCCACGAGCCGCGAAGCGGCGGGAGCCGCGAAGCGGCGACCCCCCTGCCCCTGCCCCTGCCCCTGCCCCTGCCCGCAGCCCCGCGAGTCAGGAGAGGTCCTGACCCGAGGCCCACGAGACAGCGAGCGAGGTTCCCACTCGAGTCCCCCTTCCTCCCGCGGGCACGGGCACGGGCACGGGCACGGGCACGGGGTTCCGCCGCCTACGGCGTCGGAACGGCCTACGGCGGAGGCCCACGAGACAGCGAGCGAGGTTCCACTCGAGTCCCCCTTCCTCCCGCGGGCACGGGCACGGGCACGGGGTTCCGCCGCCTACGGCGTCGGAACGGCGACTCGGATCAACACCGCCCTCCGCACCGCCGTCGGCGCCGGCTCGATCGCGAGCCGCGCGACGGCGTCGTGGCCGGCCTCGGGGAGCCAGTAGTAGAGCGCGTCACTCACCCAGGGCCCCGCGAGGAGCTGGCCGAGCACGCCGCCGCCGAGCCCTCCCCGCCCGGCCGCGGCCTCGCCCGCCGCCTCGTCGCCCTCGCCCTCGTCGCCCTCGGCCGCACCGAACATCGACGCCTCCCACGCCTCCCGGAACGCCGCCGCCTCCGCGGCCGTGAGCCCGTGCGCGACCAGGTCCTCCCGGAGGAGCGCGGCCCGCGCGGCGCCGGCCGCCTCCGCGTCGGAGGGCGCCGGCAGCGTCACCTCCTCCCCGGGCGCGGGCCACTCCGCGCGCAGCACCCGCGCCTCCGCGCCGTGCGCCGTGATCCGCCAGAGCGCGCCACGCGTCTCGCTCGCCGCGTCGCTCCGCCGCACGCGCACGCTCCCGTCGTCCTCGCGCGCGACCTCGAGGGGGAGCGGGGGCGGCGCCAGCTCGCCGCCGCTCGGCGTCCCCGCCGCGGCGCGGTAGAAGAGCAGCGGCGCGCGATGCTCGCCGACCTCGAGGCAGGCCGCGCCCTCCGCGTGGTAGCTCGCGAGCTCGGCCGCCTCGCAGAAGTCGAGCTCGCTGCAGGGCGCCGCGTCCTCCGCCGGGTAGGGCGTCGCCTCGCAGGCCCCCGCGCGCGCCACCACCTCCCAGCCGACCGTGTCGCCGGAGGCGCCGACCGGCGGCCAGTGCTCGGCGAGCGGCAGCCCCGCGGCGAGGTGCACGTCCACCGAGAGCGCGAGCTCGTCGACCCCCTCCCCCAGGTGCACGTAGAGCACCGGCTTGCCGAGACCGACGCCATGCCCGATGCCCGTCCCGCCCCCGTGCCCGATGGTGCCGTGCGTCCCGAGAAGCGGCGTCCCGCCGATCGAGACGGTCCGGACGCCGGGGCCCGCGCGGAGCGCGACCTTCGAGGCGCTCACGTCCAGGAGGCCCCACTCGTGCACCTCGAAGGGAGGCGGCGGCTCCGGCTCGGGCTCCGGCTCCTCGGTCACGGGCGTGACCGGCGGCTTCGGCTCCTCCTCGTCGCATGCCCCGAAGAGCGCCAGCGCCACGAGCGCTCCAGTGATCGTTCGCTTCATCCTCTTCCCCCTCTCCGACGAGGATACCAGCGCTGGCCCCCTCCCCTTGCCCTCGGCCTCGACCGTGACGGCGAGGCCCGCGCGGCTGCGTTCCCCTGCCGTGTCCCTGCCCGTGCCCGCGGCGACGAGCCGTGGATGGCTCCCACAGCCTGCCCGTGACGGAGAGGCCCGGGTGTCTCGCACACCCCGCGGGTGCGAGACATCATGCCCTTGCGCCTGCTCGCGACGGCGAGGCCCGCGCCCGACAGGGCGGCGACCCCGCTGCCCGCGACGGCGTCCGACACGGCAGACGCACGGGCTCGCGTCGCTTCTCGTTCGGCTCTTCAGGTTGCGGGCACGGGCAGGGGCACGGGCAGGGGCACGGGGACGGCGCGGGGCGCCGTCAGCGCAGGGTCGCGACGAAGCCTCCGCGGGCGGGCAGCGAGACGCTCAGCCGGTCGAGCGCTTCCTCGCTCGACTCCACCAGCGCATCCGCCGTCGCCCCCTCCTCGATGCGCGTCACCTCGAAGGGCCCCTCGCCGAGCCGCCCGAGCTCCAGCTCGAGCTCCCGCGCCTCCACCGTCACCCCGGCCACCCACCACACCTCCCCGCGCCGCCGCGCGAGCACGGCGTGCGTCTCCGGATGCCCCGCCAGCAGCACCGTCTCGTCCCAGGCCGCCGGCACCTCCGCGAAGAAGCGCTCCACGAACGGGTAGGCCGCGAAGAGCGCCGCGAAGCCCTCCTCCTCGCTCCCATCCGCGCGCCCCGCGAAGTGCTGCACCCCGCTCTCGAAGAGCACCGCGAGCGCCAGCTGGTGCGCCCAGCCGAGGTCGTTCTTCTCGAGCGCCGGCTCGAGGATCACCGGCGTGTAGTCCATCGCGCCGATCACGTTCCGCGTGAACACGTAGCGCACGTGGTCCTCGGCCCGCGGCCCGCTCGGGAAGAGGTAGAACTCCGCCCCGCGGATCGCCTCCATGGTCATCAGGTACGGATGCGTCCGCGCCCAGCCCCGCGGCGCCGTGCAGCCGTGCAGGTTCACCATGAGCTGGGCCTCGCCCGCGTCCTCGAGGATCGCCAGGTACTGCTGCACCCGGTCCTGCTTGTCGCTCTGGAAGAAGTCGACCTTGATGCCGGCCACACCCCAGCCGGCGATGCGCGCCATCTCCGCCCGCCGCACCTCCGGGTCCGACATGCGATCCCGCGGCGCCTCGCTGATGCCGTTGTGCTCGCCGCCGGAGTTGTACCAGAGCCACACGCTCACCCCGGCCTCGGCCGCCTCCGCCACGAAGGCCGGCACCACCGCCTCGGCGTCCTCCCAGTCGGTCCAGTTCGCGTCGACGAGCACGTGCTCCCAGCCCACCCGCTCGGCGAAGGCGAGGTAGGCGCGCTGCTGCGCCACGTCCCCCGTGAGCTGCGTCGGCCAGGACCAGGCCGCGCGCCCCGGGCGGATCCAATCCGTGTCCTCGAGCTCCGTCGGCCGCGCCAGATCCTCCACGAGCGTGCTCTCCACGACCTCGGCGCGATCCCCGATCAGCAACACTCGCCACGGCGTCGCGAAGGGGCGCGCCGAGCGCGGCTCCACCTCGCCGACGCGGCCGCCCTCGATCGGACTCGGGAAGCGGATCCCGTAGCGGGTCCGCCCGCCCTCGACCACCGGCGTCTCGTCGAGGCGCGTCCCCGCGTAGGCCCCGTCGAGGTCGCTCTCGGTGATCATCACCCAGCGCGACTCCCCATCGAGCGCGAAGAGCGCCGGGAAGGCCCAGCCGCGACCGCGCCCCGCGTCGCCGCTCTCCCCGTGCACCCAGGTCGCCTCGTAGCTCCCGGCGAAGAGCGCCCCCTCGTCGTAGGGGAGCAGCCAGGCCGGCTCGCCGGCGGGCAGGTCGAAGCCCGTCGCCTCCCCCTTCACCCTCCCCTCGCCCTCGCCCTCGAGCCGGTAGCGGAAGGCCACGCCGTCGTCGTGCGCCCGCAGCACCAGCGCGCCCGGCACGGCCCCGGCCAGCTCGAGCACCAGCTCGTTCCCGCGCACCGCCCGCTCACGCCGCTTGCCGTGCGGCATCGCGTAGCTCTCTTCGACGATCCGCGTCGCCTCCCCGACGACGCGCGCGCCGAGCGGCCCGGCGTCCGTCTCGAGCCCGAGCGGCGAGAGCGCGACCACCTCGATCCCGTCGTCGAGCACCCGGTAGGCGAGCGCGCCCTGGTCCTCGACGACCTCGATCGTGAGCGCCCCGTCCGGCGAGCTCACGCTCCAGCGCTCCGGCCCGTCGTCCCCGCAGGCGTGGAGCGCCAGGACACACGCCCACGCCCACGCACCGCGCCACCGCCTCACTCGCCTCCGCCGCATCCCATCGCACCCCGCTCCCCCACGGCGCCCATGGTAGCGGCCCGCCTCATGGCGCGGCGAGGCCCGTTCGCGGCCGCCCGTTCACGGCCGCCCGTTCGCGACCGCCCGTTCAGCCGCCGGCCCAGAGCGCGTCCCAGAAGGCCAGCTCGTGCTGGGCGCCCGCGGCGTAGGTCGCCTCGACGAGCGAGAGGTCCGCGACGTGCCGCTCGAGCTCGCCCTCCATCCACGCGACCGCCTCGCGGAAGGCCGGGTCGTCGTAGGTGCGGATCCAGTCCGCGTAGCGCCCGTCGGCCGGCTCCGGCCCGGCCGCCAGCTCCTCGGCGAGCGCCGCGTAGCCGACCCCGCAGGGCAGGAGCGCGGCGACCAGCACCGGGTAGGAGACGCCGGCGCTCTGGAGCAGGAACTGCCCGTAGGCCGTCGTGGCCGCGTAGGGCTCGGTCGCGTCGAGGGCCTCCGCCGTGAGCTCGAAGCGCGCGGCGAAGGCCCGGTGCAGGTCGAGCTCGTGGTCCACGGTCAGCGCGTGCAGCTCGCCCCAGCGCTCGGTGGCCTCCGGCGTGGGCGCCCGCTCGGCCGCCTGCTCGAGCACCTCCACGTAGCGCCGCAGGTAGAGCCAGTCCTGCCGCACCCAGCGCGCGAAGACCTCCGGCGGCAGGCTGCCGTCCGCGATGCCGCGCACGAAGGGGTGGCGCAGGCAGGCCTCGCGGATGGGCGCGGCGTCCGCCCGGAGTCGCTGCGCGAGCCCCTCCCCCGGCGGGTCTCCCTGCGGATCGCTCACGTCAGGACCGCTCGGCGAGGATGGCGACGTAGTCCCCGGCGTCGTGCCCGTCGCGGGGCTCCTCGACGCCCTCCGGCGCGAAGACCGGGTGGCGCGTCAACGTCTGCGCCGTGCGCACGATCCGGAAGCCGGCCGCCTCGAGCGCCGCGACGCGCTCCGCCGTCGTGTGCCAGGTGGCCGCCTGCACGAAGGGGATCGGGTAGGCCGCCGCCGGCTTCACGCCCTCGAAGACCGGGTGGTCCCAGGTGCCGAGCTCGTTCGCCAGGCAGTAGAGCACGCCGTAGCCGCTCTCCCGCGGGACGTCGACGACGAGCACGTGGCCGCCGGGGCGGAGCGCGGCGTGGGCGCGGCGGAAGACCCCCTCGAGGTCCTTCACGTAGGAGGTCGAGCCGTTGAAGAGGAGCACGTCGTGCGCGCCCTCTCCGAGGTCCGCCTCCTCGGCCGTCCCGATCGCGACCTCCATGCCTCGCTCGCGCGCGATGGCGGCCATGCCCTCGGCCGGCTCGACGCCGTGCGTGACGTGGATGCCGTGATCCCGCTTCAGGATCGCCTCGAAGAGCCCCGTGCCGCAGCCGACGGAGAGCGCGCTCCGGATCTCGCCCTTCGGCCAGGCGTGGGCGAGGAGCCGGACCTCGCTCTCGAGGAGGTCGCGGTTCTCGCCGAACCAGGCGTCGTAGTCGTTCGCGAAGAGGTCGAAGGCGGCGCGCTCGGTCATCGTGGGGCTCCTCGGGTGGGGGCGGGACACGAAGCGGGAGCGCGAACGGGCGCCGCGGGCGCGGCCGAACGCGAAGCTTCCCTACGCCGGTGCGAGCCGGTTCAGGTTCGAAGGGACTCTCTCAGCCCGCGTCGCGGCGGGCACCCCCAGCTTCGATGTGTGGCGAAGGCGTAGAGCACGGAGCGCGCGAACGCCAGCCCCGGGCTCGAGTCGCCGCCAGCTCGGCTCAGGGGCGCTCGACCGTGCCCGAGAGGCAGCAGGCGTCGCCCCGCGGCTCGCCGAGCGTGTGCTTGAGCCAGCAGCGGGGGGCCGACGACTGGAAGCCGGGGCGCACGTAGGTGAAGCCGACGCAGGCCTCCTCGGCCTCGCAGGCGGCGCGGCAGAGGGCCGGGTCGGGGGCCTCGAGGTCGAAGCCGCGGATGTCCCCGCCCACGTAGTTCGCCCGCGCGAGCCCGTCCTCGCCGGCGTCGTCGAGGGTCTGCCCGGCGGGCTCGGTCCGCACGACGCCCGAGTGGCAGCAGTCGTCGAGGTTCGCCGTCGGGATGCCCTCCTTGAGCCAGCAGCGCGCGTTCACGCCGCTCGCGCCGGGGCGCACGTAGGAGAAGGCGAGGCAGCGCGGGTCCTCCTCGCAGGCGCGCTGACAGAGGGCCGGGTCCGGCGCCGTCGGGATGAACGAGCGCATGTCCATGCCCGGGAGATCGACGCCGTTGACGATCTGCCCCGGATCGAGCGGAGGGATCTCGCCCGGCGCGGTCGCGGGCGCCGGAGAGGCGGTCGCCGGCGGCGGCGTGGTGGTGGTGGTGGTGGTGGTCTTCTGGGTGCACGCGAGCGCGCCGCCGATCAGCAGCGCGCCGAGGAGCGAGAGGCGAAGCATGGGCGGAGCTTGGTACCGATGGACGCGAACGGCGACCGCTCCCGTGTCGGGGCCCGCCCGACCCGCTCAGCCGGGGGGAGGCGCCGCCGTGAGCACCTTCCAGAGCACGGCCCCGCCCGCGCCGAGCACGAGCAGCGCCGCGAGCACGGCCACCAGCGCGCGCTTCCGCCGCGCGGCCCGCTGCGTCTCTTCCACGAGCCCGTCGAGCTCCGCGTGGAAGGCCGCCGAGTCCATCGCGCTCGGCTTGCGACGCGGCGCCTCGAGCGGCGTGCGGTCGAGCTCCGGCGTCTGCTCCGCCGCGCCGGGGAAGGTCGCCTTGAGGAAGGCCGCCACGTCCCCGTCGCGCACCTGCTTCCCCGTGCCGGCGAGCCAGGCGTCGATCTCCCGGACCACGAACTCGGCGCTGCGCGTCCGTCGCTCCGGGTCCTTCGCGAGCATCCCCTGCAGCAGGTCGTCGAGCACCTCGGGGATCTCGGGCCGGAGCGCGCGCGCCGAGGGCGTGTCCTCGAAGAGGATCGCCGCCACGGTCTGCGCCTCCGCGCCCCGCTCGAACGGGTTCTGCCCCGTCAGCGCCTCGAAGAAGCACGCCCCGAGGGAGAAGAGATCCGCGCGCCCGTCGAGGCGCTCGCCCTGGTACTGCTCCGGCGACATGTAGGCGACCTTGCCCTTGAGCACGCCCGCCTCGGTCTTCTTCTGCTGCGTGGCCGCCTTGGCGATGCCGAAGTCGAGCAGCTTCACGCGCCCGTCGAAGCCCACCATCACGTTGTCCGGCGTGACGTCGCGGTGGACGATGCCGAGCGGCTCGCCGCGCTCGTCCTCGGCGAGGTGCGCGTGCTGGAGCGCCGCGGCGACGTCCGCGACGATGCGGGCGACGAGCGGGATCGGGAGCGGCGAGGCGCGGTCGACGAGGTCGCCGAGGCGCACGCCCCGCACGTACTCCATGGCGAGGTAGAAGCGGCCCGCCTCCTCGCCGAACTCGTACACGGCGCAGACGTTCGGGTGGTTGAGGCGGAGCGAGAGGCCCGCCTCCTGCACGAAGGACTCGACGTAGTCCTCGTCCTCGGCGACGTGCGGCAGGATCCGCTTGACCACGACCGGCCGCCAGACCTCGCGGGGGCCCGACTCGGCCGCCAGGAAGATCTCCGCCATCCCTCCGACGGCCAGGCGGCCGAGCACCTCGTAGCGACCGATGGACCCCACCGGGGGCAGCTCGCGGAGCGGCGTCGACACCGCCGCGCAGTATCCCCCGACGGGGGGAGCGCACAACAGCGAAAACCCGGACGGGCCCCGATGGAGCCGCCGCGCGCCAGCGCGTAGGGTGCGAGCCATGGCCGCCTCCGACCCCCTCCGCTGCATCGTCATGGGCGCCGCCGGGCGCGACTTCCACGACTTCCGCACCTTCTTCGCGGCCCGCCCCGCCTTCCGCGTCGTCGCGTTCACGGCCGAGCAGATCCCCTTCATCGAGACGCGCAGCTACCCCGCCGCGCTCGCCCCCGAGGGCTACGACGAGGACATCCCGATCCACCCCGAGCGCGCGCTCCCGCGCCTCGTCCGCGAGCTCGACGTCGATCTGGTGCTGCTGGCCTACAGCGACCTCGCGCACGAAGAGGTCATGCACAAGGCCTCCATCGCCCAGGCCGCCGGCGCGAGCTTCCTCCTGCTCGGCCCGAAGCACACCGAGCTCCGCTCCCGGCTCCCGGTGATCGCCGTGACGGCCGTGCGCACGGGCGCCGGCAAGTCGCCCATCGCCCAGGCCCTGGCGCGCCACCTGGCCGGCCGCGGCGTGCGCGCGGGCGTCGTGCGCCACCCGATGCCCTACGGCGACCTCCGGCGCCAGGCCGTCCAGCGCTTCGCCACGCCGGCGGACCTCGACGCGCAGGAGTGCACCGTGGAGGAGCGCGAGGAGTACGAGCCCTACGTGGAGGCCGGCCTGACCGTCTTCGCCGGCGTCGACTACGCGGCGATCCTCGAGGCGGCCGAGGCCGAGAGCGATCTCATCCTCTGGGACGGCGGCAACAACGACCGCCCCTTCTTCGCCGCGGACTTGCAGATCGTGGTGGCGGACGCGCTGCGCGCCGGGCACGAGACGCGCTTCTACCCGGGCGAGACGAACGCACGGCGGGCGGACGTGTGGGTCGTGAACAAGGTCGACGCCGCCGCGCCCGAGGACGTCTCCGCCGTGCGCGAGGCCGCCGCGACGCTCTGCCCCGGGGCGACCGTCCTCGAGGCCGGCCTGGCGCTCGAGTACGACGCCGAGGCGATGGCCGGGCGCCGCGTGGTGGTCGTGGAGGACGGCCCGACGCTGACGCACGGCGGCATGGCCTTCGGCGCGGGCACGCTCGCCGCGAAGGAGGCCGGCGCGGTCATCGTCGATCCGCGCCCGCACGCCGTGGGGACGCTCGCCGAGGCCTTCGCGCGCTTCCCGCACCTCGGCCCCGTGCTCCCGGCGCTCGGCTACTCGCCGGCGCAGCGCGAGGAGCTCGCCGCGACGCTCCGGGCCGCCCAACCCGACCTCGTCGTCGACGCGAGCCCGGCCTCGCTCCAGCACCTGCTCGCGCTCGACGACCTCCCCTTCGCGCGCGTCCGCTACCGCTTCGCCCAGCGCTCGGGCCCGGACCTCTTCGCGCTGGTGGACGTCTTTTGCGCTCGCTGACGCTCGCTATTTGGCTTACCAGCGGGCCCGTGGGGCCCTCGGCGCGGCCCTTGGCCGCGTCACATGCCTCGGTTCTTCGACGTGACACGAACGCGGCTCCGTGGGGCCGGGCCACGGGTCGGGCGTTGGGGGCGCTCCCCTTCGCAGCCGCCCCGCTTCGCCGCTTCGCGGCCGCTGCTCCCCTTCGCAGTCGCCCGACTTCGCCGCTTCGCGGCCGCTGCTCCGCTTCGCGGCCGCCCCGCTTCGCCGCGTTCGCGGCCGCTGCTCCCCTTCGCAGCCGCCCCGCTTCGCCGCTTCGCGGCCGCTGCTCCCCTTCGCAGCCGCCCCGCTTCGCCGCGTTCGCGGCCGCAGCGGTCCCTTGGCAGCAGTGCGTCTTCGCCGCTTCGCGGCCGCTGTTCCCCTTCGCAGCCGCCCGGCTTCGCCGCTTCGCGGCCGCTGCCCCTTCACAGTCGCCCGGCTTCGCCGCTTCGCGGCCGCTGTTCCCCTTCGCAGCCGCCCGACTTCGCCGCTTCGCGGCCGCTGCTCCCCCTTCTGGCCCTTCGGCTTGGGCGCCCCTGGGCTTGGGCTGCCGCTCTCGCTTCCGCTGGGGCTTCCGCTGCCGCTTGCGCTCGGGCCCCGCCGCGAGGCCGGCCGGCGCGCGACCCGAGCGAGACGAGCCTCCCACTCGTTCACCACGCCCCAGTTCCCCGATCCCCCCGGCCGAAGGCCGGTCGTCGCCAAAGGCGACGGAACCCCGACCCCTCGACGCCAGAGGCCCCGCGCGGGGTCTCTGGCGTCGACTCGGGCTGCGCACGCATCTTGCTCCCTCTCTTCCCGGTGGGGGTGCTCCCGCGCCGATCCGTGCCAGATGCCCGCGATCGTGACGTGACGGCGCACCCCGCGATGGAAACACTGGAGCTTCGATGAACCGCACGACCTCGATCCTGACCGCCGGCCTCCTCGCCGCCTGCGCCAGCCTGCTGCAGCCCGCCCCGGCCGCCGCCTGTGGGGGCTTCTTCTGCTCCCAGAGCGCGCCGGTGAACCAGCAAGCCGAGCGCATCATCTTCTCCGACAACGGGGACGGGACGGTCGCGGCCGTCATCCAGATCCTCTACTCGGGCCCCTCCGAGCGCTTCGCCTGGGTGCTGCCGGTCTCCGGCGCGCCCGACGTCGGCGTCTCCTCGAACGTGGCCTTCCAGCGGCTGCAGCAGCAGACGAACCCGACCTACCAGCTGAACCGGATCATCGAGGGCAGCTGCGCCTCGGACTTCCGCGGCGGCCCGAGCTCGGCCGAGGACAGCGCCGGCGCGGTCGACGCGGGGGCGGCCGCCGACGCGGGCGCCGCGCCGCCGGTCAGCGTCGTCGACGGCGGCTCGGTGGGCCCCTACGACTACGTGACGATCGCCCTGAACCCGGAGCTCGAGAACCCGGGCGACGCGGCCGTCGAGTGGCTCACGGCCGAGGGCTACGACGTGAGCGACATGGGCCGCGACACGCTCGGCCCCTACCTCGCCTCGGGCATGAACCTCATCGCCTTCCGGCTGACCAAGGGCTCGAGCACCGGGAGCATCCGCCCCATCGTGCTCACCTACGAGATGGGCAGCCCGATGATCCCGATCCGCCCGACGGCCGTCGCCGCCGAGCGCGACATGGGCGTGATGGTCTGGGTCCTCGGCGAGTCCCGCGCCGTGCCCATGAACTACCGGCACCTCGTGCTGAACCAGGCGCTCATCAACTGGTTCAACCCGGGCTCGAACTACGACGCCGTCGTCACCGCCGCCGCCGACGAGTCCGGCGGCCAGGGCTTCGTGACCGAGCACGCCGGGCCGCGCGACACCGTGCTCACGCAGCCGCTCTTCAACGAGTGGGAGGAGCTTCGGCTCGCGGACTTCGAGGGCGTCGGCGACGGCCAGGTGCTCACCCAGATCCTCAACCAGTTCCGCGGCTGGGACGGCATCCGCGAAGCCGTGACGGCGGCGGTGCCGGTCCCCGAGGGCCTCGAGCTGGAGACCTTCCTCGGCTGCCCCGGCTGCTACTACGACTGGCGCGACGAGGAGATCCCGGGCTTCGAGCGCGAGGTCTTCTTCGAGAGCATGGAGGAGAACGTGCTCGCGCCCATGCGCGCGACGCAGGAGCTCATGGAGCGCGCCGATTGGATCACGCGCATGTACACGACCATGAGCGCCGAGGAGATGACCATGGACCCGATCTTCGGGTTCAACCGGGACCTCGGCCCGCACTCGAACCAGCACGTCGCCGACCAGATCATCCACTGCCGGCCGGACCGCACGCAGGCCGACGCGAGCTGGACCATCGAGACGCCGAACGGGGACCGCATCGTCGGCGAGGGACGCACCTGGCCCATCTCCTTCGGCGAGGTGCCCGCGGCGCGGCGCATCGAGCAGGCCGACGCGGCCGGCGAGCCCGAGGTCGTCGAGGACCGGGGACCGACCATCCAGGAGTCGCTCGCGGAGATCAACGCGGACTTCACGCCCACGCTCGCGCCGCCCCTCGACGCGGGCGTGAGCGGCGGCGGCGGCTGCAGCGCCGGCGGCACGGGCGCGGGCCTCGGCTTCGCCCTCGCGCTGCTCGGGCTCGTCGCGCTGCGTCGACGCCGCTGACGCGGCGCCGCCGTCGCGCGGGGGGCGTCGCGCTGCGTCGATGCCGCTGACGCGGCGCCGCCGTCGCGCGGGGGGCCGGGGGAGATGCCCGGCGCTTCGGGGGGCGGCGGCGATCGCTCGCGCGGTGTCGCTCCGCGGTGGGGTGACGCCGGGGGTCGGGGAACTCGAGCTCGTCTCCGGCTCTCGTCAGAACGAGTCGTTCTCTCGTCCCCAGGCGTCTGCGAGTCGGCGGCACCTCACGCACGCCCCGAGCGTCCTCGTGCACGTGCTCGTGCACGTGCTCGTCCTCGTCCTCGACGGCCCTTCTCCGAGCAGCTCACATGCGCAGCCTCGCGACCATCGGGACAGCTCGAGCGGGTCACTGGCTCATCCGACGCCTCCGCGCGCCTTCGTCCTCTCGAGCACGTGCACGAGGACGTCGCACGAGCACCACGTCCGGCCCGCGTGATCCAACTCGCCCTCGGTTCCCCGACCCCCATCCCACCGCCAGCACCGCAGCGCCCCCGTATGAGCCCACCCCCCCGCTCCGCCACTCGCCCCAGCCGCCGACCCATCGCCCAGACAGCACCGAGCCCCCCGGCGTGAGCCCACACCCCCCGCTCCCCCCACCGCCCGGCCCGCCCCCCTCTCGGCGCCGGGCGGCGGCGCAGCCGCCGTCCGGAGCCGAGCTCAGAAGCGGAGGTGCTGGCGCCAGTAGTCGGTCGCGAAGATTCCCTTCGGGTCCATCTTCGCGCGGAGCGCCAAAAAGGCCTCGAGCTTCGGGAGCTGCTCCCGGTAGTAGGCGGCCCACTCGTCGCTCGCGTCCGGGAGCCACTTGCCCCAGTGGGGCCGGAAGCCGAAGGGCTTCAGCAGATCCCAGAACCCCGCGTAAAAGTCCTCCGGCGTCCCGGCGTTCCCGGCGAACCAGAACACGTCGATGCGCACCACGTCCGCGCCGTAGCTCGGGCTCATCCAGAACCGGCTCGTCTTCGCCCCGTACACCTCGCAGCTGAACGCCCCGGTCCGCTCGTAGGCCCCCTTCGCCGTCCCGTCGCCCGCGTAGTACGTCTTCAGCGCGTTCATCACGTCGGCCGTCTTCTCGACGGGCACCCAGAGCTCGGTGAACTCGGTCGGCCAGAGCGTGTCGTCCATCTGGTTGTCCATGGGCAGCGCGCAGCGCCAGCTGTCCCAGAACTTCTGCCCCTTCGCGTCGAGCCCGACGAAGACGCCGAGCACCGCGCCGATCGCGTAGGGCAGCGCCAGCGCCAGCCCGTCCGCGAGGAGCTGCGCGAGCTTCGTGTCGAAGCCCTTCTCCATGACGACCTCGAGGAAGCGCACGAAGGCCTTCACGAAGCGATCCCAGATCGGATGCCCGGCCCCCTCGAGCGCGGCCGCCGGGTGCGCCGTCGCGCCGAGCTTCTCCTCCACCGCCTTCGCGAAGTCCTCGAGCTCGCTCGGCGGCGCCGCGTCGGCCACGCCCTTCGCCCGGAGGTGCGCGATCATCCGCTCGGCCACGTGGTGGAGGAGCGCCTCCTTCGTCCGGCCGAGCTGCTCGTTCGCCGCGCTCCGCCCGCTCGCGCGCTCGCCCGCCTCCCCGTCGAGGCAGGGGCAGACGTTCGGGTCCGGCTCCCCCTCGAGGAAGCGCTCGAGGTAGGCGTACCAGCCCCGATCGAGCACGTCGGGCACGGCCGAGACGTCCGCGAGGTTGCCCACCAGCGTATAGATCAGCGAGCCCGCGAGCGACGCGAGCTGCGGCGCCCGCCCGAGCTCCTCGTAGCTCTGCCGCGGGAAGCTCGGCATCGGCTCGAGGCGCCCGGCGCGCCAGATCTGCACGCGCCCGAAGTCGTGCTGCGGCCACCACATGAGCCGCGTGTAGGGCGTCTCCGCGAGGAAGCTCGCCAGGCTCTTCGGATCGTCGTCCGGAGCGAACATCGCGACCGGCGCGTCCGGGTCGTCGGTCTCGACCGTGACCTGATCGCCGAAGAGATCGAAGGTCGGCATCACCCGGAAGGTCACGGTCGAGACCACGCCGAGCAGCCCCATGGAGACGCCCACGGCCCAGAAGGCGTCGTCGTCCGGGCCGAGGTCGTGCGCGTTCCCCTCGCCGTCGAGCACGCGCATGCCGACGATCTGATCGTCGATGGAGTGCATCAGCGAGCCGCCGCTGCTCCCCGTCAGGAGGAAGCCGCTGACGGTCTGATGCGTGATGCCGCCGAGGTCGCCGAGGGCGTAGCCCTTCTCCTGGAGGAACCAGTCGAGGCTCGACTCCCAGGTCGCCGTGCCCGTCGGGTCGTAGGGGTCGGCGCCGAGGTGGATGCCGCCCTGCACGGTGACGCGCATGTGGCCGGGCACGTCCGGGTCCGGCTCGAAGGAGAGGATCTCCCGGTAGCGGTCGAGCATCACGCCGATCACACCGTCGCCCGGGGGCGTGGGCGCGCACCGCCCGCCGTCGCCCCCGCCGACGCCGATGGCCCCGGTCACGGAGTGGCCCGAGCCCCGGACGCGCAAGGTGCGCTCGGTGCCATCGGTCGTGCCGTTGGCGAGCTGGATGAGCTCGACCAGCTCGGCCTCGCTCGCGGGGTGGTAGTAGCCGTCGGAACCCTTCTCGATCGTCACGCGCGCTCCCTCCCGGAGCGCTCTCCGGCGCCCCGCTCGCCGCCGAGGTTCGGCTCGCGGCTCCGCCCGCCGCAAGAGGGAATTCCGCGCCCGGTCGAAGCCTTCACCCCCGTTCATGGGAGGCGTCAGGCCCCGCGCCTCCCGCTGCGCCCGGCGATCCTCGAAAAGCGGCCATCGCGCCGGCCGGCGGCTATGCTGCCGCGTCTCGCCGTGAGCTTCGCTGGTTCCGATCGCTTCGAGCTCCGCACGCGCCTCGGCAAGGGCGCCTTCGGCGTGGTCTACCGCGCGCGCGACGTGCACCGGAGCGCCGACGTCGCCCTCAAGACGCTCCACCGGGTCGCGCCCGACGCCCTGCTCCGCTTCAAGACCGAGTTCCGCGCGCTGCAGGATCTGCAGCACCCGAACGTCGTGCACTTCCACGAGCTCTTCGAGGAGGAGGGCGAGTGGTTCTTCACCATGGAGCTCGTCGAGGGGGTCGAGCTCCTCGACTGGGTCTGCCCCGAGCGCCCCCTCGACCCGAGCGCCGAGACGCTCGCCGCCCGCTTCGACGAGGCGCGGCTCCGGGACGCGCTGAAGCAGCTCGCGGGGGCCCTCGCCGCGCTCCACGAGGCCGGCCTCGTGCACCGCGACCTCAAGCCCTCGAACGTCCGCGTCACCCCCGAAGGGCGCGTGGTGCTCCTCGACTTCGGCCTGGTCGTCGACACGGCCGGCGAGGCCGACGCGGCGATCGTCGGCACCCCCGCCTACATGGCCCCGGAGCAGGCGCACTCGAAGCAGGTCGGCCCGGCCGCCGACCTCTACGGGCTCGGCGTGCTCCTCTTCGAGGCGCTCACCGGGACGCTCCCCTTCGCCGGCGCGCCGCTCCGGATCATCACGCTCAAGCAGCGCGAGGAGCCCCCGCCTCCCCGCGTCCTCGCCGCGGACGTGCCCTTCGACCTGGACGCGCTCTGCGAGGAGCTCCTCCGGCGCGAGCCCGAGCGGCGCCCCTCGGCGAAGCAGGTGCGGCGCCGGCTCGGCCGCGGCTCGAGCACGCCCCCGCCCTCGACGCCGGCCCCGGACCCGCACTTCGTCGGCCGGGAGCTCGAGCTGGACGTGCTCCGCGCCGCCTACCGGGAGTCGCGCCAGGAGGGCTTCCGATCCGTCGTCGTCGAGGGCGAGTCGGGCGTCGGGAAGTCCGCGCTCGTGCAGGCCTTCGCGAGCTCCCTCGCGGACGACGACGCCGTGGTCTTGCGCGGGCGCTGCTACGAGCACGAGACCGTCCCCTACAAGGCCTTCGACGGGATCGTCGACGCGCTCGCCAAGTACCTCGAGCGCCTCCCGGACGAGCAGTGCGAGGCCGTCCTCCCGCGCCGGGCCGCGCTGCTCGAGCACGTCTTCCCGGTGCTCGGCCAGGTGCGCGCCATCGCCCTCGCGCCGCGCACGCGCCGGCCGCCGCGCGAGGGGCTCCAGCTCCGCGAGGCCGCCTTCGAGGCGCTCATCGAGCTCTTCGCGCGCCTCGCCGATCGGGTCCCGCTCGTGCTCACGGTGGACGACCTCCAGTGGGCCGACGACGAGAGCCTCCTCTTCCTCGAGGCGCTGCGCGAGCCGCCCGACGCGCCCGCGCTCCTCTTCGTGGCCACGGCGCGCCCCCTCGAGGACGAGTGTCCGCCGAACGTGCGCGCCTGCGTGGAGCGCTGCGCGGACCGGCGCATCGCCCTCGGCGGCCTCGGGGGACGCGAGGCGCGCGACCTGGCCGAGCAGATCCTCCAGCTCGGCGGGAGCGCCCTCGACGCCGACGAGCTCGCCGCGCAGGCCGGCGGACACCCGCTCTTCATCGCCGAGCTCGCGCGCCACGTGCAGCGCGCCGCCCTCCGCGGCGGACCGCTCCGGATCGACCTCGACGCCGCGCTCCGGGAGCGGGTCGAGCAGCTGCCTCCGGAGGCCCGGCGCTGCCTCTTCGCCTCCTGCGTGGCCGCGCGCCCCCTCGACCGGGAGCTCCTCCGCGACGCCTGCGGGCTGGACGAGAGCTTCGATCGGATCGTGAAGGCGCTCCGCGTCGGGCGCTTCGTCCGGACGGCCCGGCGCGGCGAGACGGCCACCGTCGAGCCCTTCCACGATCGGGTGCGCGCCGCCGCCATGGCGGCCCTCGGCCCGGGCGAGCGCGAGCTCCAGCACCGGCGCATCGGCCTGGCCCTCGAGAAGCACCGCGACCGGGACGTCGAGGCGCTCGCGCTCCACTTCCGCGAGGCCGGCGATCGGGTGCGCGCGGCCCGCTACGCCCTGGCCGCCGGCGACCGCGCGGCCGAGGCCCTCGCCTTCCACCGCGCGGCCGAGCACTACGCGGACGCGCTCCGCCTCGAGCCGAGCCGGGCGCCCGCCGACGAGCGCGCGCTCCGGGTGAAGCTCGCCGACGCCCTCCGCCAGGCCGGCCGGGGCGCCGACGCCGCGCGCGAGTACGAGCGCGCCAGCCGAGACGCCGCCCCCGACGAGGCCCGGCGCCTCCGCGTGCTCGCGGCGCAGACCTACCTGCAGAGTGGCCGCATGGCGCCGGGCATGGACCTGACGGAAGCGATCCTCGACGAGGTGGGCCTCGGCATGCCCCGGAGCCGGCCCGCGGCGCTCGCCTCCATGCTCTACCACCGGGCGCGGCTGGCGGTCGGTGGCGTGGAGATGAAACGGCCGGCGCGCTCGAGCCGGGTGCGCGACCAGCTCGCCATCGCGCAGGCCATCAGCGCCACCATGGCCATGGTGGACTTCATCCGCGGCGCGGACTTCCAGGTGCGCGCGCTGCGGCTGGCGCAGGTGGGCGGCGATCGGGAGCGCTACGTGCGGGCGCTGGCGACGGAGGGCGCCACGAGCGGCTGCACGGACGCGCCGCCGATGAAGAAGGGCGCGCGGCTCCTGCACCGGGCCGAGACGCAGGCGCGGGAGATCGGCGACCCCTACCTCGAGGCCTACGTGGCGCTGAGCTGGGCCGCCGCGCAGCTCGCCCACTACCGCTTCCCCGAGGCCTTCGCGAACGCCGAGCGGGCGGACGCGGTCTTCCGCGAGAGCTGCCAGGGGGTGCCCTGGGAGCTGAGCACGACGCACCACATCCTCTCGATGTGCCTCTGGAACCAGGGCCGCTACGGCGAGCTCGCGGAGCGCGCGCCGCGCTGGCTGCGCGAGGCCCGCGAGCGGAGCGACCTCTACGGGAGCACGACGATCACCGTGAGCGGCGGCTGGGCGCGGACGCTCGCCGGGAACCGGCCCGACGAGGGCATGCGCGCCATCGACGAGGCCATGGGCGAGTGGGGGCAGCCGCCCTTCCAGCTCCAGCACTACATGGCGATGCAGGCCAAGACCGAGCTCGAGATCTACGCCGGCCGCGGCGGCGCGGCGTACGCGCGGCAGGAGCGGGACGGGCCGGCCTTCAAGCGCTCGCTCCTGACGACCATGCCGACCATGCGCTTCGTGGTGCACACGCTCCGCGCCCGGAGCGCCATCGCCTTCGCCCGGGAGAGCCGGGCGCGGCGGCGGGCGCTCGTGGACGAGGCGCTCCGCGAGCTCGCCAAGGCGCGGAAGGCCATGCCCCAGGCGGCCAACCAGGGCGTGGCCGACGCCTACGAAGCGGGCGCGCGCGAGCTGCAGGGCGACGAAGCGGCCGCGGCGCGGCTCCTCCGGCAGGCGATCCCGAGCCTCGAGGCGGCGCACATGGGCGGCTTCGCGGCGGGGGCGAAGCTCCACCTCGGGGCGCTGCTCGGCGGGGACGAAGGCGCGGCGCTCCGGGAGGCGGCGACGAGCTGGCTCGGGAGCCACGGCGTCGCACGGCCGGAGGCCTACGCGCGGCTGCGCGCGCCCGGCGGCTGGTAGGCCGAAGGCGCCACGGCTTCACGCGACCCCGAGCGCGACCGGGCGCACCGGGCGGCGGGTCGGCCGGGCGGCGGGTCGGCCGGGCGGCGGGTCGGCCGCGCGGCGGGTCGGCCGCGCGGGAACGCCACGACCTCGCGCGACCGAGCCCCGCCGGACGGCGGGTCGACTGCGAGCGCCCCGAACGGGGGTCGCCGAAGGTGCCGGCCCCGCAGTAGCGTCGGTCCGATGGACGGCTTCTTCCGGATGTGGCGCGTCGTCGCCCTGGTGCAGGTGGTGCTGACGGGCGCGCTCGCCGGAGCGACGCTGGGCCTCCCGCCGCTCCTCCTCGCGCTCTTCGGGCTCGAGGTGGATGGCACGGGCGTGCTGCTCATGCGCGCCTTCGGGGCGAGCCTCCTCTTCGTGGCCGCCGCCCACTGGGGCGCGCGGGACACGCGGAGCGTCCACCTGGTGCGCACGCTCTGCGTCGCGAACCTCCTCGAGGACGGCACGCTCGCCGTCTTGGCCACGCTCGCCGTGCTGGGCGGCACCATGAAGGCGACCGGCTGGCTCCTCGCGGGCACCTTCGCGGCCGAGGTGCTCCTGGCGCTCTACGTCTTGCTCCGGGCGCGGAGGCGCTGAGCGCGAGCCCGGCGCCGCGACTCGATCGCCGCGCGTGAACGGTCGGACGAGGGCCCCCGGGTCCGGGGCGCTCGGGCCGTCCTCCGGAGCCACGGCCGACCCCCGCGGTCGGAGCACGGTCGCCCGGAGGTCAGAACAGCGGCCGGCCGCCGCGCTCGAGGCCGCGGCGCGCTCGCTCGACGTCGAGGGCCACCCCCCGCTCGGCCAGGCGCTCGTCGACGAAGCGCAGGCCCTCGTCGAGGCTCCCGACGATCGCATGCGGGTACACGGGCGGGCTCAGCCAGTAGACCGCCGTGACCATGCCGCGCACGACCGGGCTCCGGACCACGACCGCGGTCCCCGCGCAATGCTCCGCGTCGAAGGGCGCCATGCGCTTCTGGAACTCGGCGAGCTCGCGCCGCTGGACCGAGGAGGCGCGCTCGATGCGGGCCACGTCGGCGATCCAGGCCATCGGACGGGGGAGCGTCGGGGCCTCGCGCTCGATGGCGGCCAGGAAGGCCTGCAGCTCGCCGTCGTCGATGTGCTGCGGGAAGACCTGCAGGTAGAGGTGCGGCGCGAGCTCCTCGAATCGAAACGCCTCGGGGGGCACTTCGGGATCCTACCGTGTCCGTCGCGAGGCGGGCGTCAATTGCAGTTGGGGCGGCACTCGCTGTTGCAGCAGATGTCCCGCGGGGGGCTGCAGGCGTTGCCGCAGGCGCCGCAATTCGCTTCGTCCATGCGCACGTCGGTCTCGCAGCCGTCGTTCCCCGCGACACAGTCGTCGAAGCCGGGGTCGCAAGCCGTGACCACGCACTCGCCGCCAGTGCACTCGCCGTCGCCGTTGCGGAAGACGCAGAGGTTGCCGCAGCCGCCGCAGTTGAACGGGTCCGTGGCGAGATCGAAGCCCTCGTCCACCTCGCCGTCGCAGTCGTCGTCGGCGTCGTTGCAGAGCTCCTCGGTGCAGGCGTCGGTGGGCACGCTCCCGTCGTCCGGGGTGCCGGCGTCCGGCAGGCCGGCGTCGGGGGTCTCACCGAGGCGCGGCGGCACGCCCGTCCAGACGAAGAGGTCCGAGCGATCCACGGATTGGCAGCCCCGCTCCGTGCAGGTCTGGTTCGCGCCGCAGTCCTGGCCGATACACGCCTCGACCAGGTGCATCAGGATCACGACGCTCTCCTCGGGCACGAAGCTGAAGCGCGCCGTGCGGCTCACGACGTCGCCGCCCCCCTGGCGGCCGCGGGCGACGACCGTGTAGGGGCCAGTCGGGCCGCTGCCCTGCACCAGCGTGAGCGTGCGCGGGAGCGGGGCCTGCTCGCCGCCGAGCGTGGCCGTCGCCGACTCCATGCGGCCCTCGGGGCCGGAGACCTCGATGACGAGCTCGTCGAGCGAGTCCGGCACGGCGAGGTCGCTGTCGATGACGATGATCGCCTCGGTGACGGCCTTCTCCGACGGACATGCCGCCAGCAGCAGGGCGCTCAGCGCGAGACCGAAGAGGCGGCGGCTCACCATCGGATCACCCCCGGCTCGAAGTCGCCCTGGACCGGATCGCTCGTGCCGCCATCGGCGAGCGCGACCCCGAGGCCCACGCCGACGGCCGCCAACACGACCACCACGCCGGCGACCACGCCCCCGATGAGGCGGCGCTTACGGCGCCCCTCCTGGGCCTCGCGCTCGGCGCGGGCGGCCGCCTCGGCGTTCGCGTCGGCGGCGGCCTGGAGCGCGGCGATCTCCTCCGGCGACGGGACGATGGACACATCGACGAAGGCCTCGGCGCCGCCGCGGAGGTTCAGCTCGCGCCGCGTCACGACCTCCTCGCCGCGGAGCCCCTCGAGCACGTGCTCGCCGGGCATGAGCGCGACCGGCTGGTCGAAGGCCTCGGGGGGCAGAGCCTCGCCGTCGAGGCGCGCGCCGGTGGCCTGGCCGCCGAGGCGGATGGTGATCAGGGCGACGCGCTCGACGATCTCCCGGAGGAGGTACTCGGCCCGCTCCTGGAGCTCGGGGGGCGCGGCCTCGTCGCCCGGCACGGTGCGCACCTGCTCGTGGGCCTCGTCGAAGCGTCCGAGCTCGAAGTAGGCGGAGCCGAGGTTGTAGCGGACGGCCGGGGCGCTCCGGACGGCCAGCGCCGCCTCGAACTGCACGGCCGCCTCGGCGAAGTCCCCGGCCTCCGCCGCGGCCACACCGTCCATGAACGCCTGGCGGGCCCGCGCGAGCTCGTCCTCGGAGGGCTCCGTTTCGGAAGCGCCCTCCGTCGATCCGTCGGCGGCGCTCTCCCCCTCGGCCGCCGCCTCGGCCGGCGGGGCGTCCTGGGCCAGGGCGTGAGGGGAGCGAGCCGGAGCCAGCGCGAGGAGCGCGGCGAAGGCGCCGGCGAACGAGAGTCGGAGGAGATCAGAAGCCATGCCGAGGAGAGAGCCTACCCGCGCCAGTATGGAGGGTGGAGCCTCTCGGCGTCACGGCTCGGATCTAGAAACCGGGGTCGGCCACGAAGCCCGGGCGGCGGCGGCGGCGGCGACGGCGACGCTCCGTATCCGGCGGCGGCGCCGCCTCCTCGACAGCCTCTGCGCCTTCGCCCGGCCCCTCGGGCTGCGCCGGCGCGTCGGGCGGGCTCTCGTCTTCGGCGACCACGGGCCCGGTCCGGGGCTCCTCGCCCCCTTCTTCCGGGGCAGGAGGCGCGGGCGGCTCGACCGCCGGGCTGGGTTCGGCCGCCGCGCTGCGCTCGGCCGCCGGGCTGAGCTCGGGCGACGGCCCGGGGGTGGCGCGCGGGGCGCTGGTCTCCGGCTCCGGTCGGTTCAGCGTGAAGCCGATCAGCCCGGCCCCGAGGAGGAGCACGAGGGCCGCCGCGACGATCAGCCAGCGCCGGGACGCCGCTGGCGGGGGCAGCGTGGCGGGCATCTCGGCCTCGGCCGTGGAGAGGCCGGGGGGCGGATCGGAAGCGGAGACGGGCGGGTGGATCGACGTCGGCTCGAGCCTGCGGATCACCGTCTCGTCGCTCACCAGCTCGGGCCCGGCGCGGAGATCGTCGACGAAGAGCGCCTCCATCAGGCGCCGCAGCCGCGACGCGCCGACGGCCTCCCCCCGGGCCGCGATCCAGCTCTCGAGGGCCTCCTGCATCTCGCCCGCGCTCGCGTAGCGGTCGTCCATCTCCTTCTGGAGCGCCTTCTGGACGATGCGATCGAGCTCCTCGGGGATCTCCGGGTCCACGTCCCGCGCCGAGGGCACGGGCTCGTCGAGGATGGCCTGGAAGGTGTGGTACTGGCTGTCGCGCTTGTAGAGGCGCTTGCCCGTGAGCGCCTCGTAGAGGCAGATGCCGAGGGCGAAGACGTCCGTGCGCCCGTCCACGCGGCCCGCCGTGCACTGCTCCGGCGCGAGGTAGCCGAACTTTCCCTTCAGCGCCTCCGAGTGGGTCGCGTCCTCGCCCTGAGCGACCTTGGCGACGCCGAAGTCGAGGAGCTTCACGTGGCCGTCGAAGCGCACCATGACGTTGTGCGGCGAGACGTCGCGGTGGACGACGCGGAGCTTCTGCCGCCGCGAGTCGCGCGCGTGGTGGGCGTAGTCGAGGCCGGCGGCGACGCGGGCGCAGATGGCGGCGGCGAGGACCGGCTCGAGCGGGCGCCCCTTCAGACCGAGGCGCGCGACGATCTCCTTCAGCGTCGCGCCCTCCACGTACTCCATGGCGATGAAGTAGTGGCCGCCCCACTTCCCGAACTCGTAGACGGTGCAGATGTTCGGGTGGTTGAGCTGCATGGCGACGCGCCCCTCGCGGAGGAACATCGTCTCGAACTCGTCGTCGTCGACGAAGGCCTGCCGGAGCACCTTCACGACCGTCGGGCGCACGACGCCGCCCGTGGACTTCTCCTGGGCGAGGTAGATCTCGGCCATGCCGCCGGTGGCGAGCCGGCCGAGCACCTCGTAGCGGCCGAAGGTGAAGATCGGCGCCGGCAAGGAGGGCATGGAGGGGAAGGAGACGCGCCCGATGGGCGGCGTGCTCGGGAGCGCGATCTCCATCGAGTCGAGGAGCACCTCCCCTTCCGGCTCGGCGCCGCCCGCGGCGTCGTCCTCCCCTCGGCTCGGGTCGGCGTCGGCAGGACCGTCGCCGGCCGCTCGGCTCGGCTCGGCGGTCCCGGAGGCCGGCGGACCGGCCGCGGGCTCCTCGTCCGCGGCGCCGTCGGCGACCGGCGCCTCACCAGAGGCCTGGACGCGCTCCACGACGGCCGAGGACTCGGGGGCCTCGGACTCGGGGGCCTCGGACTCGGGCTCGGCCGGCGCCCGGGCCAGCGCCGCAGCCGCAGGAGGCGGGGGCGCGTAGGCCGCTCCGCGCGCTTCGGACGGAACGCGGGGAGCTGGAGGCGCCGCCCCGCGGCGGATCGCGTCCCGCGCGTCGTCTCCACCCGCATCGGCGGGCGGCGGCTCGGAGCCGGGCGCGCCGTCCGTCATGGCCGGGAAGTATAGGTTCGGCGGGGCCGGCCCCCAACTCCGCGCAGGGATTCGTTTCCCTCGCCGGTCCCCTCGGCGTTCGCCCGCTCGGTCGCGAAAGGGACGACGGCCTGACACGGAGCGGGCGGACGGGCGGACCCCGCGCCTCGAACGCCACGGCGGGAGGCCGGGCTCGGGCGGACCCCGCGCCTCGAACGCCACGGCGGGAGGCCGGGCTCGCCCCCCTCCACGAGTGGGCCCTCCTCCCATGGACCGCCGCCGGGGCGCTCGGACCCGCTCGCGGACGGGGCCCGCAGCGGACGGGCCCACGGGCTTCACGACCGAGCGGCGACCTCCACGGACGCCGAGGGCCGCCGACCGGAGTCAGACCGCCAGGAGCACGCCGTCCGCGGGCGTCCCGGTCGCCGCCTCGATGGCCGCCGCGTAGAGCTCGACCTGCACCACGTACTCGTCCGGCGCGCCCGCGCCGAGGTCGGTCTTGAAGTCGACCACGGTCCAGCGGGCCTCCCCGAAGGGGTCGGCCTCCTCGAAGGCCAGGTCGACCACCCCCTCCACCACCGAGCCGTCCTCGAGCCGGTGATGCACGGGCGTCTCCCGCCGGCAGCGCGTGGCCTCCGCCGCGCGCCGGAGCAGCGGATGCCCGAGCGCCCCCCGCACGGCCTCCACGGCCGCCTCGACCTCCTCCGCCGACGCCCCCAGCAGCCGCCCCTGCGTCTGCGCGAGCCCGCGCACCACCTCGTCCTCGGCGTCGAAGGGCACGTCCGCCAGCACCGCGTGCACGAGCGTGCCGAAGCGGGCGCCGGTGGGCCGCCCCTCGGTCCACGCCCCGGTCCGCGCCACGCTCACGCCGCGCCCCACGGGGACGCCCTCGAGCGCCGCCTCCGTCACCGAGCGCACGGGCAGCGTGGGCGCCGCCGCCCGCTCGAGCAGCCTCTCCCGCGCCTCGACCCAGGCCTGGTGGTAACGCTCCCCATCCGGCCGCCCGGCCCCCTTCCGATCGAGGAGCCCCTGGCGGCGCAGCCCGGGCACGGGCCCGACGTCGAGCTCGAGCGCCTTCGGATCCCACCAGACCACCTCGACGCCCTCGGCCACCGCGTGCGCCCCGGGCCGCATGGGCACGAGGCGCCCGTCGAGGAGCTGCCCCTCGAGCCGGCTCGGTCGCTCGAAGACCGTGTCGTCCCCTTCGAAGGCCGGGCAGCCCGCCGCCGCCGTCGGCGCCTGGCGCTTCTCCCGCGGCGGGAAGAGCATGGGCCCGAGGGCCCGCTGCCAGCTCCCCTCGATGGGCCCGTCCCCGCAGGCCGGCACCACGAGCAGGTCGCGCGCCCGCGTCGCCGCCACGTAGAGGAGGCGCACCCGCTCGGCGACGTCCGCCTCGAGCACCTGCTCGGCGTGGTCGCTCAGCTCCGCCGGCAGCGCACCGCCGAGGGCCGTCGCCCAGAGGCGCCTCGGCCCGTCGACCCAGCGGCTCGGCCGACCGAAGCTCTCCTTCGCCATCGGATCGCAGAGCACCACCACCGGGAACTCGAGCCCCTTGGCCTTGTGCACGGTCATGATGCGCACGCCGTCGACGCCCTCCTCCACGTACGGCGCGTCGCCGCCCGCGGCGCGATCGGCCTGCGCGTCGAGCCAGTCGACGAAGGCCCGGAAGGAGGTCGTGCCGCGCTGGTCGAAGCGCCGGGCCCGGTCCACGAGCCGCGCCACGTTCGCGAGCGTCTGGCGCGGCGAGCCCCAGAAGGCCAGGCCCGCGTGGGCCCGGGTCGCGTCGAGGAAGCGCGAGAGCGTGTCGGCGATCGGCCGCCGGTTGCGGCGCGCGTGGAGCTCCCGGAGCAGGCGCAGGGCCTCGGCGACGCGCCCCAGCTCGCCCTCGAGCCCCTCCGGCGTCGGGGCGAAGGGGTGCAGCGGGCCGATGTCCTTGGCGTAGGCGAGCAGGGCCCGGTCCGCGATGGCCAGGAAGGGGCCGCGGAGCGTCGCGTAGACGGCGAGCGCGTCGTCGGGCCACTCGATGGCGCCGAGCACCTGCCGGAGCGCCTGGACCTCCTCGCGCTCGTGGTAGGAGCGCCCGCCGTGCACGACGTGGGCGATGCCCCGCGCCTCGAGCGCGCGGACGTAGGGGTGCGCCACGTCGCCCCAGCCGCTCCACATGCGCGAGAAGAGGAAGCAGAAGTCCTTCGGCGTGAGCTTCTCGCCGTTCTCCTTGCGCCAGCCGCTCTCGCGCACGACCCAGCTCACGAAGGCGGCCACGGCCTCCGGGCAGGACGCCTCGACGGCGCCCGCGAAGGGCCGCTCGCCGAAGCTCCCGTAGGGCTCGGGGATGGGCAGGGCGACCACGCTCGGCCGCGCGCCGCCGGCCGGGGCGCCGCTCGCTTCGGGCTCGCCACCGCTCTCCGCCGCGCTGCTCTCCGCGCCACTGCTCTCCGTACCGCCGCTCTCCGCACCGCCGCTCTCCGCGCCGCCCGCCCCCGCGCCGCCCGCTCCCGCGCCGTGCTCGGGCCGGTGCTCCGCCAGCGCCACGTAGCGCGCCTGCACCCCCGGCTCGCCCTCGCCCATCTCCGGCGCGAAGGCCGCGTTCAAGAAGCGCTGCAGCGAGGGCACGGCCCGGAAGCTCGTCTCGAGCGCCAGCACCTCGCCGCCCGCCGCGAGCACCCTCTCCTTCACGTCCTCGTAGACGCCGAGGTCCGCGCGCCGGAACCGGTAGATCGCCTGCTTCGGGTCCCCGACCACGAAGAGCTTCCCCGGCTCGAGCCGCACCTGCCGCCAGTCGTTCGTGCCGCCCTCGTCCGCCGCGAGCAGGAGCAGCAGCTCCGCCTGGAGCGGGTCCGTGTCCTGGAACTCGTCGACGAAGATCCGCTCGAAGCGCGCCTGGAGCTCCTTCCGCACCGCCGCGTGCTCCACGACCAGGTCGCGCGCCTTGCGCAAGAGGTCGAGGAAGTCGAGGGCACCGCTCCGCCGCTTCAGCTCCGCGTAGCGCTCCACCACGTCGGAGAGCTCGAGCTGGAGCTGCGCCGCGAGCTCCTGCTCGGCGTCCTCCACGAAGCGCGCGAAGCTCTCCTTCAACGCCTCGCGCTGCGCCTTCACGTCCGCCCGGAGCAGCTCGCCGTAGCGCTTGCCGCGCCCGTACCAGTCCCAGGGCTTGACGCCGTTCCACTTCGCCCGCCGGTGGAACTCGCGGAGCTCGGTCTCGAGCCGATCGAGCAGCTCCGGCCCGAAGGCCGCCTTGCCGCGCGCCTCCCGCGACGCCGCCCGCGCGTCCGCCTCCCGCGCGAAGCGGGCGAAGGCCTCGAGGGACTTGCGCAGGTAGTCGCCCTCGTCCGGGCAGGCCGTGGCGAGCGCGCCGAGCTCGCGCATGCCGTCGAGGAGCGCCTTCACGCGCGCCTCGCGATCGAAGGGGCGGGCCGTCCAGGGCGCGTCGAAGTCCCGGTGGCGGATCAACGTGTGCGCGGCCTCCCGGAGGAGGCGCCGGGGCCCCGACTCGCCGCCCCGCGTCCGCCCCCAGCGTCGGGCGTGGAGCACGCGCCGCACGCCCGGCGGCGGATCCTGGAGCGCCTCCTGGAACCAGGCGTCGAAGGCGCGCTCGACGAGCCGGTTCTCGTCGTCCTCCGAGAGCATCTCGAAGTCCGGGTCCACGCCGGCCTCGAGGGGGCGCTCGCGGAGCAGGTCGCTGCAGAAGCTGTGGATGGTCCCGATGTGCGCGAGCTCGAGGGCCTCGAGCCCGGCCACCAGCCGCCCGCGCACGACGTGGTCTCCCGCGGCCTGCGCCTCGGCCCGCTCCCGCTCGAGCTCGCCCCGGAGCCGGAGCTTCATCTCGCCGGCGGCCTTGTCCGTGAAGGTCACGGCGACCATGCGCTCGAGGCGCCCGCCGGCGCGGATCGCCGCGAGCACGCGCCCGATGAGCTCGGTGGTCTTCCCCGTGCCGGCGGCGGCCTCGACGAGGAAGGTCCCCGCGAGATCCTCGCGGATCCGCCGGCGCGCCGGCGCGTCGACCAGGTGCTGCGCCTCGAGCGGCGCGTCGAGTCGGATCGCGTCCGGTCGGCTCGCGGGGCGGATCGCGTCCGGCTGCTCGTCGGGGCCCATCGCGCCTCCCCCGGGTTCGTCGGGGCTCATCGCTCCTCCCGCAGGCGCTCGATCGGCGCCAGGAGCTTCGCGTCCTTGCGACCGGCCCGCGCCGCCTCGTGCGGGCCGCAGATCGGCTGGTAGTCGCACCACTGGCAGGTCTTCGCGTCGATCGGTGCCGCCGGGAAGAAGCCCCGCTCGAGCGCCCACTCGAGCGTCTTGGCCACGCCGCCCACGAGCGCCCGCGCGTCGTCCGTCAGCGCGACCTCGCGCGCCTCGAAGTCGCCCCGCGAGGTGCAGTAGTAGAGGCGCCCGCCGACCACCCGCGCCGCGTCGCCCTCGGGCCGGGCAGCCTCGAGCGCCAGCGCGTAGAGGAGCGGCTGGAGCGCGCGCCCGCCGCCGATGCGCACGTCCTTCGAGACGTAGGGCGGCACGCGCCCGGTCTTGTGGTCCGTCGCCCGGAGCTCCGGCCCCTCGGGCCCCTCGCGCCGCTCGACGAGATCGATGGAGCCGCGGAGCGTCAGGCCGAGCTCGGGCAGGGGCACGGGCTCCTCGCGGCTCGCCGGATCGCGCCGCGGCCCGACGCCTCCGAGGAAGGAGCGCCGGAGCCCGAAGGCGAGCTCGAAGGCCTCCGGCACCCACTCCGGGTCCTCGTGCATGCGGCCGAGCCACTCGTGGAGGTCCTGCCGGATGTCGTCGACGGCGTCCTCCCAGACGCGCGGGATCGCCGGCGCGAGCTCCTCGGCGTACTCGGCGGCGACCCGATCGACGGTCTCGTCGAGCGCCTTCCGGGCGGCGGCCAGGTGCTGCGGGTGGTCGAGGGGCAGGAGCTTCGCCTCCCGCAGCGCCGTGAGCAGCTCGTACTGGATGTCGTGGATCAGGCTGCCGCGCTGGAGCGCGTCGAGCTCCTCGACGGCCTCGGGCACCTCGCGCGGCTGGAGCTTGAGGAAGGTGTAGAGGGCGAACTGATAGGGGCAGGTCGGCAGGCGCTGGAGCGCCGTCGGCGAGTAGGGCTTGTCGGCCGGGCGGTAGAGCCCGAGGCGCTTCTTGCCGTCCGCCGAGAGCTGCACCAGCCCGTCGGCGTAGGTCCACTTCGGCGACTCCCAGCGGCGCGCCCGGAAGCCGAGCGCCTGGGGCAGGTGCGGGTTCGTCGCGTGCAGGTAGGCGAGCTTGCCGGCGAGGTCCGCGTCCGTGCGCTCCGAGCGGAGGAAGGGGCGGATCACCGCCAGGTCGAACTCGGCCTCGTCGATGGCGAGGCGCGGGTCCTTCGGCGCCGGCCAGCCCACCACCGTCGGCGTCGCCTTGGCCGCCCCCTCCGCGAGCTCGTCGAAGGCCGGCAGCCAGCCGAAGGCCGCGCGCGCCAGCTCGAGCGCGTAGAAGGAGGGCACCCGCGGGCGCGCCCGCTCGAGGTCGATGCGCGGCCAGCTCGCCACGAGCTGCTTCGTCGCCGCCCCGGCCGCCAGCGCCAGCGCGAGCCGCTCCTCGCGCACCCGCTCGGCCGCCCGGACCAGCTCGCCGGGGAGCGCCTCGGCCGCGTGGAGCTTCTCCCGCACCGCGTCGAGGAGGAGCGGGTCCTCGCCGACCTTCGGCGGGAAGACCTTCTCGGCGATGCCCGGCACGAAGACCACGTCCGCGTCCAGGCCCCGCACCTCGTCCACGGCGAGCACGGCCACGCCCTCCGCCCGCGCGCTCGGCCGCTCGACCAGCTGGAGCAGGCGCTTCTCGAGCACGAGGCGCACCTCCTCGAGGCGCACGGGCCCGACCGGCCCGAGCGGCGCCAGCTCGCCGAGCACCTGCAGCACCCGCTCCGGCTCGCGGAGGCTCCGGCTCGCGAGCTCGGCGAGCGCGTCGAGCCACGCGCGCCAGGGCGCCGCCTCGGGCAGGCCGTCGAGCGCGTCGAGGAGCGGCAGGGCGAAGCGCCGGAGCGCCTCGAGCTCCTCGCGGCGGCGCGCGAGCTGCTCGCCGCGCGGATCGTCCGGGTCGAGCGTGCCCGCCTCCCGCGCGAGGTTCGCGTCGAGCTGCTCGAGGCGCCGCGCCCAGCGCTCCCGCCCACCGATCACCGCGGCGTCGACGAGGAGCGACTCCCAATGCCGCGGCACGCGGAGCGTCCCCGCGAGCGCCGGCCCGTCCAGGCCCTCCTCGCCCTGGGTCGCCTCCTCCTCCTCGAGGCGGAGCTCGCCCTCGAAGGGCACGAGCTCCTCGTCGGGTGCCACCCAGCTCTCGCCCGCTGGCGGCGGGGCGCCATCGATCGGCGTGGGGATGACGCCGAGGCTGAGGTACTCGGCGAAGGCGCGCGCGGAGAAGCCCTCCGCCTTGCAGGCGAGGAGCGCGAGGAAGGCGCGGCCGCTCGGATCGGGGAGCACGGTGCCGCGGCTGAAGCGCGCCGGGACGCGGGCGCGGCGGAAGGCCTCGACCAGGTGCGCGCGGTAGAGGCCGGGCGCGCGGAGCACGACGGCCATGCGATCGAAGGGGACGCCCTCGCGCGCGTGGCCGAGGCAGCGGCGGGCGACCTCGACACACTCGCGGCTCTCGCCGGCGGCGCTGAAGAAGACCACCGAGCCGGCGGCGAGCGCGGCGCCCTCCCCGGTCGGGCGGAGCTCGGGGGCGGATGGCTCCTGGGCGGACGGCTCGGCGGCGGACAGCTCGTGGGCGGACGGCTCGGCGGCGGACAGCTCGTGGGCCGACGGCTCGGCGCCGGATGGCTCGGCGCCGGATGGCTCGGCGCCGGATGGCTCGGCGGCGGACGGTTCGTCGCCGGACGGCTCGTCGAAGAGGCGCGCCTGGAGGCGGGCGAGGGCGCCCTCCGTGCGGGGCGGTGGCGCCTGCTCCTGGAGCTCGGGGAAGGCCTCGCGGAGGAGCGCGAGGCTGCGGGCGTCGCGCCGGGGCGCCGTGACGAGCGCCTCCGAGCCGGCGGCGAGGAGGGCGAGGACGCGGGCCTCGAGCGGCTGCCGGAGCCGCGGATCGAGCGCGACCAGGGCGCGCCCGCCGAGGGCACCGACGCCGTCACCGCTGGCGTCACCGCTGGCGCGGACGACGATGGCGCGGAGGACGTCCGCCCGATCGGCGAGCTTCGCGGTCTCGAGCTCGGCCTCGTAGAGCGCGCGCAGCCGGCCGAGGTCCTCCTGGCCGGCCGCCTCGAGGGCGCCGGGCGCGAGCTCGGCGAGCCTCAGCTCCGCCAGGGTGCGCGCGAGGGCGCGGGGGAAGCCGGGGCGATCGCCGAGCGGCGCGAAGCGACCGAGGGCGCCGTCGGCGGCGGCGCGATGGACGACGCGGGTGACGAGCGCCTCGAGGGCGAGGGGGCTGGTGGGCGAGAGGCCGGCCCGGGCGAGCGGCGCGGCGGCGAGGCGGGCGACGAGCGCGCCGAAGGAGATCGGCTCCCAGCCGAAGACCGCGCCGCGCTCGCTGGCGCTGGCCCGGGCGAGGCGCGCCGCGGCGTCGCGGGTCGGCGCGACGATCCACACGGGCTCGTCGCCGCCGCGCTCGGCGAGCCAGCGCCGGGCCGCCTCACGCCGCGCCGCGGCGTCATCGCTCTGGACGAGGATCGGAGCCACGGCCGGAGCATGCCACGCCCCCGTGACACGATGGTCGGAGAGGACCCGAGCACCGCGAGATCACCCGCCGAAGCCCGCCGAACGGGTGGACAACCCGGGCGCCCTCCTCCGAGAAATCCCGCTCCGAGTACCTCTGCCCGGAAGCTCGATCCCGGTAGGTGTGGATGATCGGAGGGCAGGTTGTGGGCCGCGCTGACGCAGGACGGGCCAGAGCCCATTCGAGGAGGTCGGCGCGCGACATGCGCGCCGAGGGCCGCAGATACCCGGGTCGAACTTCCGGGCAGAGGTACTAGAGGTTCACCCAGTGGGCTTCCCCGCCCGGGCCCCACTCCTTCTTCCAGATGGGCACCGTCTCCTTGATGCGGTCGATGGCCAGCCGGCAGGCGCGGAAGGCCTCGTCGCGGTGCGCGGCGCTCGCGGCCACGACCACGGCCAGGTCGCCGACCTGCAGCTCGCCCACGCGGTGCACGGCAGCCAGCCGCACGCCCGGGACCTCCTCGGCGACCTTCGCGAGCACGCGCCGCGTCTCCTTGGTCGCCAGCTCCGCGTAGGCCTCGTAGTCGAGGCGGGCCACGGCCTTCCCGTCCGCGTGATCGCGCACGACGCCGGTGAAGAGGCAGACCCCCCCGGCGCTCGCGTGCGTCACGGCCCCGAAGGCCTCGTCGAGGGAGAGGGGCGCGTCGCGCACGGCGGCGAGCTTCACCGGGTCGTCGGCGCCGCTCCCGCCGGCCACGGGCGGCATCACGTCCACCCGATCGCCCGGCGCGATCGTCGCGTCGGCGGGCGCGAAGTCGCCGTTCACCGCGAGGCGCATGCGCGCGAGGTAGGGGCGGAGCGGCGGGTGGCGCTCCCCGAGGGTCGCCACGAAGGCCTCGGCCGCGAGCGGGGCGTCGAGCTCCAGCTCCTCCTCGCGCGTCCCGGCGAGCTCCCGGGCGGCGGCGTGGTAGCGCACGTGCACCATGCGGCGAGCTTCGCACGGCCCGCGCGCCCGCGCCTCCCGTGCGATCCGAGGTGCGGGCCGAGGCGTAGGCGTGAGGACGCCGCGCGCGGGCGCGAGACCTCGGCGCGACCACGAGGCGCCCGTCCGTGCACGACGGGCGCGAGAGAACGAGGCGCGTGGGCGCGAACGGTGGACCCTTCTGCCAGCGGGCACGGGCATGCACGGATGGGCAGAGGCACGGGTTTGGTCTTCCGCCGCTCCGGGTGCGCCGGAGGACCTCGGCGCGACGACCCGCCCGGCGCCCGACCCGCCCGGCGCCCGACCCGCCCGGCGCCCGACCGCGCCCGAAGAAACCGCGTTCGCGCGCGTCAGCTCGCCCCGGGCCGTCTCCAAGGCCCTTCCCGAGTGGCGCCCTCCGCGTCGCTGGAAAGGACACCATGCGAACGTCTCGAACCTGGACCCTCGTGGCGGCCCTCTGCGGCGCCTGCGTCGCCGACGCCCCCGCCACCCCGGCCGCCGAGGGCGCGAACGGCACCCCCGTGGCGGTCGCGCTGGCCGCGGGCGTCGAGCTCACGGAGAGCGCGGAGGCCGACCTCGACTCCCTCACCCACGAGCTCGAGGGGCTCGTGGAGCGGCTCGGCTACGAGGGCCCACCCATCCGCGTGACCTACGAGGGCGTCGGCGAGGTCGTCGAGATCGGCGACGAGGGCGACCCCGGGCAGTACGTGGGCGGCCCCGAGTCCGAGCTCGACGACGACGCGCCCCTCGAGGACGACCCGGACTACAGCGAGTGGGACGCGGTCTCCGTCTCGACGGGCAACGAGTTCCACGTGCGCTACCCGCGCGAGCTGCTCGAGCGGGCGGACGAGGACGCCTTCGCGCGCGGGCTGCACCTCGGCTCCGTCGACCGGGACGGGCACCTCGGCGAGGAGATCGAGGAGCCCGCGCCGACGCTGGAGGGCGAGCGCGAGGGCGAGCTCAAGGGCTGGTCGAACGGGCAGGACACGCGGAGCCTCCGGGGCACCTACGACGTCGCCCAGACGCACCGGGCCTTCCGGAAGCTGGTCGCCTTCGGCGGCTGCTCGGGCACGCTCGTCGGACCGAAGCACATCGTCACGGCGGCGCACTGCATCCGCGACGTCGACGACCGCCGCTGGTTCGGGGCGACGGCGCGGGCCGGCCAGAGCGGCAGCGCCTGGCGCGACTCGGTCTCCTTCTCGACGTCGAACACCTGGTACTGGACCCCGTCGCAGTTCCGGAACATCGCCGACGGCCTGGACTCCGTGCCCTACTCGGCGACGCCCTACGACATCGGCCTGATCGTCACGCACGACGACCGCATGGGGAACACGGTCGGCTGGATGGGCTGGTACTGGTGGGCGTCGAACAGCGAGTTCGGCGACCGGGCGCGCTACAACCGCGGCTACCCGAGCTGCAGCCGCAGCAACGCGCCGGCGGGCTGCCAGGTCCGGGGCCTCTACGGGGACTCGCGCTGGTGCGCGTCGGGGAACTACTCGTCGACCGACTCGGACGGCATCGAGCGGCGCTTCCGCTTCCACTGCGACGCCTCCGGCGGGCACAGTGGCTCGTCGCTCTACACCTACCTGAACGGCGACACGCTGGCCGTGACCTCCGTCGTGAGCTGGGAGCACTGCCACCGCTGCACGCCGGACGAGGGCAACTTCTCGAGCTCGATCCTCGCGCGCCCGAACACGGCCGTGCGGATCACGAAGGAGTACTCGGGCGTCATCTCGGCGCTGCGCAACGCCTTCCCCTGAGCGGGCGCCGCCGCCGAACGCCCCCCGGTCGCCGACGCGTGGCCGGGGGGTCTTCGCATCCGGGGTGCCCTCTCCGGGCGGCCCCATGCCCGGCTCCGCCCGGCTCCAACCCCGGGCCGGGCTCAGCGTTCGCGAGCGCCCGCCGCCGTGCCGACGAGGCGCCGCGGGGTCGCGCGGCCGGAGGCGTCGACGTCCACGAGGTGGAGCGCGGTCCCCTCGGGGAGCGCCGCGATCAGCGCGCCGAGCGTCTCGGCGACCGTCCCCGCGGGGGGCCCGAGCTCGGGCGCCGGCCCCGCGAGCACGAAGCAGTTCAAGGCCCGCCGCACGCAGCGCGTCTGGATGGCCACGACCGGCACGGGCGCCTCGACGCCCACGAGCCCCGACGCCCCTGCCGCCTCCGCGGGCCCGGCGACGACCACCGGGTTGGCGCTCTCTTCGACCGCCCGCTCGAGCGCCCCGGCCAGCGCCTCGGCGCCGCGCACGGCCTCCGCGGCCCAGCCCTCCGGCGCCGGCGCGTCTCCTTCGAGGGCGATCCAGCGGGGCGCCGTGACCTGCCGCTGCATGGCCGCCACCGCCGCGCCCCGGCGGAGCGCGTCGTCCTCCCGCTCCGGAGCCGGGGCGACCTCGTCCTCCTCGAGCGCCGCCTCCAGCGCGCCCTCGAGGAGCTGATCCCGCGCCTCCTCCTCGAGGGCTTCCTCGATGGCGCGGAGCGCGTCGGCCTCCTCGAGCACGTCCTGCCGGAGGAGCGGCGGGGCCTCCTCGGCCGCGCGCCCCACGTCCGCCTCGGCGAACAACCCGCGCAGGGGCGCCGCCTCCAGCTCGGCCGCCTCGAAGCCCCGACCGGCCGCGCCGAGGCCCCCGAGCTCGCCCAGCTCGTCGAGGGAGCGGCTCCCGCTCGCGCCCACCGCGGCGACGTCGTCCGCCACGCGCACGCCGGCCCGCCCGCAGTCGTCGGCCGTCCGCGCGAGGAGGATGCCGAGGCCTCCGAGCACCGCCGCGCCGATCTTCAGCGCGCCCCCGCCTCCGCCCCCCTCGCCTCGGTCGCTCATGACGGGAGAGCGTCCCCCGGCCCGAGGCGGGACGCAACGGCGGGTGCGACGGCCGGGTGCGACGGCCGGGTGCGACGGCCGGGTGCGACGGCCG
>PABA01000116.1 GCA_002699025.1 Sandaracinus sp. | reverse complement strand
GGGGCGCGAGCCGGAGCGGGGTCCCGCGGGGCCCGTCCCCTCCCCCCGTGCCCGACGTGCTCAGCTAGACACGCAAACCACTCGGCAGACCCGACGACCACGAAGAACGGCGGGCACGGGCAAGGGCAAGGGCACGGGCACGGGTTGAAGCACGGGCACGGGCGATCGCCCGCAGGGGTCTTCGAGGGTTGCGAGGCGCGGAACCACCGCACATACTCCGCCGTCTTCGCGGACCGGCTCGCCGGCCCGCCTTTGCTTTTTCCCTTCTTTTCTTCCCCTTCTTCTTCAACCGTTCACACCACGCGCCCTCCCCGTGCCCGGGGGGACGCGCCCGTCGAAAGGGCACGGAATCACCATGGCTCTACATCAGGATCGCAAGGCCGAGCTCATCGAGAGCTTCCAGCAGCACGAAGGCGACACCGGCTCCCCCGAGGTCCAGATCGCGCTCCTCACCGAGCGCATCATCTACCTCACCGAGCACTTCAAGACGCACAAGCAGGACCACCACTCCCGCCGCGGTCTCCTGAAGCTCGTCAGCCGCCGCCGCCGCCTGCTCGACTACGTCCGCAAGAAGGACGTCGAGCGCTACCGGAAGATCATCACGGCGCTCGGCATCCGTAAGTGAGCACCTGAGAGGCGGCGACGGGACTTCCCGTCGCCGTTTTTCGTGGGGCCCCGACCCGACGGGCCCTCCCCCCGCGCCGATTCGTTCGCCGCGGGTTTGCCTTTTTCGGCAACTTTGGAAAGATTCCCGCGCCCGCGCGGGCCGAGGTGGGGCGTTCGTTCTTCGCTTCGATGCCTCGAGACGGTCGAACCGACCCCTCGAGCCATGGAACCGAGGACCGAGCTCCGGCCTCCCCCGCGGGTGCCCAGACCGCCCTCCCGGCCGAGGCCCGACGCCGACGCCGCGGGGCGGACCGTCAGCAACCCGAGCCCCGAAGCGGCGGCGCCGACGCGCCCGTCCGCCGAAGGGTGGAGAACCGTGAGCACATGATCATTCGTGAATCCGTCAAGATCGGCGACAAGACGATCACCCTCGAGACGGGCCGCATCGCCAAGCAGGCCGGCGGCGCCGTCCTCGTCACCTCCGGCGAGTCCGCGGTCCTGGTCACCGCCGTCGGCGCCAAGGAGGCCCGGCCCCACCAGCACTTCCTGCCGCTGACCGTCGACTACCGCGAGAAGACCTACGCGGCCGGCAAGATCCCCGGCGGCTTCTTCAAGCGCGAGGCGCGGCCCCGCGACCACGAGACGCTGACCTCGCGTCTCATCGACCGGCCGCTCCGCCCCCTCTTCCCCGAGGGCTACCGCGCCGAGATCCAGATCATCGCGACGGTCCTCTCCGCCGACCAGGAGAACCCGACCGACATCCTCGCGATGACCGGCGCCTCGGCCGCCCTCTCGATCAGCCAGGTGCCCTGGGCCGGCCCCATCGCCGGCGTCCGCATCGGCCGCGTCGACGGCAAGCTCATCGCCAACCCGACCTTCCAGCAGCTCGCGGAGTCCGACCTCGAGATCCAGATGGCCGCCAAGAAGGACGCCATCATGATGGTCGAGGGCGAGGGCGAGCAGATCAGCGAGGCCGACCTCGTCGAGGCGCTCAGCTTCGGCCACGAGTCCGTGCAGGGCGCCCTCGAGCTCATCGAGGAGATGAAGAAGGCCGTCGGCAAGGAGAAGTGGGTCTTCCAGGTCCCCGAGCGCGACGGCAAGATCGACGAGCGCGTGGAGGCCGTGGCCCTCGACGGCGTGAAGGAGGCCTGCAACGTCGCCGAGAAGCACGAGCGCTACGCCGCCTTCGACGCCGTGAAGAAGAAGGCCGTCGAGGCGCTCGAGGAGGAGTTCCCCGAGCAGACCGGCGACATCAAGGACGCCTTCGGCGACCTCAAGTACAAGACCATGCGCGGCCAGGTCATCCAGGAGAAGCGCCGCGTCGACGGCCGCGACTACGAGACCGTCCGCCCGATCACCATCGAGCCCGGCTTCCTCCCGCGCCCGCACGGCTCCGTGCTCTTCACCCGCGGCGAGACCCAGAGCATCGTCACGGTGACCCTCGGCACGCGCACCGACGAGCAGAAGATCGACGGGCTCCTCGACCCGTACTGGAAGGGCTTCTTCCTCCACTACAACTTCCCGCCCTACTCGGTCGGCGAGGCGCGCTTCCTGCGCGGCCCGGGCCGCCGCGAGATCGGCCACGGCACGCTCGCCGAGCGCGCCCTGACCCGCCTCGTGCCGGACTCGGAGGAGTTCCCCTACACGATCCGCGTCGTCTCGGAGATCACCGAGTCGAACGGCTCCTCGTCGATGGCCACGGTCTGCGGCGGCTCCCTCGCGCTCATGGACGCGGGCGTGCCCATCAAGGCCCCGGTCGCCGGCGTCGCCATGGGCCTCATCAAGGAGGGCGACGACTACGCCGTCCTCACCGACATCCTCGGTGACGAGGACCACCTCGGCGACATGGACTTCAAGGTCTGCGGCACGGCCGAGGGCATCACCGCCATCCAGATGGACATCAAGATCGACGGCCTGAGCAGCGACCTGATGCTCGAGGCCCTCGAGCAGGCCAAGCGCGCCCGCATGCACATCCTCGACAAGATGAACGAGGTGCTGGATCGACCGCGCGAGGACCTCTCCAAGTACGCGCCGCGCATCACCACCGTGAAGGTGAAGCCGGACCAGATCCGGCTCGTGATCGGCCCGGGCGGCAAGATGATCAAGGCGATCGTCGAGCAGACCGGCGCGCAGATCGACGTGCAGGACGACGGCACGGTCGCCATCGCCAGCTCGGACGCCGAGGCGGTCGAGAAGGCCATCGCGATCATCGAGAGCCTGACCACCGAGCCGGAGGTCGGCGCGAAGTACACGGGCATCGTGAAGCGCGTCGAGCGCTACGGCGCCTTCCTCGAGATCGCCCCGGGCAAGGAGGGCCTCCTCCACGTCACGGACATGGCCTGGGAGTACATCGAGTCGGTCGAGGACCACGTCAGCCTCGGCGACGAGATGGAGGTCGTGGTCTCGAACATCGACCGCGAGGGCCGCATCAAGATCTCGCGCAAGGCGCTCCTCGAGAAGCCCGAGGGCTACGAGGAGAAGTCGGACGACGACGATCGCGGCGGGCGCGGCGGCCGAGGTGGCCGCGGCGGCGGTGGCGGCGGTCGAGGTCGCCGGGACCGCGACGATCGCGGCGGGCGCGGCCGGCGTCGGCGCAGCGATCGGGACGACCGCGGCGGGCGCGGCGACCGCGAGGAGCGGCGCGAGGCTCGCTCGGACGACGAGGGGGGCGAGGGCGGTGAGCGCCGCCGCCGCCGTCGCCGTCGCCGCAAGGAGCCCTCGGCTCCGTCGGACGCCTGAGGCCCCGCGATGGAGGACCCGACGACGCTCCCGGTGCGCCGGCTCCGCGACGACGCGGTCCTCCCTCGCTACGCCTCCGAGGGGGCGGCCGGGCTCGACCTGGCCGCCGCCCTCGACGCGCCCCTGACGGTGGCGCCCGGCCGCTGGGCCGCGGTCCCGACGGGCCTCGCCATGGCCATCCCGCGCGGGTGGGAGGGTCAGGTGAGGCCGCGCTCCGGGCTCGCGGCGCGGCTGGGCGTGACCGTGCTCAACGCCCCGGGCACGATCGACGCGGACTACCGGGGCGAGGTGAAGGTGCTCCTCGTGAACCACGGGTCGAAGCCCTTCGTCGTCCGCCACGGCGATCGCGTGGCCCAGCTGGTGCTCGCACGCGCCCCGCAGGTGGAGGTCGCCGAGGTGGTGCACCTCGACGAGACCGAGCGCGGCGCCGGCGGCTTCGGCAGCACCGGGGTCACGGACGGGGAATCGCCCGGCGATGTGACGTAAGATGGAGCCGGGGATGAGCACGACCGACCGGACCGCCGTCACCGGCGCGCCTGCGCCCGGCCTCGCGAGCCCCCGACGGGGCCAGGTGGTGGGCGAGCGCTACGAAGTGCGCGGCCGCCTCCGAGACGACCCCTTCTCCTTCGGCTTCCTCGCCTTCGACCAGGAGACCGAGGACACGGTCCTCCTGCGCGTCGTCCGCCCGGAGCTCGTCGACGCGGGCGCCCGCGGCGCCGTGCTCTCGGCGCTCCGCAAGGCCGTCGGCATCGGCGGGAAGTTCCTCCCGGGCCTCCTCGACGCCGACCGCGACGGCGCCTTCCTCTTCACGACCGAGCCCGTCCCCGCCGGCGTCTCGCTCCGCGACGTCCTCGACCGACGGCTCGCGCAAGGCCAGAAGCACTCCGCCGAGGAGGCGCTCCCGGTCGTGGCCCAGCTCCAGGCGGCCCTGGCGGCCATCCCGCCGCCGCTCCGGCACGGCGACGTGCGCGCCGATCTGGTCTGGGTCGACCCGAACGGGCTCCAGCTCACGGGCGCCTTCCTCGTGCCGGCGCTCCCGGCGGGGGTGGTCGCCGCCGTGCTCCAGCGGCACGGCGATCTCCGGCGGCGCACCGCCCCGGAGGTGCTGCGCGACAGCGCCGCGGACGCCGCGGACCGCTTCGGCGTCGCCGCCATCGCGCACGAGATGCTCACGCTGGCGCCGCCGCCCGATCCGGGCGCGGGCGTCTCTCCGGCGCTCGGGCCCCTCGGCGAGCCGCTGGCCGCGCTGCTCCACCCGGACCCGCGGCGCCGCACCGGGAGCCTCGACGCGCTCGTCGAGCGCCTCGCCTCCACGGCCGGCCTCGCGCCCCCCGAGCTCGAGCCGGCGCCCTTCCGCTCCCCGCGGCGCTTCAGCCTGCCGCGCGCGCGCTCCGTCCCGCCGACCGCGCCCCCCTACGCGGACTCGACCACCGAGGTCGACCCGCTCGGCGCCGAGCCTCCGACGGAGGAGATGGACGCCGTCCTGCCGGACGCGACCGGCACGACGGAGGGCGCGACGGAGGGGACCGTTCAGGTGCCGCTCATGGCCTCGGCGCCCACGGTCGAGGAGCGGCTCGGGACCGACACGGAGGAGACGGAGCTCGCCGAGGGGCAGACCTCGAAGCTCCCCGCGCTCGCCGGCGCCGACGCGGACGCGATCCTCGCGAAGGCCAAGGCCGAGGCGCAGAAGAAGCGGGCGGCGGCCGAGCCTCTGCCGCCGCGCAAGCGCCCCCCCTCCTCCGACCCGGGCCTCGACCCGCGCTTCGTCCGCGCCGCCCTGGCCGCCGAAGAGGAGCGCAAGCGCGCCGAGGACGGGGAGGGGAGCCACCACCTCTCGGTCGTGACGGGCACGGCCACCGATCCCGAGGCCATCGCGCCTCCGCCGGTCGCCCTGGCCGCCGTCGCGCCGAAGGGGAAGAAGCCCTCGGACCCGGGCCTCGACCCCCGGCTGGTGCGCGCGGCGCTCGGCGTGAGCCTCGAGGACGAGCCGGAAGCGGAAGAAGAGGAGTCCGCCCCCGGCGTCCCCCTCGACCCGGCCACCCCCGCCGCCCCCGCCAAGGAGGGCACCCAGGAGCTCGCCTTCGACGAGCTCGAGATGATGGGCGGCGCCGAGGAGGACCTGCACCCGCCGAAGCCCGAGGGGACCATGAACCTCTCGCTCGACGACCTCGCCGAGATGGAGGCCGAGCGCCGCCGCGCCGCCGTGCCCGCGGACGTGAAGCCCGTGCCGCGCCCGCGGAAGGACTCGGGCGTGGACATGCGCGCCCCCGTGCTCTTCGACGACGGCGCCGAGGCCCCGGCCGACGTCGTGCCCCCCACCAAGCCGCACGCCGCGGTCTCCGCCGCGAAGGCCGCCGCCGTCGCGCCGGCGCCGGTGCTCGCCCCCGAGGCGCTGCCCGCGAGCGGGCCGTCCGTGCCGACGGAGGTGGCCACGGACCCGGGCGCCGCGAAGGCCGCGCGGCCCCGCGCTCCCCGGCTGGACGCGCAGCGCCGCGCCAGTCAGCGGCGGCGGCGCAACCTCGGCGTCACCATCGTCGTGGTCGCGCTCGTGCTCGGTGTGGGCATCATCGTCGGCAGCTTCCTCTACGCGCAGCACAAGCGGAGCCGCGCCGAGGAGCTCCGGCAGCAGCGGCTCCAGGAGCGCTTCGAGCGCCTCCAGCGCGAGGAGCTCGGCGCAGGCGCCGAGCGCTGAGGGGCCGCGCTACCCCGCGCCAGGCGCTCCGACCGCGGGGGCCTGGCCTGCTGGGCAAGCCCAATTTGAAGAACGCCGCCTCCTCGCGGAAGCGGCGTCCTCTCGCGGCGCCCGGACCGCGCCGTCAGGGATCGGAGCGGCTCAGAGGGCCGACTCCATGAGCTGCTGGATCTTCGCCTTCGGCGCGGCGCCGACCTGCTCGCCGACCACCTGGCCGCCCTTGAAGACCTTCAGCGTCGGCACGCCGCGGATGCCGTACTTCGCGGCCGTCCCCGGGCTCTCGTCGATGTCGATCTTCGTGACCTTCACGCGCCCCGCGAACTCCTCCGCGAGCTGGTCCACGAAGGGCTCGATCTGCTTGCAGGGGCCGCACCAGGTGGCCGAGAAGTCCACCAGGACGGGCACGTCGGAGTTCACCACCTCGTCGTCGAAGTTGAGATCGTTCACCTTGTGGACGTTGTTTCCGGCCATGTTCGCTCCTACCTCGGGGTTCACGTTGTTTGGACGGCGCCGGAGCGCTGGCGTGACGCGAGCGCGGCGAGCGGATGGCAGGACCGCTGGCGCCAGGGGGTTGGAGTAGAGACTCGGCTCCCCGGTGTCAACGCGCCCCGACCGGAAAGCGCCGCCCCCGCACCACCCCCTTGCCCCGCGCCCTCGCGTGATAAACTGCCGCATCATGGCCGACCGAGAGCACCGCCTCTTCGTGCCCCAGGACATGCTCGACCTGTGGATGTCCGAGGAGCACGTGGACGTCGACGGCGAGGTCCTGACCCTCCGCCAGGGCGGCCAGCGCTTCCAGCTGAAGACCGCCGTCTGCTTCCTCGAGGAGGTCACGGAGGGCGGCGACGAAGCCAAGCTCCTCGGCAAGGTGAAGGACCTCGAGCAGCTCGGCGAGCTCGGCGGGGAGCACGTCTCCGACTCGGTGATCCTCGGCGAGGCCGCCTACCAGGTCGCCGAGGGCTTCGTGGGGGAGCCCATCTTCGAGGACGGCCCGGCGGCCCCCGTCGCCGAGACGGGCGACCCGCACATCGACCAGATCACCAAGTTCTTCCTCGGGAGGCGCTGAGGCCGTGTCCCCCGGGATCGCCTTCGTGGCCACGGCGCTCGCCTACGCCACCGCCTCGCTGCTCTTCCTGGCCGCGCTCCTCCGCGGCGTCGAGAAGGCCGGCCGCGCCGCGCGCTACGTGCTCTTCGCCTCGGTCGGCCTGCACGCCGCCTACCTGGCCGTCGACGCCTTCAGCGCCACGGCGCCCATGGGCCGCGTCCACTCGACGCTCACCTACCTGAGCCTCGGCATCATCGGCGCCTTCCTCCTGGCCGCCCTGAAGCGCCCGAACATCAGCGTGCTCGGCGCCTTCATCACGCCCATCGCGCTCTTCTTCTTCCTGGGCTCGGGCCTCGGCCGGAGCGTCGAGCACGTCTCCCCGGAGGCGCGCTCCTTCCTCCTGCCGCTCCACATCGCGGCGAACGTGCTCGGCCTCGTCGCCTTCGCCCTCGCCTCCGGCGCCTCCGCCGCCTACGTGCTCCAGGAGCGCCAGCTCCGGAAGAAGAGGCTCGGCGGCATCTTCCAGCGCCTGCCCGCCCTCGACGTGCTCGACGGCTTCGGCCTCCGCGCCGTGAGCGTCGGCTTCGTGCTCCTCACGGTCGGCATCGTCACCGGCGCCTTCTTCGCCTACCGGGTGCACCAGGGCAGCGTCGTCACCACCTCGCAGGCCTTCGCGCTCATCGCCTGGGTGCTCTTCGCGGCCGTGCTCCTGCTCCGCCTCGCGGCCGGCTGGCGCGGGCGTCGCGCGGCCATCGGCACCATCGTCGGCTTCCTCTGCACGGCGGCCGTGCTCGTGAGCTACATGGTCCGCGCGCAGGGAGGGCCGTCATGAGCGAGCTCTTCGTGGTGGGGCTGAACCACCAGACGGCGCCGCTGGACCTCCGGGAGAAGCTCGCCGTGAGCAAGGACGCGCTCCGGCCGGTCTTCGAGACGCTGCGCGCGCGCGGGCTCGCCGAGGAGCTCGTCGTCTCGACCTGCAACCGGGTCGAGATCTACGGCTCGGCGGAGAACGGCCCGGCCGCCGCCGAGCAGGCCCGGGCGCTCCTCGCCGAGCGCGCCGGCGCCGATCTCGACGGCATGCTCTACGCGCATCGCGGCGTCGACGCCGTGCGCCACGCCTTCCGGGTGGCCTCGAGCCTCGACTCCATGGTCGTCGGCGAGCCGCAGATCCTCGGCCAGGTGAAGGAGGCCTACGACCTCGCCCAGCAGGAGGGCGCCGTGGGCACGCTCCTCGGGCGCTGCTTCACGCGGGCCTTCGCGGTGGCCAAGCGCGTGCGCTCCGAGACGGGCATCGCCGAGGGCACGGTGAGCGTCTCGTCGATCGCCGTCTCGCTCGCGCGGAAGATCTTCGGCGAGCTCGGCGGGCGGCGCGTGATGCTCCTCGGCGCGGGCGAGATGGGCGAGGCCGCGGCCCGGAGCCTCGCCGGGAGCGGCGCCCGGCTGGCCGTGCTGAACCGCAGCCCGGAGAAGGCCGAACGCCTCGCCGAGGAGTGCCACGGCGAGGCCATCCCCTACGAGCAGCTCACGGCCGAGCTCGTGCGCTCGGACATCGTCATCACCTCGACCTCGAGCCCGAAGTACGTGCTCACGGTCGACGTGATGCAGGGCGTGACCAAGGCGCGGCGCATGCGCCCGCTCTTCATCATCGACATCGCCGTGCCGCGTGACGTGGACCCGCGCGTGCACGACATGGGGAACGTCTTCCTCTACGACGTCGACGATCTGCAGCAGGTGGCGGAGGAGAACCTGCGCGAGCGGAAGCGCTCCGCCGAGGCGGCCGAGCGGATCGTCGAGGTCGAGGTCGCCGAGTTCGAGGCCTGGCGCCGCTCGCTCGAGCTGACGCCGACGATCGTGGCGCTGCGCAAGCAGTTCGCGGAGATCGTGAAGGCGGAGATCGCGCGGACGACGCCGCGGCTCGGGGAGCTCACGCCGAAGCAGCGGAAGTCGCTCGACAAGATGGCCTCGGCGATGGTGAACAAGCTCCTCCACGCGCCGCTCACGACGCTGAAGAAGGGCGCCGGGCAGCCCGAGGGGGGCGCGCTGATCGAGGCGACGCGGCAGCTCTTCGACCTCGACGAGGGGGAGGAGAGCGAGGCGGAGGAGCGGCGCCGCGAGAGCGAGCGGCCGCGGGCGGCGAAGCCCGAGCTGGCGAAGGGCTGAGGCGGGCGAGGCGCGGGGCGCGGGGCGGGCGTCGGGCGGTCGTCGTGCTCGTGGGGGGCTCGGCCTCCGGCGGGCACGGGCAGGGGCAGGGGCACGGGCACGGGCGGGTACGGGCACGGGTGTTGGGGGCTCGGGATTGCCCTTGGGGCTCGTGGGGGGCTCGACCTCCTGCGGGCAGGGGCATGGGCACGGACGGGTACGGGTGTTGGGGGCTCGGGATCGCCCTTGGGGCTCGTGGGGGGCTCGGCCTCCTGCGGGCACGGGCATGGGCATGGGCATGGGCACGGGTGTGGGGGGTGTTCGGTCCCGGGGCGTGGTAGGACGGGGCGGTGACGCGTAAGACCCTCCGCATCGCCACTCGCCAGAGCAACCTCGCCCTCGTGCAGACCCGCTGGGTCGCCGCGCGGCTGCGCGAGCACGTGCCGGACCTCGAGGTCGAAGAGGTGCACATCGTCACCAAGGGCGACCAGGTGACGGACAGGCCCCTCTACCAGATCGGTGGCAAGGGGCTCTTCGTGAGCTCGGTGGAGGGCGCGGTCGCGCGCGGTGAGGCGGACATCGCCGTCCACTCGCTCAAGGACGTGCCGGGCGACGTGGAGCTCGCCGAGGGGCTCGACCTGCTCTGCTTCCCGGAGCGGGAGGCGCCCCACGACGTGCTGGTCACGCGCGACGGCACGGAGCTGATGGGCCTCGAGGCCGGCGGCAAGATCGGCACGACCTCGCTCCGCCGGACCGCGCAGCTCAAGGCCCAGCGGCCGGACCTCGCCTTCGGCACGCTCCGCGGCAACGTCGAGACGCGCCTCGGCAAGCTCGACGAGGGCCAGTTCGTCGCCATCGTGCTCGCCGAGGCGGGCATGAAGCGGCTCGGCTACCTCGAGGGGCGGCACGTCCAGGTGCTCCCGCCCGAGACCTGCCTGCCGGCCGTCGGTCAGGGCACGCTCGGCATCGAGGGGCGCGTCGACGACGAGGAGCTGAAGGCGCTCCTGAAGAAGATCGAGTGCCCGCGCACGCGCCTGATCACCGAGGCCGAGCGCGCCTACCTCAAGCGCCTCCAGGGGAGCTGCCGCGTGCCCATCGCCGGTCACGGGCAGCTCTTCGAGGACGACGGGCGCCTGCGCATGCGCGGCCTCGTCGGGAGCATCGACGGCGAGCGTCTGCTCAGCAGCTCGAGCGACCTCCGCCTCGAGGGGCGCGACGAGGCGGCCCGCATCGAGGAGGCCCGCAAGCTCGGCGTGGAGGTGGCCGACGCGCTCATCGCGCAGGGCGCCCGCGAGCTCATGCGCGAGGCCGAGGCGACCCTCGCGCGCCGCGAGAAGATGAACTGAGCGCGGGCCGGCGGGTCGTGCAGGCTCGCGCGGCCTCGCTCGCGCGCGCTCGCTCGCGCGCGCTCGCCCGCCGCCCCTCGCCCAAGCCCCTCGCCCCTCGCCCAACGCCCTCGCCCGCCGCCCGTGGCCGTCGAATGATGCGCCGCTCCGGAGCGGCGCCGGCGACGCCATGGGTTGGCAGCGCGCCGCGGCGGACCCACCGTGGTCGGGATGCGTCGGCGTACCAAGTGGCTCCTCGGCGGCCTCGGCGGGGCGCTCCTCGCCGTGGGCACGGGCTTTCAGCTCATGCGCCTCGGCTACGAGGAGCCGGCCTACGAGGTCGTGGCCGAGCACGGGCCCCTCGAGGTGCGCCGCTACGCGCCGCGGGTGGTCGCCCAGACCGTCGTCTCGGGCGCAGAGGGGGACGTCACCGGCGAGGGCTTCCGGCGCCTCGCCGGCTACATCTTCGGCGGGAACGCGGGCGAGCAGGAGGTGGCCATGACCACGCCGGTCGAGCGCGCGCCGACGAAGGGCCGCCGCATCGCCATGACCACCCCCGTGGAGCGCGCCCCGGCCGAGGACGGCGCGACGATCACCTTCACCATGCCGAGCGAGCACGACCTCGCGTCGCTGCCGACGCCGAACGACCCCCGGGTCGAGCTCCGCGAGCTGCCCGCCGAGACCGTCGCCGTGCTCCGCTTCCGCGGCCGGGCGACCGACGCCTCGCGGGACCTTCACACCCGGGCCCTCGAGGCGCTCCTCGAGCGGCACGGCTACGACGCGCTCGGCGCGCCGAGCCTCGCCCAGTACGACCCGCCCTGGGTCCTCGGCCCCTTCCGCCGCAACGAGATCCACGTCCCGGTGACCCCCCGCGACGGCGCCTGAGAGCCGGGAGGCGAGCAGGCCCTTTCGCGCGGCCGCCGTTGCCTCCCGCGCCCGCTCGCCCCACATCCCGGCCGTGGGTCTCCTCGACCGCCTGCTCGACAAGTCGATCGTCTTCTCCTTCGACCGCACGGGCTACCGCCGCCACGCCAAGGGCTTCGAGCCGGGCGACCTGGACGTCGACCTCGCGGGGCGCGTCTGCCTGGTCACGGGCGCCAGCTCGGGCCTCGGCGTCGAGGTCGTGCGCGGCCTGGCGGGGCGCGGCGCCACGGTGCACATGCTCTGCCGGAACGTCGAGAAGGGCGAGCGGGTGCGGGACGCGCTCGTCGGCGAGGTCCGCGGCCCGCTCGTCGTGGACCGGGTCGACCTCTCGGACTTCGCCTCCATCCGGCGCTTCGTGGACGCCCTCGACGTCGCGGCCATCGACGTGCTCGTCCACAACGCGGGCGTGCTCCCGGCGGAGCGCCAGACGACCCCCGACGGCCTCGAGCTCACGGCCGCGACCAACCTGGTCGGCCCCTTCCTCCTCTCGCACCTCCTCTGGCCGCGGCTGAAGCGCGACGCCCGCCTGGTGCACGTCTCCTCGGGCGGCATGTACTCGGAGCCGCTCGACGTCGCGAAGCTCCTCGACCCGCCCGCGCCCTTCGACGGCGTGCGCGCCTACGCCCAGACCAAGCGCGCCCAGGTCGTCCTCGCGGAGCTCCTCGACGCGCGCTCGCCGCTCCGCGTCAGCTCCATGCACCCGGGCTGGGCCGACACGCCCGGCGTCGAGACCTCCCTGCCGCGCTTCCATACGCTGACCAAGCCGATCCTCCGGACGCCCGCCCAGGGCGCCGACACGATCGTCTGGCTCGCCGCCTCCCCCGCTGCCGCGGAGCCGGGCGGCCGCTTCTACTTCGACCGCGCCCCGCGCGAGACCCACCTCTCGGCGAAGACCCGCGAGCGCCCCGAAGAGCGCGAGCGCTTCTGGGTGACGCTCTGCGAGCTCGTCGGGGCCGACCCGGAAGAGGATTTCCGATGATCCGCATCGAAGAGACCGTGCCCCTCCGCCGCGACGCGGCCGAGGTCTTCGCCTTCCTGGCCGACTTCCGGAACCTCCCGAAGTGGGACCCGGGGATCGCCGAAGCGCGCCAGCTCGAGGGCGAAGAGGCCGGCGTGGGCGCGCGCTACGAGGTCGTCGCGACCTTCCTCGGCCGCCGCGTGCCCATGACCTACCGGACGGCGCGCCACGACGCCGAGGCCCGCGCCGCGGAGCTCGTCGGCGAGGGCGCGACGCTCACGGCCACGGACCGCATCACGGTGCGCGAGACCGCCGGCGGCGCCGAGGTGCGCTGGCAGGCCGACTTCGAGATGAAGGGCGCGCTCCGCTACGCCGAGCCGCTCATGAAGCCGCTCTTTCGGCGCCTCGGCGCGAAGGCGATGGCGGGGCTCCGGCGCTCGCTCGGCTGACGTCGCCGCGCGCACCGACGAAGCGGTCGACCTCGGCCCACTGGTCGTAAAGCCAGCGCAGGCGCGCCTCGCGCTCCTCCGGGATCGCGCGCGCGGGGACCCGCCAGAAGCGCACCGCGAGCGTGCGGCCGACGACCTCGCCGGAGAGGAGGTCGGCGAAGGTGGCGAAACCCTCGAGGCCGACGTGGGCGCAGAAGACGACGTCGGCGCGCGGGTTCGCGTCGAGGAGCGCGGCGAGGCCGCCGAGGCGCGGCGGGAGCGTGTGCCTCAGCGCGCGGGCGGCGGCGAGGTGGGGCGAGCCCTTCTCCTCGAGCCGGCGGAGGACGCGGGCGCGCTTCTTCGAGGAGAAGCGCGTGCCCTCGGGGAAGAGGATGGCGCCGCTCTCCGTGTCCGCGTCCCGGAGGAGGGCGCCGATGGCCTCGAGGTCGGCCTCGGTGGGCTGGGCGCGGTCGACGAAGTGGTTGGGGATGCGGTGGCCGACGACGTCGAGGCAGGGGTCGACGAGGAGCTCCTTCTTGAGCACGTAGGCGAGGCGGAGCCCGTGCGGGCCGGTGACGAGCGCGGCGGGGAGGAGCGAGTCGGCGAGGCTCGCGTGGCGGAGCGCGAGGACGATGGGGCCGGGCGCGAGCGCCTCGTCGCCCTCCACGCGCAGCTCGAGGCGGAGGAGGCGGCGGGCGACGGCGAAGAGCGTGCACGCCCACCAGGTCTGGAGCGCGACGTGGCGGCGGAGCCAGGCCGGGGAGCCGCGGCGCGCGCCCAGGCCGATGCCGAGGCCCAGGAGGAGGCCGACGAGCTCGAGCGTCGTGTAGACGTGGACGAAGAGGAGCATGCGCGCCGCGATGAAGCGGCGTCGGCGGAGCGCGCCCACGAGGAGGGCGAGCGGGAGGGTCAGCGGGGTGAGCGCGAGGAGGAGCGCCCAGGCCAGGGCGAGCGCGGGGATCGTCAGGAGCCGGCGGCGGAGGGCGCGCACCGATCGGGTGTAGGGCCACTTCGCGAACGCGGAAGCCGGAGCCCCCTTCGGTCGCGCGGCGACCCGCCGTCCGGCCTACGTGCTCCGCGCGCTCAGTTGGCGCCGAGGATGCGGGCGACGCCCTTGACCGAGTGGCCGAGGAGGGCGTCCCGGGCGACGTTGCCACCGAGGCAGGCGAGGAAGAGGCGCTGCCCCTGGAGCTCGAGCGGGCGCACGGCGACCTCGCCACCGGTGAGGAGCGGCGAGAGTGGCATGCCGAGGGGGGAGCGGCTCATGAGGGGCGCGACGGCGCCGAGCTCCTCGCAGACGCCGTCCTCGCCCGAGCTGGCGACGACGATGCCCTGGTCGTCCACCACGACGAGGGCCTCGATGCGGCCGCGGTCGCGGATGTGGTCGAGCTGGTAGCGGAGGGCGGTCTGGCGGTCGCTGCTGCGACGCTGGCGGCGGTCTTCGAGCATCCACATCATCGTTCTTCGAGCTCCATGTAGGTGCGTGTAGGTGGCGACGCTACATGTGCGTTTGTGGAGCACCAAGAAAGTGGTGAGCGCGTGGGGTGCTGTGGACCGCTCGCGTCGCCGGGGACAGATGGGGTCGGTGGGGATGGCGGGGCGGCAGCGAGCTCGGGTAGCGGCGGCGCTGCGGGGGAGAGGGGGCAGAAGGGGGTCGGGGAACTCGGGCTCATCGGGCGCGCTGGATGCGCGTGGGGGGTCGGGGCGTGAGGCGGGCGCGCGAGACGCGCGCCCGGGACAGGTGGGGGTCAGGGCGTGTGGCGGGCGCGCGAGACGCGCGCTGGGGACAGGTGGG
>PABA01000115.1 GCA_002699025.1 Sandaracinus sp. | reverse complement strand
TTTGGCCGCTTCGCGGCCCTACCGCGCGGCCGTGGGCCGCTTGGCGCCGCGTGGCCGCGGCGTCACGAGGGGCGGTTCTTCGTGGCTGCGCGAAGGCGGCTCCGTGGGGCCGAGCTGCGGGGGCAGGCGTGGGGGCGCTCCCCCGGCCCTGAGCGGAGCGAGCCGCGCTGCGCCGGGGCTTCGTGGTGCCGTGGCCGTCGCGCGGGGTCGGCGGCAGCGCTCCGCAGAGCTCCGGCGTGTGGTGCGCGGTCTTGGCGTCGCTTCGTGGCGCTCCACCGGTCTTGGTGGCGGCGCTTCGCCGAGCTCCGCCGTGTCGGGCGCGGTCTCGGCGGCGGCGCCTGGCAGGCTCGGGCGTAGGCTGCGGCGCGGGTTCGGCGCTCGCGCTCGTTGGGCTCGAGGTGTGGGCTGCGGTGCGGGTTCGGCGCTCGCGCTTCGCGGGGCTCGGGCGTGGGCTGTAGCGGGGCGGGGCGCGGCGCGGCGCTCGAGGAGACACGCGCGAGCGACGGGCGCTGCCCCCTCTCTCCGCGAACGCGGCCGCCCGCGCTCATGCCGCTCGCCGCCGGCGGATGGCGGACGGCGGATCGCGGATCGCCGCGCGACCGAAGGGAGCGCGTTCGCGCGGCGGCTTTCTCGGGTGCGGTGCGGCGGACATGCTCGGGGGGTGCGGACGCTGCATCTGGCTTGCCTGCCCTTTCCCTCGCCGCAGGGGACGCAGGGGGTGCTGCGGGCGATGCTCGACGCGCTCGGGAGCGGCGCGCACCTGCTGACCTATGGGTGGGGCGCGGCGGATGGGCGAGCGCCCGTGGGGTGGACGCATCACCGGCTGAGGAACGTGCCGCGGATGCAGGGGCTCCGCTCGGGGCCCTCGCTGGGGAAGGTGCTCCACGACGCGCAGATGATCGGGCGGGCGCGGGCGCTGGCGCGGGGGCTCGCGCCGGATCTGGTGGTCGCGCACAACGTGGAGGCGGCGCTGGTGGCGCGGGCGGCGGGGCTCGGGCCGCGGGTCTACTACGCGCACACGCGCTTCGACGCGGAGCTGCCGACCTACGCGCCGAGCCTCCCGGGGCTGGGCGCGCTCGGCGCGGCGCTCGATCGGGTGGCCTGCGGGGCGGACGCGGTGGTCGCCATCACGCCGGCGCTGGCGGCCCACCTCGGCGCGGAGGCGCTCTTGCCCCCCTGGCCCACGGACGACGTGCCGATCGCGCCGCGCCCACACGGCGCGGGCCCGCGGAGCGCGCGGCCGGCGGTGCTCTACGCGGGGAACCTCGACGGCTACCAGGGCTGGGAGGACGCGGCGGAGGCGACGCGGCGCGCGGGCCTTCGCTTCCTGGTCGCGACGGCCTCGGACCCGGCGCCGCTCGCGCGCTTCCCGCACGCGGAGGTGCGCCCGCTGGCGACGGAGGCGGATCGGCGGGGGGCTCACGCGGAGGCCGATCTGGTCGTCGTGCCCCGGCGCGCCCCGGGAGGGCTGCCGATCAAGCTCCTCGACGCGCTCGCCCGCGACGTGCCCGTGGTGGCGACCCGGCGCGCGCTCGCGGGCCTCGACCCGGCCGGCGTGCGCGTCGCCGCCGATGACGACCCCGCCGCGCTGGCCCGGTCGCTCCGCGAAGCGCTCGCGGCCCCCCCACGCGGCGGCCGGGCCTGGGTGGAGGGCGCCCTCCACCCAGCGCGCTTTCGCGAGGCGATGGAGACCCTCGCGCAGCGGCTCCGCTGAGCGGCGCGACGCGGCGCCCCGACATGCGGGAGTCCTGCGGACACCGGGCCTCTCGGGCGGGCCGGGCGAGTGCGGGGCGCGGGGGTCGGCTGTCGTGAACCGCACGAATTCCCAGTACTCGAGCGTGGCGCGGACTGCGCTCGTCGGCCGGGGCCGAAACTGAGCTCGACCTCGAGTTCAGTTTTCGCCCGGACCCCGGACGCCGCCCAGCTGGGCGCGGCGCGGCGTCGAGGGCGGCGACCCCCACCGAGGGCGGCGAAGGGAGTCCTGCGGACACCGGGCGGGAGTCCTGCCCTCTCGGGCGAGCCGGCAGGGCGGGGCGCGGGGGTCGGCTGTCGTGAACCGCACGAATTCCCAGCACTTGAGCGTGGCGTGGACTGCGCTCGTCGGTCGGGCCGAAAACCGAACTCGACCTCGAGTTCAGTTTTCGGCGCGCTTCGCGACCGGGAGCTCAGTCCACGTAGCCGAGCGCGCGGAGCCGCGCCTCGACGCGCGCCTCGTCGCCGGCGTCGTGCGCCCGCCTGGCCTCCACCTCCGGCAGCGCCCGCGCCTCGCCCCCCGCGTCGCGGAGCGCCTCCCAGAGCACGCGCCCGGCGGCCTCGGCCGGGACCGCGACGTCCAGCCGCGCGAGCCACGTCGCGGCCGCGTCGGCGATGCGCGCGTCGATCTCACCCACGGGCGCCACGCGCGGCCCGGCGGCCACGAAGAGCCCGCGCTCCCGATGGCTCCCCGGCAGGCTCCGCCCCTTCCGCCCGAGGTGCTCGCTCGGCGCGAGCTTGCGCCAGGGCCCGGTCCCGGGCGGCGCCGTCCCGGAGGGCATGAGGTTGATCGAGTAGCCGCCGTCGAGGTGGAGGCGCAGCAGCAGGTCGGGCGCGCGCTCCACGAAGGGCCCCTCGAAGAGCTCCTCGCGCCGCCAGACGGTGTCGACCACCGGCGCGCCGGTCCACGGATGGCGCAACGCGAGGAGCGCCGCCTCGACCCGGCGCGCCGCGACCTCCCGCTCGGCCCGCGGCACCGTCCCCTGGTCCTCGCGCCCCTCCACGTTGAGCCACACGCCGGGGAAATAGTTCAGCTCGTCGCTGAAGGCCGTCGTCCGCGCGAAGTCGATGGCCCCGAAGCGCGCCTGGCTCTCGAGCCAGCTCGGCAGCCGCGCGCCCCCCAGCCGGAAGAGCCGCTCGCGCACGGCCGGCGGCAGGAGCGTGAGCGCCGCGTCCTTCGCGAGCCGGGTCGCCGCCGCGCGCGCCGCGCTCCCCTCGCGGAAGGCGAGCAGCCCCGCCTCCTCGAGGGCGCGGTTCAGGTAGAGCACCACGTCGCTCGCGCCGCCCGAGCCGTGATCGCTGACGAGGGTCAGCTCGGCCCCGGGCCCGGCCGCCTCCCAGAGCTCGGCGACGGCCCCGTCGAGCGCCTCGTAGACGCGGGCGAGCCCGTCGGCGGCCTCCGGCGAGCTCTGGGGATCGGCCGGGCCCGGGTGCCGCGGCGAGGCCGGATCGTGGTGCGCCCAGAGGTGGTGCGCGGCCGTGTCGCTCTCGCCGAAGTAGAGCGCGAAGGCGTCCCAGTCGCGGCCCTCGAGGAGCCAGCGGCCGAGCTCCAGCTTGCGCCCGACCCGCGCCACGAGCGCGCCCGGGAGGCGCGCGTGCCAGCCGGGTGACTCGGCGTCGAACTCGTCCACGTCGTCGAAGCGCGTCGTGCCGAAGCGCGCGGTGATCGCGTCGTGGAGCTTCGGCGGCCAGACGAAGGAGCGGTCGGCCTCGAAGGCCACGGGCGCGTCCCAGCCGCTCACGAAGATGCCGTGCTCGAGGGGCTCGGGGGGCCAGGTCGCCGGGAAGCCGACGCAGGCGCAGGCGAGGCCGAGCCGGTCGAGCCGCGCGAAGAGCGTCGGGGCCTCGCGCACGGTGCCGCCGGTGAAGCGGACGCGCGTGCCCTCCCGGGTCGTGAAGTCGAAGACGCCGTGGCGCCCCGGATCGACGCCCGTGAGGAAGGTGGTCCAGTTGGGGAGCGTGGCGGGCGGCTGGACGCTCTCGAGGCGGGCCCAGGCGCCCTCGCGCATGAGCCGATGGAGCGTCGGCAGGCGCGCCGGGCCGAGGTCGTGGACGACGTCGGGGTCGGCGCCGTCGAGGCCGAGGACGAGGGCGCGGGCGGGCATGGGCCCGGGATAGCGCGCGGCGGCGGCGGCGGCATTCCGCCTGTGGTCGGAGAGTGTCGTCGTTTCACCACAGGCGTGTACGCGGCGTCGCGAGACGGGCTGTGCCACGGGGGGCGATGGCCGGGGACGGGAGGCTGGCACGGTCGCTGCTGGGTGACCGCGCCGTCATGCTTTCCCTTCGCTTCCTTCGGATGCTCGCGCTGCCGACGCTCCTCGGCGTCGTCTTCGCGGGCTGCGCGCCGACGACCGTCTACCGGCGCGCAGCGCTCGTGCCCACGCCCGGCGGCGACACGCTCTCCCAGCCCCTCGAGCGGCCCGCGGAGATCTCCGGCACGGTGCACCACACGGACGTCGAGACCGACCCGCTGCCCCAGGTCGGCGACCCGGGGCTCCAGGCCGCGCGCACCACCTTCACCGGCCAGGTCCGCTTCCGCCTCGGCGACCATGTGCGCCTCGGCGGGCAGCTCCTCTACTCGCACGCGAGCCTCGCCCAGCGCACGGCCGTGGGCACGCCGCCGATGGACGGGAAGTCGCTCTTCGGCATCGGTCCGCAGGTCGGCTTCGCGTGGCGCACCGGGCGCTTCCACCTCGGCGGCGGCCTGGCGCTGACGCTGACGAGCGTGCCCTGGACGACCTGGGAGCGGCGCGACGGAGCGCCGGACCGGCCGACCGATCCCGACGGCACGGTCGAGGAGCACTACCGGGAGGTCGACTCGGACCTCGACATGCAGGTGCTCGTCTCGGCGAGCGTCGCGGGGACCTGGGTGGTCAACGAGTACTTCGAGGCGTTCGTCGGGCTCTCGGTGCAGAACAGCCTGAGCAACATCGGCTTCGACGATCAGTCGCGGGAGGGCTCGACCCTCGACGCGAGCACGGTGGGCGTGAGCCCCTTCGTCGGCGCGACGGCGCGGATCCCGGGCGGGGCCTTCGTGCGCGGGCAGTACTACCTGCCGCTGAACCACGACCAGTTCTACTGGGGCGAGGTCGGCTGGGGCGGCGTGGCGTTCACGCTCGGCGTGGAGATCGGCGACCCGACGCTCGAGCCGGACGAGCCCGAGGTCATCCACGTGCCCCCGCGCCGCGGCATGCCGCTGCCGAAGTAGCTCCGCCGAAGTCGCGCCGCCGAGGCAGCTCGTCGAGCGCTCGCCGCCGCGCTCCCCGGCGGTCGCGAGCGATCCGCCTTTCGCCTTCGGTGCTGGCGCCCGCGCAGCGCTCGATGCCGCTCGGCGAGGCAGGTGGCGGAGGCGCGATCCGAACGGAAGGCGGCCCGATCGGGCGAGCATACGAGCGTCGACGAGAAGCGCGGACCTCTCCCACGCTCGACGAAGCCGAGCTCCCCGTCCCCCGCCCGCCGGAGGGCTCGTCGCCGGAGGCGGCCAGACCCTGGCCCCGGCGCGCGACGCGCCAAGGCGGCGAACCCCCGACCCCGGCGCGCGACGCTTGCGGCGAACCCCCGACCCCCGGCGCGCCGGCGCGCCCCGCAGCTCAGCCGTAGAGCTTGCGCGTCGTCCGGCTGAGCAGGGTGACGGCGAGGCGGCGGGGGAGGACGCGCTCCATCAGCGCGCCGCTCAGCCGGTTGGCCCAGCCGGGGAGGAGCGTGGGCCGGCGACCGAGGGCAGCGAGGGAGGCCTCGGCGACGGCCTCCGGGCTCATCTCCGGGACACCGCTCGCGTGCGGGGTGATGGCCAGATAGCCCGGCGTGCGCGTGGCGCCGGCGCAGCTCGCGACGACGTCGACGCCGGCGCGCCCGAGCTCCTCCCAGAGCCCCTCCGCGAAGACGCGGCCGAAGGCCTTGGTGGCGGCGTAGCTCGAGAGCAGGGCGGTCCCGCGGAAGCCGGACATGGAGGACATGATGACCAGCCCGCCGCGACCGCGGGCGCGCATGGGGCGGCCGAAGACGTGGGCGAGCGCGAGGGTGGCGCGGACGTTCACGTCCACCGCCTTCCAGTGCGCCTCGAGGGGCTGATCGAGGAACTCTCCGCGGGGCGCATAGGCGGCGTTGGCGACCACCAGGCCGACCTCGCGGCGGGCCGCCAGCCCCTCGAGGGCGTCCACGAGATCGGGCGCCGCGAGGTCGAGGGGGAACACCTCCGCCTCGACCCCCCGCTCGCGCCGGAGGGTCGCCGCGAGGGCCTCGAGCTTCTGGGCGCGACGCGCGGCGAGCGCGACGTGAAGCCCACGCGCGGCGAGCGCATCGGCGAACGCCGCGCCGAGCCCCTCCGAGGCCCCCGCGACGAAGGCCCAGGGCCCGTAGCGTCGAGCGAAAGAAGTCGAGGTCATGAGTCCAACGATACCGCGCCGACGCCCCTGCCCGTGCCCGTGCCCGCGACCACGCGCTCCAGCTCGAGCTCCCCGCTCGGGCTCTCCGCTCGGGCTCTCCGCTCGGGCTCGGACTCGGACTCTCCGCTCGAGCTCTCTGCTCGGGCGCTCCGCTCCCTGCTCCGGCGCCCTACTCCGCGGTCGCCGCTGCCGCCGGATCCGCCGCCGCTTCACCGGCCGCCTCCGACGCGCTCTCGCCGCCTTCGCTCGGCGCCTCTCCACTCTCCGGCGCCTCGCTCTCCCCCTCGCCGCCGTCCGCGCCATCCGCGCCGCCCATCCCGCGGGCGCGCGCCGCCGCCTCACCGAAGGCGCGGATGTACCCGACCAGCGCCGCCACGCCCTGCGGCGCGATGCGATCCCCGAAGGCCGGCATCATCCCCTGGCCACGCACGATCGCGGCGGCGATCTGCTGGTCGGTGCGGCTCTCCTGCCACCGCGGGTCCAGGAAGCTCGGCATGGCCCCCGGCGCCGCCGGCCCATCGCCGGCCCCCGCCCGCCCATGACAGGACGCGCAGCTCACGTTGTAGAGCGCGGCCGCGGCCCGCCCCTCCGGATCCGCCGAGCGCTCGGCCCGCGCCTGCCGCGGCACGCGCGAGGGGTCGACCTCCCGCTGGGGCGGCTGCGCGTGGTCCTCCGGCGTCCAGACCTCGGTCGGAACCGGGCCCTCGTCCCCGCAGGCGGCGAGGAGCAAGAGGACGGCGGCGAAGGGCGCGCGGCGCATGGCGGAGGGGTAGGCGCCCGGCCCCGCGGAAGCAAGCGCGAGCGACGCGAGGCCTGGACAACCCCGACGAGGTGGTTTATAGGTTGATTGACCAACAAACTTTCCGAGCGACCCCGACACGGCTCCATGCCCCGCCCCTCCAACCGCGAAGAGCGCCGCGCCCAGATCGTCGACGGCCTGATGCGCGTCCTCCCCGAGCACGGCTACGAGCGCGCCTCCGTCGCGCGCATCGCGAAGGCCGCCGGCCTGAGCCCCGGCCTCGTCCACCACCACTTCGAGAACAAGCAGGCCATCCTCCTGGCCCTCGGCGAGCGCCTCGTCGCCCTCGTGCGAGGCCGCGTGGCCGACGCGCCCACGGCCCGCGGGCGCCTCCACGCCTTCCTCGACGCGCACCTCGCCCTCGGCCCCGCCGCCAACGCCGACGCCGTCGCCTGCTGGGTCGCCCTCGGCGCCGAGGCCCTCTTCCAGGACGAGGTCGGCGCGCTCTACCGCGAGGTGATCGCGGAGCGGAAGGCCCGCCTGCTCGCCCTCCTGCGCGCCGCCTGCCGCGAGGAGGGCCGCTCCGCGCGCGCCCTCGAGCCCCTCGCGACGACGATCCTCGCCGCCGTCGAGGGCACCTTCCAGCTCGCCACCGCCGCCCCCGGCAGCGTCCCCGCCGGGAGCGCCGCGGGGAGCCTCCGCCGGGTCGTCGACGCCCTCCTCGACGCCCGCCCGCCGACGCACGCCTCCCCGAAAGGAGCCCCCCGATGAGCCTCACGGTCCTGCCCCTCGGCACCGGCGACGCCTTCTCCGCCCACCGCTACGGCGCCTGCCTCGCGGTCCAGGCCGAAGGCCGCTGGCTGCTGATCGACTGCCCGCATCCGATCCGCAAGATGCTCCATGAGGGCGCCGCCGCCGCCGGCCTCCCCGGCCTCGACGTCGGCGACTTCGAGGGCCTCGCGCTCACCCACCTGCACGCCGACCACGCCTCCGGCCTCGAGGGCTGGGGCTTCTTCCACCACTTCGCGCTGAAGCGGCGCGCCGTGGTGCTCACGCACCCGCTCGTCGCCCGCGAGCTCTGGACCACGCTCCGCCCGAGCATGGGCGTCCTGCTCCGCGGCCCCGAGCGCACGCCCACCGAGTACCGCGAGGAGGACTACTTCGACGTGCGCCCCTTCGTGGACACCATCGAGCTCGGCCCCTTCACCGTCCGCGCGCGCACCACCTGGCACCACATCCCGACCATCGCCCTCCGCGTCGAGGCCGGGGGCAAGGTCCTCGGCTACAGCGCCGACACCGCCTTCGACCCGGCCCTCCTCGAGTGGCTCGCGGACGCCGACCTCGTCGTCCACGAGACCAACCTCGGCGGCGCCCACACCCCCTACGCCGAGCTCGCCGCCCTCCCCGCGGAGCTCCGCGCGAAGATGCGCCTCATCGCCTACCCCGACGCCTTCGACCCCGGCGACTGGGCCATCACCCCGCTCGTGGAAGGGGAGCCGATCGAATGCTGAGCGCCGCGCCTCTCTGGCTTCGCTCGGGGCGCGCGCTCGCGATCCGCCGGCCGCGGATCCCCTTCGTGCCGCGCTACTTCGTGCTCCACCTCGACGACCCCGGGGCGCCCCTCGCGCCCGGGGAGGCCGAGGAGATGGTCGCCCTCGCCTACCGGCTCGCGCGCGCCGAGGCCGCCCGGGTCCACGGGGACGCGGAGTGCTTCTCCCTGCTCCTCAACGGGGAGCGCACCCGCCGGGTCGCCGGGCTCCACGTACACGTCGTGCTCGCGCGGAGCGTCGAGGAGAAGCGCCGCGCCTTCTTCGGGCTCCAGGTGAAGCACCTCACGCGCCCCCTCCTCCGCCACCTCGCGCCGCCACCTCCCTATCTGCCGCTCGTGCTCGACGAGGGCGACCTCCCCGGGGCCTGAGCCCGCGCCCTGCGCGCACGTCCAGCGATCCCGCGAGAGCGGCCCGGCGGACCAGGCCACCCGAGGAAGTGGGGTGACGAAGGCCGCCCTTCGCGGCACGCTCGGGGCGTGTCGAAGAACGCGAAGAAGACGATCGATTGGCTCAAGCTCGAGCTGGTGATGGAGCCCGCGAGCGGAGGTCCCATCGACAGCTACGCCTACGTCCACCGGGAGACGGGCGCGCTCCTCCTCGAGTTCGGCGGCGAGGCCATCGACCAGAACGGCGAACTGGTCGACACGAACGACGAGGTCTGGGAGCCGCTCCCCACGCACGACTGGCGGACGAGCGTCGATGACCTCCGTCGCTTCGCGCGTCGCCAGCCCGGCGCGCCGGGGAGGCGGCTCCTCGAGACCCTCGACGGGGGGCGCGGCCTCTTTCGCCGGTACCGGAACGCTCTGCGCGAGCTCGGCCTCCAAGACGCCTTCGAGGAGTGGGTCGAGCGCCGCCGCGCCAGCGAGATTCGGGACTGGCTCGAGGCGAGGGGTCTCGACTTCGAGCTCGTCGTGCCCTGGAACGACGAAGACGACGAAGACGACGAAGACGACGAAGACGACGACGATTGACGGCCTCGCGTCGGCCCGGCTGCTCCCCCGCGCGCCGCTCAGCCGGCGGGCTCGCGCTGGAAGACGAGGACGTCGGTGACGTGGTGGTTCACGGGGAGGCGCAGGTTGACGACGCGATCGCTCGCGCCCTCGACGGAGACGCCGTAGCGGGCGCCGCCGCCGGTCATGGGGAAGTTGGTCTGGGAAGCGGCGCGCGAAGCCCGACGCGCCGGCGGCCAGTGGACATCCTCGCGTTCGGGCGCGACAACGGCGACATGGTCCTCTCGGTCGACGACGAGCGCGTGCGCCGCGAGCTGCCCGACGGACGCGTCGAGGAGGTCCGCTGGGACGCGCTGAAGAAGGTCGAGATCCTCTCGACCGCCGAGGGGCCGCTCCTCGAGGACGTCTTCTTCCTCCTCTTCGCGGCCGGCGGCGGCGGCGTCGCCGTGCCCTCCTCGCTCGCCCGCGAGACGGGCCTGCTCCCGCGCCTCCAGCGCCTCCCCCACTTCGACCACGAAGCGGTCATCCGCGCCATGACCTCCACCGAGCCGGCGCGCTTCCTCTGCTGGGAGCGGCGCCGATGACCGACGCGCCGGACGATCTCCTCGACCACGCCCTCGCCCAGCTCCTGGCCGTGGTCGAGCACGGCTCCTTCAGCGCCGCCGCCAAGGCGCTCGGTCTGAGCCAGCCCACCCTCAGCGTCGCCGTCCGCAAGCTCGAGGAGCGCCTCGACACGCCGCTCCTCCACCGGGGCCCGCGCGGGGTCACGCCGACCGAGGCCGGCGCGCTGCTGGTTCAGGGCGCGCGCCAGGCCCGCCGCGAGCTCGCCGCCGCGCTCGACGAGGTGGACGCGCTCCAGGCCGACCCCCGCGGCACCTTCCGCCTGGGCGTGCACGAGAGCCTCGGCACCTACTTCCTGCCCGGCTTCATGGGGCGCTTCCTCGCCCGCCACCCGCGCATCGCGCTCGACCTGCACAACGCGAACTCGCGCGCCATCGAGGAAGCGATCGTGCAGCGCGAGCTCGACCTCGGGCTGGTCGTGAACCCGGCGCGGCATGCGGACACGGTCGTCCGCGACCTCTTTCGTGACGCGGTGGTCTTCGTGGTCGCGCGGAGGCTCCAGCGAAAGGCCGATCCGGCGGCGCTGCTCCGCGAGCGACCCGTGCTCATGGTGCCGGCGCTCGCGCAGACCCGGCAGCTCCTCGGGGCGCTCGAGGGACCGGCGCCGCGGACGCTCGCTTGCCAGAGCATGGAGCTCGTCAAGAGCCTCGTGCTCGACGGGGTCGGCGTGGGCGTGTTGCCCTGGCGCGTCGCCACCCACGGCGTGGCCAAGGGTCGCCTCGCGCTCCTCGACCCGGCGCTGCCGCGCTACGACGACGTCATCGCGCTCCAGTGGCGCGCGGACACGCCCATGACGCGCGGCCGGCGCGTGCTGCTGGATGCGCTCCGCGGGCACGGAGAGGCGATGCCGGCGCTGGAGACGCTGCTGGGGGAGTGAGGCGGCCGTTCTTCGGTTGCGATGCCAGGGGTGAGGACGCGCCGGCCGGGGTCGTCGCCCGTGGCAGCGAGAGCCAGAGCGGGCAGGGGCGAGGTTCTCGGGGCCCCAGTACCTCCGCCCGGAAATTCGATCCCGGTAGGTGTGGATGATCGGAGGGCAGGTTGTGGGCCGCGCTGACGCAGGACAGGCCAGAGCCTATTCGAGGAGGTCGGCGCG
>PABA01000114.1 GCA_002699025.1 Sandaracinus sp. | reverse complement strand
GTCCGCAGGACTCCTCCCGGTGTCCGCAGGACTCCTCCCGGTGTCCGCAGGACTCCTCCCGGTGTCCGCAGGACTCCTCCCGATGTCCGCAGGACTCCGTGCCGCCCCGCGTTCCCAGGAACTCGAACTTGACGTCAAGTTCGAGTTCCGCCTCGACCGTCCCCGATCCGCCGCCCCCTCCCGAGCGCCCACCCCTCGGACATCACGCCGATTTTCCCCCTCGCACCGCAGCGCTCCCGCGGCTCCCTCTCCCCGGCCGGCCCCCCCGGTGTCCGCAGGACTCCACCCGGCGTCCGCAGGACTCCCCCGCCGCAGAGCTCCACCCGGTGTCCGCAGGACTCCGTGCGCCCCGCTCCCGCCGCCCCCGCAAAGCCTCGCGCGCGATCGAGTCGCCCCACGCCGAGCGAGTCTCGGCCCCTGACCTGCAGGCTGCTCGTCGCCCAAGACGGCGAACCCCCGACCCCCCGGCCGAAGGGTCGGGGGGCGCGGCGGTGGCTTCTGCGCGGCGGGCGGGGTAGGCCGCTCTCATGCGCACCCCGGCCCGCTACGACGCCCGGGCGGCCCTGCTCTGGATCGCCGCCGCCGTCGCCGCCGCCGTGCTGGTCTGGATCGACGCGGGCGACGCGGAGGAGGTCGGGCCGGGGGATGCGGCGGCCGGGACAGCGGCCGATGGCGCGGCGGCGGAGCCCGGCGACGCGGGCCTCGTCTGGCTCGACGTGGAGGACGTGGAGGCGCTCTTCCCACGCGCCCCCGACGCCGGCCCGCCGCCGTGATAGCGTGAAGCGTGCCCCGGGCAGCGCTGCTCTCGATCGCCGCCTTCGCGATCCTCCTTCCGCTGACCGGCTGTGGCCCCGCCGCGGCGCCCGTCGCGACCACGCCTCCGCCGCCGCAGCCGGCCGTGTGGACCGGGCGGGTGCGCTTCGAGGCCCGCGACCCCACGCCGACCGGCGCCTCCCAGGCCCGCCGCGTCCTGCCGGCCCGCTTCGTGCGCGTCCGCGCCGAGGCGCCCGACGGGACGCCGATCGCCGAAGCGCGCACGGACGCGGAGGGCGCTTTCCGCCTCGAGGCGACGGAGGCCGCCACCATGCTCGCGATCGAGAGCACGCTGGAGCACGAGGGCATCGAGCTGGCGGTGACGACCGACGGCGCCGGCACGGAGCCGCACGTCTTCCGCGCGCCCCTCGGCACGCCCCAGGCGCCGATCGATCTCGTGGTGCGCGACGAGCACGCGGAGGCCGGCGCGCTCCACATCCTCGACACGATGCTCCTCGGCGCGCAGGCCGTGCAGGCCTGGACCGGGGAGACGCTGCCGCCCTTCTTCGCCTACTGGGGCCGCGGCGTGACGACCGTCTGGAGCTTCTACACGGGCGAGCGCCCGGCGGGCTCGGGGCGCTACACGATCGAGCTCCTCGGCGGCGAGCCGGGGCAGCAGCACACCACGGACACGGACGAGCACGACGAGATGATCGTGCTCCACGAGTTCGGGCACTTCGTGATGGACCGGCTCTCGAGCGACAGCTCGCACGGCGGGCAGCACCCGCGCGGCTTCCAGATCGACCCGGGCCTCGCCTGGGAGGAGGGGCGCGCGACCTGGTTCGCCACGATGGTGCTCGCCTCGCCGCTCTACCAGGACACCATCGGGATCCAGCCGACGGGGCAGCTCCGCGTGAACCACGACCTCGAGCGCGGCGACGAGCGGGACGTGCGCGGGATCGGCTCGGAGTCGAGCGTGGCGGAGGTGCTCTGGGACCTCGCGGACGGGGCCGGCGAGATCGAGGACGCCGACGAAGACGGCGTGGCGCTCGGGCCGGCGACGCTCCTCGAGGCGATGATCGAGCTGGGGCGGCGGCCGGGGGCCCATCCGGCGCTGCCGACCTTCCTCCGGCACCTGGTGCAGAGCGGGCGGGTGGAGGCGACGGCGGTGAAGCGGCTGCTGGCGCTCGGGGGGCACCCGGCGGAGCTGCTCCCGGAGGACGACACCTCGCGCTGGCCGCTGGACCTGGCGGTGCCGGGGAAGGTCGCCGACAAGATCGACGGCGTGAGCGACCCGGCGCCGAGCGGCGGGCCGCCGCGGCCGAGCAACGGGGCCGACGCGGTGAAGGTGTACCGGGTGCACCTCGAGGAGCCGGCGCGGCTGGTGGCCATGCTCGAGATCTTCGGGAGCGGCCGGGGGCAGGATCGGGAGGATCTCGATCTCGAGCTGCGGGACATCCGCTCGGAGCTGCTCGACCGGTCGGCGGGGCAGGGGCGCTTCGAGACGATCAGCCGGCGGCTCGAGCCGGGCTGGTATCTGCTCACGGTGCGCGACGGGGGGCGAGGCAACCGGGTCGGGTACGAGCTCCGCGTCGAGCTCCGCTGAAGACCCTGCCCGCCCCAAGCCCGGGCCGCGACAGGATCCGCCCGTGATGAGCCGCGCGTGAAGAGAGCCGCGCGTGAAGAGAGCCGCGCGTGGAGAGAGCCGCGCGTGGAGAGAGCCGCGCGTAGAGAGCCGCGCGTGAAGCTCCACGCGTGAAGATCCGCCCGACGGCGCCCGTCCGAGAGGCGATGCCTTCGCTTCGCCCCCTCGCGCTCGCGCTCCTCCTCGGCGCGACCGCCAGCCCCGCCCTCGCCCAGGCGCCCCCGCCCCCGCCCCCGGCCGACGAGGCCCCGCTCCGCGGCCTGAGCCCCCGCGAGCTCGACGTCCTCGCCCCCCACCTCGATCGCGGCCCGGTGGTCCTCGCCCAGTTCCGCCCCGACCCGCGCCTCATGCCCGCCGTCGTCTTCGCCACCCGCATCGACGCCCCCGTCGAGCGCGTCGCCGAGGCCATCCTTCACCCCGAGCGCTACCCCGAGTTCATGCCAGCCCTCGACGAGATCGCCATCGAGAGCCGCCAGGGGCCGCAGATCGCCTACTCCTGGCAGTGGCAGATCGCCCTCTTCACGCTCCGCGGCCGCAACGTCATGACCGCCTACCCGCCCCACCCCACGCGCGGCCTCCGCGTGGACGTCCTCTCCACCGGCGGCGACATGGGCGAGGGGCGCATGAGCTGGCGCGTGCGGCCGGACGGCCCGGGGCGCTCGCTCCTCGTCCTCACCTCGCGCGTCGACATGCGCGACGCGAACTACATCGCCGACCGGCTCGCCAGCGGCGGCACGAGCGTGCAGCGGAGCATCAACGTGGCGCTCACGACGGTGATGGCGCTCGGCACCAAGCGCCGGGCCGAGGGCGCCGCGCGCGGTCCGGCGGGCGTGACCGAGGGGCCCCTGGCGCCGCGCGAGCTCGACCTCGCGGCGCTGGCCCCGGTGCTCGCGCGCGGCGACCTCGTCTTCCTCGAGCTCGACGGCGACCGGCTCGATCGGGTCGGCGTGGTGGCGCGGGCCTCCACCGGCGTCGCCCGCGTGCGCGAGGTCATGCTCGATCCGGAGGAGTTCGGGCGCTCGCTCGTCCACGGCTCCCGGGCCCGCGTCGTGGAGCGCACGGACGCGCACGTCGACTTCGACTGGGGCATCCCCCTGCCCCTGCTCGGCGTCGAGGGGCGCATGCGCCTCTTCCCCTCCGAGGGCGCCATCCGCGTCGAGGGCGTGCGCGGCTCGCTCGCGGCCGGGCGCTGGACCTTCGACACGACGCGCTTCTCTTGGGGCGAGGCCGTCATCGTCGGCTGGGGGCGCTTCGACCCGGCGGACACCTCGCGCCTCGTGCGGCGCCTGATCGCCGACGACTCGGACTTCTCGCACGGCCTCGCGGTAGCCACGCAGATCATGGTCGCCCGGGGCCTCCGGCGCTCCGCCACCCGCTGACCGGGTGCGGTTCCGGCCCCGCCGCCGGGAGCGACCCACCCCCGCGCCGCCGCCCCACCCTTGATCGCGCCGCCCGGGGCCCGTATGCCTGCCTCAGCAGCGAGCAAGAAGGCCCACGTCGGGCCTGCCTCGGCAGAGCGGAGCGCGCACCCATGAAGATCTTCATCGACACCGCGGACATCGACGAGATCCGCGACGCGGCCGCGATGGGCCTCGTCGACGGCGTGACCACCAACCCCAGCCTCATCGCCAAGACCGGCCGGGGTCAGAAGGAGGTCACCCTCGAGATCTGCGAGCTCGTCGACGGCCCGATCAGCGCCGAGGTCCTGGCGACGGACTTCGAGGGCATCGTGAAGGAGGGCAAGGAGCTCGCCGCCTGGCACGACAACATCGTCGTGAAGGTCCCGCTCATCGCCGAGGGCCTGAAGGCGGTGCGCGCGCTGACGGCCGAGGGCATCAAGACGAACGTCACCCTCTGCTTCAGCGCCCCGCAGGCCATCATGGCCGCGAAGGCCGGCGCCACCTACATCAGCCCCTTCATCGGCCGCATCGACGACATCAGCGGCACGGGCATGCACCTCATCCAGGAGATCGTCACGATCTACCAGAACTACGACTACGACACGGAGGTGCTCGCCGCGAGCATCCGGCACCCCATGCACGTGGTCGAGGCGGCCCTCCTCGGCGCGGACGTCGCGACGCTCCCGCACAAGGTCATCCACCAGCTCCTGAAGCACCCGCTCACCGACGCCGGCCTCGAGAAGTTCCTGGCCGACGCCAAGAAGACCGCCGGCGCGTGAGCCGACGCCTCGCCGGGGCCCTCGCGGCCAGCCTCGCCCTCCTCGCGCTCGCGGCGCCCGCCGCGGCCCAGGAGGGCGTGCGCCACACGCCGGCCGACTGGGAGCCGAGCGGCTCCATCCGCGGCTTCCTCCTCTGGGAGCCCGGCGAGGACGAGCGGCGCCTCGGCGGCGGCACGATGGTGGATCTCCACCAGCGCTTCGGACCGGCGACCGTGGGCCTGGCGATCGGCATCGGCGCCATCACCAGCGACAACGACGACGTGAACCGCATCTTCGCGCCCATCGGCGCGACGGTCGGCATCGGCTTCCTCCCGGACCCGGTCGGCGTCCACGCCTACGTCCGCGCCGGCTTCTGGGGCGGCGCGACCAACCTCGGCCTCCGCGGCGGCGCCTGGCTCAGCGGCGGCGCGCGCTTCGACGTGGCCCTCGGCGAGCGCATCGCCCTCGGCGTCGACGTGGAGGTCTGGCGCCTCTGGGGCGAGCTCGAGCGCTTCCTCGTCTCGCCGGGGCTCAGCCTGGTCTGGCACATGGGCGGGCCCGCCGAGCCGCCGCCGCCCGCCGAGCTCCCGCCTCCACCCCCTGCACCCTGATGGCCGAGCGCGACTGGGACCTCCCCGCGACCCGCGTGGAGCTCGTGGACGACCTCAGCCCCGAGTCGGGCGAGGGCTTCCTGCGCCTCCGCCGCCGGCGGCTGCGGAACCGCTGGGAGGACGGCGAGCTCAGCGAGCCCTACCTCTACGACGCGGTCGAGCGGCGGGCGACGGACGCGGTGGTGCTCCTGCTCCACGACGCCGCGGGCCGCGTCTGCCTCCGCTCCTCGCTGCGGCCACCGCTCGCGTTCCGCCACGAGCTCGCCGTGCCGGCGGACGCCGAGGTCGCGCCGATGCTCTGGGAGCTGCCGGCCGGGCTGGTCGAGCCGAGCGAGCGGGGCGAGGCCGGGCTCCGCGCCTGCGCCGCCCGGGAGACCCTCGAGGAGACGGGCTTCGCGCTCGCGCCCGAGACCTTCCGGCCGCTGGGCGCGCCGGTCTTCCTCAGCCCCGGCGTGCTCGCCGAGCGGCTCTACTACTTCGCCGCCGAGGTCGTCCCCGCCGAGCGCGGGGCGCCGACCGAAGACGGCACGCCCGTCGAGGCCCGCGCCGCCGTGCGCTTCTTCGCGCTCGCCGACGCGCTCGAGGCCTGCGACGCAGGGCGGATCGGCGACGCCAAGAGCGAGCTCGGCCTGCGGCGCTTCGCCACCGAGCGGGGGGCCGCGTGAAGGTCCTCGTCGTCTACAAGAAGACCGCCTACGAGCGCTGGCATGCCGAGGACGACCCGCGCATCCGCGCGCTGATCGCCGCCGGCGACCGGGCCGTGGCGAGCCTCGAGCGCGCGCACGCCAACCACCACCGGGCGCTCGAGGAGGCCGAGGCCGCCTTCGCCGAGCGCGGCGTCGAGACCGTGTTCCGGCACGAGCACCACGAGCCCGCCGACGGCTTCGACATGGTCTTCACCCTCGGCGGCGACGGCACGCTCCTCTGGGCGTCGCACACCGTGGGCAAGGGCACGCCCATGGTCGCGATCAACAGCGACCCCGAGCACAGCGTCGGCTACTTCTGCGCCGGCGACCGGCACAACGTCGGCGAGACCATCGACGCCGCCCTCGAGGAGCGCCTCCGGCCGACCAAGCTGACGCGCATGGAGGTGCGCATCGACGAGCGCGTCGCCCACACGCGCGTGCTCAACGACGTGCTCTTCTGCCACGACTGCCCGGCGGCCACGACGCGCTTTCTGATCCGCTTCGGCGAAGTCGAGGAGAGCCACGCCTGCAGCGGCATCTGGGTCGGCCCGGCGGCCGGCTCGACGGCGGCGCAACGGAGCGCCGGCGGCAAGGTGCTCCCCATCGGCTCCAAGAAGCTCCAGTGGGTCGTGCGCGAGCTCTACCGCCCTCGCGGCGCCTCCATGGAGCTCGCCAAGGGCCTGATCCCCGACGGCGAGGAGCTGCTCGTGAAGACGCAGATCCGCGAGGGCCGCATCTACTTCGACGGCGCCCAGAAGGTCGCCGAGGTCGACGTGGGCTCCGAGATCGTCCTCCGCCGCTCCGCCGAACCGCTCACCCTCCTCGGCCTCCGAAGCCGAGGCCGCTGACCGGGCTCGGCTCGAGCTCCCGCTCGCGCTCGAGGCTCCCGCTCCTGCTCGCGCTCTCGCTCTCGCCTGGGCTCGGGCTCGGGCTCTCGCTCTCGCTTGGGCTCCCGCTCCTGCTCGCGCTCCGGCTCCCTCTCGCTCGAGCTCCCGCTCACGCTCCCGCTCACGCTCCGGCTCCCTCTCGCTCGGGCTCTCGCTTGGGCTCCCGCTCCCGCTCGCGCTCCGGCTCCCTCTCGCTCGGGCTCTCGCTTGGGCTCCCGCTCCCGCTCGCGCTCCGGCTCCCGCTCGCGCTCCGGCTCCCTCTCGCTCGAGCTCCCGCTCGCGCTCCGGCTCCCGCTCCCAGCCCGGCGCCGCCGATCGACCCTCGGAACGACGAAGGGGAGCCGGCCGGAGCCCGCTCCCCTTCTTCCAGCCTCCGCCGCAGCCCTCAGAAGTCCGCGTAGACGATGTCGCCCCGCATCGGGCCGGTGTGGCTGGCGCAGCGGTAGACATCGATGACCTCGAACGCCGGGCTGACCGTGAAGAGCACGTCGCGGTCGTCACTCTCGTCCCAGTCGATCGACATATCGCCCTCGAGCGCCCCGGCGGTCATCGGATCCTGCGAGAGCTGCTCGGTGTCGTCCATCGGCCCGCCGTCCGCGTTGTCGCTGACCAGCTCGAAGGGATGGTCGAAGGGCAGCGCGTCGTTCACGACGCGGTAGCGGAAGCCGCGTAGGAGGGTCCACTCGGGGTCGAACCCGCTGGGCGCCGTGAAGGTCGACGGGCGCGAAGAGACGAACTCGTAGTGCATCGTCGAGATCGGCTCGAGCGTGACCTCCAGGTCCGGCGTCCCCGCCGGGACGGTCGCCGTGAAGAACTCGTTGACGATCATCCCGTCGAGCGTCGCGGGCGGGTCGGTCCCCGGGCCGTCGTAGGTGCCCACGGTCCCCTCCGTCGTCGAGTCCACGTGGAGCATCGCGTGCAGCACCTCGCCGTCGGCGACCCGGCGGACGAGGTCCACCGAGACGTCGGTGTTGACGCCCGCGGCGACCGGCGCGTGCCCGATCGTCGTCCCGCCGGGGCTGCCCGCGTCGTCCTCGTGGATGACGATGAAGCCCGCCACGGCGGCCTCGACCTCGGGGATGACCACGATGGTCGTCAGGTCGTCGAGCATGATCGAGCCCGCCGAGACGTCCACGCCGCAGATGGGCACGTTCGCGCAGCCGGTCGTCATGTCGCACATGTCCGCGGTGCACTCGTCCGAGTCGTCGCACATGGCGTCGTCGGGCGTGTTCACGCACGCGCCATCGGTGCAGGCGTCGACCGTGCAGTCGACCGAGTCGTCGCACTCGGAGGCCATGGTGCACTCGGGCCCGGCGTCCTCGCCCGCGTCCTCGGGCCCGGCGTCCTCGGGCCCGGCGTCCTCCGAGCCCGCGTCGTCCATGCCCGCGTCGTCCACCGCCGCGTCCATGTCCTCGCCGGCGTCTTCCATCGCCGCGTCCATGTCCTCGCCGGCGTCTTCCATCGCCGCGTCCATGTCCTCGCCGGCGTCCATCTCGTCGTCGCCCGCGTCGACCTCACCGGTCCCCGCGTCCTCCCCGGCGTCCATCCCGCCCTCCGGGATCCGGCTCCGGTCGAAGTCCACGACCAGCTCACAGCCCCCGAAGAGCGCGAGCATCAGCCCGCACGCCGCAACACGCCACATCCCCATGCGAATCCTCATGCCAGCCGCCATCAGAAGCTCAGCCGTGCGGACACTCCGCCGCCCTGCCGCGTCATCACGGGCGTGAGCTGCAGCCCCGCCGTCGCGTCCTCGTCGTCCTCGTCCTCGTCGGCGTCGTCGGTCAGGAAGAGCACGATCGCCGTGATCGCCGAGACCGCCGCCACGCCGAAGAGCACGTCGGCGAAGAGCGCGAAATTCTCGCCCTGGTCGGCCTTGTCGGCCGAGGGCTCGTCATCGAACTCGGCCTCGCGCGAGAGCGCCATGAAGCCGAGCACGGTGCCGCCGACCAGCGTCGCCGCGGCGATGCCGGAGGTCACCCAGACGGCCGTCCCGGGACCCTCGTCGTCGGCGCTCTCGTCCTCGCCGTCCTCGGCGGCGGCCTCCTCGATGGGCTCGCCCTCGCCGTTCAGGCCGCCCTCCTGCGTCTCCGGCTCGGGCGGCGGGAGCGGCGTGAACTCGGCGTTCACCTCGTGCCGCGACGAGGGCAGCACGGAGACGCTCCCCTCGACGGGCTCGTAGCCCTCGAGCGTGAGCGAGACGACGTGGTCACCGGCGCCCGCCTCGAGCGTCGCCGGCGTGACCTCCCCCGTGTCCTCGCCGTCGAGCACGATGGTCGCGCCCTGCGGGTCGGTGCTCACGAAGATCTGCCCGGGGATCGCCCGGAGCCGCTCGAGCCGCGCCTCGACGTCGGCCCGGTCGGGCGCGTCCGGGCGCCCCTCGAGGTACCCCTCGAGCGCCTCGATGGTGCGCGTCACGTCGCCGGTGCGCTCCGACGCCTCGGCCACGCCGAGCAGCACCACCGGGTTCGGGATGAGCTCGTAGGCGCGCTCGAAGCTCGCCAGCGACTCCTCGAACTGGCCCGCCCGGAAGAGCTCCTGGCCCTGCGCGTAGGCCTCGCGAGCCTGCTGACGCTCTTCCTCGGTCGGCTCGGCCGCCGGCGTCTCGGCGGCGGCGTCTTCTCCGGCAGCCTCCTCGGAGGCGCCGTCCGCCTGCTGGGCGGCGGCGGGGGCCGCGAGCCCGAGCAGGGCGATCATCGTGAGCGAGAGACGAAGTCGGGTGCGCATGCGATCTGCCTCCGGCGCGCAGAACCCCCCGCGCGGGAGCCCGCGGCGCCGCGCGAACCTAAGCCCGAACTCGACGAGGCGTCAAACGTCACCTTTGCCAACTCCTGCCCACTCCGCGCCCCGCGATTGTCGCAGAAACGACACTCGATGCCCAGACCGCGCGATGGCCGTTCGCGCGGCGCCCCGGAGCCCGCTCCCGCGTCGGCGCTCTGCCCGGGCCCACCGAGGGCTCCCGCGCGTCGGGCTCGGCCCCTGTCGGCCCCGACCGCGCCCCCACGCACGCTCACGGGAACAGCGGACGCCGCGTGGCACCGGACGCCTCAGGGCACCGGAGGCACCGGACGCCGCATCGCACCGGACGCCGCATCGCACCGGACGCACCGGACGCCGCATCGCACCGGACGCATGGCACCGGACGCACGGCACCGGACGCCTCATGACGAGCGGGTCGACGCTCAGGCGCTGGCCGCGGCGGACCACTCGTCCTGCACGAAGGCCTCCACCCGATCGAGCGGGGAGCGGAGCGCGTTCGAGAGGCCGTCGAGCCGGATCATCTCGGCGTCGGTCTGCGCCACCAGCGCCGCGAGCCGCGCCTCCACCGCCTCGTTGCGCCCCTCGAGCTGCGCCCGGAGCTCCCCGAGCTGCGCCTCCACGGCGTCGCACTCGGCGCCCTGCTCCCTCAGCGCCTGCTCCACCGTCGCCAGCTCCCAGAGCACGGCGTCGGCCTCGCCCTCGTCACCGCCCCCGCGCCGCAGCTGCGAGAGCTGGGCCTCGCGCCGGGCGCGGAGCTCGTTCCGCCGCTTGGCCAGCTCCTCGAGGCTCCCGCGCGCCTTCGAGAGCTTCTGGCCGAGCTGGTCGATGGCCCGCCCGAGCGTCGCCCGGAAGTCCCGCGCCTCGGCGTTCAGCTCCTCGATCTCGGCCTGGTGCCGCTCGGTCTCGTCGATGCCGGCCTCGAGGTTCTCGAGGGTGAGCGTGGCGAACTCGAGGTCCTCCTCGACCTGGGCCGTGATGCCCTGCTCGCGGAGCTCGTCCACGGCCGCCCGGAGCGCGTCGAAGCGGGCCCGCCAGCGGCGCACGCCCACGAGCCCGTCGTCGCGCCGCGGGGCCGTCGTGCCGTCGAGGCCCGCCACGAACGAGGTCATCAGCTCCGGCGGCGTGGGGATCGCCGGCTCCTCGTCCCCGGCGGCCGAGGGCTCGTCACCGAGCGCGTCCCACTCCTCCTGGAGCGTGTCCGGGCCGTCGTCGGCGTCCTCCTCCGGCGCGTCGTCGACCTCCATGTCCGGCGGCGGGGGCGCGGGCATGGTCCGCCGGAGCAGGGCGTTCTGCAGCGCGTCCTCGAGCACGGGCGTCGGCACGTCCCCCGCGTCCTCGTCCTCGTCGTCGAGCGGCGCCGGACGGGCGCTCGGCTCGTTCAAGCCCCCCCAGCTCGACTCGCCGCCGAGCCGCTCACGCGTCTTCCGCAGCTCCTCGACGAAGTGGTAGGCGTCGCGGAAGCGCTCGGCCGGGTCCTTCTCGAGGCAGCGGAGGATGAGCGCCTCCATCGCCGCCTCGACGCCCGGCTGGCGCTCCCGCGGCGGCACGGGCGCCTCCGTCACGTGCTTCACGAGCAGATCCCCGGGGTACTCGTAGTCGAAGGGGAGCGCCCCGGTGACCATCTCGTAGAGGATCACGCCGAGCGAGTAGAGATCGGCCCGCCCGTCGATATCCGTCGACTGGATGTACTCGGGGGCGATGTAGCCGGGCGTGCCGAAGATCTGCTGGCTCCCGGTCAGGGAGGGGGCGTCGAGGATCTTGGCGATGCCGAAGTCGAGGATCTTCACGAAGTCGCGCCCGCCCTTGCGGGGCTGGAGCAGCACGTTCTCCGGCTTGAGATCCCGGTGCACGACGCCCATCTGGTGGGCGCGGCCGAGGGCGCCGCCGATCTGCTCGGCGATGTGGAGCGCGCGGTGCGGGTCGAAGGGGGCCGCGCCGAGCGCCTTGAGGAGCGAGTCGCCGGGGACGTACTCCATCAGGAGGTAGACCAGCCCGTCCTCGGTCTCGCCGAAGTCGGTGATCTCCACGATGTTCTCGTGGTTGATGCGGTTGACGGCGCGCGCTTCGCGGATGAAGCGGTCGCGCTGGACCGGGTCCTGGGCGAGGTCCCGGCGGAGCGTCTTCACCGCCACGAGCCGGTCGATCATCACGTGGCGGGCGAGGTAGACGCTCGACATGCCCCCGGAGCCGAGGCGCGAGATCAGGCGATAGCGGCCGGCGACCGTGCGCCCCACGAGGGGGTCCCGGACGGCCTTCAGCGCGGACCCGTCCCTCGGACAAACCTGGTGGGAGTCGGCGTAGACCTCGCCGCAGGTGGGACAGAGCCTCATCGCGGAGCGCCGATCCTACCGTGCGCGCTCGCCGCTGTCGCGTATCGGGCGCCCCCCGCCCGGGGGAGCGACCCGATGCCACCCCCTCCGGGGCAGCGCGCGGCGACCGCGACACCGGGTGCCGGGAGCCGCGGTGGGCGACTCAGCGGGACCCCTGAAGGCGGTTCGTCGACGGAGCGCGGATCTCAGCCGGCGTCGGTGCCCGCGTCCTCGGGACCGGCGTCGGTGCCCGCGTCCTCGGAGCCGGCGTCGGTGCCCGCGTCCTCGGAGCCGGCGTCCTCGGGACCGGCGTCCTCCGCGCCTGCGTCCTCCTCGGCGCCCGCGTCCTCGCCGCCCGCGTCCTCCCCGCCGGCGTCGCTCGGCGTGGCCGCGTCCTCGGCGGGGCCCGCGTCCTCGGCGGGGCCCGCGTCCTCCCCGGGCCCGGCGTCCTCTCCGAGGTCCTCGCAGCTCGCCTCGCAGGTGCCGCGGCCGGTCACGGAGAAGGTCGCCTTGCAGCAGAGAAGGCTCCCCGAGCAGTCGTCGTCCTCCTTGCACGTGTCCCCCTGGTCGGCCTTGCAGCCGGCGAGAGCGAGGGGAGCGGCGAGGAGGAGGGCGAAGGCGAAGGCGTGAACGCGCATGAAGGAAGGCTCCGATTCGGTGGCCCCGGCCGCGGGGGCCCGGGGGCGGCGGAGGATACCGAACGCCCCGGCGCGGGTCGAGCCGCGGCCCGGCGGGGCGACCTCAGCGGGATTCGAGGGCCGGCAAGCGGGCCCATGAGAGGGCTCGCGACCCGGGTCACTCCCGGCGGCGCGCCGATCGCGCGCCGGGCTCGGGCGGATCGTAGGCGCAGCGGAAGCCGAGGTCCGGGGCGCTCTCCCCCTCGGCCACCGGGCGGCGCATGGTGACGCGGAGCATCTCCGCGCGGGTGGCCCAGGAGCCGCCGCGGGTCACGCGCTCGCCGCCGCTCCGCGGACCGCGCGGGTCGACGTCGAGGCCACTCGCGTAGCCGCCCATCTCGAAGCGATCGGCGGTCCACTCCCAGACGTTCCCCGCCACGTCGAGCAGGCCGTGGGGGCTCGCGCCGTCCGGGTAGGCCCCGACCGGGGCGAGGTACCGGTGCCCGTCGATGGCGCCGGCGTGGTTCGCGAGCCGGTCGTTGTAGACGTCGCCCCAGGGGAAGCGGCGGTCGTCCGGGCCGCGGGCGGCGCGCTCCCACTCGGCCTCGGTGGGGAGGCGGCCGCCGGCGAAGGCGCAGAAGGCGCTCGCCTCGCGCCAGGTCACGCCCGTCACCGGCATGCGATCGCCGCCGAGGCGCGGGTCGTCGTCCGGGATGCGGGCCGGCGGGCAGCGGCCGGCGAGGACGCAGCGGCGCCAGCGAGCGCGGGTCACCTCGTGCCGGTCGATGCCGTAGGGCCCGACGAAGATGCGGCGGGCCGGGGCCTCGGCGGCGAAGAGCTGGGTGAAGGCGCCGCCGCGGCAGATCTCGTCGCCACGCAGGCCCCACTCGCGCTCGCAGAGCTCGACGGCGTAGCGGAGGTCGTCGTCGCGGCTCCCGCGGAGGAACGCGCCGCCATCGAGCCAGACCACGTCGGGCGCGGCGACGCCCAGGCGCTCCGGCTGCGCGCCCACGAGGGAGCCCGCGACGAAGGCCGCTCCCAGCGCGAGGACCGGCGCGAGGGCCGGCGCGAGGACCGGGCGCTCAGCGCGCATCGCCCCCCGCCGGGAGGGGCGCACCGAGCGAGGGCGCGGCGAGGCGGTCGCGGTAGCGGGCCTGGGCGATGACGGCGACGCCGATGGTGAAGAGGAGGAGCGAGATGAGCTGCGAGGTGCTGATGGCGCCGCCGAAGAAGACGCCGCGGACCGTGTCGCCGCGGAAGAGCTCGGTGGTCGTGCGGATGATCGCGTAGGCGACGAGGTAGACGCCGGCCCGGCCACCGTGGCCGACGCGGCGGGCCGGGAAGAGGACGAAGGCCCAGGCGAGCAGGAGCAGGAGCGCGCTCTCGTAGAGGGGCGTCGGGTGGCGGAGGATCGGCGGGTAGGCGGCCGGGGCGATGGGGTGCGTGTAGCGCACGGCCCAGGGGCCGTCCCAGGCGAGGCCGTAGCAGCAGCCGCCGAAGAAGCAGCCGAGGCGGCCGATGGCGTGGCCCGCGGGGATGGCGGCGATGCCGACGTCGAGGAGGCGCCCGAGGTCGAGGCCGAGCTTCTTGCAGGCGAGCCAGAGGGCGAGGAAGCCGCCGATGGGGGAGCCGTAGAAGACGAGCCCACCGTTCTCGATGGCCGCGCTCGGGTCGCCGGTGCGGACCCACTCGACGAGGACGAAGAGGCCGTAGGCGCCCGCGAGGCCGCCGCCGGCCGTGAAGCCGCAGGCGGCGATGGTGGCGCCGACGTCCATGCCGGCGCGGGCGGCGGCGCGGGTCGCGAGGATGGCGGCGACGAGGATCGCCGCCGAGAGGAGCGCGCCGTAGGTGCCGAGGGTGCGCTCCACCTCGCCGAAGCGGAGCACCGTGAGGACGGGGTCCATCGCGGCGGAGCATAGCTCGCTCGGCTCGCTGCGCTCGCCGAGGGGTGCGCTCGCTGCGCTCGCTTCGGGGGCCCGGGGTCGGGCGGACGTGAGGTTCGTCGGGCTCTTGGTGGACGCTCCGTCCCTCGTCGCGCGCTCGGAAGGGCGCTCGCTGCACCCGGGGTCGGGCGGACGTGAAGTTCGTCGGGCTCTTGGTGGACGCTCCGTCCCTCGTCGCGCGCTCGAAGGGGGCGCTCGCTGCGCCCGCTTCCGGGGCCCGGGTCCGGCGGGCGTGAGGTTCGTCGGGCTCTTGGTGGACGCTCCGTCCTCGTCGCGCGCTCGAAGGGGGCGCTCTTGATGGACGCTCCGTCCTCGTCGCGCGCGGAGCTACGCGAGGGGGAGGCGCCCGCGACCGCGGTGCGGCGAGGCCCCGTTCCCCGACCCCTTCAGCGAGCGCCCCGAAGCGAGCGCAGCGAGCGCTCCAGCGGCGGCCGGATGACCGCCGCTACTGCACGGCGTTGACGTTCTCCAGGTGGATCAGCTTGAAGCCCTGATCGGTCGTGCAGCCGATGACCTTGCCCTGGCCGGACGTGTAGGCGTAGCAGCGGCCGGCGTCGAGGCCGAGCGCCGTCGCCCTCTGCTCGTCGGGCGTGCCCGCGATCACGGCGACCTCGGAGCAGGGCCGCTGCCCGCTCGAGCATCCGCGCCCGTAGGCCTCGACCGCCTGGTCCGTGAGCGTGCAGCCCATGGCCTGGTACTGGGAGGCCACTTGCGGGTGGTAGTTGTTCGCCGTGCTCGCGCCGCTCGGATCTCCGGCGCAGCCCATCTGCACCCCGGCGAGCGTGAAGGCGAGCGAGATGCGGCTCGCCTCGGCGGCGAAGGACTGGCCGAGGGGCGAGCTCCCGCCACCCGGGCCGCCGTCTCCGCGCGGCACGAGGAAGGGGTTGTTGCCCATGCCGCCGCCGCGGTTCTGCTGGTTCATCATGCCGCTCGTCATGCAGGCGTTGCAGAGCCCGCAGGTGAGCGCGACGGCCGTGCCGAGGATGAAGGCGACGATGCTGACGACGAGCCCGGCGACGGCGGCGCCGTTCGACTCGCCCTGCTGCTTGGCGCGGGACATGGCCACGCCGGCCATGACGATGCCGACCAGCGCCAGGATCGGCGAGCCGAAGCTCATGATGGAGCCCACGACGGGGACCGCCGTGAAGAAGAAGCCCGCCACCATGAAGAGGAGAGCGACGACGCCGATGATGATCGAACCGATGGCCATGAGAACTCCGTCCGGGGAGGGACCGTGCGAGGGTCCGGTGCCCGGCCCGCGGCGTCAATGGCGAAAAGCCCGCGTACGCTTTCCCCCCGCGGGCAAGCGCAGAGGCACGCGCAGAGGCACGCGCCCGGGTCGTCTTCGTCAGTCCAGGTCGAAGACCTTCCCGAAGCGCTCCTTCCGCCGCGCGTAGTCCGGCTGCGCCTCGGCCCGCAAGACGAAGGGCCCGAGCGAGAGCGCGTCCATCTCCGTCCCCATGAAGCACCGGTAGGCGTCCTCCGGCGTCGCCACGATCGGCTCCCCCCGCACGTTGAAGCTCGTGTTGATCAGGATCCCGTAGCCCGTCTTCGCCTCGAACGCGCGCAAGAGCGCGTGGTAGCGCGGGTTCGTGTCCGCGCTCACCGTCTGCACCCGCGCCGAGTGGTCCACGTGGGTGATCGCCGGCACGTCCGAGCGCGGCTCGTTCACCCGCTCGACGATCGGCTTGTCCCGCGACGAGTCCGCGATCGGCAGCCGCCGCCCCTCCTGCACGGGCGCCACCAGCAGCATGTAGGGCGAGGGCCGGTCGAGCTCGAAGAAGTCCCCCACCCGCTCCTCGAGCACCGAGGGCGCGAAGGGCCGGAAGCTCTCGCGCTGCTTGATCTTCAGGTTCATCACCGACTGCATCTTCGGCGAGCGCGCGTCGCCGAGGATCGACCGGTTCCCGAGCGCCCGCGGCCCGAACTCCATGCGCCCCTGGAAGAGCCCCACCACCTGCTCGTCGGCGAGCAGCCCGGCCACCGCCTCGGCCCAGCCCGCGTCGTCCCCCTCGAAGCTCTCGTAGGGGTAGCCGCGCTCCTCGAGCCAGGCGCGGATCATCTCCGCCGGGAACTCGGGCCCCAGATACGCCCCGCGCATCTTGTCCCCGCCGCCCACGACCCGCGGCTGCTCCATGGCCTCGTGCCAGGTCGCGAAGGCCGCCCCGAGCGCCCCGCCCGCGTCGCCCGCCGCCGGCTGGATCCACAGATCCTCGAAGATCCCGGCGCGGAGGAGCTTCCCGTTCGCCACGCAGTTCAGCGCCACGCCCCCGGCCAGGCAGAGGTGCCGCTTCCCCGTCACCTCCCGCGCATGCCGCGCCATGCGGAGCACGACCTCTTCGGTCACCTGCTGCACGGACTGGGCGAGGTCCATCTCCCGCTGCGTGATTGGCGACTCGGGCGCCCGCGGCGGCCCGCCGAAGAGCTCGGCGAAGCGCGCGTTGGTCATCACCACGTCGTCGAGGAAGGCGAAGTAGCCCATGTCCAGGCGGAAGGAGCCGTCCGCCTTCAGATCCATGAGCTCGTCGAGGATGACGTCCTTGAAGCGCCCCTCGCCGTAGGGCGCGAGGCCCATGAGCTTGTACTCGCCGCTGTTGACGCGGAAGCCCGTGAAGTAGGTGAAGGCCGAGTAGAGCAGGCCCAGGCTGTGCGGGAAGGAGAGCTCCTCGAGCAGCTCGAGGCGCGCCCCCTCCCCCACGCCGAGGGTCGCCGTCGCCCACTCGCCGACGCCGTCCACCGTGAGCACGGCGGCCTCCTCGAAGGGCGAGGGGAAGAAGGCGCTCGCGGCGTGGCTCTTGTGGTGCTCGGGGAAGCGGATGGGCACCTCCTCGGACACCCCCAGGGCCTCGAGCGCGTCGCGGAGCTGGGGCTCGATCCAGAGCTTCTCCTCGAGCCAGGCGGGGACGGCGCGGAGGAACTGGCGGAGGCCGCGTGGCGCGGTGCAGAGGCTCGTCTCGAGGATCCGGTGGAGCTTGAGGATGGGCTTGTCGTAGAAGGCGACGGCGTCGAGGGTCGGCTCGCCCGCCTCGGCGAGGCAGTAGCGCGCGGCGTTCACCGGGAGCGCGGCGTCGTGCTTGGTCCGCGTGAAGCGCTCCTCCTGGGCGGCCGCGACGATCTCGCCGTCCTCGAGGAGGCAGGCGGCGGCGTCGTGGTACCAGCAGCTGATGCCGAGCACGCGGGAGGGCATCAGAAGGGCTTCTCCAGCGTGGTGACGCGCTCGTCCTCGGGGCGCTCGCGCCAGTAGCTCGCGGCGCCCGGCTCGAGGCGGCGCTTCAAGGTGTCGCGCGCGCCGCGGCGGCGGAGCAGCCCGAAAGGCGTGACGAAGAGGTAGAAGACCGGCGCGAGGAGGAGCCAGGCCATGAGGCGGCCGACGAGGCGGCCGAGGGCCTCGAGGCCGCGCTGGAGGGCCGCGTAGGCGCCGAGCGGCGAGATCAGCGCGAGCAGGAGCGTGAAGCCGCCGAGGCCCCAGGCGACGTAGGCCACCGCGCGCTGCGCGAAGACGACGAAGAGCAGCCCCCCCGCCGAGGCCGCGACCGCCGCATGCATCAGCGCCTTCTTCCGCGCCGCCGTGGCGCGAGCCGCGCTCCCGTCGACCTCGCGCGGGGTCCAGGCGACCGCCGCCGCCTCCGCGCGCCCCGGCCGCGGCCCCTCGGCCGAGGTGCTCATGGGCGCGCGCCTCCCGGCCGCGTCACCGGGGCGCTCTCGGTCCTCGTGGGGATTCGCATGGGGGCCATCGTTCGGACCATCGCTCGGCGTCATCGCGCGGCGCCATCACCCGGCGCCATCGCTCGGTACCATCACCCGGCGCCATCGCTCGACATCATCGCTCCGCGCCATCACCCGACGCCGCCCGAGGGCGCGCGCCGGGCGGGGCTCTTCGTACCACGGCCGCGCCGCCGCTCCGAGCCCGTCAGAGCTTGCGGAGGAGCGCCCGCGCCGCCTGCGCGTCCGCCCAGTCGCGTCGCCGCACGAAGCTCGGGCTGCTCGCGTAGGTCTCGAGCCCGCGCCGGAGGAGCTTGCGCGCCTCCTCGTCCCGGCCGAGCTCGATCAGATACGTCGCGTACACGGCCCGCGGCCCGACCCGCTGGCTCTTCCGGCAGAGCCCCTCGGCCAGCTCCAGCGCCTCGTCCTGCCGCCCCACGTGCCAGTAGCTCTCGACCAGGTCCACGGCCGGCGCGTACTCGAGGTAGGCGATGTCCAGCGCGACCAGGTCCTCGAGCGCGTCGATCGCCGCATCGTCCTCCCCGACGGCGATGGCGCATTGAGCGAAGCCGTAGAGCGCGTCCCGATCCTCCGGGTGCTGCGCGAGCACCTCCTCGAAGAGCCCGCCGGCCTCCTCCACCGCGCCCGCGTCGTGGAGCCCCTGGGCCAGGCGCAGCCGGTTCTCGTGGCTCGGCGTCTCCGCGTAGGCGCGCCGGAGCTCGGCGACGGTCGGCGCGCGCTGGAAGAGCCCCTCGAAGAAGCCCTTGCGGCGCAGGTCCGGGAGCACGACGGCGAAGAAGTAGGCCACCTCGCCGAAGGGCATCAGGACGATGAAGAACCACATGCGGTCCGCCCGGCGCCGCATGATGTCGACGAGCATCCACAGGCTGACGGCCGTCTGGAGGAGGAAGAGGACGTGCACGGAGGGCTCCCGCCGACGATACGCGCGGCATCGGCGCGGCGTTCCCTCCGGGGGTATGCGCCCGCGGGCGCGCCGTCAATGATCGAGGTCGCGCAGGAAGCCCGCGAGGGTCTCGGCGAAGACCCGGTTGCCCGAGCGATCGTAGTGCAGGTTGTCGCCGGAGATGCGGAGCTCCTCCGGGTCCTCCTCGCCGCGCCAGCGCTCGAGCGGGTCGAGCACGGCGAAGCCCGCGCCCTCCGCGGCCTCCCGCACGACGTCGTGGATCGCCTCCCAGCGGTAGCGCTCCCACTGCTCCAGCACCGGTGAGATCACGAAGACCGGCGTCGCCCCGTCCGCGCGGATGGCCGCGCCGAGCCGCGCGATGGCCGCCTCCGTGCGCCGCACCCGCTCCGGCTGCTCCGCCATCACCAGGTACTCGTCGACGTAGGCGTCCTCGAAGCGCGCCCGCCGCACCATCCCGCTCAGCCGCGCCCAGAGCTTGAAGCTCGCCTCCTCCTCCTCGCGCGCGAGCACGCCGTCGAGCGTCTCCCGGCGGAAGGGCGCCACGCGCTCGACGAGCTGCTCCTGGGCCGTCTTCCGGGCGCGCTCCTCCTCGTCGCACCAGCGCTCGAAGGGCCCGCTCATGATCATCATGTCGTTCATGCACCAGACGACGACCACGACCTCGGGCGCGAAGGGGCGCACGGCCTTCGCGTACCAGGCCGCCTCCTGCGCCGTGTCGTAGCCGGTGACGCCGAAGTTCAGCGCCTCCCACCCCTCGCCGAGCGCCGCGTCGAGCTGCTGCGGGAGCGCGTCCTCGGCCGGGAGGAACTCGCTCCAGACGAGCGAGTCGCCGACCACCGCCACGCGCGTGTCCTCGCCCGGCTCGCGCTGAACCTCGTGATCCTCGCGCATGCCCGCGCCGTTGAAGCGCGCCGGGCCGTACTCCATCTCCACCTCGGCGCCCGGCCGCGGCTCGTAGATCAGCGCCGGATCCTCCGAGCGCATGTAGAGGGTCTCGTTCAGGCGCCGGTAGCGCTGGCGCCAGCCGTCGTCGCCTCCGTCGGGGGTCGACTCGTCCTTCTGCTGCGACCAGCGGTAGACGCCCTCGGCGATCCCGAGCGAGACGAGGAGCGAGACCGCCGCGAGGGCGAGCTTCTTGCCGAGCCCCTTCACTCGCCCTCCCCCCGATCCGCGTCGTCCGCGCCGTCCGCGGCGCGCCAGCCCGCTTCCTCCATGCCCGCGGCGATCACCTCCGCGAAGACGCCGTGGGCGACCTCGTTCGGGTGCCGGTCCGCCGGGTGGACCCAGAGCTCGGGCGCGCTCCGGCCGCGGAAGGCGGGCAGCGAGTCCCAGACCGTCGCGCCCTCGGCCTCGAAGGCCTCGGCCACCACCTCGTGCACCTCGGCGAAGGGGTAGGCCTCGCCGAGGTCGACGAAGAGGGGCCACATCGCCACCGCGAAGCGCCCGCCCCGGGCCTCCATGCGCCGGGCCATCGCGGCGACGTGCGCGCGCGTCGCCTCCCAGCCCTCCGCGTTCGGCTCGCCCACCATCTCCCGGTACCAGCGCGTCGTCTCCTCGGCCACCTCGGCGGCCTCGAGCCGGTCGCCGATCAGCCCGGCGAAGCGCGACTCCCAGAAGCTCGGCGCGGGCGCATGCTCCTCGGTGAACATGCGGCGCCGGTCGAGGATCCAGTCGTTCAGGAAGGCCTGGCGTTCGTGGAAGGCCTCGCTCTGCTGCGGGTCGTTCGGGGTGAAGGCGTAGAGCACCCAGTCCGGATCGAGCTCGGCGAGCTTCTCGTCGAACCACTCCGCGAGGCGCGGGAAGTCGTAGCCGCGCCGGCCGCAATTGAGCACCTCGACGGCGCCCCCGAGCTGGGCCTCGAGCTGGGCGGCGAAGGTGCCCTCCTCGGTGACGCCCTGGCCCTCGGTGAAGGAGTCGCCGATCACGAGCAGGCGGGGGCGCGCGCCCTCGTCGCCGATGGCCGGCCCGCGGCAGAGCTCCGCGGAATAGCGGAAGGGCACGGCGTGGGGCGTGCGCTCCCAACGGCGCTCGACCTCCGGGAGCCGCTCGGCGAAGCGGGCGCGGGTGGCGGCGTCGCGGAGATCGAGGGGGAAGGCGTCGCGCGGATCGTCCGGGTAGACGTCGAGGCCGACGCGCTTGTCCTCGGACTCGAGGTGCCAGGGGTGGGCCCAGCGCTTCGGGCCGAGGTCGAGGGCGCGCACGGCGACCTCGGCGAGGAGGAGCGCGAAGAGGGTGGCGCCGAGGAAGAGGGCGAGGCGCTGGAGGGCGCGGCGTCCGCGGGAGGGCTCGCTCATGGGTGCGCTCCCTCGTCGCGCGCGGCTCCCCTCGGGGCGTCTTCACGCGGGGCGCCTCGCTCCCCGTTTTCGCCCTCCCCGGCCGCGCTCCCCTCGTCGCGCATGCTTGCGCTCGCCGCGACCCCTGCGCCGTCGCGTTCGCCCTCCCCGGCCGCGCTCCCCCGCCCCGCCTCCGCGCCACGCGGATCGCCCCCGCGCTCGAGAGGCGCACCGCCGAGGCGGCGGGCGAGGGCGTCGGCGATCAAGCGATGACCGCGAGGCGTCGGGTGGCAGTCGTCGTGCACGAGGTCCTGGTGGTAGGGGCGCGCGTGGCGCGCATCGTACTGCGCGAAGAGCGCCGCGGCGTCGACCAGCTCGGCGGTCGCGCCCACCTCCCGGACGACCTCGTTCACGGCCAGGCGGCCGCCCAGGTTGCCCACCATGCGATCGCGGCAGGCGGCGTAGGCGGCCATGGCCTCCTCGTGGGCGCCGGCGCGGCGGAGGCACTCGGCCTTCAGGTAGTGGAGCAGCGGCGGCCCCGGATCGAGCGCGAGGGCGTCGTCGATCGGCGCCTCGGCGCAGCGCTCCTCCCGCACCGCCTCGATAGCCTCGGCGAGGAGCGCCCGGACGCGCTCGGCGGTCTCGGGCTCGAGGGCGTCCGGCTGCGGGTGGTGAAAGCTCGGCTGGAGGCGCGGCTGGAAGGGGACGGTCACGAAGATCACCCGCGCGCCGGCGGCCTCCCCGAGCTCGCGCATGGCCTCGAGGTTGGCGCGGAGCTGCGCGAGGAAGGCGCGGCGCTGACGGCGCCAGTGCGCCGGGTCGAGGGTCCGGTCCGGGTGGGCGGCGGCGTGCGCGAAACCGAAGAGGCTCGGCGGGTCGTCCTCGGGTGGGCGGGCCTCGGCGAGGTCGTGCCCGAGGTAGAGCGCGCCGGCGAGGGCGCGGCTCGTGGCGAGCGTGCGCTGGAGCGCCGGGTCGAACGCCGGCGGCGGCCCGGAGGACCAGTGGATCCACTCGTTGTTGCCGCTGTAGACGACGAAGACCGCCGGCTCGAAGCCCGCCTCCACGATGCGCTCGGCCACGCCGCGCGCCTGGCCGCTGGTCCAGCCGACCTGGGCGGCGTTCACGACGCGCATCGCCGGCAGGCGGGCCTGGAGCCGTTCGGCGAGGCTGTCCTCGAAGCGGTAGGGGTAGCCGAGGGCCGCCGAGCCGCCGAGGACGAAGACGCGCGGTCGGGCGTCGCCAGCGAGGTCGGCCGGGGTGACGAGCTCCTGCTTGGCGTCGGGCCAGGCGCCCTCGATGACGCGCCCGCCGAGGGCGTAGGGCTCGGCCCGGGGCTCGCCGCGATCGGGGACGCGCACGCGGAGGGTGCCCGCGGGCCAGTCCGGGCGCCGGAGGCCGTGGGGCGTGCTGCTCCGCTCGGCGGTCTCGAGCCGGTCGAGGAGCACGTAGCGGTAGTCGGTCGCGGCGTCGACGATCCAGGCCGCGCCCTCGAGGAGCACCAGCCAGACGACGAGGGGCACGAGCCAGCGGCGGGCGTGCTTCACGGGGCCGCCTCGCGAGGCGCGCCCGACCCGGGGGCGTCGGTATCGCGCCGGTCCGAGAGGCGGTCGTCCGGGAGGCGGTCGTCCGGGAGGCGGTCGTCCGAGGGACGGGCGTCCGAGGGACGGGCGTCGGGGCCGCGGTCGTCCGAGGGACGGGCGTCCGAGCCGCACGCGTCCGGGAGGCCGCTCGAGCCCGGCGCGCCCGCGGGGTGTCGCCCCGAGCCCCCCGCCTCTGCGCGGCGGGCGAAGGGGCGCACGAGGAAGGCCGCCAGCAGGAGCGCGAGGAGCGCGGCGCAGGGCGTGTGCATGCGCAGGGGCACGAGCGGCCCGGCGAAGGCGTCGAAGTGCAGGCTCCCGAGCACGAAGGCCCCCCACCAGGCCACGACGAAGGCCGCGCTCGCGAGCATGGCGCGGCGCCCCGCGGTGGCGAGCGCGAGCATCAGGAAGGGCGCGCCGTGCACGAGGTAGCGCTCGTGCACGCCCGTGAGGAGCACGCACATGGCGAGGTTCGAGAGGCCGGCGAGCAGGACGAGCGCGCGGCTCGGGAGCCCGCGCGGGAGCGCCGCGAGGAAGCGGAGGAGCGTGAGCGCGAACGCGCCGAAGCCGATCGCCGTCGCGCTCAGCCCGCCGAGCCGCCAGTCGCTCGACGCCATGCCCGGCTCGGCGACGAGGGACCAGAGGCTCGCGCCCCCCGCGACGACGAGCTCCGCGTGATCCGAGCCTCCGCCGGCGACGATCCACCACAGGTGCGAGCTCCAGCCCGGCGGGAGCTCCAGGAAGGGATCGGGGAGCAGCCAGAGCGCGGGCGAGAGCGCGGCGAAGGTGAGGTGCGCCGGGCGCCGATGGCGGAGCAGCGCGGCGGCGAGGAGGAGGCCGAGGCCCGGCAGCGCGAACCAGGTCAGCTGCTTGGTGAGGAGCGCCGCGTGGAGCGCGAGGAGCGCCGCGAGGAGGCTCCGCGCGCGCCCGTGGCGACGGTAGCGGATGGCGGCGGCGGCGGCGGCGAGCAGGAGCGCCGAGCCCCAGACGTCGATCTGGCCGAACCAGGCGCCCGCGGCCCAGCTCGAGGGGAGCACGTAGAGCGCGAGGGCCGCGAGGCGCGGGCGGGCGAGGCGGAGCGTGCGCGCGAGGGAGGCCGCGGCCACCACGAAGAGGCTCTCGCCGAACGCCAGCACCAGCTTGTGCAGGAGGGTGAAGGTCGCGAGATCGAGGGGCGCGCCGAGCAGGCCTTCGGCGAGGCGCGCCGGGCCGCAGACGAGGAGCACGCCGACGATCGGATAGTTGAGCCCGGGGCCGTCGCGGTAGAAGGCGGGCCCCGCGCGGAAGGCCTCGTACCAGTCGTGGAAGAAGCCGATGTCGCCGTGGTGGCCGAGGTCGTGATGGAGCGCGAGCAGCGCGAGCGGGAGGAGCGCGGCGGCGGCGGCGAAGGGGAGCCGGCCGAGGTCGGGCGGCGGCGTCGACCGGGCGCGCGAAGCGTCGCTCACGCGGCGGCGTGCCCCCGGCGGCGTCGACCGGACGCTCACGGTCGGGCCTCCGCGATGCGCTCCCGGCGGCGGGGGGCGCGCGCCCGAGGCATCTCCTCGGTGGGAGCGTGCCCGCGGTCGCGCGCTCGAGGCGTCTCCTCCACGGCGGCGCGCTCGCGGGCGTCGAGCAGGGCGCGGGCGCGGGCGTTCCACGCGAGGGCGAGGGCGCGCTCCGCGGCGGTGGAGCGGCCGCTCGTGCGGATCGCCTCCGGCTCCGCGAGGCGCGCGCGCACCCGCGCCGCGGCCTCCGGATCCCAGCCCGGCCGCCCCGGCACGACGAGGTAGACGGGCGAGGTGTGGGCGAGGGGCACGTCGCCCCCCGGAACGCGCCGCGCCCCCTCGTAGCGCGCGGCCACCCAGCCACTCGCGCGCACCGGCAGCTCGAGCGCGTGGCGCGGCCCCCGCCCCTCGACCGGCGCGGACCAGACCTCTTCGCCGTCGTGGACGAGCAGGAGCCGGCCGCCCGCCTCGCTCGGGAGATCGAGCGCGAGCTCCACGCGCGCCGCCCCCGAGGACACCCTCGCCTCGCCGCCGGGCGCCGCGCCCGCAACCCGCAGCTCGAGCCGGGGCCCGCTCGTCACCGTCGTCCGCCCGGCCGCCACCGCCGCGAGGAGCGCCTCGCGATCGCGCTCCCCCGGCGCCACCCGCGCGCAGGTCCGGTTCGCGCCCGGCGGCGCGTGGTAGTCGACGAGCAGCTGCGGCGCCGCGCCCCCCTGCGTGTCCGTGCCCGCCACGGCGCCCAGGCGTGCGCCCACGTCGAGTAGGTCGTACCAGCGCTCGAGCCCGTGGAAGCGCCCGAGGACGAGCACCTCGCTCGCCGCCACCTCGCCGAGCAGCGCGCCCTCCGCGTAGACGTGACCGAGCGCGCCGCTCACGACGCCGCCCTCGCGCCGCGCCGCCGCCACGATGGCGGCCCGCGAATGCTCGCTCTCCCCGCGGACGGGCGTGCGGTGCCCGTAGAGGTGCATGTCGCAGGCGCGCTCGGCCCGCGCCCAGCTCTGCGCCGCGAAGGCCGGGAGCCCGCCGCCGCCGGGCAGCGCGGGGAGCTCGCCCTCCCGCCAGGCCCAGCCGCCCCAGAAGCGGCTCCGATCCTCCGGCCCGGCGCGCCCCGCCCAGTCGACGAGCGCCGCCCAGTCGAGCTCCTCCGCCTCGAGCAGCGCCCGCAGGTCCGAGTCGTGCGCGCCCTCGAAGCGCCCGAGGTGGAAGTGGAGGTCCGCGCAGAGCCTCCCGGGATCGGGCGCCCAGGCGCGTGGCAGGCGCACGCTCAGCGCGCGTCGCTCGCCGGGCGCGAAGCGGAGGCGCCGCTCGACCGGCACCCGCTCGACGCCGCGGGTGACGAGCAGCCGCGCCGGTCCGGGCGCCACGCGAAAGCGCGCCTCCCCCCGGACGTAGTCGTAGCTCTCCCCCGCGCCGGCGACGTGCGCCTGCCGGAGCGTGCGCCAGCCGAGGCCCCCGGCCCGGGGCTTGCCGCGCACCTGGCGACCGTCCGCCCCGAGGAGCGCGACCCGCGCCGCCGGAAGCTCGCCCTCCCCCTCCGCGCCGAGCACCCGCAAGACGAGCTCCGCGTCTCCACGCGGGGGGGCGCGCTCCGGGAGCGTCGGTCCACCGCAGGCCGCGAGGAGCACCCCGACCCCCACCCCGGCCCTCAGGCACCAGACCCACGCCCCCGCCCGCTCCCTTCGGCCCCGCACGGCCGCGCTACCGTAGCAGCCACGCCAGGGCCACGGCGGCCCCGACGAGGATCAGCGTCCACTTCAGGATCGGGTCCATGCCCTGCCGGGGCGGCAGCGCGCTGGGGACGTGGGGAGAGGAGCCACCGGAGCGCTCCTTCCGGCGCTCGGCGGGGGGCCGCGGCGCCGCCTCGCCGACGCCGAGGATCAGGGGCGGCTCCCCATCGAGCCCGCGGAGCACCCAGCAGGTCGGGCGCTCCCGGTAGCCTCCCCCGCCCGCGATGCCCGCGGGGAGCGGCTCCCGACCCACGACGCCCACCGCCGCGACCGTGTCCCCCGGCTCGAGGAGCACCTCCCAGCGATCGACCGCCAACGAGAGCGAGCGCGATCCGGCCTGCCCCTCGACGAGGTGCGCGTTCGCGCGGATCCACGCCTCCTGGGCCTTCAAGGAGCTCGAGCGGTGGAGCTTGCCGCGCGCGTGGGCGCGGGTCGTGTAGAGGAGCGTCGCGACCTTCGCGAGGGACTTCCGCTCCTTCGCCAGGGCGCTCGCCTCCGGACCCTGCGCCGAGCGCAGCTGGTCCTTGAGCGCCCCGATGCGCGCCTCGATCGCGCCCAGGTCGGCGTCGACGGCGTCGAGCACCTCGCGGCGCCGATCGGCGCGCGCCCGCACCTCGTAGGGCGGCCGCACGAGCACCCGCTCGCCGGCATGCTCGAGCCAGAAGGGTTGCGCGCCGCGGTCCTTCGGCGCGTCATCGAGGCCCTCGCGCACGTCCCAGTAGGCGCAGGGGCGATCCCCGAGGGACGAGCGCAGCGGCTCCGGCATGGCGAGGCGCACCGAGCCGGCGAGCTGCACCCGGGCGCCCTCTTCGAGCGCCACGCGCGCGCCTCTCTCCACCCGTGTGATCCCGTCCGCCGTGCTCCCACCCATGGCCGCATTCTCCCCGAGAGCGGCGCCCGGCGCGAGGAGGGCCGTCCGCAACCGGCGCGGGTCCGGCCCGATGAGGCGCCCATCTCGCCGCCCCCGCGTGGAGGCCGCGAAGAAGGAGCCCCCCGCATGAAGCCCCGCCAGCGCCGCTCGTCCGAGATCCGCCGCCGCCCCGACCACCCCGCCCTCGCCGCCCGCCCGGCCGTCCTGGTCCTCGACGACTTCACGCTCCTCGCCCGCGCCATCCAGTCGGCGATCCCGCAGGTCGAGGTGGTCTCGGCGGCGACGCTCACGGAGGCGCGGGAGCGCTGGGAGGAGCGGGACGACTGGCGGCTGGTCTTCGCGGACGTGCACCTGAAGGCGGACGAGAACGGCGTCGACTTCCTCGACTGGGTGCGCCCCCTCGACCCGGACGTCTGGCTGGTCGTCTTCTCGGCGCGGATCACGCCGACCGTCGCCCGCCGCGCCCGCGGCCTCCGCGCGGGCTACCTCTCGAAGCCGGCGACGCTCGGGGAGATCCGGCGCTGGGTGAGCGCGCTGCTCGCCGTCGACGACGCGGGCCCGGTCGAGCAGCTCTACCGGCTGACGAAGGAGACGCTCCGCTCGGAGGAGCTGACCTGGGCCATCGTGCAGCTCGGGGACGACAACGAGCTGACGCCGGCCGAGGTGGACGTGCTGGCGGCGGCCACCCGGACCACCGATCGGCGTGAGGCCTCGGTGGCGCTCCGGATCAGCGAGAACACCTGGCGGCGGCACGCCTCGAGCATCCGCAAGAAGAGCGGTCGCCACGTCCAGCAGCTCGCGCTCGACGCCTTCCACCGCGCCTTCCTCGACGCGCAGGTGGCGCTGGAGAGCTGGCCGCCCATGCCGGCGACCCCCGGCGCCCTGCTCCGCCGGGCCATCTGAGGGCCCACGGCGGGACGGACGCCCGAACGAGCGCGGCACCGGCACGGCGGGCACGCGACGCGGCACGACGAGCGCGCGACGAGGTCGTCGCCGAGGCCTCCCGCGCTCAGGCGACCAAGCCGTAGACGTCGATGCGCTCGAAGTCCGGCACGCGGCGCCACTCGGAAGCACGACGAGCGCGCGACCAGGTCGTCACCGAGGCCCGGCGCGCTCAGGCGACCAGGCCGTAGACGTCGATGCGCTCGAAGTCCGGTACGCGGCGCCACTCGGCGGCGGTCGGGAGCACGGAGACCAGGCGCCCCCAGGCCGTCTCGCTCAGCCCGACGACCACCACCGGGCAGGTGGGCGGGAGGATGTGCGCCATCTGCGCGAGCGCCGGGAGCGAGAGGGGCGAGAGGGCCGCGTCGACGACGACGGCGCCCCGCTGCTCCGGGCCCAGCTCGAGGAGCGGCGAGAGATCGAAAATCGACTCCGCGCGCGATACGGTCACGCCGCTCTCCGGATCGTCGAAGCGGGCGCAGAGGCCGGGCTCGATGGAGACGAAGATGACCCGCCGAACCCGGGAGCGCACCGGGTGGAGCGGGGCGCCGGGCGGCCGGACCTGCTCGGCGACGCGCCGCGCCAGCGGCACGGCCCAGGACTCGAAGTCGTCGACGCCCATCGCCGTCACGACCCGGCGGAGCGCGCCGGTCACGAAGAAACGGAGCGCGGCCGGGTCGACAGGAAGACCGGGCAGCCGCTCGGAGCGGAGGGCGCGCGCGAGCGCTTCCTCGGCCCGGTCCGCCGGGAGCACCGCCCCCAACCCTTGGAGGAGCACGTCGCGCGCCGCAGCCGCGCGTCCGTCCACCCCTCGGCTCGCCTGCAAGGCCGTCACGCTCCCAGCCTGCCACGGCTGCTGCGCGCGCGAGATTAACCGTGCGTTAACTCTTCTGTCGCGGTCTGTGCCGGCATCTGTCGGTGGCGCGAACGCCCCGCGATGCGTGCCATCGCGGGGCGCGAGGAGGTCGCGATGCCTCTCCCGGACGGGCCTTTGGCGACGCCCCCCGAGACCGGGTCGCGACGGGTCCATCACGACCGCCTCCGAGCTGATACGCTGGGGCGTGCGTAGCCGAGCCGAGACGGCCTGGGTCCCGCGCCCGGAGCTGGAAGAGGCGCGCAGCGCGCTGGCGGCGGCGGACCTCGTCACGCTCGTCGGCCCGCCCGGCATCGGGAAGTCGCGCCTCGCGCGCGAGCTCCTCTCGGACGCGCCCGCGGACGAGACGCTCTTCGTGGACGCGGCTTCCTGCGCCGATCTGGCGGCCCTCCGCGCGAGCCTCGCGCGGGCGCTGGATCTGCTCACGCACGACGAGAGCGAGGACGCCCCGCGCGCCGCCGAGCGCCTCGGCCGGGCCCTCTGTGCGCGAGGCCGGCCGACGGTCTGGCTCGATGACTTCGAACACCTCGCCGAGGAGGCGGCCGAGACCATCGCGCGCTGGCGGGGGCGCGACGCGGCACGCTTCCTCATCACCTCCCGGCGCCCCTTGCGGCTCCGCGGCGAGCGGGTGATCTCCCTGGCGCCCCTCCCGACCGAGCGCGCCGACGGCGATGGCGCGCCGAGCCCGGCCAGCCGGCTCTTCCTGGCCCGCGCCGCCACCGCGCGCCCGGGCTGGTCCCCCGACGACGCCGACCTCGCGCGCGTCGAGGCCATCGTCGCGCGGCTCGAGGGCATCCCGCTCGCGATCGAGCTCGCGGCGGCGCGCATGCACGCGATGGGCACCGCCGAGATCGCCCGCGGCCTCGCCCACCCGCTCGAGCTCTCCGCGGCGGGCCCGAACGACGCCGCCCGACACGCCACGCTCCGCGCCGCCATCGTGACCTCCTGGGAGCTCCTGCGCCCCTGGGAGCAGGCCGCCCTCGCGCAGCTCTCGGTCTTCCGCGCGGGCTTCACGCTCGCCGCGGCCGAGGCCGTGCTCGCCCTCGACGAGGGCGCGCCCTGGCCCATGGACGTGATCCAGCGCCTCGTGGAGCACTCGCTGGTGACGCGAGAGCGCCGGGGCGACCTGCCCGAGGCGCGCTTCCGGCTCTACGACGGCGTGCGCGCCTTCGCGACGGAGCAGCTCGCCGAGCGCGACCCGGAAGGCGAGACCCGGCGACGCCATGCCGAGGCGCTCCTCGCCCGGGCCGAGGCGAACGTGAATGCGCTCGCGACGGAGGACGGGCCCCAGGCGGCGCGGCGCCTCGACGCCGAGCGGGAGGATCTCGAGCACTTCGCGCGCGAGGGGGAGACGGCCGAGGCGCGCGGGCGCTTCGCGTTGGTCCTCGCGGCGCGGGCCGAGCTCGGGGGCGGCGGCCGGCCGCGGGAGGCGCTCGAGGCGGCGGCGGCGGATCTGCCCGAGAGCTCCCCGACCCGCGTGCGCCTCACCATCTCGCTCGGGCACGCGCTCCTCGCCTCGGGCGCGCTCCGGGAGGCGACGCACCGGCTCTCGGAGGCCTGGGAGCGGGCGCGGGAGCTCGGCGAGCGCGACGCGGAGGCACGGGCGCTCGCGGTGCTGGCGAGCGCCCTGTGGCGCCTCGGCGAGGTGGAGGCGAGCGAGCTCCACGCGCGCGACGCCTTGAGCATCGCCCGGGCCGAGGGCCACCGGCGGGCGACCTCCCGCGCGCTCCGCGCCCTGGCCTCGGCGCGCATGCACGTGGGCGCGCTGCGGGAGGCGCTCGAGCTGCTCGAGGAGGCGCGCGCCGTGGACCGGGCCCTCGGCGACGAGTGGGCGCTCGGTGAGACGCTCGACCGGCTCGGCGCGGTGCGGAAGTTCCTGCACCAGGATCCGCGCGCGCAGGAGGCCTGGAACGAGGCGCTCGCGGCCCACCAGCGGACGGGGAACCTCCGCTGGGAGGCGGTCACGCGCAGCTACCTCGCCGAGCTCCACGTGGAAGCCGGCGAGGACGGGGAGGCGGCGCGCGAGCTCGAGCGGGCCGCCCTCGCCCACGCCCGAGCCGGCGACGCGATCCTGACCACGGCCCTCGCCGTGCAGCGCGCGCTGGTCGACCTGATCGCCCGCCGCCCCGCCGAGGCGCACGCGGGCCTCTCGGCCGGGCTCGACGCGGCGCTCGCCGGCGAGCATCGGCAGCACGGCCACCTGGCCATCGGCTACCGGGGCGTGGCCGCCCTCGCGCTCGGTCGGTGGAGCGAGGCGGAGGTCGACCTCGCGCGGGCCCGGGACTTCTTCGCCGGGGTCGGCAACGCGCTGCTCGGGGACCTCTTCGGGGTCTGGCTGCAAGCGCTCGAGGCCCGCCGCTCGGGCGCGCCGGTGGCGGCGCCCGAGGACGCCGCGGAGGAGGTGCGCGCGGTGGCGCGAGCGCTCGCGCCCGTGGCCCGGCTCGCCGAGCACGCGGAGGATGGGGCCCTCGAGCGGCTCGCGGAGATCGAGCGGGACGCGGAAGTGCGCGTCGGTCCGATCGACGTCCGCGCGGCCGGCTCGGTCGTGCGCGAGCTGGTGGCGGGCGTCCGCGCGGAGCTCGGCCACACGCTCCTCGTCGACGCGGAGGGGGCCTGGTTCCGGTGGCGCGGCGAGGAGGTCGAGCTCGGCCGCAAGCGCACGCTCCGCCGGGTGCTGGTGGCCCTGGTCGACGAGCGGCGGCGCCGGCCGGGGGAGGTCGTCCCGGCCGCCGAGCTCGTGGCCGCCGGCTGGCCTGGGGAGCAGATCCTCGAGGACGCGGCGCGCATCCGACTGCGGGTCGCCCTCTCCTCCTTGCGCAAGCTGGGGTTGAGCGAGGCGCTCGTGACGGGCGAAGGGGGCTATCTGCTCGATCCCTCCGTCCCGCTGCGGGTGCAGTGAGGCGCCGCGCTCGTCAGCGCTCTCTACGGCGCGCCGCGAGCCGCGCCCGTCGCGCCGCCTCGCGCTCGCCCATGGCCTGGAGCACCTCGCTCAGCAGCCGCCGATAGACCGCGCGCCGGCGCCGCAGCCGGACCGCGCGACGCGCCCAAGGCAGGGCGAAGCCGGGCTCGTCCTGCTCGAGGTAGAGCCGCGCGAGGTCGGCGGAGACGTGCGGGTTGAGCGGGCGCACGAGGAAGGCGCGATGGAGGAGCGCCTCGGCCTCCCCTTCGTCCCCCGCCGCGAGGGCCCGGGCCGCCCGACCGCGCAGCGCATCCGAGCGGGCGCGCGCCTCGCCGCTCTCGAGGTCCTCGGCGGGCGCGTGGGGATCGAGCTCGCTCGGGGGCACGCCGTGGGCGAAGGCGGGGAGCGGATCGCGCACGAGCCTCTCGCTCTCCTCGGCCTCGGCGTCGGACCCCGCGGCAGCGGAGGCGTTCGCGTCCGGGTCGTTCGCGACGGTGTCATTCGAGTCCGTGTCATTCGAGTCCGTGTCACGCGCGTCCGTGCCATTCGAGTCCGTGTCGCCCGAGGCGGCCGCGTCGGGCTGGGCAGCGTCGGGCTGGGCAGCGGCCGAGTCCGCAGCCACGCTCCCTCTGGCGGCGTCCGTCCCCTCGGGAGCCTCCTCGCCCGCGAAGCCGGCGACGCCCTGCGCGGAGCGCGCCGAAGACCCGGCCTCCGAGCCATCGCGCTCGGTCCGCTCGCCGTCCCGCGCCCGCTCATCCCCCGCCCGAACCACGCGCGTCGGCGCCGGCGCGTGCGCCCGGGGCGGCGCGCCCGGGCGAGCCGAGGGCCCGCTCGGCTCGGAGGCCGAGACGGTCCGCATCGCGCTCCGCGGCCCCTCGCGGAGCACGGGCTCCCGCTGCGGCGCCGGCGGTCCGCTCAGGTTCGCGATCAAGGCCCCCACCCCGAACGCCGAGAAGAGCGCGACCACGCCCACGAGCCCGAGGCGCACCCGGCTCCCCCGGACGAGGCGCCGGATGGGCGCCGGGAGGCTCAGGAGCAGCGAGTCCTCCCGCTTCGGCGCCGGCCCGAGGAAGGGCGTCGCGTAGCGCTCCCGCGGCACCGGTGGAAGCTCGGCGCCCGCCGACCGCGCCCGGCTCCGCGACGACGCTCCACCCATCGCCGAAGCTCCGCCCGCTCCGCTCGGCGAGGGCGCTCCGCTCGCTGACGCCGCTCCGCTCGACGACGCCGCTCCGCTCGCCGACGCCAGAAGGCTCGCCTTCGCGGGAGCTTCGAGCGGCTCCTCCCGCGGGCGACCTCGCCCCTCTTCGGGCCGATGGGCGAGCGGCTCCGGCGAGCGCGGCTCCTCGGACGACGCGCTCCCGGGCGACACCCTCACCGCGGGCCGCTTCTCCGTCGGCGCCTCGTCCCCGGGCTCGGCGGACCGCTCGGCGCGCGCGCTCGATGCGCCGGCCTCGGGCGGCGCGCTCCCCCCGGGCGACACCCTCACCGCGGGCCGCTTCTCCGTCGGCGCCTCGTCCCCGGGCTCGGCGGGCCGCTCGACTCGCGCGCGCGGCGCGCCCGGCCCCGGGGACGCCTCACTCCGACCGGGCTCGTCGTGGCCGTCTCCGTTCGGCGCCGGGGGCAGGACCTGAGACGAAGACGACGCTGGCGGCGGCGCGGAGCTCGCGTCCGCCCCGCCGGACTCGGCGGGGAGCGCGGCCGGCTCGGGCGGAGCGCCCCGGCCGACGCGGTGCCGCTTCCGCTGGATGCCGCTGCCCTCGGGCGACGCCCAGTCGAGGCGCTGCCGATCGATGGACGCCCACGCCGCATCGGCCCGCGACGGGCCCGCCCCCGACTCGGCGTCGGCCTCGTCGGCGCGGTCGGCCTCGGCGGCGCGGTCGGCCTCGGCGCACGGCGCCGCGTCGAGGTCCTGGAGGAGGCTCTCCACGAAGCTCGCCCCGGAGTCCGACGCGCCGGTCTCCATGGGCTCGGTGTCGTCGGCGCGTCCGGACGCCACGGGGACGGGCGAAGGCGGCGGCAGCGGCGGCAGCGGCGGGGCGTCGTGATCCGCCGGCGGCGGGAGGAGGCTGGTGAGCGCGCGGATGTGCGGCGAGGTCCCGATCTCGTCCGAGACCACGTCGAGGAGCAGCCGCGCCTCGGCCAGCGCCTCGTCGAGCGGCGAGAGCACCCCGGCCGGCTGCGCGACCGGGCGGTGCTCGATGCGCACCCAGCCCCCCTCGAGACCGAGCACGGCGGCCAGCGCCGTCGCCCCCTGGAAGCGAGGCCGGAGCCGCGCGTCCTGCCACCAGCGCGCGCCGAGCACGAGCCCGTTGGCCAGGTCGACCTCGCCACGACCGGAGAGCGCGCGGAGGCTCACCCGCGCCACGTCGGCGTCCCCGGCGATCCGCAGGATGCGCGCCGGACCGATCAGGTCGAGCGTGGCGACCACCGCGTCGCGCGCAGCCAGCTGCCGACGCAGCCCCTCCTCGACGGACATGAGCGAGCCCACCCGCTCCGCGAGCGGCGTCAGGTCCAGGGCCCCGTCCCGGTCGTGCTCGAGCGCGTGCCAGGCGAAGACGATGGGGAAGGCCCAGCGCAGCACCGGGTCGCGCCGGAGCCGCAGGACCATCCCATCGGGATCGGGGAGGGAGCTCGCGACGAGGGCCACGCTCGGATCGATCGCGCGCGCCCGGTCGAGCCCCGCGCCGCTCGCGTCGGCCACCGCGACCAGGGCTCCCCGCGCGCGGAGCTCGTGCGCGACCCGATCCACCTGCGCCGGGCCTTCGGCCACGAGCAAGAGCCGGAGCCCGGCGAACACGTCGTGGCGCTCGTCGGGCGGCCGCGTGTCGACCAGCTTGCTCCCCACCGCTCGAGGAGCGAGCCGCAGCCCTTCGACGAACGAGCGCAGCGCCCGCAGCGACGCCCCCTCGAGCTCCCCCTCGGGACCGAGCGTCACGAGCGGCGCCTCCACCAGCGCGGCGAGGCGCCCCGTGAGCTCCGGATCGGCGTGGAGCGCGATGCCGTCCGGGCGGAGCTTCGGCACCATCTGGGCGGCGTCCTCGGGCGCCACGCGCAGGAGCCGTCCGCCGGCCGCGCGCACCGTCTCCCCGAGCACGTGCGCCCAGCGTCCTTCGGCGACCACGAGGACCAGAGGTCTTCGCTCCGCCGCTGCCACCCCCAGCTGCATCCTCCCCAAAATACACGAACGGCGTCCGCGCGCCGCCCGTCGTACGCCGGACGGAGCGCTCCTCGAAGCACACGAAAGAAAGCGAATCGCGCTCACCCCTGCGAGCCACGGGGGCCGGCGCGACCGAGCTCGCAACGAGCCTCGTTCACGCCATGCGCGACCCTGACGACCGGCACGAAGAGCGAGCGCCGCTCACGGCGAGACGCGGCGCAGATCGGCGTAGGCGAAGCCTTCGCGCTGCTCGATTCCGCCGACCTCCACCGGGATCGGCCGCGCGAACATCGGGCCCGCCGTCGCGAAGGTGTGGAGCTCGCCGTTCTCCCCGCACGGATCGACGCCGGGCGGGAGCGCGTCCAGGAGCGCGCCGTCCCAGCGCCGGCCCGCGAAGGAGGCCGGGAGCTTCGCGAGGTCGACCGTGCTCACGACCGCCTCGAGCCCCGCGTGGATCATCTCGCGCGCCAGCGCGCCCGTGTTCGCACCGAAGATCGGGAAGAGCGGCTCGAGGCCGGTGGGCGCGAGCTTCGCCTCCCGGTAGGCCCGGATGTCCTCGAGGAAGAGATCACCGAAGGCCACCGCGTCGACGCCATGGGCACGCGCCTCCTCCAGGCCAGCGGCCATGCGCGCTTCGTAGACCGCGTTGGGGCAGGGGCTCGGCAGCGGGACGCGCAGGAGCGGGAGCCCGATGGCCTCGCGCTGCGCCTCGAGGAGGGCGCGCCGGACCTGATGCATGGCGACGCGCTCGCGGCTCTCGTCCTCGGTCGTGAGGAGCGCCACGACCTCGACCCCCTCGGTCCGACGCAGCACGTGGAGCGCCCACGCGCAGTCCTTGCCACTGCTCCAGGAGAGGAGGACGCGCTTCGTCTCGGCCATGGGCGCGAGGGTGCCGCGCCTCGCCACCGTGTCGAGCCGAGCTTCGGAACGCCGAGCTTCGGAACACCGAGCTTCGGAACGCCGAGCTTCGGAACACCGAGCTTCGGAACACCGAGCTTCCGCCTCCCGGTCCGACGCGCGGGACGCGAGGCGTGGCGGCTCGCGGCTCGCGCGCCGCGAGGGGGCTCCGACGGGAAGGCGCCCGCCCCCGTGCCGTAGGATGGGACCATGCGCGCCGCCGGCCTCGCCCTCACGCTCACCTTCGGCTTCGTGGCACCGCTCGCCGCCCAGGAGGTGGTCCGGAACGTCGCGCCGCGACCGGCGGGGCTCGCCATGAGCGTCTTCGAGGCCGAGGGTCTCGGCGAGGAGGAGGCGCGCGCCCACCTCGAGGCCCGCTCGGAGCCCCTCCGGCGCTGCGTCCGCGAGACGACCGGAGGGCGTTGGCGCTTCCGCCTCGGCGTGAACCGGCGCGGGCGGGTCGTCTCCGTCGCCGACGCCGAGGAGGATCGGCGCGGGGACGAGAACGCGGCGCGCGCCGACGCCAGGCGCTGCCTCGTGCGCGAGCTGAGGCGCCTCCGCTTCGAGCGGCGCGAGGGCCCGGCGCTGGCGCGCGTCGGGGTCGAGCTCCGCCGCCCGCAGGTCGGGCTCCTCGGCGCGCTGGCGATGGCCTCCGGCACCTCCCCCTTCGGCGACGCGATGCTCTCCTCGCCTCGCCTGCGGGTGTCCGTGACGAGCGAGAGCGAGACGCTCCCGGAGGACGCCGTCCGCGCGGGCATCGAGGCGCAGCGGGACGCCCTCGAGGCCTGCGCCCCGCACACCGTCGCCGCGCCGTGGCACTTCCGGCTGAGCGTGAGCCGGCGGGGCCGGGTCGAAGACGTCCAGCTCGACGAGGAGCACGCGGACGAGGCGCCGCGCGGGCCGGGCGCTGCCTCGAAGGCGTGCTCGCGCGGCTCCGCTTCGAGCGGCGTCAGGGCCCGCCGCGGGTGGAGGTGCGCGTGGAGCTCCGTCGCCCGCCCACAGCCATCGGAGGGCTGGCCGGGGCCGGCGGGCTCGGCTTGCGGGGCACCGGGCGCGGCGGCGGCGGCACGGGGGAAGGGACGCTCGGCCTGGGAAGCCGCGGTCGCGGAGAGGGCGGAGACGAGGGGGCCGCCGAGCGCGTGGGCTTCGGGCGCGTGGAGGTGCGGGGGCCGCTGCCGCGGGAGGCCGTGCGCCGCGTCCTGCGCCGGCACGAGCGCGAGCTCCGCCACTGCTACGCGACGGCACGGCGCGAGCAACCGGAGCTGGCCGGGCGGCTCCTCGTCGAGTTCGAGATCGGTCCGCAGGGCCGGGTCGGCTCGGCGCGGGTCACCGAGAACGGGCTGGGACACGCCGCGCTCGCGCAGTGCGTCGTCCGGCGACTCCGCCGCTGGCGCTTCCCCCACCCCGACGTCGGCGGGACCGTCCGCGTCCGCTCCCCCTTCGTCTTCGCGACCGTGCGTCGCCGGGGCGCCCCGCCCGACGCCGAGGCGCGCCCACCCCGCGAGGAGGACGCCACGCCCCCGAGCCGCCCCCGCGGCCAGCTCGCCCCCGCACGCCCCACCATCCGCGGAGCGCTCTCGCGCGAGGTCATCCAGCGCGTCGTGCGCCAGCACGCGAACGAAGCCCGCTACTGCTACGAGCGCCGGCTGGGCGAGCACCCGCGCCTCGCGGGCCGCCTCGTCCTCCGCTTCGTCATCTCTCCCGAAGGTCGAGTCGCCTCGGCGTCGGTCGACGAGGACACGCTCGGCGACGCCGCCGTCGGCGCCTGCCTCGCGCACGCCGTCCGCCGCTGGCGCTTCCCGCGCCCGAGCGGCGGCGGCATCGTCCTCGTCCGCTACCCCTTCGTCTTCCGCCCCGGCTGACTCCGGAGCCCCCGTTCGTGGATGGACTTCACCCACCAAGCCCGTCCGCGCTCGCGCTCTCTCTCCGGCGCGGGGTGCGCACGGGGCGCGCGGAGCGCGAGCGCGATCCGATCGATCCGAAGCTGGCTCTCTCCCCGCTCCACGCAGCCCGGACCATGACACACAACCCCTCGACGCATCGCCTCGGCAAGCGAGCCCGGGTTCCTCACCAGTCGGCGCGAGCTCTCGGGCCTTCGAGCAGCGTCCACCGAGCGCGGAGTCACTGGCCCGAGGCCGACTCCGCGTCGAGGGGCTGGACCCAGGCCGGGGGCGGAGGCGGCTCGAGGTGGAAGCCCTCGTCCAGGCGGAGCTCCTCGCCCGCCTCGTCGAAGGTCC
>PABA01000113.1 GCA_002699025.1 Sandaracinus sp. | reverse complement strand
TTTGGCTTACCAGCGCCGCCGTGGGCGGCTCGGCGCTCGCTGCGCTCGCGTCACACGGGTCGGTTCTTCATGGATACACGAAGGCGGCTCCGTGGGGCCGAGCTACGGGGCGGAGATGGGGGCGCTCCCCTTCGCAGCAGCGTGGCTTCGCCGCCTTCGCGGCCGGAGCGCTCCCCTTCGCAGAGGCGTGACTTCGCGTCTTCCGGTCGCGGCTTTCCGGCGCCCTCTCCGCTTCGCCCGGGGAGGGCGCCGGCGCGTCGAGGCGCGAGGCGGGGTGTGCGAGGCGAGGGGTGCTCGGCGGCGCGTGAGCCCGCTGCGGGCCCCGAGGACGGGGCGGGTCGAACGGGGACTCATCCGGGCCAGCCCGGGCTAGGCTCGCTCCCATGCCCGGCCGCTGCCCCGTCCACGCCGACGTCGACGCGCTCACCTCCTGCCATAGCTGCGGCCGCGGCCTCTGCGGCGCGTGCTGGCGTCACGACGTGAACGGCGCGCCCTGGTGCGAGGGCTGCGTCGCCGTGCTCGACGAGCCCGTGCCCCTCGTCGCCTACCTCTTCGTGGCCGCCGTCGCGCTCGGCGGCCTCGCCCTCGGTCTCCGCGCCTGGCCCACGATGCCGCTCGTCCGCTGGGGCGTGTTCGCCGTCGGCGCCCTCGCCATCGCCCTCGCCACCTGGAAGCTCCGTGGACGCGCCGCCGCCCGCCGGGCGCGCTTCCAGGTCCGCGAGCGCGCGCCGACGGCTTCACCGCCCGCGCGCGACGCCGTCCCCTACCGCGGCGGCGCCCGCGTCGTGCGTCGCCTCGCGCCGCCGGTCTCCGGGGCCCTGGCCACCCTGGTCGTCGGCAGCGTGATGGCCCTGACGGCGGGCGCGATCCCCACGCTCCTCCGCCTCCCGCGCTGGCTCGAGCTCGAGGTCGTGGTGGCGGCCTGGTGGGCCATCTGGGCGCTCACCTTCACCGTGCTCCTCTTCCGCGGCTGGCGCGTCGCGCAGGACGTCCGCGGCCTCCGGAGCCGCGCGTCGCCCGGCGGCGCGGGGGCGAAGCGCTCCACGCTCGACTGGGGCTCCCTCGACCTCTCGGGCGGCGCCGACCTCGACGGCTGCGTCGTCCTGATCGGCCTGCTCCTCGCCCTCGGCGCGGCCTGGCTCCTCGCCGAGCTCTTCGTCCCGCTCCTCCTCTTCGTGGCCTACTGGCTGATCCTGAAGGGGCTGACGAGCGTGGCCAACGATCGCCACGCCTGCGAAGGGCGGCTCCCCCTCGCGATCCTCTGGGGCGTGCTCTGGGCCACGCTCTACACGGCGCCCCTCGCGGGCCTCGTCGCGCTCGCGCGCTGGATCCTGACGCGCAGCTGAGCGACGCGCGACCGAGCGAGCGGCGGGCGCGGGTGACCTCCTCTTCGCCCGCGCTATGCTCCGCCAGTGGGCACCTGCCGCGACGAGGAGGGAGCGCTTCGCCGCCGGGTCGAGGCGCCCGCAGGCGGTCTGGCGAAGGCGCGCGCGAAGCCTGCCCGCGACGAGGGCGCCGAGGACGGCGAGCGCCCGGTCCCCGGGACGTCATGATCAAGTACCTCGGCTCCAAGCGCCTGCTCCTGCCTCACCTCGAGGCGGCCTTCGCTGCGCTCCCGGGCGCCGAGCGGGTCCTCGATCTCTTCAGCGGGACGGCGCGCGTCGGGCGGGCGCTGAAGGCTGCGGGCCACGAGGTGATCGCCAACGACGCCATGAGCTACGCGGCGACCCTCGCCCGCTGCTACGTGGAGGCCGATCCGCGCTGCCTACCGGACGTCGAGCGCGCGCTCGCGGAGCTCGCCGCCGTGCCCCCGCGCGCCGGCTACTTCACCCGGACCTTCTGCGAGGAGGCGCGCTTCTTCCACCCGAAGAACGGCGCCCGCGTCGACGCGATCCGCGAGGCCATCGAGGCCCGGGACGACGACCCCCAGGTGCGCGCCGTGCTCCTCGTCGCGCTGATGGAGGCGGCGGACCGGGTCGACTCCACGACCGGCGTGCAGATGGCCTACCTGAAGAAGTGGGCCAAGCGCGCGCACAACGACCTCGCCCTCCGCGTGCCCGCGCTCGTGGCTGGACGGGGTGTGGCGCTCCAGGGCGACGCCCGGGCGGTGGCGCGGGAGGTCGAGGCCGATGCCGCCTACCTCGACCCGCCCTACAACCAGCACAGCTACCTCGGGAACTACCACGTGTGGGAGACGCTCGTGCGCTGGGACGCGCCCGAGGCCTACGGCGTGGCCCGCAAGCGCGTCGACTGCCGCGAGCGGAAGAGCCCCTTCAACTCGAAGCGGAAGATCCGCGCGGCCTTCGCCGAGGTCGTCGCCGCGCTCCGGGTGAAGCACGTCGTCGTCAGCTTCAGCGACGAGGGCTACCTGAGCCGCGAGGAGGTCGTGGAGCTGCTGGCGCAGCGGGGCCACGTCGGCGTGGTCGCGCTGGACTTCGACCGCTACGTGGGCGCGAAGATCGGCATCCACGATCCGAGCGGCAAGAAGGTCGGGCGCGTCTCGCACACGCGGAACAAGGAGATGCTCTTCGTCGTCTCGCCCGACCGGGACGCGGTCGAGCGCGCCTGCGCCGCCGTCGCCGCCCTCCCGCCGCCGACCCGCCGCGGCCGCCGGCGCTGAGCCCGCTCCGAGCCATCGCGCGGGGCCGCGCGGGGCTCCCCGAACGCGGCTGCCTCCGGGAGGGCGTGTCCCTCGCTGCGGCCGCGCTCCGAGGCGAGGCGCGGGCTTTTTCCTTGCAGCCCTGGGCCCGCCGGGACACAAACGCCCCGATGTCGACCCTCAGCCAAGCCCTCACCGACGAAGCCAAGAAGCCCGCCATCGTGCAGGACTGCCTGACCCTCATCGACCAGGAGGTCGGCGACAAGAAGGGCATGGGCGGCATGGCCGTGAAGGCGGCCTACAAGACCGTGAAGGGCATCAAGCCCGGCTTCGTGAAGAACGTGGTCGAGGGGCTCCTGCCCGAGTTCGCCGAGGCCCTGGAGCCGATCCACCAGGAGGCCGTCGCGAAGGGGCAGCCGGTGAAGGGCTACTTCGAGATCAACTCGAGCCGCATCGCCGACGCGCTGCTCACGGTGACGGACGGCAAGGCCGAGCGCTCGACGAACCGCGTGGTCAAGAGCACCTACAAGAAGCTCCGCGGCAGCGCGAAGAAGAACGTCGAGGCCGCCGTGCCGCGCCTCGCGTCGATCGTCGAGAAGTACAGCTGAGCCGCGCCGGGGCTCCGGGGGAGCGGGCCTCTCCCGGCGGGGGGGTCTCGCGCAATCCTCTCCGAGCGGTGCCTTTCGAGCGGGTCGTCTCCGAGCCCTCGGTAAGCCGAGCGGGTGGTCTTCGAGCGGGTGGTCTTCGAGCGGGTCGGCCCCGAGCGACGCGGCCCCGAGCGACGCGGGAGACCTGAGGCTTCAGCCCCGCCAGCGCGCGAGCATGCGGTAGAGGGTCGCCTCGCCGATGCCCAGCGCCGCCGCCGTCTTCGCCCGGTGCCCCCCGTGCGCCTCGAGCACGCGCTCCACGTGCCGCCGCTGGGCCTCGGCGAGCGTGAGCGCCGCGTCGTCCTCCGCCGGCGCCGCCGCCCGCACGCTCGCCGGCAGGTCGGCCTGGTCGACGCGCTCCCCCTCCGCCACCACCGCCGCCCGCTCCATCGCGTTCTCGAGCTCCCGCACGTTCCCCGGCCAGCCGTGCGCCAGGAGCCGGTCCGCCGCGCCGGGCGTCAGGCCGAGCGCCGGCTCTCCCGGCCGCGTCCGGGCGCTCGCCCGCTCGAGGAAGAGGCGCGCCAGTGGGAGCACGTCCTCGCGGCGCTCCCGGAGCGGGGCCACCTCGATCTCCATGACGGCCAGCCGGTAGTAGAGGTCCTCGCGGAAGCGGCCGGCCCGGATGTCGGCGCGGAGGTCCCGATGGGTCGCCGCCACCACCCGGACGTCGATCGGCCGCGGCGCCGTCTCCCCCACCCGGCGGACCTCGCGCTCCTGCAGCACGCGGAGCAGCCGCACCTGCGTCTCCGGGGCGAGCTCGCCGATCTCGTCGAGGAAGAGCGTCCCGCCCTGCGCCGCCTCGAAGAGCCCGATCCGGTCCTGCGTCGCGCCCGTGAAGCTCCCCTTCGCATGCCCGAAGAGCTCGCTCTCGAGGAGGCTCGCCGGGATCGCGCCGCAGTTCACGGCGACGAAGGGGCCGGCGGCGCGCGGGGACTCCTCGTGCACGAGCTGGGCGAGCCGCTCCTTGCCGACGCCGGTCTCGCCGCGCACGAGCACCGTCACGTCCACCTTCGCCGCGCGTCGGGCGAGGGCGAGGGCGTCGCGCATCTTCGGGCTGAAGGCGATGCAGCCCGAGGGATCCTCCTCCGGAAGGCCCCGCGCGAGGACCCGCCGCCGCGCCCCCAGCTCCCGCTCGGTCCGCCGGAGCGCCTCGGTCGTCGCGCGGAGCGCCTCCTCGAGGCAGTCCTCCTCGTAGTAGGGCAGGTGCGCCTCGATGGCCTCGCCCCAGTCCTCCCGCCGGCGGCCGACCATGCGGCAGGCCGCGTCGCCCCGGGCCGCGCAGCGGGTCTCGACGCAGAAGATCGGCGCGTCGAAGGCCCGGCTGAGGTAGCCGCTGGCGAAGCCGGTCAAGGACCAGCAGACCGGCTCGTCGGCCCGGCCGAGCTGCCGCAGGTGCTGCTCGGCCTCGTAGGAGTCGTGCCAGAGCGCCTCGGCGAAGGGAGCGTCAGGGCCCGAGGGGGCGATCGGCTCGAAGCCGACCAGCCCCTGGAGCCGATGGAAGCGCCCCCCGGCGCGGCGCCAGGCGTCGGGCTCGTCCCAGGGCAGGGCGCGGCTCTCCTCGGCGATGCGCCAGCCGTGGGCGTACCCCATGCGGGTGAGGATGCCGCGGGCGCCGCCGATGCCGAGCCGGTCGACCAGCTCGCGCCGGAGGAGGCCGAGGGCGACCACGTCGAGGAGGACGACCCGCCGCCCCGCGAAGTGGATGAGCCCCCCCTCGGGGCGGTAGTCGAGGAGCTCCCGCAGGTCGAGGTCGTCGAGGCGCATGGCTCAAGCTATCACATCGATAGGGCAGGCTCTCATTTCGAGAGTCGTCGGGATGGCGACACCCCCCGTCGACACCTGTCGACAGCTGAAATCACGGAAATTCGACCCGAGCACGTCGGTTCTTCGTTGGCACGAGGAGTGCTCTGTCGAGGGGTGCCATGATGCAGATCCGCCGCTCCGCCGAGCGCGGCCACGCCCACCACGGCTGGCTCCGCTCCAAGCACACCTTCTCCTTCGCCAACTACTACGACCCCCGCTTCCTCGGGTTCCGGGCGCTCCGCGTCATCAACGAGGATCGGGTGGCTCCGGGCGCCGGCTTCCCGCGCCACCCCCACCGCGACATGGAGATCCTCTCCTATGTGGTGGAGGGCGCCCTGGAGCATGCCGACACCCTCGGGACCGGCTCGATCATCCGCCCCGGCGAGGTCCAGCGCATGAGCGCCGGCCGCGGCATCGCCCACTCCGAGTACAACCACTCCCGCGAGGAGCCGGTGCACTTCCTCCAGATCTGGATCGAGCCCGGCGAGCGGAGCCTCGAGCCGAGCTACGAGCAGAAGGACTTCCCCCCCTCGGAGAAGACCGACCGGCTCCGCCTCGTCGCCTCCCCGGACGGGCGCGAGGGCTCGATCACGATCCACCAGGACGCCGAGCTCCGCGTCGCGCTGCTCTCGCCCGGCGCCGAGGTGCGCCACGCCCTCCGCCCGGGTCGCGGCGCGTGGTTGCAGGTCGTGCGCGGCGCGGTGAAGCTCGGCGACGAGACCCTCGAGGCCGGTGACGGCGCGGCCGTCGAGGACGAGAGCGAGCTCGTGATCACGGGCGCCGCCGGTGAGCCCCACGCCGAGATCCTGCTCTTCGACCTCGCATGACCCACCTCGACGCCCCCCGCCGCTTCGACGCCCAGCGCGACGGAGCCACCATCCTCTTCGGCGCCGGGCGCTTCGCCGAGCTCGGCGAGCGCCTCGGCGCCGCGGGCGCCGAGCGCGTCCTCGTGGTCACGACGCCGGGCCGCCGCGCCCTCGGTGAGCGGGCCCTCGCGCTCCTCGGCGAGCGCGGCTTCGGCCTCTTCGCCGACGCGCGGGCCCACGTCCCGCGCGCCACCGTCGAGGCGGCGCGGGCCCAGGTCGCCTCCGTCGACGCCGTCCTCACGATCGGTGGCGGCTCGGCCACGGGCCTCGGCAAGGCGCTCGCGCTGGAGGGGGAGCTCCGGCTCCTCGCCGCCGTGCCGACCACCTACGCCGGCTCGGAGATGACGCCCATCTGGGGCCTCACGGGCGAGGACGGCAAGGAGACCGGCCGCCACCCCGCCGTGCGTCCGGGCTTCGTCCTCTACGACCCGGAGCTCACCCTCGACCTGCCCGTCCCCGTCTCCGTGGCGAGCGCGCTGAACGCCCTCGCGCATGCCGTCGAGGCGCTCTGGGCTCCGGAGGACGACCCGCTCCTCGCCGAGGTCGCCGAGCAGGCCACGCGCGCGCTCCTCGCCGCCCTCCCGCGCCTCCCGGCTGCGCCCCGCGACCTCGCGCTCCGGAGCGAGCTCCTCTTCGGCGCCCACCTCGCCGGCGTGGCGCTCGCCGGCGCCTCCATGGGCCTCCACCACAAGCTCGCCCACGTGCTCGGCGGCGGCTGGGATCTGCCCCACGCCTCCACGCATGCCGCGCTCCTCCCGCACGTCGTCGCCTATGACGCGCCCCACGCTCCCCGGGCGCTCCGCGTGCTCTCCTCCGCCCTCCGCTCGGACGACCCGGCCGGCGCCCTCTTCGACCTCGCCGCCGCCATCGGCGCGCCCACCCGCCTCGAGGGCCCCTTCGATCCGGAGGTCGCCGCCGAGCGCGTCACCCAGAAGGCCTACCCGAACCCGGCGCCCCTCGAGGTCCCGCGGATCCGCGCGCTCCTCGAGGCGGCCCGCGACGGACGCCGCCCCGGCGCGGCTCCCTCGGCCCTGCCCAGCCTCTACCGCCCCGGCGTCGCTCTCGAGACGCTCCCCGGCTTCCGCGCGACCCACGAGAGCGAGGCGCTCCCCGGCGCGCTCCCGCGCGGCCAGAACAGCCCCCGCGAGGCCCCCTTCGGCCTCCACCCGGAGCAGATCAACGGCGTCGGCTTCACCGTGCGCCGCGCGGACAACCTCCGGACCTGGGTCTACCGGATCCGCCCGAGCGTGCTGCAGAGCGACTTCGCCCCCTACGAGGGCAACCCGCGCTTCACCGGCCTCTTCGACGAGGCCGTCGCCACGCCGGAGCTCTGCCGCTGGGCCGCGCCGCCCCTGCCCGAGGGGGCCACGGACTTCCTCGACGGCCTCGTCACCCTCGCCGGCAACGGCGACCCGACCCTGCGGAGCGGCCTCGCCATCCACGTCTACGCCGCCAACGCCTCCATGGAGGACCGGGTCTTCTACGACGCCGACGGCGATCTCCTCGTCGTCCCCGAGCGGGGCCGGCTCCGCGTGCGCACCGAGCTCGGCCTCCTCGACGTCGCGCCCGGGCAGATCTTCGTCCTCCCGCGCGGCCTCCGCGCCTCCTTCGGGCTCCCGGACGGCGAGGCGCGCGGCTACGTGCTCGAGTCCTTCGGCGGGCCCTTCGACCTCCCCGAGCGCGGGCCGGTCGGCGCCAACGGCTACGCGGACGCGCGCCACTTCGAGCACCCGGTCGCCGCCTTCGAGGATCGGCAGGCGCCCTTCGAGCTCGTCGCCAAGCTCGGCGGTCGGCTCCACGTGGCGCGCCTCGAGCACTCGCCCTTCGACGTGGTCGCCTGGCACGGGAACCTCGCGCCCTTCCGCTACGACCTCCGCCACTTCAACGCGATGGGCTCGGTCACCTTCGACCACCCGGACCCGTCCATCTTCACGGTCCTCACGGTCCCCTTCGACGCCCTCGGCAACAACCTCGCCGACTTCGTCGTCTTCCCGCCGCGCTGGGACGTCGCCGAGCACACCTTCCGCCCGCCCTACTTCCACCGGAACGCGGCGACCGAGTTCAACGGCATCGTCTCCATGCCCGCGCCGGGGCGCGGCTTCGAGCCCGGCGGCTACTTCCTCACGCCGACGCTGACGGCGCACGGGGTCGCGAGCTCGGCCGTGCGGCGGGCGCTCGGCGGCGACGACACGCCCCAGCGCCTCCCGGACGACTCGCTCTGGGTGATGTTCGAGACGATCCTGACGCTGAAGGTCCTCCCCTGGGCCCTCGAGGCCGACACGCGCGACCGCGCCTTCCGTGACCTCTTCGCCGACATGCCCGTGCCCTTCCACGATTGAGCGGGGGCAACGCGCGGGGCTGGCGTTCCCCCGGGTGGGCGAGGTCGCTTCGACCACGCTGCGGCGCGAGAGACCGCGGCGACCGGCCCGCAGGGCCCTCGCGCGGGGCGGATCGCGGGTGGTACGGGGTTCGCAGTGCGATTGGGCGGTCGCGACGACCTCCGGGTCGCGACGCCCGAGCCCGCCGGAGGAAGAGGAACGACATGCTCTCCAGCACCCCCTCTCTGCCCGTCGCCGAGTCCTGGGTCGTGTCCGTGCGTCCGTCTTCGCGGATCCCCGTCGCCGAGGAGCACACGCTCGACCCGGAGCTCGAGACCTACCGCGCGCTCACGCAGGGGAGATTGAACCTGCGGAGCGGGGCCGTGCCGAACGTCCACGCCATCGAGCCCGACCTCCACGACATCGAGCCCGTCACGGGGTTCACGGACGAGGTGCATGGGCTCTTCGTCGCCACGCATCGGCTCCCGCCGGTCGGCTCCCTCGTCGAGCTGAGCATCGACGTGGGGGAGGACGCGCCCATGCACGTCGTCGCCCACGTGGCCTGGCACCGCGAAGCGTCCGGCGACCGCTGGCCCGGCGTCGGCCTCCACGTGGGCGACGAGGTCCTCGCAGAGGTCTGCCGGAAGCTGCCCCACGGCCGGACGCTCTTCTTCCCGGAGTGACCCGCGTCCCCGCGGACGGGCTCCATTCGCCGCGGAGCGCAGCGAGCGGAAGGCGCCGCGGACGCGGCGAGGTCCCGCCGCCGGCTGACTCACGCGGGCGGGCTCGGCCTCGCGGAGCCGCCTTCGCGTGACGTCGACGAGCCGGCGCAGCCGACGCCCCCCCACAGAGAGATGGCAGAGCGCTGGCGTCGCCGCCAGGGGCCCGCGATACTGCCCGCGATGCGCGTCGCGCTGGCCCTCGCGGCGGTCCTCACCGCCGGTCTCCTCCACGCTCCCGCGGCGCACGCCTGGTGCCAGAGCCGGGACACGGTCCCCGCCGTCGGCGGTTGCGCCCAGCCCTGCGTGACCGAGGGGCTGCGGCTCCAGTGGGGGCGCCCCTGCATCGACTACGTCATCCACCGCGACGGTTCCCGCGATCTGCCGCTCGTGGAGGTCCAGGCCATCTTCGATCGCTCCTTCGCCACCTGGCTCGCCATCGACTGCAGCGGCGGGCCACCCGGCTTCGTGGTCCAGCGCCGCGACGAGCTCGGCGAGTGCGCCGTGCCCGAGTACGTGAGCGGCGGCGGCAACGCCAACACGATGGTCTTCGTCGACGACTGGTCCGACCGGGGCCACGCGAGCGGGGCCTTCGCGCTGACGACGACCTGGTTCAGCACGCGCACGGGCGAGATCTTCGACGCGGACATGGAGCTGAACCAGCAGTTCTGGACCTTCCGCGCCTGCCCCGAGGAAGGCTGCGCGGACGGCTCCATCGACCTCGAGAACACCGTCACCCACGAGCTCGGCCACTTCTTCGGCCTGGCCCACACGCCGGACGATCCGGAGGCGACCATGTGGGCCTGCGCGGACGAGGGCGAGACCATGAAGCGCAGCCTCGAGGCCGACGACGTCGCCGGCTTCTGCGCCATCTACGACGGCGATCCGATCTTCGAGGACGAGTGCGACTTCGAGCCGCGCGGCGGCTTCAGCGCCCTCTGCGGCGAGGACCAGGGCAGCGGCGGAGGCGGCTGCGGCTGCGCGGCACCGGGCGCCGGGGGCGGGGCGGGAGCGGCCGGGGGAGCGCTGGCCTTGCTCGCGCTCTTCGTGGTGCGGCGCCGGCGTGGCTCGGGCCGCGCCCGCTGACGGCGTGATACCCTCGCCGGGTCATGCGCATCGACGTCCAGCATTGGCCCCTCTGCGCCGCGATCTTGGATTCGCGCGGGAGCGAGGAGGGCCTGCGGGCGCACTACGCGACGCTCCAGGCGCGGCTCGAGGAGACGACCGGTCCCCTGGTCGCCCTGGTCGACGCGCGCCGCGTCGGCCTCCACTCCTTCGACCGGCGGCGCCGCCAGCTCGCGGCCCGGCTCGCCAACCGCCTGAAGCCGCACTTCCACCGGGTCCGGGCGGAGGTCTTCCTCGTCCGCAGCGTCTTCGCCGACGGCGTGGCGCGGGCGTTCCTCGGCATGTCGCCGCGGCCCTTCCCGGTGCGCGTGAGCCGCGAGCCCGAGCGGGCGCTCCGCTGGCTCCACGCGCAGCTCCCCTTCGATCTCGAGGGGGCCCGGCGAGCGCTCGAAGCCGAAGCCGACTCGCAGCGCGTGGCGTGAGCGTGGTCCGAGGCGCGGTCCCCCCGCGGGCCGGGCGCGGGCGTGCCATGCTGCGGGCATGAGGCGCGTCCTCCGCGAGCCGCTGCTGCACTTCCTCGTGGCCGGGGTCGTGATCTTCGCCGTCGAGCGTGGGCTCCGCGAGGAGGCTGCGCCTCCGGCGCCACCGGTCGTGCTCACCGAGGGCTTCGTCGAGGGGCTCCGCCTCGAGGCGGCGCGGCGCGGCGGCGGGGAGGGGGCCGACGAGGAGGCGCTGGTGCGCACCTACCTCCGCGAGGAAGCGCTCTTCCGCGAGGCGAAGCGCCTCGGCCTCGACCGCGGCGACGAGCTGGTGCGGCGCCGGCTCATCCAGAAGATGGAGTTCCTCCTGCGGAGCGGCGTCGAGGTCGGCGAGCCGAGCGACGGGGAGCTCCGGGCGCTCCTCGAGGCGGAGCCGGAGCGCTTCCGCCAGCCGGCGCGGCTCCACTTCACGCACGTCTTCTTCGACCCGGCCCGCCGCCAGGACGCCGAGGGGGACGCGCGCGCGCTCCTCGCCGAGCTCGGACCAGAGACGGAGCGCGCCGAGGGGCGCGGCGATCTCTTCCTGCGCGGCTACGCCTTCGACGCGCCCCTGCCGGCGCTCCGGGGCGAGCTCGGCGGCGGGCTCGTCGCGGCGGCGATGGAGGCGCCCGTGGGCCGCTGGAGCGGGCCGATCCGGAGCCGCTTCGGCGTGCACCTGCTGCGGGTGGAGGAGCGGCGCCCCGAGCGGCGGGCGACGCTGGAGGAGGCCCGCGGCGCGCTGGTGGACGCCTGGACGCGGGACGCGACGGAGGAGCGTTTCGAGGCGGCCGTCGGGCGGCTCGTGGAGGCGCTGCCGCTCGAGGATCCGCGCGAGGCGCGCCCATGAGGCGCGCCTTCGCCCTTGCGGCGCTCGCGCTCGCGCTCGCCCCTGCCCCGGCCGCGGCGCACCCCATCGGCTTCGGCCTGCTCACGCTCCGCGAAGGCGACGAGGGCGAAGGCGCGGAGGCGGAGCTGAGGCTGAGCGGCGCGCCCGAGGAGGCCCTCGGCGTCCGCGTCCGCTTCCCGCCCGCCTGCGCGCCCGACGGGGAGCCGAGCGTGCGCGTCGCGCCGACCGGCGTCGACCGGCGCTGGCGCCTCGGCTGCGCGCGCCTCGAAGGGCCGATCGCGCTCGAGCGCCTGCCCGCGGGCCTCGAGGTGCAGCTCGTCGTCCTGCGCCGGGGCGGCGAGCGAGAGGGCGCCCGGCTCGACGCGCGCGCGCCCTCCCACGACCTCGGCGCGCCCCCCGCGGGCGTCTTCGCCGCCTACCTCGGCCTCGGCGTCGAGCACATCCTCTTCGGGCCGGACCACCTGCTCTTCGTGCTCGGCCTCGTGCTCCTCGTCTGGCGCACGGCGCGGACGCCGCGGCGGCGCGCCCGCGACCTGCTCGCCGCCGTGACCGCGTTCACGCTCGGCCACTCGCTCACGCTCGGCCTCGCCGCGCTCGGCCTCCTCGCGCTCCCCATCGCCGCCGTGGAGGCGTGCATCGCGCTGAGCATCCTCGCCCTCGCCGTCGAGCTCGGCGGCTCCTGGGAGGACGCGCCGACCTGGACGCGCCGCCGCCCCGGTCTCGTCGCCGCCGCCTTCGGTCTCCTCCACGGCCTCGGCTTCGCGAGCGCCCTCGAGGCCGTCGGCCTGCCCCGCGGCGCGCTCCTGGAGGCGCTCCTCGCCTTCAACCTCGGCGTCGAGCTCGGCCAGCTCGCCTTCGTCGGCGCCGCCCTGCTGGCGCTCGGGCTCCTCGCCCGCCGCGTCCCCGCCGCCCGCCTCGCCCGCCTCGGCGCCTACGCCATCGGCGTCCCCGCCGCCTACTGGCTCCTCACCCGCCTCGCCACCCTCGGCTGAGCCGACTGGAACCCGTGCCCGTGCCCGTGCCCCTGCCCCTGCCCGCAGGCCAAGCGAGCAGAGCGCGCGCCTCGCACGCATACCCTTCGCTCGAGCCCGGAGCGCCGAGGGGGCTCCCCCGAGCCGAGCGAGCTCCCACGCCGCCCTCCGCGAACGCGGCCTGAACCGCGAAGCCGAACGCCAGCCCGGACAGCGGAGAGCCGAAAGTGGGCAGCCGGGCTGAGCGAAGCGAGGCCCGCTCCCGTCGCGCAGTTTCCGACGCCACCCTCCGCGAACGCGGCATGGACCGTGAAGCCGAGCGCCAGCCCGGAGAGCGGAGAGCGGATGGCGGACAGCCGGGCCGAGCGAAGCGAGCGCCCGTGAAGCCGAGCGCCAGCCCGGAGAGCGGACGGCGGACGGCCGGGCCGAGCGAAGCGAGCGCCTCGCTCAGAGGTCGCGGACGCAGCGGGCGGGGTGCGGGGCGCTCGCGCTCTCGAGGAAGGTCTGCCCGTCCGTGAAGTCGACGACCCAGGGCAGGAGCTCGCCGAAGTCACGGATGGTCGCCGTCCAGAAGCGCTCGCTCGGCGTGCCGGGGAAGAAGCCCGGATCGATGGCCGGGTCGCGGCGTGCCTCGTCGACGATGGCCTGGAGCTCGTTCAGCGTCGGCAGGCGCATGCCCTCGGCCGCGCAGGCCGCCTCCGCCTCCCCGTGGCTCCGGGTCTCGAGGGGCGCCTGGCTCCAGGCGAGGGCGAGCGAGGGCATGCGCACCTCGCCGTCCTCCACGACCCAGGGCTCCCCGACGGCGATCGCGCCGGCCACGCAGCGCACGTGCGCGCCCGAGCCGGAGAGGGCGGCGGTCACGGTCTCCCCCTGGCCGAAGTAGGCCGAGTAGCCGAGCGTGTCCGAGTGCCGCGGGCGCGACGCGCTCCAGTGGTAGTCCTCGACCGTGTCCGGGAAGGCCGCGGCGTCGAGGGTCGGCGTGACCGTCCCGTCCAGGATCGAGACCAGCTCGATGCGCAGCGGGAGCCGCCAGTCGTCCCGGCCCCCGAGCTCGAGCGCCTCGCAGTACGCCGCCGCGTCTTCCGCGCTCCGGCCTTCGCCGTCCGTGCGCCGCTGCCAGACGAGCCCGGTCGCCCGGTCGCGCACGACCTCCTCCTCCACGACGTAGTCGGGCCCGAAGGGCCAGCCGGGGTAGCCGCCGCTCGCGCATGCCGCGCCCTCGCAGACGCAGGCGCCGCGCTCGCAGGTGCCGAAGGCGGGGCAGGGCGCGTCGCAGCCGCCGCAGTGGCGCGCGTCGGTCTCGGGGTCGACGCACTCGCCGTCGCAGAGGAGGGCGTCGCACGCAGGGGCGTCCACCGTGGCGTCATGCGGCGCGGCGTCGACGGGCGCGGCGTCGAGACCCGCGTCGGCGGGGGCCGCGTCGGCCGAGCCGGCGTCGAGACCTGCGTCGGCGGGGGAGGCGTCGTCGTCGCCGCAGGCGCCCGCGAAGGCGAGGCCGAGGAGCAGGAGCGGCAGCCACGCGGAAGCGTCCGGAGAACGTGTCGAGGCGCGATGGCTTCGCCGGGCCTGCGCGAGGCCACGATCGCGCACCCCTGCCCGCGCCGGCGCGTCCCCGGCGGGCAGGGGCGAGGGCAGGGGCAGGGGCAAGCGTCTCCTCCTGGCCCGCTGGGGCTAGGCCCGCAGCATCGGGAGCGGACCGCGCATGGAGATCGGGTTGCCGTCCTGGTCCATCACCTCGGGGAGCCCGACGTAGTCGACGTCGGTCTGTCCCAGGGCGTGGAAGATGTCGACGTAGAGCCGCGCCTGCGGCGGCCCGATCCGGAAGGGCCCACCCCAGCTGAAGGGCGTCAGCGCGCTCTCCGTGAAGTGCACGTAGCGCCCGGTGTTGAAGTACCCGCAGCCCCCGCCCGCGATGACGTTCGGGATCGGGTAGGTGTGGTGCGTGCCCGTACCGAGCTCGGTCAGCCAGACGACCACGCTGTGGTCGAGGAGCGTCTCCCCCGCCTCCGGCACCGACGCCATCTGGTCGAGGAGGTACGCGAACTGCTCGGCGTACACCCGGTTGTACTCGGTCATGTGCGCCTCGGCCTCGGGCGTGTAGCTCGCTCCGTCCGGCGTCGAGTTGTGCGCGATGTCCTGGTGCATGTTCACGCCCGCCGGGACGCCGAACTCGGTGTTCTCGAGCGGCCGCGCGACGAAGGTCGTGACCCGCGTGAGATCGCAGCTCAGCGCCAGCGTCGTGAGCTGCGCGAACTGCTCCATCCCGCCGCCGGAGCCGGCGAAGGTCGGGTCGCAGGTCGCCCCGCCCGGGACCGTCGTCCCGCCGCCGCCGCTCATGCGCGCCGCCAGCGAGACCTCGAGGTCGCGGATCAGCTGCCGGTGCCGCTCGAGCTTCATCCGATCCTCGGAGCCGAGGCGCGGCGCCACCCGATCGAACTCCTGCGCGGCGAAGTCGAGCACGCTCGTCCGCGCCGCGTCGATGAGCTCCTCCCGCGTCGGCGGGGCCGGCTCCGTGGGCTCGGTCGGCTCGGACTCGTCCGGGAGCAGCCCCATCATGTCGCGGAAGGCCTGCGAGGGGTCCTCCTCGCGCGCCGCGGGCTCTCCGGACGCGAGCCAGCTGTAGGGGTGCTGGTGGCGGTAGCCGTAGACGCGGTTCGCCCAGCGGCCGGGCACGCCGACCCGATCCCCGAGCACCTGGTCGATGCTCCGCGAGCCGCCGATGCAGGTCGAGCCGCTCCGCTGCAGCGTCCAGTTGCAGGTCAGGAGGTGCGCCTGCATCAGGTGATGGCCGTTGCCGTCGTGGCCGATGTTGTCGCGGAAGACCCGCTGCTCCTCGCCGATGACCGAGGTGCGCGAGAGGCCGTCGACGACCAGCAGCCGATCGCGGTGCCGATGGAGCGGCCGCAGGATCGGGCTGAACTCCGCCTCCGAGAGGCCGGTGATGTCGCGCTCGTAGTCGGCGCCCTCCATGCCCGGGAAGCCGAGGTTCCAGTTCGGCGGCACGGTGCCGTGCGGCGTGATGAAGAACACCACGCGGACCGGCAGGTCACCGGAGGCCTTGGCCTTCGACGGGCGCCAGCCCATGGACGGCAGGTAGAGCGATCCGGCCCCGAGGCCCATCGCGGTCAGGAAGCGGCGACGATCGATCTTCATCCCCTTCTTTTTCATCACTCCCCCTCCGCGGCGCGGCGCATCGCGAACTCGGGGCGGCGCACGAGCTCCACGAGGAGCTGCACGAAGTCACCGCCCGCCGCCTCGAAGGCGTTCTGGATCTCGTCGAGCTGGCAGGTGTCCTCGCTCTCGAGGAGCCGACCCTGCGCGTAGGTGAACCACTTCTCGGCGACGCAGTCGCGGACCACGTCGCTCTCGGCGAGCCGCTCGGAGAGCTCGATGGCTCCGTCGAACTCGCCGTCGTTGCCCGTGCCGTAGGCGACGCCCGTGGCGTCGACGGGCATGCCGTTGTCCGTCGTGCGGAACTGGCCGGCCGTGTCGTAGTGCTCGAAGGCGAACCCGAACCCGTCGATGGTCTCGTGGCAGCCCTGGCAGCGATCGGGCGCCGTGCGCTGCTCGAAGAGCTGCCGGTTCGTGAACGGGCCCTCGCCCTCCATGGCCATCGGCGGCGTCGTGTTCGCGTCGGCCGGCGGCGTCGGGCGCGGCAGGCAGAGGAAGCGCTCCATCACGTGGAGGCCGCGCAGGATCGGCGAGCCGTTCGCCTCGTGCGCCTCGCCGGCCAGGAACGCGACGCGCGTCAGGATGCCGGCGCGCTCCTCCGCGGGCAGCGTCACGGGCGCCCAGCCCTCGGCCGGCGCCTCGACCCCGTAGAGCGGCGCGAGGTCGGCGTTCACGACCGCGGCGCGGCTCAGGAGCAGGTCCTCCACCGTGCCCTCGAAGAAGACGCTCTCGGCGAAGCGCTGCGCCTCCTCGCTGGCGGCCTGGCGCGTGGCGTCGCTCCAGGTCGGCGCGATCTCAGGCACCTTCTCCTCGCCGAGCACGCGCTCGGTGTGGAGCCACTGCCGGTGGAAGTTCCGCACCATGTCGCGGGCGCGCGGATCGTCGAGCATGCGCCGGAGCTGGTCCTCGCGCTCCCCCGGCCGGCTCAGGTCGCCGCTCTCGGCGGCGGCGAAGAGCGCCTCGTCGGGCATGGACTCCCAGACCAGGTAGGAGAGGCGGCTCGCGATCTCGTAGTCGTCGAGCTCGATCTCGTAGTCGCCGCGCCCCTCGACCTCGATGCGGTACTGGAACCAGGGCGACTGCAGCATCGCCGCGACCGTGAGCTGCACGGCGGCGTCGAAGTCGATGGCCTCCCGCTGCTCCTCGAAGAAGGCGAGGTAGCGGTCGCGTTCGTCGTTCTCGAGGGGCCGGCGCATCACCCGCCGGCCGAACTCCTCGACGAAGCGGCGGGCGCAGTCGGCCTCCCCGGCGTCGCAGGGGAGCACGTTCGCGCGGGCCGGGCCGACCGCGTGGGCGCCGAGCGCCATGCTGATCTGCTCCCAGCGCTGGACACGCACGTCCGAGGGACCGAGCGCGAGCGCGTCGTTCTCGAAGGTACCCTCGCGCAGGGCGTCGTCCGGGAGCGTCGGCAGGTCGGCCGGCGTGCTCCCGAAGAGATCGCGGAGGGTGTTCCGGTACTCGGTGTTGGTGAGCCGCCGCATGGGCGCGCTCCCGAGGACCAGCCCTCCCTCTTCACAGACCACTGGGCGGTCGTTGCCGCCGGGTCCGATGGCCTCCGGGTCGCCGATGGCGCCCTCGCATGCAGGGAGGAGGAGCGAGAGCGTCGCGACGGCGATCGCCGCGCGGCCCCAGGTCCGGCCCCCCCGCCGGAACGAGCGTAGTGCATCCCTCACGGGCGGTTATGTACCGCGCTTGCGCAGTACCGGCTCAGAAAAATCGAGATTATGTCTAAATTGGAAAATTCCACGAAGAGAGCATTCGGGACGCCCTCTCGGTTCATTCGCTCATTCCAGAGTCACGAGTGGCCCGCTCACCTGCCCGCGCTTCGCAGATCCCGCCCCCTCCAGCCCGCGCCGGCCTCGACGCCGAAGGCCTCGAGCACCGTGCGCCCCACGTCCCAGAGCTCCGCGCCCTCCCAGCGCCCCGGCGTCACCCCCGGGCCGGCCACGATGCCGATCCCGTCCCAGGCGTGGTTCGCTCCGTCGAGCTTCGATCCGGCCGGCCCGCGGATCGCCTCCCCCTCGAGGAGCGCGCTCGCGTGCCCCACCGAGCCCTCGGCCCGCCAGGCGAGGTCGGCGAAGACCGCCAGGAGATCCGGCGGCTGGCCGCGCACCGTCCCGTAGAGCGCCTCCGGTCGCCAGACGCGCGTCCCCGCGGGCCCGGCCTCCTCGAGGAGCGCCGCGATCGCGTCCCGCGCCGCCTCCGCCTCGCTCGCCGGGAGCGCCCCCGCGGGCTCGCGCCCCGCGACGTTCAGGAAGATGCGCGCGTAGTAGCCGCCCTCGCCCCAGGCCTTCGTGCGCCCCCAGTCGATGACCTCGCGCAGCCGCGTCGGCTCCCGCGGCTCCTCCCGCAGCACCAGCCAGCCCGCGCGCCGGAGCACCTCGTTCACGGCGACGGCCCCCTCCATGGCCCGCGCGCCGTGGTCGCTCGCGACGAGCACCAGCGTCTCCTCGTCGGTCTCGGCGAGGAGCCGGCCGATCTCCGCGTCGAGCGCCGCGTAGTAGCCGCGGGCCCGCGCCTCCCAGGGGTTGCCGGGCACGTAGCCCGGGGCCGCCGGGTCGAGGTGCTGCCAGGCCGCGTGGTGCAGCCGGTCCGGGCCCATCTCGACCATCATCAGAAAGCCCGGCCGCTTCTCGGTCCAGACGTGCCGCGCCATGGCGAAGTGCTGCGCCGTCATGGCGTGCAGCTCGTCGAAGACGCGCGCGAGGTCGCCGCCGCGGAAGTCCGCCACGTCCACCCGGTAGGGCCCGAAGCGCGCCTCGAGCTCCGCCTTCAGCGCGCGCGGGAAGGCCCAGGGCTTCGCGGCGTCCGGGGTGAGGAAGCCCGAGACCATCCAGCCGCGGAGCGGGGTCGGGGGCCAGCTCAGGGGCACGAAGAGCGCGGCGGCCGTGTGCCCCGCCTCGCCGAGCCGATCCCAGACGCGCTTGACCTTCACGTCCTTCGCGCTGGCGACGCGGAGGTCGTAGCCCCGGTCGCGGGGGCGGTTGCGGAAGCCGTAGAGGCCGAGCTCCCCCGGGTCGCGGCCGCTGACCATGCAGGTCCAGGCGGGGACCGTGATCGGCGGCATGCAGGAGCGGAGCGGGCCCCAGCGGCCGCGGGCGCGGAGGGCGCTCAGGTGGGGGAGGTGGTCCGCCCAGCGCTCGAAGACCAGCGAGGGCGGAGCGCAGTCGAGGCCGATGAGCAGCGCGCGCGGGGCCATCGGCGCACCGTCGCGCGTTCTCCCGACACGCGCCACCGGCACGTGACTGGAATCCAGCAGGATCGTAAACTTCGCGCGATGGGGAGGGGCATCTGGCTGCTCGCCGCCCTCGGGTGGATGAGCGTGAGCGCGGCGAGCGGGCGCGCGACGGCTCAGGACGCGCCCCTCGAGGCGGCCCGGGAGCTCTACGCGGAGGCCCGGGTCGAGGCGGCCGCCGAGGTGCTGCGCGAGGGCTTGCAGGCGGGGGCGATCGGGGAGGGGCGCGTGCTGGAGGCCCTCGAGCTGCTCGCCCTGGTCGAGCGCGCGCGGGCGGACGAGGCGGCGCTCGAGGAGGCGCTCCGCTGGCTGATGCTCGCCGACCGGGAGGGCGAGGCGCTCCGCTCGAGCCCGCCGAGCCTCCGCGCGCGCTACGACGCGCTCTGGGAGGCGGAGGGGGCCGCCTTGCCGGAGGTCGAGGCGGAGGGCGGCGCGGCCGGCTGGACGCTGCGGGCCGAGGGGGCGCCCCTGCCGGGGGTGGCGTTGGTGCTTCGGGGCGAGACGGACGAAGGCTGGGAGGAGGGCCCCTCGCCGCTCCAGCTGCCGGCGGCGCCGCGGCTTCGCTACGGCTTCGTGCTCCGCCTCGGGCAGACGGATCTCTACCGGAGCGCGCTCGCCCGGGCCGAGGCCGCGCCCGCGCAGGCCCTCGCCGTCGCGCCGGGGGAAGAGGACGAGGACGAGGGCGGCGCTCCGCTCGGGTGGATCCTCGGCGGCGTCGGGGCGGCCGTCGTCGCGGCGGTGGTGGTCGGGGTCGTGCTCGCGACGCGGCCGGAGGATGGCGCGCTGCTCGTCGGCCCGACGGAGGCCCCATGAAGGGGAGCGAGCAGCCCGAGGCCACGCCGAGCGCTTCGCGGGCCGTGCGCCGCGCCGCGCCGGAGATGCGCCTCCCGCGGGACGTGGGCGACTACACGCTGCTCCGGCGCGTCGCGTCGGGCGGCTTCGGCGACGTCTACCTCGCGCGCCGGAGCGCCACGCACGAGTCCTTCGTGCGGCCCTTCGCGATCAAGATCATCCACCCGCACCTCGCGCGCGACGCCGACTTCGCCTCGATGTTCGCCGACGAGGTGCACGTCGCCAGCCTCCTCCAGCATCCGAACATCTGCAGCTGCCTCGACGCCGGCGAGCGGGACGGCTTCCTCCTGCTCGTGATGGAGTTCCTGGTCGGCCGGACGCTCCGCGAGGTCCTCCGGGAGCTGGTGCGGGTCGGGCTGCCCGAGGAGGAGCGCGTCGCCCTCGCCCTCGAGGTCGGCGTCGCCGTGGCCGACGCGCTCGCCTACGCGCACGAGGTGGCCGACCCGATGAGCGGCGAGCCCCTGCACCTGGTCCATCGCGACGTCTGTCCGGCCAACGTCTTCCTCGGCTTCGACGGGCGGGTCAGCCTGCTCGACTTCGGCATCGCGCGCTTCGCCGGCCGCTCGACGGAGACGGTGACGGGCACGATGAAGGGGCACCTCGCCTACATGGCGCCGGAGCAGTTCTCCGGGCCGGAGATCAACGGGCGGACCGACCTCTGGGCGCTGGGGGTGTTGCTGCACGAGGCGCTGATGGGCGCGCGGCTCTTCCGGCGCGACACGGACGTGCGGACCATGCACGCGGTGCTGACCGAGCCGGTCCCGGACCTGCCGCGCGCCGTCCCGAAGCCGGTGGCGGAGGTCGTGCGCCAGATGCTCATGCGCGACCCGGGGCGGCGCCCGGCGAGCGCGGCGGAGGTGGCGGAGGTGCTGCGCGCGCACGCGCCCGGCGGGGCCGTCGTGGGGACGCTCGGGCGGCTCTTCCCGGGGGCGGGCGAGCAGGAGCGCAAGGAGGTCCGGGAGGAGCTCTTCGCGTCGCCGGAGCAGCTCTCGGTCGAGGTGCCGCTCGAGGAGGACTCGCGGCCGAGCGGCGCGCGGGTGGGGCCGCCGCCGAGCGACGAGTTCGCGATCGCGCCGGACCCCGAGCCCGCGCGGACGCCGCGGCGCACCTGGGCCCTGGCGCTCGGCGTGGTGGCCTGCGTGGTCGGGCTGGTCGCGGGCTTCGCCTCGGCGCCGGGGCAGGAGCCGGTCGCGAGCCCCGCTCCGGCAGGCGCGGCCTCCGAGGGAGCCGGGGCCACCTCCGAGGGAGCCGGGGCCGCCGCCGAGCAGGCCGCTGAGAGCTCGGCGGAGGGCCCGGCCGCGGAGGGCGCGGCGGTGGAGGCGACCGCGGAGGGCGTCGTGGTGGAAGACGGCGCCGAGGAGAGCGCCGCGGTGGAAGGCACCGCCGAGGAGGAAGGCGCCGGCGAGCCGGTCGCCGCGAGCGCGGACGAGGACACCGCCGCCGCGGCGAGGGCGGACCGGGCGCGCCGCTCGCGTCGCGCCCGCCCGATCACCCCGGTCGGCCGCGGGGAGGTGCTGGTCGTCACGCCCGGCGGCTGGGCGACGGTCTACCTGGGCGCGCGCCGCCTCGGTGAGACCCCGGCGCGCTTCGAGCTTCCGGCGGGCCGGCACCGGCTCCGGCTCGTCGACGGCGCGTCCGGCGAGACGATCCGCGTCGGGGTGCGCGTGCGCGCCGACGAGCTGACCCGCGTGGCGAGGCGCCTGCCATGAGCCGCCGCGCCGCCCTCGCGATCGCGCTCGGCGCGCTCTTGGTCCCCGGCTGCGACGAGCGACCGGTGCTCGAGTGGGGCGTGGCCCTCCCCGACGGGGTCGAGGCCGACGCCTGGGTCGTCGAGTCCCGGGCGGGCTGCGCGCCGGGCGACGCGGTCTTCGAGCGCTGGCGCGTCACCCCGGGCGGGGCCGAGGAGCGGCGCGCCTCGGACGAGCGCCGCGTGGCCCTGCGCGTCATCGCGCTCGACGGGAGCTGCCGGCGGGTCGCCGAGGGCTGCTCGCTCCTCTCGCCGGAGGGGCGCGTCGAGGTCGCGCTCGTGGAGACGGCCCCCGACGCGGCCTGTCCGGGTGAGGACTGGTGCGAGGTGGCCGGCTGCGAGGCCGCGCCCGACGCCGGCGCGGACGCGGGTGAAGGCGACGCCGGCCCGGCGTTGGACGGCGGCGCGGACGCCGGCCCTCCCGACGCGGGCACCGGAGACGCGGGCGGAGACGCCGGGCCCGGAGACGCCGGTCCCGAAGACGCCGGTCCCCCCGACGCGGGGCCACCGCCCTTCTGCGACGGCGTCGGCGACGTCTACGACTGCGAGGACTTCGAGACCGAGCCGAGCCGCACGCTGACCCTCGGCCCCTCCGCTTCCTATGCGCGCGTCGAGGGCTTCATGGGCAACCCCGGGTGGGCGGCTCGCCTGGCGACCCGCACCGGCGACGACGCGACCTTCGAGCTCTCCTACCCGGCGCGCGGCGAGGGGGACACGGTCTGGTTCCGCTGGCGGGTCTTCGTCGAGGAGCTCCCGCCGAGCGAGGGCCCGACGCAGATGTACGCCTGGAGCTCCGCGGACTCGTCGCGCGGCTTCGCCACCGGGGCGACGGCCCTCGGCGCCTACTATCAGTGGATCGGGCCGAGCGACGCCTACATGCAGACGGTGGAGGGGCGCTTCCCCACGGGCCGCTGGGTCTGCGTGGAGCAGCGCGTGGACGTGGGCGTCAGCGGGCGCTCGGAGGTCTTCGTGGACGGCGAGAGCTGGCTCGCGCAGGACGCGGACACGCTCGGGCCGGGCCCGCTGACGAACGCGAAGGTCGGCCTCTCGGCCTACTCGATCGGCGGGACCTGGGAGCGGGACGCGGTCGTCCACCTCGACGACGTGGTGATCTCCGCGACGCGCGTGCCCTGCCCCTGAGTGTGCGGCTTCGCGCAGTCGCGGCGGCGGGCCCGTGGTAGCCGGGGGCCATGAGCGAGATCCGAAAGGTCGCCGTCCTCGGGGCGGGCACGATGGGTCATGGCATCGCGCAGGTGAGCGCGACGGCCGGCTGCGAGGTCGTCCTCGGGGACGTCCACGCGGAGGCGCTCGAGGCGGCGAAGGCGAAGATGAAGAAGAGCCTCGACCGCTTCGTGGCGAAGGAGAAGCTGAGCGCCGCCGACGCCGAGGCGGCCCTCGGGCGCATCCGCACCACCGCCTCCTTGAGCGACGCCGTGGGCGAGGCGGACCTGGTCGTCGAGGCCATCCCGGAGAAGATGGAGCTCAAGCTCGAGCTCTTCCGCGAGGTCAGCGCCAAGGCGCCGCCGCACGCGCTCTTCGCGACCAACACCAGCTCGCTCAGCGTGACCGAGATCGCCGCCGACACGGGCCGCCCGGAGCGGGTCGTGGGCCTCCACTTCTTCAACCCCGTGCCGGTCATGAAGCTCCTCGAGATCGTGCGCGGGCTGAGCACGGACGACGAGACCGTCGCCCGGGCGCGGGCCTTCGCCGAGAAGATCGGCAAGGAGCCGATCGTCGTGAACGACTGGCCGGGCTTCGCCACGAGCCGGCTCGGGATCATCCTCGGCTGCGAGGCCATCCGCATGGTCGAGCAGGGCGTCGCCAGCCCCGAGGACATCGACAAGGCGATGGTGCTCGGCTACCGGCACCCGATGGGCCCGCTGAAGCTCACGGACCTCGTGGGCCTCGACGTGCGCCTGCACATCATGGAGCACCTGCACGCGGAGCTCGGCGAGCAGTTCCGCCCGCCGGCGCTGCTCCGGCAGATGGTCCGCGCGGGCAAGCTCGGCCGGAAGACCGGCGAGGGCTTCTACACCTACGACTGACTCGACTCGAGCGGGGGGCCTGCCGCGTCGCGCTCACTCGGCGGCGTCGGCGCCACCCGCCGTGTCCGCGCGCGTCTCGGCGGCGGCCTCCGGGCGGTGATCCTCGGCGCCATCCCCCTTCGCGCCATCCCCCTTCGCGCGGGCGCCCCGCTCCCGCCAGGCGCGCTCCGGGTCCAGGCCGAGGGCGCGGAGCTTCGGGAAGATCTCCGCCTCGAGCGTCGCGAAGAAGATCATCGCGAACTGCTCGTTCGTCAGCGTCCCGAGGTTCGGCTCCTCGCTCGGGCCGATCTCGATCGCCGTGTTCGCCACGTCCTCGATGGTCACGCCGCCGCAGGTGGTCCGCTCGAAGCCCGCGAGGCTCCGCGCGAGCTGCCGCTGGAGCGCCTCCCGCTCCCCCGCGTCGAGCGTCGGCCAGAGCACCTCCAGCGCCTCCCAGCCGAAGCTCGCGTGGAAGCGCTCGTCCTTGAGGATCTGCTCGGCGCAGGCCCGCGCCACCGGGTCCGTGGCCACCACCGCGAGCGCATCCAGCATCGGCTTCGAGAGCGTCTCCCCGAGGCAGCAGGCCGTGAGGATCGCCCGGCTCGCCCAGCCTCGGAGGGCGAGCTCGCGCGCCTCCCGGGTCTCCGCGTCGACGTCGCGACCGGGCGGCTCGGGCGCGTCGGGCCAGGGCGCGCGCGGCGTCCGCCAGGCGAAGAGCCGCCCATCGCCCCCGCCCTCGGGGAAGAAGGCGAGCGCGGCCTGCCCGCAGAGCTCGACGTGGCGCACCTCGTCGGTGATCAGCCGGGCCAGCGCGCCGAGGAGCTCGACGGGCGCCCGCGCCTCGCAGAGCGCGTGCGTGACGGCGCTGAACTGGTGCACGGAGCCGTGCTCGGCCTGGGCGCGGCTCACCCAATGCCAGGCCGCGTGGCGGCGGAGCTCGCGCGGGTAGGCGCCCGGGTCGAAGGCGTCGAAGTCCGGCCAGGGCTCGCGGCGGATCTGGTGCCGGTGCATCGCGCCGAGGGCCCGCGTGGTCGGCGCGAGCAGGCGCGCGGCGTCGCTCTCGTCGGGGGTCGGCATGGGCGGGGCCCTCAGTCGTCGAGCTCGCCGATGGGCAGCGGCGGCGGCAGCTCGTCCTCGTTGCCGCGCGGATTGGCCGTGGCCTCCGGTCCGCGCGTCCCGGCCGTGGTCGTGGGCTCGTCGGCGGGAGGGCGTGGCGTGGTCGTCTCCTCGTCGGGGGGCGGCGCCTCGGGCGGCGGCTCTTCGTCGCCGATCGGGTTCGCCGTCTCGTCGGGCGGGGCCTCCTCGTGCGCCACCGGGTTGGAGGTCTCCACGGCCTCGGGGGGCGGCGCGGGGTTCACCATCACCGGCTCGCTCGGGCCACAGCCGGAGCCGGTCGACGCGACCCCGAGCAGGGCGCCCGTCACGGCGAAGCGGAGCCGGCGGCTGGCGCGGGCCTTCTTCTCGTCACGCTCGTCCATCGGCTCAGTCCTCCTCGATCGGGGCGGGCGTCGGTCGGTCCTCCGGCGCGGGGTTCGCGGTGGGGAGCGGCGCCTCCGGCGGCTCGTCCTCCTCCGCGACGGGGTTCACCGTGCCCTGCAGCGCCTCGTCGTCCTCGTCGACCTCCTCGGGGCGCGGCGGCGGCGGGTCGTCGGGCCCGGGGTTCGGGGCGAACTCGCGGATCGGCTCGGGCTCCTCGGTGTTCGCGCCGCCTCCGCCGGGCCCACAGGCCGGCGCGATCAGGAGCGCGCCGCCGACGGCGAAGCGCAGCACGCGGTCTCGGGTGCGTCCCATTCTCAGTCCTCCTCCGTGGTGAGCACGTCTCCCAGGGTGTCGTCCGGCTCGGGGAGCTCGAGCACGGCCTCGAGCGCCCGGTCTCGGACGGGCGCCACGTTGGTGCGCGGGCGTGGCGGTCGGCGGTCGAGCCCCTCACCGGCGGGCGGTCCGATCGGGTTGCCGATCGGGTCGTCGATGAGCTGCTGCTTCGTCGGCGCCATCGCGCTCGGGGGCGCGTCCTCGTCGCCCTCCGGAGGCGGCTCGGGCGACTCCTGCATGGCGGCGGGGTTCGTCGGGACGCCCACCGGTCGCTCGGGCTCGGGCTCGGGCTCGGGCGGCTCGTCCGGCCGGTCCGGGGCGGGGGCGTTCACGACGGGGGGATCGGGCGCCGTCGTGTTGACGATCGGCGGCTCCTCGCAGGCGCCGAGCGCGGGCCCGACCAGCAGCGCCGAGCCGACCACGAAGCGCAGACGCCGCGGCGCGCGCTTCTTCAGCGGATCGACCGCCTCGCCCTTCTCCCGTCGCTCCCCCATCCGTGCCCTCCCGCGTCGATGATCGGCGCGGCGCCCGCCCCACGTCAAACGGACCGTCCCGGCGCCGGCCCTCGGCCCGACGCCTCGGGAAAGCGGGCGAGCCTCCGGTGAACCGTGCTACATGCGCTCCCCATGAGCGACGTCGTCGGCGAGAAGAAGGTCGTGTCCATCGAGTACGTGCTGCGGAACGCGGCGGGCGAGGAGCTGGATCGCTCCCAGCCGGACCACCCGCTGCTCTTCCTCTGCGGCAGCCACAACATCGTGCCCGGCCTCGAGAAGCAGCTCCTCGGCAAGGCCGTGGGCGACGAGGTGGACGCCGTCGTGCCGCCCGAGGAGGGCTACGGCCCGAAGATGAAGGTCAAGGACCTGCGCTTCCCGCGCTCGAGCTTCCCGGCGGACGCGAAGCTCGAGAAGGGCGTGCAGTTCATGACGCGCACGGAGAAGGGGCCGATGCCCCTCTGGGTGAAGAAGGTCCAGGGGCCGACGGTCATCTGCACGCCGCTCCACCCGCTCGCCGGCGTCGAGCTCCACTTCCACGTGAAGATCCTCGAGCTCCGCGACGCGACCGAGGAAGAGCTCCAGCACGGCCACGCCCACGGCCCCGGCGGGCACCACCCCCACGACGAAGAGGAGTAGGGCGGCGCCGGGCGAAGCCGGGGAGGCTTCGCCGCGACGATGTGCGAGCATCGGCGCGTGGATCCGATCTATCTCTGGCGCGGCTTCCGGCACGAGTGGCTCCGCGAGGTGCTGGGCTTCCGTCTGCCGCACCGCATCAGCCGGCTGCACAGCTTCATCGACGACGAGGGCGCCTTCCGCTTCGCCCAGTCGACCGGCGTCGACGGGAACTACATGCGGCCGCGGGGGCGCTGGACGGCGCTCCGCGGGAGCGGCCTGGCGGTCGAGCGGCGCGAGGTGAGCCTGCGCTGGCACGACGAGGTGGAGGGGCCGGTGCCGGAGGCGCGGGTCGCGCTCCGGGAGCCCGTACGCTTCGCGCCGCCGCCGGGGGCGGAGGCGTTCGCGGTGCTCCTCCACGGCTTCCGCCTCGACACGCGCTGCTGCGACGCGCACCAGCCGGCGGACCGGCCCTGCAACTCGAACGGCTTCTGGCCCGTCGAGCTCGGGCTGCGCGTCGGCGAGGGGCGACGCGAGGGGGGCGAGGTCGTCTCCGAGCTCGAGGTGGAGCTCGCGCGCGGCTGGACGCCCACGCGCGGCGGCGTGCCCTTCATCGAGGAGAAGCCGCTGAACGTGCGCCTCGACTACGCGCTGGAGGTCGGCGTGACGCTCCTGAGCGGGCCGGCGGCGCAGCTCCGGGCGACGCGCGCGCGGAGCGAGGTCTTCGGGAGCGCGCGGGCGCCGACGCGGGTCACGCCCGTCGAGCGGGCGGCGGACGCGGAGCGGCCCCTGGCGACCGGGCTGACGGGCTTCCGCTTCGCCTTCGAGGCGCCCGGGAGCGCGCCCTGGCTCCGGCGCCGCGGGCGCTACCTGACGACCCTCGACTTCGGCGTCGACGCGCCCCGGGCGGGGGAGGGCGGCGCCACCGTCGCGCACCGGGCCGGCGTGTGGATCCCCCGGAGCGTGGTCGGCACGGACCTGCGGGCGGAGGTGGAGAGCGCCCTCCTCGAGCTCGGCCCGGGCGCCGAGGTGACGCACGGGGAGACCGAGGGCTCGCTCTGCATCCACAGCAGCGACCAGGCGCCCTTCTTCAGCCACTGGAAGAAGACCGGTCCAGGCGTGGGCCCGGTGCAGAGCGTCGATCGCGTGGAGATCTGAAGCGTCGGCACGACGCTTCCCCGTGCCCATGCCCGTGCCCACGCCCACACCCATGCCCGTGCCCCTGCCCGTGCCCCTGCCCGCCGGTCGACGCACCTCACGCGCGCACACCGAGCCCGTCGAGCCAGGGTCCGGACCTCGCCGACGATCGGGACACCGAAGCGCCTCCGCCATCTCCGCGAAGCGGCATGGACCGCGAAGTCGGGCGCCAGCACGGACGGCGGAGAGCGGACGGCGGATCGCATCCCGACCGCCGGGAGGGATTCAGGCCGAGCGAAGTCAGCTGTAGAAAAGGGGTGGATGCCTCAGGACCGGACACCATGTCCGGGTAAGTAGGAGGTCACCCACCCCATGGGCAAGAAGCGTAGG
>PABA01000112.1:0-77500 GCA_002699025.1 Sandaracinus sp. | reverse complement strand
GCGCACGGTGGATGCCTAGGCGTCGAGAGGCGACGAAGGACGTGGACAGCTGCGATAAGCTTCGGTGAGCTGCTAACAAGCGTTGACCCGGAGATCTCCGAATCGGGAAACCGTCTTGGTTCATACCAAGAGACCCATTGCTGAATACATAGGCTTTGGGTGGCTAACCCGGGGAACTGAAACATCTAAGTACCCGGCGGAAAGTAAATCAAACGAGACTCCCCTAGTAGCGGCGAGCGAACGGGGACCAGCCTAAACTATGACAGTGTAAGCCTGGGGGCGTTGCTGTCATGGGGTCGTGAGGCCAACCTGGAAGTACCCCAGTCTTCCACGGAGTTACAAATCCATTTGCTAACTGAACGGTATGGAAAGACCGGCCATAGAGGGTGACAGCCCCGTAAGTGAAAGCGACATGGACTCCGAGTTGGTTCTCGAGTACCGCAGGACACGTGTTATCCGGCGGGAATCTGGGAGGACCACCTTCCAAGGCTAAGTACTACTCGACGACCGATAGTGAACAAGTACCGTGAGGGAAAGGTGAAAAGCACCCCGGCGAGGGGAGTGAAATAGTACCTGAAACCGTGCGTCTACAAGCAGTCGAAGCACTATGCCCTTCGGGGAATGTGCGACGGCGTACCTTTTGCATCATGGGCCTACGAGTTACGCTATGTCGCAAGGTTAAGCCGTGAGGTGTAGCCGCAGCGAAAGCGAGTTCAAATAGAGCGTCGAGTGGCATGGCGTAGACCCGAAACCGAGCGATCTATCCATGGGCAGGTTGAAGCGTGGGTAAAACCGCGTGGAGGACCGAACCCACTGAAGTTGAAAATTCAGGGGATGACCTGTGGATAGGAGTGAAAGGCTAATCAAGCTCGGAGATAGCTGGTTCTCTGCGAAATATATTGAGGTATAGCCTCGAGTGAATTGCACCGGAGGTAGAGCACTGAATGGGCTAGGGGTCCTACCAGATTACCAAACCCAATCAAACTCCGAATGCCGGTGACAACTACTCGGGAGTCAGGCTGCGGGTGATAAGGTCCGTAGCCGAGAGGGAAAGAGCCCAGATCGACAGCTAAGGTCCCCAAATCCACGCTAAGTGTAGAAGGATGTGGGAGCGCTCAGACAGCCAGGAGGTTGGCTTAGAAGCAGCCACCCTTTAAAGAAAGCGTAACAGCTCACTGGTCGAGCGAGCCTGCGCCGAAAATGTAACGGGGCTAAGTGTGGTACCGAAGCTTCGGGCTCTCTTTGAGAGCGGTAGCAGAGTATTCTCAGGTAGATACGAGGTGTACCGTAAGGAGCGCTGTCGGACCTGAGAAGAGCTGATGTAGGCATGAGTAGCGATAAACAGGGTGAGAAGCCCTGTCGCCGTAAGCCCAAGGTTTCCCGGGGAAGGATCATCCTCCCGAGGGTTAGTCGGCCCCTAAGCTGAGCCCGAAAGGGGTAGGCGATGGAAAGCTGGTTAATATTCCAGCACCACCACTGACGGTGTTGAACCAAGCAGGGACGGAGAAGGATAGGCTGAGCCAGCTGTTCGGTATAGCTGGTTCAAGCGTGTAGGAGGAGCTCGTAGGAGGCGATAGCCACAAACGCGAGCTCAACTCCGAGACGTGATGAGGTGGACCTCCGGGTCCAGAACTCAGTGATTCCATGCTTCCGAGAAAAGCTGCGTGGGGAGCCCCAGTGGTGACCGTACCGCAAACCGACTCAGGTGGGCGGGGTGAGTATCCCAAGGCGCGTGAGAGAATGCTGGCTAAGGAACTCGGCAAATTGGCACCGTAACTTCGGGAGAAGGTGTGCCCGCATGTACGTGAAGGAGAGCATCCGGAGCGGAAGCGGGTTGCAGTGACCAGGGGGTTGCGACTGTTTACTAAAAACACAGGACTCTGCGAACTCGTAAGAGGACGTATAGGGTCTGACGCCTGCCCGGTGCTGGAAGGTTAAGGGGAGGTGTTAGCATTAGCGAAGCTCCGAACCGAAGCCCCAGTAAACGGCGGCCGTAACTATAACGGTCCTAAGGTAGCGAAATTCCTTGTCGGGTAAGTTCCGACCTGCACGAATGGCGTAACGACATCCCCACTGTCTCGGCCAGCAACTCAGCGAAATTGTACTGAGAGTGAAGATACTCTCTACCCGCGGCAAGACGGAAAGACCCCGTGAACCTTTACTGCAACTTGGCAGTGAGGCTCGGGACAGTCTGCGTAGGATAGGTGGGAGACTTAGAAGGCGGGATTCCGGTCTCGTTGGAGTCACCCTTGAAATACCACCCTGGCTGTTCTGGGCTTCTAACCTAGGTCCGTAATCCGGATCAGGGACACTGTCTGGTGGGCAGTTTGACTGGGGCGGTCGCCTCCCAAAAAGTAACGGAGGCGCGCGATGGTTCCCTCAGGCTGATTGGAAACCAGCCGTAGAGTGCAAAGGCATAAGGGAGCTTGACTGTGAGAGCGACAGCTCGAGCAGGTGCGAAAGCAGGCCTTAGTGATCCGGTGACTCCATGTGGAAGGGTCATCGCTCAACGGATAAAAGGTACTCCGGGGATAACAGGCTGATCGCGCCTGAGAGTTCATATCGGCGGCGCGGTTTGGCACCTCGATGTCGGCTCATCCCATCCTGGGGCTGGAGCAGGTCCCAAGGGTTTGGCTGTTCGCCAATTAAAGGGGTACGCGAGCTGGGTTTAGAACGTCGTGAGACAGTTCGGTCCCTATCTGCCGTGGGCGTAGGACGCTTGAGAGGATCTAACCATAGTACGAGAGGACCTGGTTGGACGTACCTCTAGTGTTCCGGTTGTTCTGCCAAGAGCATCGCCGGGTAGCTATGTACGGAACGGATAACCGCTGAAAGCATCTAAGCGGGAAGCCGGCCTCGAGATGAGGCGTCCCGGGCCGCAAGGCCCCTAAAGGCCCCTTGAAGACTACAAGGTAATAGGCCGGGTGTGGAAGTGCAGCAATGCATGGAGCTAACCGGTACTAATCGGCCGTGAGGCTTGACCTATCTCTAAGGTACGAGTCGAACTCGATTCGAGAGCAGGGTTGGAAGCAAGAGCAGGAAGTCGAGCACGACTCCTTCCGCTCGCTCGCTTCGCCCTCGTGTGGCGCAAGAAACGAAGCTTCTACGTGTTTCGGTGGCAATGTCGGAGGGGTCATACCCGATCCCATCCCGAACTCGGAAGTCAAGCCCTCCAGAGCCGATGGTACTGCAGGGGTAACCCTGTGGGAGAGTAGGTCGCCGCCGGATTTATGAAGCCCCACCTCTGTCGAGGTGGGGCTTCTTTTATTCCGTCATCCAGGGCGCGGAGCCGTGAGGCTACGACGCCGGGACGGCTCGGATCGTGGTGGACCAGGTCCGCCCTCGGCGCTCGGGCCGGCGGTCGCGCGAGCTCGTTGTCCCGGTCGGCACTCGAGGTCGCCATCGCGCGGATCCGCGCCGACGCTCCGGAAGCCGTTTGGGCGCCCGGTGGTCGCTGGCTCCGGGATCTCGTCACGATCGGACGGCGCGAGCGCTCCTGATCGAGCTCGAGGTTGTGGCTCACGACGTGTTCGGCTTGGTGGTGGAGGTGGATCGAGCCGCGCTCGCCGAGGTCACGCGGCCGAGCGCGCCGAGTGGGAGCGATGAGGGAAGGCGCCGAAGGGGGTCGATGAAGGAGCCCCCGAGGCGGTTCGATGGAGCGGCGTGCCGAGGGCGTCGACGAAGCGGCGCGCCGAGGTCCTCCGGGCGGTCCGGGGACTTCCCCGGCCCCGCGGCGGGCTGCGGTGTGGAGCCAGCCTGCCGAGCCGGGAGAGAGCTAGCTCAATGCACGCTCATCGGTCGTCTTGACTGTCAGCTCGAAGCGTGATCAAGGGTGTATCACGGGTGAGCTTCTGTCCGCGGAGGCGTTTTTCTTTTTGACCGAAACAACGCATACTTCTCCCCGTTTGGGGAGTCGTTTTGGGGCTCAGTCGTGGCAAAAAGCTCGCGTTCGCGGGCGTAGGGGTTCTACCGATCGCCGGACTCGCGGCGTGGTTCTGGTGGATCCCTGCGCGCATTGAAGCGAAGGTCGTCGAGGCTCTCGAAGCGCGACTGCCCGTGAGCGCGGACCTGGGTGACGTCTCGCTTCGTTGGGGCGGCGTCTCGCTGGCGGAGCTACGCGCGGAGGGCTCTGGGCTCGACCTCGAGGCCGAGCACATCGCGGTGGACGGCTCCCTCTTCTCGCTGGCGCTCGACGGCGGCGCGGCGATCGAGGCCGTGCGCGTCGACGGGCTGGCGGTGGAGCTGAACGGCTCCGAGGACCTCGGGGCCTTGATGCCGCGCGGTGGAGGCGAGTCGAACGACGACTCGAGCGGTGAGCCCCAGGCGGGGCTCGGGTTCGAGCTCGAGATCCGGAGTGGCCAGGTCCTCTTGCGCGACGCCGAGGGGGAGCTGGCGCGGAGCTCGCTGGGCGCGCAGGTGGGGTCGAGCTGGCAGCTCCGAGGTGGCGACGCGCGCGTCGGTGTTGAAGGAGACGGGGATTCGCTCGCCGTGACCAGCTGGGCGATGACCTTGGAGCGCCGTCCCTGGCGGGTCGCCGAGCTCGAGGCGAGCGGCGGGCGCCTGCGCGTGGGCGAGCGGCGTGGGCAGGTGCTCGCGCGCCTCCAGGGGCTCCTGGCGAAGCTTCGCGGGGGAGAGCCGGAGGTGGAGGCCGAGGCCGAGGACGAGTCGGTGCCTCCGTGGCTGGCTCGATGGGTGGATGGCGGGTCCGTGCACCTCGAGGACTGGGCGGCGCTCCCCGCGGAGGAGGGGGCGGCGCCTCTGGTCCGCGATCTCCGGCTGGATGCCACGCGGGAGGGGGAGCGGGTCCACCTGGTGGGGGAGACGGCGGCGCAGGATGGGGAGGCGAGCTGGGACTTCCGCGTGACCCCCGCCGAAGCGCGCGGGCAGGGCACGCTCCGCGTCCGGCAGCTGCCCTTCGCGCTCTTCGTGCCCTTCTTGCCCGATCTGCCCTGGTGGCGGCCGGAGCATGCGCGCCTGGACGCGGAGCTCACGATGGAGGCCGAGTCGCCGGCCGAGATCGTCGCTCACGGCCGGCTCGGCGTGCGCGACCTGGGGTTTTTCCACGAGCGCCTCGCGCCCCATCCGGTGCGGGGGCTCGAGGCGACGGTGTCGGGGCGGGCGCGCTGGCGGCCGGCCGAGCGGAGGCTGACCCTCGAGGAGGGGGCGGTGGCCGTGGGGGAGGCGCGCGCCGAGCTCGAAGGCGAGCTGGAGGGCGACGCGGAGACCTACCGGGTGGCGCTCCGGGCGCAGCTCCCGCCGACCTCGTGCGAGGACGCGGTCCATGCGCTGCCCCGCGATCTGCTCGCGGAGACGGCGGATTTCCACTGGCGGGGGCGTATCGGGGGGCGGCTGCGCTTCGCGATCGACTCGGAGCAGCTCGACGAGACGGAGCTGCGCGTCCGGGTCGCCGATGGCTGCGAGTTCCTGGCGGTGCCGGCCATGGCCGATCTCCGGCGCGTGCAGGCGCCCTTCCTGCACCGGGTTCAGGAGCCGGACGGGACCGTCTTCGAGATGACGACCGGGCCGGGCTCGGCGAATTGGGTCTCCATCTACGGGATCAGCCCCTTCCTGGTGCAGGCGGTGGTGGGCCACGAGGACGCGGCCTTCTTCCGGCACGGGGGCTTCGCGGTCTACTCGATCCGCGACGCGCTGGTGCGGAACATCCGCGCGGGGCGCTACGTGCAGGGGGCGAGCACGATCACGATGCAGCTGGCGAAGAACCTCTTCCTGCATCGGGAGAAGACGATCGCCCGCAAGGTTCAGGAGGCCATCCTCACCTGGTGGCTCGAGACGGCGCTCGAGAAGGCGGAGATCCTCGAACTCTATCTGAACGTCATCGAGTACGGCCCGGCCGTCTACGGGATCGTGCACGCGGCGGACTACTACTTCGGGCGCGCGCCGGCCGAGCTCTCGCCGGCCGAGTCGGCGTTCCTGGCGGTCATCCTGCCGAACCCGAAGCGCTACCACGAGAGCTACGAGCGGGGAGAGTTGACGCGCTCCATGCGGAACCGGGTGACGCGCTTTCTGCGGCACATGCACGCGCGGGAGCGGATCGACGCGGAGGCGCTGGCCCATGGGCTCGCGCAGCTCGAGGACTTCCGGTTCCATCGGCCGGGGGAGCCGGTGCAGGCGCGGACGCTCCAGGGGCGCGCGGCGGATCTGCCTTTCGCGAGCGGGGTGCCGGGGCTCTGGGGGCCCGGCGGCGAGCCGCTGGACGACATGGGCGAGGGCGAGGGCGAGGGCGCGGAGCGCGAGGCGGTGGAGGTGGAACCGTCGGGCGCCGAGCGGCGCCTCGCGCCCTGAAGCGGCCCCCGACCGCTTCCTCAGCGGTGGACGCGGAGGCGGCGCACGAGCCAGCGTTGTTCGTGATGCTCGAGGCGGAGCTCGACCTGCACCATACCCCGGTCGCCCATCAGGCGTTGGGCCACGGTGGCGGCGTCCTCGTCGAGCTCGATGCTTCGGCTGAGCACGCGGAGGGTCTGGCCCATGTGCGCGCCGAGGCCCCGGAGGGCGTCGCGGCGGAGGTCACCCGCAGCGCCCCGGCCGTAGACGCGCGTGCGGCCGCGCACGTCGACCTCGAGCGGGGCGACGTCGACGTCGACGTGCTGGAGGGCGGCGTCGACGCGATCGGTGCGGATCTCGCCGGCGAAGGCGTCGGCGACGGCCGCGACGCGCTCGCGCTCGTCCACGACCAGGGCGTCCCAGGCGAGCCAGGCTCCGACCACGAGGGCCAGGGCCCCGAGGAAGGGGAGGGCGCGGCGCACGCGGGGGAGCGTGGAGCGCCGGGGCGGCGACGCAAGGGGACGAGAGAGGGGCGGGCGATCAGCGGCGGCGGCGGCGGAAGAAGAGCGCGGCGCTGGCGAAGGCGAGGGCGACCGGGGGCGCGGCGTAGCGGAGCTCGTCGCCGGGCACGAGGGTGGCGCGGCGCACGCCGAGGTCGATCACGTGGAGCCGGTTGACGTCGGCCGGGCCCTCGTCGAAGACGAACTCGGGGTCGACGTCCATCTGCTCCGGCGTGAAGCGCGTGTAGAAGCGCGTCACGTAGGGCGAGCGGCTGGCGAGGGCCTGAGCCTCCGGATCGGAGAGGCCCTGGAGGTCGGCGGTCGTGCTCGCGTGCTCGACGACCCAGGCGTGGCGGCCGCTCGCCTCGATGGCTCGGGAGACCTCCTCGGCGTAGGTGGTGCCGGTCGGCGCCGTCGCGTCCATGCGGATGGCCTGGTAGTCGGGGACGGTCTCCGTGTACTCGCCGTCGGGGCGCGCGCGACCGGGGCCGAAGGCGAGCACCATCACGTCGAGGATCGGCATCGAGGCGATGGCCGTGATGCGGATGGGCACGCAGGGCTTGTCGCCGCGGTAGGTCAGGACGACGGGGGGGAGGCTGCCGGTGCCGCGGTCGATGGGGTCGTAGCGGAAGGCGGCGAAGAGGTGCCCCGTGAAGACGTAGTGGTCGAGGGTCTCGCTGGCGCTGTCGGGGATGTCGTAGTCGTTGCGGGCGAGCCAGTCGCGGATGGCGTCGCCGGTCTCGCCCTCGACGATGGCGGTCTGGTAGTCGCCGATGCGCGACTCGTCCCAGACGCGGACGCCGTCCATGGTGGTCGGTGCGCCGGCGTCCGCCGCGACCCCGGCGAGGGCGTCGTCCGCGGCGCAGCCCCCGCCGCCGCCACCGCCCCCGCCGCCGGTCGGGCGGGGCTGGTTGACGAAGCGGAACTGGGGCGAGGTGGCCTGGTCGAGCTGGTCGAAGGTGGCCGGATCCGCCACGCCGAGCTCGGGGACGCTGGTGACGGGGATGACCCAGCTGAAGCCGATGGGGACGCCGGCCTGCTGGGCATACTGGATCTGCACGTAGGCGCGGATGCGGCCATCCTCCCGCTGCTCGAAGAGGACGCGCTCGGCGGCCTGCACGACGGGCGTCGGGCCCGCGCCGGAGCCGGGGCCATCGCAGAAGAAGCCGCCGCAGGCCCGCGCGGGCGTCGGCTGGAGGAGCGCGAACGTCGCGGCGAGGAAGAGGCTCCCGCCGGCGAGGCGGGCCGCGCTCGTCGCTGCCGGCCCCGCTTCCGGAGCGTTTCGCTGCGCGTCTTCCTGCGGTTCGATCCGTCCCATCGTCATCCTCCGCGAGCTCGGCCGCTCGCCCTCCCGAGCGTGACAACATGGCACGCTGCGTGCCAACCCCCTTGGCGATCGGGGTAGGGTGGCACGTCCTCGACGGGCGTCGGGGCGGCCGAGCTCGGCTGCACCAGAACAGCAATCATCGTGCCGAGTCCGCGAAAGCCGGACCGCGCTTTCGGGGGAGCGGAACGGTGCGGTATATCTGGGCGCGCTGGGGGGTCGGTCCGCTATCGGGTCGACGACACGCACCGGAGCCGTACGCTCCCGCATGCTTGGAGGGAACTGAATGACGCGCCGCATCGCCGCCATGGTCACCCTGGCTGCCGTGGTCTTCGGGACGCACGCCGAGGTCTCGGCCCAGCGCCCGATCCCCATTCACATCGAGTCCGATCCGCCGGGCGCGACCGTCTACTTCAACACGGTCTCCCCCGACAACCGCATCGGCGTCACGCCGCTGCGCAACGTCCGCGTCCCGCGCGGCAACCACACGCTGATCTTCCAGCTCGACGGCCACGAGGACGCGCGCGTCTCGGCCTACATCCGGCGTCGCCGCGAGACCTTCCGGGCGACCCTCGAGCCCTTCTCGGTGATCGACATCACGGCGGGCAACGAGGCCGCGAACGGCGCGGCGATCCGCATCGACGGGCAGCCGGTCGGCAACGTGCCCTTCCGGACGAACGTGGAGCCCGGGCGGCACCTCGTGCAGGTCGGCCGTGAGGGCTACGTGACCTTCAACCAGTGGGCCGAGCTCTCGGGCGGGCAGGTGCTGACCATGCCCGTGACGCTCGAGGAGCAGGCGCCCTCGACCGGGTCGCTGCTGGTGGCCGCCGACGTCTCCGGAGCGGCGGTCTACGTCGATGGGACGCCGCGCGGCAGCACGCCGACGGTGCTCGAGGGGCTCACGGCCGGCGAGCATCAGATCGAGATCCGCCCAGACGGGGATCAGCTCGAGACCTACCGCCAGACGGTCCGCATCATCGCGGGGGAGCGGCTGACCATCAACGCGACCCTGCGGCCGGCGCCCGAGCAGGGGGGCTCGCTGCGGATCATCTCGAACGTCCAGGGCGCGATCATCTCGGTCGACGGCGAGGTCGTCGGGGAGGCGCCCGCGACGGCCACGGAGCTCGCGCCGGGCGAGCACATCGTCGAGGCGCGGGCGGACGGCTACCAGCCGACGCAGCAGACCGTGGAGGTGCAGGCCGGGCGCCAGCGGGTGATCTCCGTGGAGCTGAGCGCCGAGGAGCAGGAGCCCGGGCGCATCGTGATCAACGCGAACGTGGACGGTGCGACGGTGATCCTCGACGGCGAGGAGCGCGGGCACGTGCCGGTGGTCGTCGAGGAGGCGAGCGCCGGGACGCACGCGATCGTGGTGCGCGCGGAGGGCTACCAGGAGCACCGGGAGACCTGCCAGGTCGGGCCCGGGCAGGACTGCCGGGTGACGGCGCAGCTCGACCCCATCGGCACGCCGGTGCGGGTGGAGGCGAACGTGCGCGGCGGCGAATTCATCGTTGATGGCGAGGTCATGGGGCCCGTGCCCTGGGAGGGGACCGTGCCCGTGGGCTCGCACCTGATCGAGGTGCGCGCGGACGGCTACCGGCCCTACACGGCGCAGGTGGCGCTCCGGCCGAGCTCGGAGACGCGCGTCTTCAACGTCGGGCTCGTCGGCGAAGACGAGATGACGCCGGAGGAGCGGGAGCGGGCCGAGATGGCGCGGCGGGAGCGGCACCGGCAGGCGGTGGCGCGCTCGGGCGCGACGCTGCCGAACGACCTGGCCGTGCTCGACATGTCGCTGGGCTGGCCGCACCTCTTCGAGTTCCGGCTGGGCATCGGCATCATCGACTGGCTCGAGGCGGGCATCGGGCTGCGGACGAGCTTCTATCGGCTGACCGAGTTCGAGGGGCGCGTGAAGGCGGGCTTCCGGCCGGTGCGGCAGGTGTCGCTCGGTGGGCAGATCCGCATCGGCGGGGGCCTCGGGCCGACGCGGAGCGGGACGCTGCAGGAGTGCATGGACCTCGCGGACTGCGACCCGACGATGGACGATCGGCCCGAGTACTCGACGAACACGTTCTTCTTCAGCCTCGAGGGCCTCTTCAGCCTGCACTTCCTGAACGCGGGCAACTTCACCATGTGGGCGGCGCTCGACTACCACTCGGACAGCTGGCCCTGGAACGAGTTCGACGGCGACTGCCGCTTCGCCGGGGGCTGCGTCGACGGGATGGACAGCCCGAGCGAGCCGGGGGAGCAGCGCATCGACAGCCGCCAGAGCCTCGCGCGCTTCCGCCTCGGCGGCTCGCTCGAGTTCATCGTGACGCGGCGCTGGAACCTCTGGTTCGCCTTCGAGGGCATCGTGGCCGGCGACACGCGCCGGATCTTCGGCGACATGTGGGGCTTCGGCCACGACGACATCCAGCTCTATTCGCGGATGGGCATCACCTACAAGTTCGGCTACACGGAGCGCGAGGAGGACTTCCGGCCGCCGCCCCCCGAGCCGCGCTCGACGGCGGAGACGGCGCCGGCGGAGCCCGCGCCCGCACCCGCCGAGTGAGGACCGGCTCGCGCCGGGCATCACGCTCGGCGCGAGTCGACAACGCGCTCCGGGGCCGTCGTCGTACGCCCCATCCTGGCACGCCCCATGCCTGGCACGCCCCATGCTTGACGCGTGGGGCGTGCCTCGTTTCGGCCGAGCCGCGTTTTTTTCGAGCGCGCGTTGGAAAAGCCGCCCGCCCCCGACGACCTCGGGGCGGGTGGAGGTCGAAAGGCACCTGCGGAGCTCGCCGAGAGGGACGCCACGCGCGCGCCTCGCCGGGGTGATCTGTGCCTGGGCCCTGCTCCTGGCCGGGGTCGGCATGCCCCGCGCGGCCGCGCAGGAGGCGCCGCTCGTGCTCCGCCCCGAGCCGAGCCTCCGGCCGCTGGCGGAGCGCGTGGCCCGCGACTTCGCCCGGCGCACGGGGCGGCGGGTGGAGGTCGGCGAACCGCCTCCGCCTCTCGCCGAGGCCGTGCCCCGGGATCACGTCGCGCTGATCGAGCGGGAGGCGCGGCTCTGGCTCGGTGTCGGCGCCTCCGAGGGCCGCACGATCCCCGGGCTCGTCGACCTGCCCCCGGGCTCGAGCCACCACACGGCGCGCACGGTCTCCCTCGCCCTCGAGAGCCTCCTCGAGGAGGCCGCCATGGCGCCCGCTCGCCCGCCGGAAGGCGCCGGCACGGGGGGCGGCGGCTACCACCACTACACCTACCTCGAGTACGCGCCCGAGCGCCCCGAGCGCCAGCTGGCGACTCCGACCATCTACCTGCGCCTCCTCGCCGGCTACTCGCCGAGCCGCCACCAGGCGCTCCTCGGGCCGGGCGCCGGCTTCGGCGTCTGCGTCGGCGCCCACTGCATGGTGATCGAGGCCGACCTGCCGCTCCTCCACGACACCGTCCAGACCGACGACGGCCGGGAGATCCGCTACCGCGCCATCAACACGGCGCTCCGGCTGCAGATCCGCCCGTATGCGGAGGAGCACCTCAGCGCGGGCCTGACCGCGGGCCTGCTCGTGCGCAGCGGCAAGGCGCAGCTCGTCGGCACGGACTTCCGCGACGTGGCGACGAGCGTGGGCATCCGGACGAGCGCGGAGCTCGCCTGGCGCTTCGCCGGCCCCTTCGAGTGGGTCTTCGAGGTGGGCCTCGACCTGGCGTTCGACCGGGCCTCGTACCTGCGCACGGACACGCCCCTCGAGGACACCTACACACCGTGGATCACGACCTCGCTCCGCATGAGGCCCGCGCTCTGATGGGCGAGGAGACGCCGGCGTTTGGAATTCCGCGGGTCCCGGAGCGACTCGAGGACGTGGCACGACCGCGCATGAGGCTTCTGACCCCGCCGGAGCTGGACCCGGAAGACCCGGAGACGCTCCGGGCCGCCGCCGCCGGCGACGAGCGCGCCGTGCGCGTGCTCTACCGCTCGCACGTGGACCGGGTGTACCGGCACGTGGCGCGGGTCCTCGGCCCGCACGACCCGGACGTGGAGGACGTCGTCCAGCGCGTCTTCCTCGCGGCGCTCGATGGGGCCGCCGGGTTCTCCGGGCGCTCGAAGGTGAGCAGCTGGCTGCTCGGCATCGCGACCCGGCGGGCGCTCGACGAGGCGCGCTCGCGCTGGCGGCGTGGGCGCTGGCAGCGGCTCGGGGAGCGGGTGGGCCTCGGGCGCGCCGACGCCCGGCCGGACGTGCGGCACGACGCGCTCGACGAGGCGACCGCGCTCCTGCAGAAGCTGAACCCCGACCAGCGCACGGTCTTCGTGCTCAAGGAGGTCGAGGGGCACACGTTCCAGGAGATCGCCGACATGACGGGCGTGGGGATCTCGACGCTGCACGCCCGGCTGAAGGCGGCGCGCAAGCGCCTCGACGCCGCGCTGGCGGAAGGGGGCCACCGTGGCTGACCATCGCGATCTCGCCCGCGAGCTCCGCGAAGAGCCGCCGCGGCCGGACGATCTGGCGCGGGCGCGCATGGAGCGGGCCCTGCTCGAGCGGCGACCGGCCGCATCGGCGCCTCCGCCGCGGGCGCGGGGCCGCGGTCGGGCCTTCGCGGCCGGCGTCGGCGTGGGGCTGGTGGCGGCGGCGGCCGTGCTCCTCGGCTGGTGGACCCTGCGTCCGGCGCCGAGGCCGGAGGAAGCGCCCATCGCGACGGCGCCGGCGCGCTTCGAGGCGCTCCGGGACGGCGTGGCCGTGCGCGAGGGGGCGCTCGAGGAGGGGGAGCCGGTCCAGACGGCCGCCGGGCAGATGCTCCGCGTGCGCTTCGGCGGCGACGGAGGCGAGACCAGCCTCGTGGAGGTCGCGCCCCGCTCCCGCGCGATCTTCGAGCGCACGCGCGGCGACCATCAGCGCGTGCGGCTGACGCGCGGCCAGGTGCGCGTGGAGTTCCACCCGGAGCGGCGCGGGGCGCAGAGCTTCGTGGTCGAGACGCCGCTGGCCACCGTGGAGGTGGTCGGGACGGTCTTCGAGGTGCGGGTCGAGGAGGGTGTGTCGACGCGGGTGCGCGTACGCGAGGGCGTCGTGCGCGTCCGGCCGCGCGAGGGCGCGCCGCGCATGGTGCGCGCCGGGGAGCAGACGACGGTGCTCCGCGCGGACGAGCGAGCGGCCCGGGAGACCGAGGCGCCTGCGGAGGTCGCCCCCGAGACCGAGCCGGAGGCCCAGGGCGCGGCCGCGGAGAGCGCCGCGTGGGGCGGGACCCCCGCCTGGGAGCGAGGCGAGACCTCGGCGGCCGACGAGGAGCGCTGGGTCACGGTGCTGCCCGGCCCCTGGGAAGGGACCGGCGAGGCGGCGGAGGCCGAGGGCGTGGAGGCTGATACGAGCGAGGACGCCGCGGAGGCCGGGGCGAGCGAGGACGCCGAGGAGACCGAGAGCGCGCCCCCGCTGAGCGACGACGCGCGCTTCGACCTGGCGATGCGGCTGCTCGATCGCGGCGAGTTCGGGCGGGCCCGGCACGAGCTGCTGGCGATCGCGCGCACCACCCGTTCGCGGCGCACGCGGGCGCGGGCCTGGAGCGACATCGCGATGGTCTTCCGGCGCGAGGGCGACGCGCGGCAGGCGGCCGAGGCCTACCGGCGCGCCTCCCGGGCGGGGCGCGGCACGGCGGAGGGGGCGAACGCGCTCTTCGCGCTCGGGCAGATGCGCTCGGCGCTCGGCGAGACCTCCGCGGCGCGAGCGGCCTTCGAGCGCTACCTGGAGGCCTCCCCGGAGGGGCCGCTGGCCGGGCGGGCGCGGCGGAGCCTCTGCCGGCTCGGGGACGAGGCGGCGTGCCGTCGATGAGCCCGCTCGCGGCGCCTACTCCCGGATCGGGGGCTCTGATACGGTCGGGTCCATGATCGAGGGCCTCTTCATCGCGCTCGAGGGCGTGGACGGCGCGGGGACGACGACGCAGACCAAGCGGCTCGCCGAAGGCCTCCGGGCGCGTGGGCTTCCGGTGCACGCGACGCGCGAGCCGAGCGACGGGCCGATCGGCATGCTGCTCCGGCAGATCCTCACGAACCGCGTGGTCGTGCCGGGCATCCGGGGGCCGCGGCCGCCGAGCTGGACGACCATGGCGCTCCTCTTCGCGGCGGACCGGCTCGACCATGTCGAGGCGGAGATCCAGCCGAACCTCCTCGACGGGGTGACGGTGCTGAGCGACCGCTACGACCACTCCTCGGTGGCGTATCAGTCGATCACCGGAGGCGGCGAGGCGGAGACGCTCGCCTGGGTGAAGCAGCTGAACGTGCACGCGCGGCGACCGGACCTGACGCTGGTGCTCGACATCTCGCCGGAGGAGGCGCGGCGGCGGCGCGTGGAGCGCGGGCGGGGGCGCGAGATCTACGACGACCAGGAGCTGCAGGAGCAGCTGGCGGCCTTCTACGGGGACATCGAGAAGCACTTCCCCGACGACCGGATCGTCCACGTGGACGGGGAGCAGTCGGTGGAGGCGGTGGCGAAGGACGTGATGCGCGAGGTGCGCATCCTCCGTGGCGAGGACCCGGACGGCTGAGCGGCGGGCCGTGCTCGCGCGTTCGGGGAGCCCGCGCTGCGGCGCGTGGCCTCGTCATCGGCGGGGGCGGGCGGAGCGGTCGGGCCGGGCCCGAGCGCGCGCGTCGGTTCGGAGTCAGTCCACGATGGCGTAGCGGAGCTCGTGCTCCTGGCCGTCGTGGAGGTAGGTGACGACCAGCTCGCTCGCCACGCGCAGCTCGTTCCAGACGGCGAGGGCCTGCTCGGGGCGCTCGATGGGCGAGGCGTTCACGTGCGTCACCGTGTCGCCGGCGGCCAGGGGGAGATCGGCGAAGCGCCGGTCGTTCGGCCAGAGCTCGTGCACGCGGAAGCCCACGAAGGCGCCGCCCTCGAGGTGCGGCTCGGTGCGCACGCCCTGGAGGAAGCGGCCGAGGCCGGCGTCGAGGACGAGCAGGAGGTCGGCGCGCGGGATGCGGCCCGCGGTGTCCGGGGACTCCCAGCGCTCCGGCTCGGGCGCGCTCACGGCGACCGGCTCGGGCGTCTCGGTGCGCTGCGCGCCGGTGCCGGCGGCCTCGCTGCCGCAGCCGAGGAGGAGCGTGAGGCCGAGCCCGAGGAGGGGGATGGAGCGTCGCACCCCTTCTCTGAAGCATGGGGCTCGCGGGGCGGTCAACAAATCGGCCCCGCGGCCTCGCCATCGGCCGCGTGGCCTCGCCCGCTCAGCTCCCGGCGAGGTGCAGGATGCGGACGCCGACCTCGCCCTCGACGTCGACGAGCTCGCCCTCGCCGAGGATCGTGTCCCCGGCGCGGAGGCGGACCCGCTCGCCGATGGGCACGCCGGTCGAGAGGAGCTCGCCGGGGCGGAGCGCCGTGAGCTGGGCGAGGCTGAGGCGCAGGCGGCCGAGCTCGACGGCGACCTCGACGGGCGCGTCGCCGAGATCCGTGAGGGTGGCGGGCGCGTCGCGGCCGGGGTCGGTGCCTTCGGTGTCTTCGTCGCTCATGGCTTCGTCTCCTCGGGCTGGGGCGGCCTCGGCCCAGCTGCGTTCGATGCGCTCGACGCGCCAGCCGGCCGCGTCGCGAGCGCACCACCAGGTCGTCCGCCGGGCGCCGACGAGGCGGGCCCGGGCGCGGCGCGTGGCGTCGCCGGATGCGGCGTCCTCCGCGGCGGCGCCCTTCGCGGCGGCGTCCTCCGCGGCCGTGGCGTCCGCGGCGGCGTCGTTCGCGGTCGCGGCGTCTCCCGAGCCGTCCCTGCCCGTGTCGCCCGGGGTCGTCCAGCCGGCGTCGAGCACGACGATGTCACCGGGCGCGAGCGAGCGGAGGTCCTCGGCGTCGAGGGTGGCTTCGCCGGCGTCGAGGGCGAGCGTCAACGGGAGCGGGCCCCAGGGGGCGGCGTCCGGGGGCGTGGGCTCCGGGAGCGTCGCGTCCTCCGGGACCCAGAGGCGGGCCACGCCGTGGACGGCGCCGAGCGTCAGCTCGACGCTCCAGGCCGCGCTGCCCTCGTCCCCGAGCGCGGCGGCGAGGCCGGCGGTCGTCGTGACCACGGCGGCGACCCGGAGCGGCGAGGCGGCCCGCTGGAGCACGTGGGCGACACCGAAGGCGAGCACGCCCCGCTCGACGTCCGAGAGGCGCGCGTTCGGATCGCCGATCGGCGCGCCGTCGCCGCCGAGGATGCCGTCGATGGCAGCGAGGGCGAGGTCCGGCGAGAGCTCGAGGGCGAGCGCCGGGAGGCGGGGCGCGGCGCCGACGAGGATGGCGGCCACGAGCGGTTCGGCGAGCGAGTCGGCGAGGGCGCCGGGCGGGCAGACGTCCAGGCGGCGCGGGCCGGCGACGACCGGGGCGCCGAGGAGGCTCGCCAGCGCGCCCGTGGCCTCGTCCAGCCGGCGGAGGGGGAGCGCCCGGGCGCAGCGGCGGCGCAGGGCGACCTCCGAGCGGGGCGCGCGGGGCCAGCGCTCGAAGGGGTAGGGCCGGGCCTCGGGAGCATCGCGCACGGGGCGGCGAGTATGGCGGCTCGGGGGCGGGCTCACAACGGCGGCCTCCTTGCCTCGGCGGGGGCGCTGGTCCAATGGATCGGGCGATGGGCACCGCGGACGACGACGTGCACGCGCCGGCCTCGCCCCGCTACCGGCGGATGGCGACGGTCTTCGTCGGCTACACGATCGCCGTCATCCTCTGGGGCGCGCTGGTGCGGGCGACGCTCAGCGGCGACGGCTGCGGTGACCACTGGCCCCTCTGCAACGGCGAGGTCGTCCCGGCGGCGCCGGCCACGAAGACGATCGTCGAGCTCACCCATCGCATCACCTCGGGCCTCGCGTGGATCGGCGCGCTCGCCTTCTGGATCGTCGCGGCGCGGGGTTTCCCGAAGGATCACCTCGTGCGCCGCGGCGCCTTCCTCGGCTTCTTCTTCATGACCACCGAGGCGCTCGTGGGGGCCGGGCTCGTGATCTTCCGGATGGTCGCCGAGAACCCGGACCACGCGCGCGGCTGGTGGGCCGGGGCGCACCTCGTGAACACCTTCCTCCTGCTCACGGCGCTCACGCTGCACGCCTGGTGGGCGCACGGCGGCGGGCGGCTCCGCCTCCCCACGCGCGGGCTCCGCTGGGCCTTCGGGGCCGTCTTCGTCGGGCTCCTCTTCGTCGGGATCACGGGCGCCATCGCGGCCCTCGGCGACACGCTCTTCCCCGTGAGCAGCCTCCGCGAGGGCTTCGAGCAGGACCTCGACGCGACGGCGCACGTCTTCCTCCGGCTCCGCGTCTGGCACCCGCTCTCGGCGGTCGTCGTCGGCGCGGCGGCGGCGTTCCTGGCGGGGAGCGTGGCCATGAACGCGGAGGGGCGCTGGCGTGCGCGGGCCTGGGGGCTGGCCGGCGTGGTCGTCGTGCAGCTGGCGCTCGGCTCGCTGAACGTGTTGCTCCTGGCGCCGGTCTGGCTCCAGCTCGTGCACCTGCTGGTGGCCGATCTGATCTGGGTGGGCCTGCTCTGGCTGGCGCTCGGCGCGCCGGCGTGGGCGACGCGCGCGGAGACGGTCGAGGGGCGCACGCCCGAGCCCGCTGGGGCCTGACGCCCCGCGCTCAGGCGCAGGTCGCGGGGCGGGCGCGGACGCCCCGGGCGGCGAGGGCGGCGTCCAGGCGGGCGGCGAGGGCGGCGGCGCGCGCGCGATCCTCGCCGTGGAGCTCGGGGACGACCTCGCCCCCCTCGAGGCGGAGGCGCACCTCGACGCCTTCCCAGCCGCGGCCGAGGCGGAGGCGCACCTCGCGCTGGCCGCGGACCGTGCCGACGCGGAGCGAGGTGAGCACGCGTTCGGCGAGGGCGGCGGCCTCGGCGCGCTCGCGGGCCGAGCCGGTGGGGGCGGCGCCGCCGGGCGGGGGGAGCGTCACCGGAGGCGGGAGCTCGAAGCGCGCGAGCGCCTCGGCGGGCGGGGCGTCGTCGCGGAGCGGCTCGCCGCCGGTCGGACGACGCCGCGTCGCCTCGGGGGGCGGGGTGTCCTCGGGCCGGGCGCCGCGTCGCCCGCCTCGCTCGCCCAGGGCGGCCAGGCGCTCGGCGAGGGGGGCGAGATCGCCGGGGAGCGCGGCGCCCTTCGCGCGGCCCGTCGCGCCGGCTCCGGAGCGCTCGGGGGGGACGCGGTCGAGCAGGGCGGCGAAGCGGGAGCGGCCCTCACCCGGGCGGCGGCGCGAGCCGCGCGCGCCAGGGCCGCGGGGATCGGCCTCCCGGGCGGCGCGCTCGCGGGGGGCGCGCTCGCGGGGCTTCGGGGAGGCGCTCGCGGGCGGGCGGGGGGCGTCGGTGGGGCGGGGTCGCACGGGCCGGTCTTCGCCCCGCGCCCATGCCGGTTGCGCGGCCGTTCGCCGAGCCCGCTTCGAAGCGGCGCGCTCGGCCGCGCGGGATGGTAAGCTCCCGCCGTGGCGGAGAATTACGTGGGGCGCGAGGTCGCCGGCCAGTTCCGCATCGTCCAGCGCATCGGCTCGGGCGGCATGGGCGCCGTCTACAAGGCCGAGCAGCCGGACATGAACCGGCACGTCGCGATCAAGATCCTCCACCCCCGCTACCTCTCGCGCTCGGATCTGGTCTCGCGCTTCCGCCGCGAGGCGCGGGCGATGAGCCACCTCTCGCATCCGCACACGGCCCGCGTCTTCCTCTACGGGCAGCTCGAGGACGGCGCCTGCTACTTCGTCATGGAGTACCTCGAGGGCCGCAACCTCGCGCAGATCGTCCGCGCCGAGGGCCCCATGGAGCCCGCGCGGGCCATCCAGATCATGTCGAAGGTCTGCGGCGCCCTCGACGAGGCGCACCAGGCCGGCATCATCCACCGCGACCTGAAGCCGGAGAACATCTTCCTCACGGTCCAGGGCGGCATCGAGGACTTCCCGAAGGTGCTCGACTTCGGCCTCGCGAAGGTCACCGAGAAGCAGATGAAGCCCGGCTCGATGATCCTCACGCGCGAGGGGATGGTCTTCGGGACGCCGGAGTTCATGAGCCCCGAGCAGGCGCGCGGGAAGACCCTCGACGCGCGCTCGGACATCTACTCGCTCGGCGTGATCATGTACGAGCTGCTCACGGGCAAGCTGCCCTTCGATGCGCGCCAGCCCATCGAGTACATCCAGCTCCACGTGAACGCGCAACCGATCCCGCTCTCGGAGCGGGCGCCCGAGCGGCAGTTCCCGCCCGGCCTCGAGGAGGCGGTGATGCGGGCGCTCGCGAAGGACCCCGACCATCGGTACGCGAGCGCGGCGGCCTTCGGCGAGGCGCTCGAGGCCGTGGGACGGGGGGCCGTGGCCGCCCCGCAGCAGGCGCCTCAGGCGCAGCAGCCGCTCTCGCAGCCGATCTTCACCGGGCCGGGGCGGGGCGCGCCCCAGGCTGCGGGGCAGCCGAGCCCCCAGCCGACGCCGCCGGCGCAGCAGCCCATGCCGCAGGGGCAGCAGCCGGCGCCGCGCGTCCCTTCGCAGCAACCCGCCCCCGCGCCCTCCAAGCTCCCCTGGGTGGTCTTCGGGGCCGGCGTGCTCCTCGCGATCGGCGGCGCCGTGGCGCTGATCGTCGCGCTCACGCGCTGATTCGCCGAGGGCCCGCCCCTCGGCGCCCGGCCCTCGCGGCCCGTTTCGCTGCCCTTTCCGCCGCCCTTTCCCCCGTGGGCGGGCGACCCCAGCCTCTTCGGGTCGGAGGGCACGCCGACCGGGCCGAGCTGGCTCCGGGACCGGCTCGCCTTGACGCCCTCCGGCTCGATCGGCCATATGACTGCGCGTTTCCGCTCCGAGCCGCCCATGCGTGACACCTTCCCGGCCTCTCCGCGACCGGCCCCCGACCGGCCCGAACGCCGCCCGCTGAAGGCGACGCTCCGTGACGTCGTGGCCCTCACCAAGCCGCGCATCACCCTGATGGTCCTCATCACGGCCGCCGGCGGCATGTGGCTCGCGCCCGACGCGCTCCCGCTCGGCACGGCGCTGATCATGCTGATCACCACGGCGACGGTCGTGGCCTCGGCGAACGCCCTGAACTGCTGGCTCGAGCGCGACTCGGACCGGCTGATGAAGCGCACCATGTACCGGCCCCTGCCGGACGGGCGCCTCCAGCCGACGATCGCCCTCTGGCTCGGCGTCACCCTCGGCGTGATCTCGGTGCCGCTGCTCACCTTCGCGGTGAACGCGCTCACCGGCCTCCTCGGCGCCGTCGCGCTGATCAGCTACGTCGCGATCTACACGCCGATGAAGCGGACCTCGTCGACGGCCCTCCTGGTCGGCTCGGTGCCCGGCGCGCTGCCGCCGCTCATGGGCTGGACGGCGGCCACGGGCTCGCTCGACGCGCCGGGCCTGGCGCTCTTCGCGATCCTCTTCTTCTGGCAGGTGCCGCACTTCCTGGCGATCGCCGTCTACCGGCAGGTCGACTACGACCGGGCCGGCCTGAAGACGCTGCCCTCCGAGCGCGGGCTCGCCGCGACCAAGGTCCAGGCGATCGCCTACACGGGGCTGCTCGTCGTCTCGTCGCTCCTGCTCTACGTGTTCCGGGTCGCGGGGCCGCTCTACCTGGTCTCCGCGATCGTGCTCGGCGCGCTCTTCCTCGGGGCCGCGCTGGCTCCCACGAAGCCGAACGAGAACCGCTGGGCGCGGCGCCTCTTCATCGTCTCCCTCGTCTACCTGACGCTGCTCTTCGCGGTGCTCTCGGTGGACGCGCTCCTCCAGTCGTGAGCCCGCGGCGCTGGGCGCTCGTCGCCTCGCTCTTCGCGCTGGGCCCGCTCGGGGCGGGCTGCGGCGGGGAGGAGCCGCCGACGCTCGCGGAGGTGCCGGCCTTCGAGCTGGTCGACCAGAGCGGCGCGCCGTTCCGCAGCGAGGAGCTCGCGGGGAAGGTCTGGGTCGCGAATACGATCTTCACGACCTGCCCGACGGTCTGCCCCATGCTGACGACGCAGATGGGCAACCTGCAGCGCCGGCTCGCGGAGCATGGGGAGGCCGTGCAGCTCGTGTCCTTCAGCGTCGACCCGGAGAACGACACGCCCGAGCGGCTGACGGCCTACGCGGCGCAGCACGGGGCGGATACGTCGAACTGGCACTTCCTGACGGGGGAGCGCGAGGCGATGCGGCGCGCGATCGAGGAGGGGCTTCACGTACGCATGGGGGAGCGGCAGGCGGACACGGGTGACATCCCCCACGGGACGCACTTCGTGCTGGTCGGCCCGAACGGGCACGTGCGGGGGTACTACCGGAACGACCAGGCGGGGCTCGACCAGCTCGTCGAGCACGTGGGGACCCTGGTCGACTGAGGGACGACCGGTGCCGACGACCGGTGCGACGACCGGTGCGACGACCCGTGCCCGTGCCCTTGCCCCTGCCCCTGCCCGGGCGAACGCGCGCTCGAGGGCGCTTCCCCGAGAGCTCCCGCGCCCACCGGCGTCTGACGACCGGGCCGGCCCGACCCCGGCCGAAGCGCGCCCCCGCCCTCGTCGCGGAACGAACGCGCTCAGCCGACGCGCCGTCCGGGAGCGAGCGTCCATCGCCGCTCGCCTCCCTCCCGCCGAGCGCGCGGCCCTCAGTCGCGCCGGCGCATGAGGGTCCAGCCGAGCGCCAGCACGAAGAGTGCCGCGCCCGCCGCCCCCTCGGGGCCACCCACGGCACAGCCGGCGCAGCCGCCGCCTTCGCCCTGGGCCGCGGCCGGCGGCGTGTCGTCCGTGCCGCCGCCGCTGCCGGGCTCGCCGCCCCCGGCCGGCGCGGCCGCCTCGACCTCGAGCGAGGGGACGTCCTCGGCGAGGAGCGTCGCCAGCCCGGCGTTCGCGGCGAGGGCCGGCGCGGGGGCGCGGAGCCGGCTCCCGGCGGCGACCGGTCGCGGCGTGCCCCCGCCGCTCGGCGGGCCGCCCCAGTTGCCGCGCACGGGCGAGTCGCAGCTCACCTCGCCCTCCCAGCGGTGGAGGATCACGTAGCGCCCCTGGAAGTTGTTCACGCCGCCGGGCGCCGCGTCCTGCTCGTGCATCTTCCCCTCCCGGTCGGGCGTGCCCCGCCCTCCGACGATCGGCGGCGCCGCGCGGAAGACGAGGTCCTCGTCGAGGCCCTCCCGGTCGTAGCGGTAGTGGAGGCGCGTCAGCACGAAGCCGCCCGGGCCGCCCCCGACCACGTCTGCGCCGAGCGTCATCAGCTCGCTCCCGTCCAGCGCCGGCTCCGGGCAGGGGTCGCAGCTCGAGGCGTCCCAGGCGTACTCGGTGACCACCGCGCGCGGCTGCTGCTGCCGCACCCGCTCGAAGAGCGCGTCGTAGAACCCGCCGAAGCTCTCCCGCACGGCGTTCTGCACGCGGAGGTTCGTCGGGATGGTCGCGTTGTCGTAGTTCGCCACCTCGTAGCGCTGCCCGCGCGCGAGCACGTGCACGAGGAGGTCCTGCGTGCCCTGGCTGTTCAGCAGGCCGAGGCGCACCGGCAGCGAGAAGGTCTCGGCGTCGTAGTGGACGCGGAGCGGCGAGAGGAGCGCGCGCCCGTCCTCGAAGGTGACGCGCTCGGGGTCGACCTTGGCGACGAAGAACTTCGTGCCCTGCTCCACGTAGGGGCGCAGCACGGGCTCGGCGCCGCTCGGGATGTTGTACTCGTTCTGGCGCAGCCAGGTGTCGAGCCCGCTCGAGTCGTTCGCGCTGAGGATGACGATGTCGTACTCGCCGACCTCGAATTCGGCCTCGACGGTGACGCCGAGGTCGTCGTTCGCCGCGGCCTCGGTGGCCGTGTCCGGCATCGCCGCGGAGGGCACGAGCATGCGCTCGTACTCCACCTGCGGCGCGCAGGGATCCTGCTCCCAGTACTCGACGAGGCGCGGCGCGGCAAGCCGGTCGACGCGCGCGAAGACCTCCGCCGGGAGCGTCCGCACGTTCTCCTCCTCGAGCACGATCGGCACGGGGACGACCAGCGCGAAGTCCTCCGGCGGCCCCTGGTAGGCGTTCTGCATCGAGAGCACGGTCTGCGTGCCCTCGCGCATGAGCACGACCATGGTCGCGTCGTTGTAGAGCGAGGCGTCGGCCCCGCTCACGTAGAAGCCGCAGAACGCGCGCGCTGGGCCGGCCGGGGCGAGCGCCGCCGCGGAGGCCGCGAAGAGCGCCGCGAGCTGGACGCGCGTACGGGGGCCGCCGAGCGACCGCATGCGATGACCCATCGAGAACCTCCCTCTCGGTGACGTGGGATGCGTCACCCTCCCGGAGGCTTGGGTACCACGGGAGCGCGCTCCTTCGAAGGGGGGCGGCGCCCCTCAGGCCTGGCGGTCGCGCACGATCTCGTCCCGGTCCACGTCGGGGACGGGCTCCGGATAGACGCCGTCGAAGCAGGCGGCGCAGCGCGGGCCCGGCGCCGCCGCGTCCATGTCGGCCACGCGCAGCCAGGTGAGCGAGTCCGCGCCGAGCGCCGCGGCCGCGTCCCGCTCGAGGGCCTGGTAGCCCGCCTCGCCGTCGGGCGTCCCCTGGACGAAGCGCCGCGCGAAGAGCTCGTCCTCCGTCGACATGTCGATGCCGTAGAAGCACGGGTGGCTCACGGGCGGCGCGTGGATGGCGAGGTGCACCTCGGCGGCGCCGGCGGCCTCGAGCAGGCCGACGACGCGGCGGAGCGTGGTGCCGCGGACGATCGAGTCGTCCACCAGGAGCACGCGCTTGCCGGCGATCTCGCGCGGGATCGGGTTGAGCTTGAGGCGGAGCGCCTGATCGCGCGTGAGCGCGTCGGGCATGATGAAGGTGCGGCCGCTGTAGCGGTTCTTGATGAAGCCCTCGCGGAGCGGCAGCGCGAGCTCCTCGGCCACGGCCGTTGCAGCCGGGCGCGCCGTGTCGGGGACGGGGAAGACCACGTCCGCGGAGACGCCCTTCGCGGCCAGGCGGCTCGCGAGCTGGCGCCCGAGGTCGAGTCGCACCTCGTAGACGCTGCGATCGCCCATGACGGCGTCCGGGCGGGCGAAGTAGATCGCCTCGAAGATGCAGGGCGACGGGGTGCGGGCCTCGAGCGCGTGCCGCTCGGGCTCCTCGCCGGCGCGGAGGATCACCGCCTCGCCCGGGCGCGGCTCGAAGGCGTGGGAGAAGCCGGTCGCGTCGAGGCAGACGGACTCGCTCGCGGCCATCCAGGCGCCGTCGTCGCGGCGGCCGAGGGTCGCCGGGCGGATGCCGTGCGGGTCGCGGAAGACGAGGAGGGTCGGGCGGCCGTCCAGGCGGAGGGCGGCGACGATCGAGTAGCTGCCGCGGACGGATCGCTGCACGGCGCGCAGGGCCTCGAGGGCGTCGGCGGTGGTGTGGTCGGCCGGGCGCTGGCCCATGAGGGCGTCGGCGAAGACGCAGAGGGCCGGCTCGACGTCGCAGCGCGACATGAGGTGGATGGACTTCTTCGCGAGCTCGCGCTCGAGGGCGCCGACGTTGGTGACGTTCCCGTTGTGCGCCATGAGCACGCCGGGCTGGCGGTAGAAGAAGGGCTGGGCGTCCTCGAGGACCCCGCGGCCGATGGTCGGGTAGCGCACGTGGCCGAGGCCGACGGCGCCCGGGAGGGCCTCGAGGTCGGCCTGGTCGAGGGCGTTCACGACGGTGCCGAGGCCGCGCCGGAACGCGAAGCGGCGCCCGTCGCCGCTCATGGTGGCGATGCCCGCGGAGTCCTGGCCCCGGTGCTGGAGCGCCTGGAGCGCCAGGTGGATCTGAGGAGCGACGTCCTGGGACGCCACGAGGCCGACGAACCCGCACATGGGGGGCCCTCTAGCGCGCGCGGCGGCGCCTCGGAAGGCGGGCGCTCACAGCCCCGCCGTGTGTCGTGTCCTCGTTGGACCGGGCATCGTCGACAGAACTCGTTCACCCCTCTCCAGACGGGGAATGGGCGTGGGTTGACGCGATGCGTCGAAGCGGCGCGTCATGAGCGTTTCGTTTCGGGCTCGTAAACACGAAACGAAAACGCGCGCACTTGCTTGACGCGATGCGTCATCGAGCTAGGTTCTTCCTCGTCGGCAACGCAATCACCCCAGCGAAGCCGGCCCGAGCGGCACCGACAGGGGTCGCTCGGCACCCCAAACAAAACAAACCACTCCAAACCCCAATACCCCAGCTGACACACCCCGGCCCCGCGGGGGTCGCCTACCCAGCACCCCCGCGGGGCGTCAGCACTTCGGCGCCGTGACCTTCTGGTCGCGGCGTCGTCTTTCCGTCGTGGGGGCGTGGTCGGGGGGGTCGGGCGTGAGCGGTCGCGACGTGGGGAAGGGGCGAGGGCGGGAGTCGGCGCGCTTCCGAACGGCAGGGGGGATGGGGCGGGCTTCGGCGTCCGCGCGTCGGCCCCGGCGGAGGGGCAGGGCTTCGCAGCCTGCGCATCCGGCAACGAGGGCGAGGGCAGGGATCGGGTCGGCGGCGCGGCACGGGGTCTTGCGTTGCCGGACGAATCCGGGAGCATGGCGCGCATGACCGACGCCTCGCGCTCGCCCCGGGACTCCATCACCGAGAAGACGGAGATCGTCCTCCCGCAGTACGCCAACGCGATCGGCACGGCCTTCGGCGGGACCATCATGTCGTGGATCGACGTCTGCGCCGCCGTCACCGCCCAGCGTCACTGCGGCCGGGTCGCCGTCACGGCGAGCGTGGACGCCCTCGAGTTCCGCGCGCCGATCCGCCAGGGCGACGTCGTCATCCTCCGCAGCTGGATGAACGCGGTCTTCGGGACCTCCATGGAGGTCGAGTGCCTCGTCGAGAAGGAGGACACGGCGACCGGCGAGCGGGTGCGCTGCGCGGACGCCCTGCTCACCTTCGTGAACATCGGCGACGACGGCCGCCCCTGCGCCGTGCCCCCGCTCCGCCTCGAGACGGAGGAGGACCGGCAGAACGCCGCCGAGGCCATGGAGCGGCGCGAGCAGCGGCTGGCGCGCAAGAAGGCGAAGCGGGCGTGACGCCCGTGGACCGGTCTGCCGCCGGGGCGTCGATCGTCGCGGCCGGTCGACGAGCCCTCGCCCTGGCGCTCCTCGCGCTCGGGGCCTGCGGCGGCGGGGAGGACGCGCCGCCGGCCGCGCCCCAGGAGCCCGCCCCCGAGGAGGCGCCCGCGGAGCCCGCGCCCGCGGAGCCCGCGCCCGGGCCGGAGCAGCCCGCGCTGCCCCGCTCCGAGGCGGAGGTGGTGGAGCTCCACGAGGGCGAGACCGAGGACGGGGCGCGCTTCTGGCTCGGGCGCTACGTCGTCCGCGGCGACGCCCCCGTGGAGCGCCCCGAAGCCGAGCTGCAGCTCCTCGACGAGGCCGGCGAGATCGTCGGTCGGCTCCGCGCGCAGGCGGCCAGCGCCCGGCTCGCCCCCGGGGAGGCGGCGCCCGTCGTCTTCGAGTCGCCGCGCCCGCCGGCGCATGTCCGCGTCGCGGCCCGCGCCATCGACCCGACCCCGCCGAGCTCCGTCGCGCGCGAGGTCTTCGCCCTCGAGGCCCGCGACGTAGAGGTCCGCGAGGGCACCGCCCGCGGCGCGCTCGCCAACGCCACCGAGCACGTCGGCCACCCGATCTTCGCCTGGCTCGAGGGCTGGAAGGGCGAGCGGCTGGTCGCCTTCGGCCGGGGCTTCCCCACCCGCGAGCGCCTCGGCCCGGGCGAGGCGACCGAGCTCGAGCTGAGCGCGCGCTGGGTCCTCGAGCCCCCCGAGCGCTGGGTCGTCCACGGTCAGACGCGCGTCGCCGGCCCGCTCACCACGGCCGAGTGAGCCCGCCTCGCGTTCGTCTCGAGCGGCGGGCTCCGCGTCGCTCGTCGCTGCTCCATCGAGGTCGACCGGCGCGGGCATCCACGCGACCGCGAGCGCTCCGTCGAGGTCGACCGGCGCGGGCGTCCACGCGACCGCGCTCCATCGAGGTCGACCGGCGCGGGCGTCCACGCGACCGCGCTCCATCGAGGTCGACCGGCGCGGGCGTCCACGCGAGCGCTCCATCGAGGTCGACCGGCGCACGAGAGCGGAGCGAGAGCGATGACGGACCGTGGTCCGAGCGCGCCCTCGTTACGTTCGCGTGGCTCGCCCGACAACCTCCGCGCACCCCGTTGACCGCCCCCGTGGCGGGTCCGTAGAACGCCCCATGCCGAGCCCCGCGCGCCTCCTCGCGCTCGCGGCCGCCCTCGCGCTTCTCGCCTCGCGCTCCCCCGCCGAGGCGCAGCGCGGGCGTCGCCGCGCGCCCCTTCGCATCGCCGTCCTCGCCGACGGCCCGGCGCCGACCTACGTCGACGTCGCCACCCGCCTCGCCGCGGAGATGCAGCCCCTCCTCCGCGCCGATCACCCGGACGTCGTCGTGCCCTCGGTGCCCACGGCCGTCGGCGACTGGACCCAGGCGCGCGCCGACGCCCTCGTCCGCGACGCCCTCGCCGACCGCGAGGTCGACCTGATCGTCGGCCTCGGCGTCCAGGTCGGCCGCGCCGTCGGTCGCGTCGAGCGCCTCTCCAAGCCGGTGCTGCTCCCCTTCGCCGCGCCCGCCCTCCAGGGCCTCCCGCGCGACGGCGCGACGAGCGGCCGGCGCAACCTCGCCTACCTGACCGGGCTCATCGACCTCCAGCGCGAGCTCCGCCGCTTCAACGAGGTCGTCCGCGCCGAGCGCGTCGCCCTCGTCGTCGACCGCCACATCACGGACAACGTCACCGGCCTCCCGGAGGCCATCGCCGCCGCCACCGAGGGCCTCGACCTCCAGATCACCCTCGTCCCCGTCGACCCCGATCCGGACGCCATCGTCGCCGCCCTCCCGGAGGACGCGCAGGCCGTCTACCTCGGCCCCCTCCCGCGCCTGGACGTCGAGCGCGCCCCCGCCCTCCTCGAGGCCCTGAACGCCCGCGAGCTCCCCACCTACGCCTCCGAGGGCCGCCGCTGGGTCGAGCTCGGCGCCCTCACCACGCTCGTCCCCGACGACGACCTCGTCCGCCGCCTCCGCCGCGTCGCGCTCCAGGCCCAGGAGGCGCTCGCCGGCGAGGACCCGGGCACCTTCCCGACGGCCTTCGCGCCCCACGCCGAGCTCGTCATCAACATGGCCACCGCCCGCCGCATCGGCGCCTGGCCCCGCTTCGAGCTCCTCACGGAGGCCGAGCTCCTCAACGACCAGCGCGGCCGCCGCGGCCCCGAGCTCACCTTCCGCTCGGCGCTCCGCGAGGCCGTCGAGCGCAACCTCGACCTCGGCGCGCGCCGCGTCGACCAGACCGTCGCCGACGCCCGCGTCGACCAGGCCCGCGGCGCCCTCATCCCCACCCTCGACGGCAACGCCGGCTTCCAGTGGACCGACCCGGACGTCGCCTCGCCCATCGGCAACAGCGAGCGCCAGCTCTCCTGGGGGCTCACGGGCCAGGTCGTCGCCTACTCGCCCCGCGCCCTCGCCGGCCTGCGCGCCGCCGAGCACTCCGCCGACGCGACCGAGGCCTCGATCCGCACGGCCGAGATCGACGTCATCCGCCAGGCCGCCGAGGCCTACCTGAACGTGCTCCGAGCGCGCACGGCCGAGCGCATCAACCGGGAGAACCTCGGCCGCGTCCGCCGCAACCTCGCCCTCGCCGAGGTGCGCCGCGAGATCGGCGCCGCCGGGCGCGAGGAGGTCTACCGCTGGGAGATCGAGATCGCCGACGGGCGCGTGAAGGTCATCGACGCCATCGCCGTCCGCAACCAGGCCGAGATCGCCCTCAACCGCATCCTCGCCCACGAGCTCGAGGCGCCCTTCACCATCGCCGAGCCGAGCCACGCGGACACGGGCGTGGTCCTCGACGAGCGCGTCGGCCGCTACCTCGAGGACCCCTGGTCCTTCGACGTCTTCCGCGCCTTCCTCGCCCGCGAGGCCGTCGCGAACGCGCCCGAGCTCCAGGAGATCGACGCCGCCCTCCGCGCCCAGCGCCGCACGCTCGTCGGTCAGCGGCGCCAGCTCTTCCTCCCGGACGTCGTGGTCCAGGGCGGCTTCACGCACGTCTTCTTCCGCGGCGGCGCCGGCTCCGATCCGATCGACGCGAGCGGTCTCCCGGCCGGCTTCGAGGGCCTCACGAATTCCTTCCCCGAGCAGGACGACTTTACCTGGAACGTCGGCGCCGGGCTCCAGTGGCGCCTCTTCGACGCCGGGCGCTACGCGGAGATCGATCAGGCCGAGGCGTCCATCACGCAGCTCGAGACCCAGCGCGCGGCCGTCGAGCTCGCCGTGCGCCAGCGGGTCCGGAGCGCGCTCCACGCCGCCGGGGCCTCCTCCGCCGCCATCCGCCTCCGCCGCGACGCCGCCCGCGCGGCCCAGGCGAACTTCGAGCTCGTCACCGACGCCTACCGCCGCGGCGCCGTCGGGCTCGTGCGCCTCATCGACGCGCAGAACCAGGCGCTCCTCACGGACCTCGCCGCCTCCAACGCCGTCTACGACTTCCTGCTCGACTACGTCGCCGTCGAGCGCGCCGTCGGCGCCTTCACCTTCACCTTGCCGCCCGAGGAGCTCGACGCCTTCGTCCGGCGACTGAACCGCTTCGCCACCGAGCGCCGCGCCGAGGAGCGCGAGCAGGCGGCCGAGCCCATCGACGAAGGGGCCGCGCGCCCCGAGGAGGGCGCGTGAGCCCGCGAGCATCGAGCACCCTGCGCCCCTTCCTCCTCGGCGCCCTGGCGCTGAGCGCCGCGGCCTGCGGCGGGGAGGAGGAGACCCCCGAGCCGATCGTGCGCTCCGTGCGCTACGTGGTCGTCGAGCGCGACGACGGCGCCAGCCAGCGCACCTTCTCCGGCGCCGTCCGCGCGGGGAGCAGCAGCCGGCTCAGCTTCCGCGTGCCCGGCCGCGTACGGGAGGTCTCCGTGGCCGTCGGCGATCGCGTCGAGCCTGGCGATCCGATCGCGCGCCTCGACCCGACGGACTTCCAGATCCAGCTCCAGGAGGCGCGCGCCTCCGCCGCCCAGGCCCGCGCCCAGGCGCGCCAGGCCGAGGCCGCCTACCGGCGCGTCCGCGCCCTCTACGAGAACCAGAACGCCTCCCGCTCGGACCTCGACGACGCCCGCGCCGCCCGCGACTCGGCCCAGTCCGCCCTCGCCGCCCTCGGCTCGACCGTGCGGCGGCTGCAGAACCAGCTCGAGTACGCGACGCTCACGGCGCCCGCGGCCGGCACGATCAGCCGGGTCGAGGTGGAGGCGAACGAGAACGTCGCCGCCGGCCAGGTCGTCGCCGAGCTCCAGGTCGGCGAGCAGCTCGAGGTCACCCTCGACGTGCCCGAGTCGCGCGTGAACGACATCGCGCGCGGCGACGCGGCGAGCGTGCGCATCGACGCGCTCCAGGGGCTCGAGGTGGAGGGCACGGTCTACGAGGTCGGCGTGCCGCGCGAAGGGGCGGCCGTCTTCCCCGTGACCGTTCGCCTCGCCGAGGGGGAGGAGCGCATCCGCGCGGGCATGGCCGCCGAGGTCACCTTCCGCTTCGAGGCGCTCCCGGATGCGCCGCGCCACCACCTGCCGCCGGCGGCCGTGGGCGAAGACCGGGACGGGCGCTTCGTCTACGTCGTCGAGCGCACCGAGGGGGAGCGCGGCGTCGTGCACCGGCGCGCCGTCGAGGTGGGCGAGATCGGCGAGGCGGGGCTGGCGATCGAGGCGGGCGTGGAGGACGGCGAGCTCGTCGTCACGGCGGGCGTGAGCCGCATCCACGACGGCCTCGAGGTGCGCGTGCCGCCGCGCGAAGGGGATGAGGGCGGCGAGGGAGGCGAGGAGCGCGACGAGGCGAGCGCGGACTCGGACGAGTCGAGCGCGGACGAGGCCCCGGAATGAGCGACGTGACCGCCGCGGCCATCCGCCGCAACCGGGTCACCTTCGTCGTGCTCGGCGTCCTCCTGATCGCCGGCGTCCAGGCCTACCTGCAGCTCCCGCAGAAGATGGACCCGGGCTTCACGATCCGCACCGCCCAGGTCGTCACGCGCTTCCCCGGCGCCAGCCCGGACCGCGTCGAGCAGCTCGTCACCGACCCGATCGAGCAGGTCGTCCAGGAGATCCCCGAGCTCGACTTCGTCTCCTCCACGAGCCGCACCGGCGTCTCCGTCGTCTCCGTGAACATCCGCGAGGAGTTCGAGGAGATGCGCCCGATCTGGGACGACCTCCGCCGCAAGATCGACTCCGTGCGCCCGCAGCTCCCGGCCGGCGCCGGCCGCCCGGACGTCAACGACGAGCTCGGCGACATCTACCCGATGCTCTTCAGCATGATCGCGGACGAGGGCTTCTCGGATCGCGAGCTCCGGGAGATCGCCGAGACCATCCGCGACGAGCTCCTGCACGTCGACGGCGTGGCCAAGGTCGAGATCCTCGGCGAGCAGGAGGAGCGCGTCTTCGTGGAGTACTCGAGCGCGCGCCTCGCTCAGCTCGGCCTCTCCCCCGGCCAGCTCCAGCAGATCCTCCAGACGCGGAACATCATCCAGCCCGGCGGCCAGATCGACTTCGGCCCGGAGACGCTGGTGCTCCAGCCGAGCGGCAACTTCGTCAGCGTCGAGGAGCTCGGCGAGACCATCGTCCAGCTCCCCGACGGGAGCCTCACGAGCCTCTCCGACATCACCACGATCCGCCGCGGCTACGTCGACCCGCCCCAGGGCCTCGTCCGCGCCGAAGGCCACCGCGCCCTCACGTTCGCCGTCTCCATGAGCGACGGCCACAACCTCGTCGAGCTCGGCGCGCGCGTCCGCGCGTTCTTCGACGAGCTCCCGCGCGACTACCCGCACGGCATCGACTTCGAGATCGCCTACTTCCAGCCGGAGGAGGTCGAGCAGAAGGTCGACCAGTTCATCGAGAACGTGCTCCAGGCCGTGGGCATCGTGCTCGCCGTCATGCTGCTCACGCTCGGCCTCCGCACGGGGCTCGTGGTCAGCACGCTCATCCCCTCGGCGATGATCATCACGCTCTGGGTGATGGGGCTGGTCGGCGAGACGCTGAACCAGATGAGCCTGGCCTCGCTGATCATCGCGCTCGGCCTGCTCGTGGACAACGCGATCGTCGTGAGCGAGCTGATCCTCGTGCGCATGCGCCAGGGGGAAGCCCCCTTCGACGCGGCCGTGGCCTCCGTGAAGGAGCTGCGCACGCCCCTGCTCGTCTCGTCCCTCACGACGGCGGCGGCCTTCCTGCCCATCTACCTCGCCGAGTCGGCCGTGGGCGAGTACACGGGCGCGCTCTTCACGGTCGTGAGCATCACGCTGCTCGTGAGCTGGGGCCTGGCGATCACCGTGATCCCGCTCCTCTGCACGCTCTTCTTGAAGGTGAAGGAGGGCGAGGAGGAGGACTACGACACGCCCTTCTACCGGCTCTACCGGGCGACGCTCCGGGTGGTGCTGCGGCGGCGGTGGATCTCCCTCGGCGTCGTGATCGCGGCCTTCGTGGGCTCGCTCCAGCTCTGGCAGCTCGTGCCCGAGATCTTCTTCCCCTCGCAGGAGCGCGCCTTCTTCATGGCCGAGCTCTCCTTGCCGCCGGGGACGAACATCGAGGCGACGCGGCGCATGAGCCGCTCGGTCGACACCTTCCTCCGCGAGGAGCTGATGGTCGAGGACGCCGCGGGGGAGGCCGAGGACGCCGAGGGGGTGGTGAGCTGGACGAGCTTCCTCGGTGAGACGCCGCCGCCCTTCACGCTCGGCTACATGCCCTCGCCCTCGCAGGGGGGCTACCTCGAGATGATGGTCCGCACGAGCTCGGAGGAGGCGAACGCGGAGGCGATGGATCGGCTGCGACGCTGGGCCGTCGACGCCTTCCCGGACGTGAAGACCTACATCCGCGCGCTCTCGTCCGGGCCGGCCGTGACCAAGCCGGTGCAGGTGCGCATCAGCGGGCCCGACACGGAGCAGATCTTCGCGCTCGTCGACCGCGTGAAGGCCGAGCTCGGTGACATCGAGGGCGTCACCAACATCGGCGACGACTGGGGCGCGCGCGTGAAGAAGCTGGTCGTCGAGGTGGACGAGCAGCGGGCGCGGCGCGCGGGCGTGACCAACCAGGACGTGGCCTACGCGCTCCAGACTTTCCTGGATGGGCTCGAGGCGACCCGCTACCGCGAGGAGGACGAGAGCATCCCGGTGATGCTGCGCTCCATCGCGGCGGATCGGCGCGACCTCGACCGGGTGCGCACGCTGGCGGTCTTCTCGCAGCGCACGGGGCGGAGCGTGCCGCTCGGGCAGGTCGCGGAGATCGAGCTCGAGTGGGAGCCGGCGGCGGTGCTGCGGCGGGATCGCTACCGCACGGTGACGGTCGAGGCCGACGTGCAGGAGGGGACGACGGCCATCGCGATCTTCGAGCGGCTGCGGCCCTGGCTCGAGGCGGAGAGCGAGGAGTGGCCGGTCGGCTATCGCTGGGAGTACGGCGGCGAGTACGAGTCGAGCGTGGAGGCGAACCGGAGCATCGGCGAGAAGCTGCCGATCGCGGGGCTGGTGATCGTCCTCTTGCTGGTGTGGCAGTTCAACTCGATCCGGAAGCCGCTGATCGTGCTCTCGAGCATCGTGCTGGCGATGATCGGCGTAGTGGTCGGGCTGGTGGTGATGGGCAGCTCGTTCGGCTTCATGACGCTGCTCGGCGTGGTCTCGCTGGCGGGGATCGTGATCAACAACGCGATCGTGTTGATCGACCGGATCCAGATCGAGCAGGACGAGAACGGGCTCGAGCCGGCGAAGGCGATCGTGGCGGCGGCGCAGCAGCGGGTGCGGCCGATCCTGCTGACGACGGCGACGACCGTGGCCTCGCTGATCCCGCTCTACCTGAGCGGTGGGGCGATGTGGGAGCCGATGGCGGTGGCGATCATGTTCGGGCTGGTGTTCTCGACGATGCTGACGCTGCTGGCCGTGCCGCTCCTCTACGCCATGTTCTTCCGCGTGGACCGGCCGCGGGCGGGGACGCAGCCGGTGCAGCCGGAGGGGGCGTAGGGCCGGTTCGTCCCCGCTCGTCTGGGGCCTTCGCGGCACGCGCTCCTGGAGCCAAGGTCCCGGGGTGGCGCGGGGTTCCACCTTCGCGCGGCGGCGGAGGCTGGCGCGCGGAGAGGGCACGGCGTCCATGAGACAGAGCACCGCGACATCGTTCGCCCGGCGGGCAGGGGCGAGGGCCATGGCCAGGACCATGGTGAGGGCGAGGGCCGGAGCGGGTTCGGTCCCCTGCTCTGGCTGCTAAGCTCGCCGCCATGTTCTGCCAGTCCTGCGGCGCCAAGAACTCCGACGACGCCAAGTTCTGCAACCAGTGCGGGACGTCGATCGCCAGGCCGGGCGACGCGGGCGGGCCGATCACCACCCGGCAAGGGGCCGCGGGCGGGGCGTCGTCCGCGCCTCCGGCGGCGGCGGCGCCGGCGCCCGGGCCGGCGGCGCCCGCTCCGGCCGCCGCGGGGCCCCACCCCCAGAACGACCCCAGCAGCACCGTCGTCGGCGTGGGCGACGCGGCGCCGGCCGTGCCCCCGCCCGGGCAGCGTCCGAACGCCTACGCGGCCGACGCGGGCTACGGCGGCGCGTCGATGATGAGCGTCTCGCTCGCGTCCATCGGCGTGCGCTCGAGCAAGAAGGTCTGGGGCGTCATCGCGCTGATCGCGGTGGCCCTCGTCGCCGCCGGCGCGCTCGGCATGTGGCTCTTCCGGGGCGATCCGGAGGTCGTCGCCGAGGCGGGGCATGCCGAGCCGGACGATCCCTTCGTCATCGGCACGCCGCTGCCGGAGGGGGAGGAGCCGCCGGAGGTGGACATCGTGTCCGGCGGGGAGGCCGAGGTCGGCGGCGGGGAGAGCGGCGAGGCGGGCGGCGGCGGCGCGAGCGCGATGGCCGGCGCGACGGCGATGCGCGGGACCTCGTCTTCGATGCGGAGCACCGGGGGCTCGCGGCCCTCGAGCAGCGGCAGCGGGACCTCCGGGGGCGGCTCCGCCGGGAGTGGGTCCAGCGCCGGGAGCGGGACCTCCGGCAGCGGCTCGTCGAGCGCGGGGAGCGGCTCCGCCGGCAGCGGCTCGAGCGCGGGGGGTGGGACCAGCGCGATGGAGAGCGGCTCGAGCGGCGGGAGCGGCGGCGGCACGAGCGCGATGGAGAGTGGCGCGAGCGGCAGTGGGACGAGCGGCAATGGCACGAGCGGCAGCGGGAGCAGCGGCGGGAGCACCTCGATGGAGAGCGGCTCGTCCGGGGGCGGGGGCAGCGTGCCCACCGAGGAGGTCCCCGAGGAGCGCGATCTCGAGCTCGAGCTCTACGGCTCGCGCGTCCGCTTCGTGATCCGGCGCTACTACGCGGCGCGCGCCCAGAGCTGCTTCGATCGCGCGACGCGGAACCAGCCCTCGCTCTCGGGCACCGTCGTCATCGGCATGACCATCGGCGCGGACGGCAAGGTGAGCCGCACCCGCGTCGCGCGGAACACGACCGGGGACGACGACCTCGGCCGCTGCCTCTCGAACAACGTGAGCACCTGGGAGCTCCCGCCACCGCCGGGCGGCAGCCTCGACATGCAGATGCCCTTCAGCCGCTGAGCGCGCTCGCCCTTGCGCTCGCCCTGCGGGCTCGCGGCGGTCTGCTTTCCGCGATCCGCCGTCCGTGGGGGGCGGCGCCGGGTGGCGGGGGAGGGCCGCGTTCGCGGAGTGGTGGGGCGGTGGTGCGGGGCGGTCGTGCGGTGCGCTCGCGCAAAACTTGTCCTACATGCACCTACACCCTCATCCTCGTCTCGCTGGAGGTGTGCGATGGGCTGGACGATGGACGAGACGAGCGAACGGACGAGCGGGGCGCCCGGTGGCGAGCCGGACTTCCTGATTCGCCTCCACACCGAGCGGGGCACGCTGCGCCGCGCCGTGCGGACGGTCTGCCAGGTGGTCGCCGAGGAGGGCTTCCGCCTGCTCGGCGAGGAGACCCTCGATCTCAGCCCGCGCGGCCTCCTGCTCCGCAGCGACGCCGAGGCGACGATCGGCGAGCCGGTCTTCGTCGCCCTGCGCACGCCCCGCGGCCAGAGCTGGATCGACGCCACCGGTCGCGTGGCGCGCATCGTCCGCGGCACGCGCCGGAGCGATCGCGGCCGCGCCCTCGGCGTTCGCTTCGATCGGCTGGCGCCCATCGACGCGGCGCTCCTCGCGGCGAGCCTCCGGGGCTTCCCGCCGCCGGCGCCGGCGCGTCGCGTCCGCCGCGACTACGCGGGGACGGTCTCCCTCCTCATGGCGTCCTGAGGCGCGTCTCCCCGGGGCCACCCGCTCGCCGCGCCCCGGCGACGCGCGAGCGCGCCGCCCCCGGCGAGCCCGGTGCGCTCAGTCCTGGCTGAGCTGCGCGACGACGGCGTCCTTCAGCTCCGTCGCCCGCGCCTCGTCCACGCCGAGCCGCTTGGCCAGCCCGGTCAGGAACTTCTCCTCGCTCGTGTCCAGCGTCCCGTCCGAGTAGGCGAGCTCCCAGCTCAGCCCCAGCAGCAGCTCCCGCAGGACCGGGTGCGTCAGCCGCTCCTCGAGCCCCTCGAGCGAGGGCGGATCGTGCACCTCGGTCACGAGCTGGTCCTGCGTGTCCGCGTCCAGCCCGCTGTTCATGATGATCTGCTGCAGGAGGTGCGACTCCTCCGGGTCCAGGTTCCGGTCGGCGTTCGCCATCCAGATGCACACCTGGATCGCGGCCACCTGCTCCCGCGCGATCACGTCCTTGGGCTGCTGGACCATCCACTCGCGGAGCTCGCTCAGCCGGTCCTCGCCGACCACGTAGGCGGCGACCGTGACCCCCGCCTCCTCCAGCTCCCCCCGGAGCACGCCGCCGGAGGACAGGGCCCCGATCCAGGTGCTCATCGCCATGCTCGAGTCGCTCATGCCGCGACTCTACCCGAGCCGCCCCGCCGCCGTCTCCACCCGCCGTCCGCCCGCCCCCGCCCCGATGGCTCGCCCCGCCTCCGCGGCCGCTCCTCGGGCCCCTGAGCCTTTCGGCGCCATCTATCCTTGACGTAGCGTCGTAGAGCACGACGAACGCTGCTCGGAGGACGTCGCGTGGAGCTGCAGTGGATCGGTGTGGCCTTTCTCCTCGGGCTGGCGGTGCGCCGGCTCGGGCAGCCGCCCCTGCTCGGCTTCCTGGCGGCCGGCTTCTTCCTCGAGCTCGTCGGCCTCCGCCCGGACGCGGCGCTGGTCGAGCTCGCCGACCTCGGCATCCTCCTCCTCCTCTTCGCGATCGGCCTCAAGCTCGATCTCCGCTCGCTCGTCCGGCCCTTCGTCCTCGGCGTCGCGTCCATCCACATGGTCGCCACGACCGCCCTCTTCGGCGGGCTGCTCCTGGGGCTCGCCGTCCTCTTCCCGGCCGGCCAGCTCGCGGGCCTCGGCATGCGGGAGGCCGCCCTCGTCGGCTTCGGCGCCAGCTTCTCGAGCACCGTCTACGCCGTGAAGCTCCTCGAGGCGCGCGACGACGCCGGCTCCCTCTACGGCCGCGCCTCCATCGGGATCCTCATCGTCCAGGACCTCGCGGCCGTCTTCTTCCTCGCGGCCTCCAAAGGCGAGTGGCCGAGCCCCTGGGCCCTCGCGCTCCTCCCGCTCCCCTTCACCCGTCCGCTCTTCGGGCGCCTCCTCCAGCTGGCGGGCCACCGCGAGCTCCTCCTCCTCGCCGGCCTCTCGGCGGCCCTCGGCGGCGCCGCGCTCTTCGAGCTCGTCGGCCTGAAGGCCGACCTCGGCGCGCTCGTCGCGGGCCTCCTCTGCGCGGGCCACGGCAAGAGCGAGGAGCTCGGCAAGACCCTGCTCAGCCTGAAGGACGTCTTCCTCGTCGGCTTCTTCCTCACCATCGGGCTGACGGGCCTCCCCACCTGGGAGACCTTCGCCATGGCCCTCGGCTTCGCGCTGCTCTTGCCGGTGAAGGTCGGCTTCTTCTTCTGGCTCGCGACGCGCTTCCGCCTCCGCGCCCGCACCTCGCTCCTCCTCTCGCTCAGCCTCGGCAACTTCAGCGAGTTCGGCCTCATCGTCGGCAGCGTCGCCGTCTCTGCCGGCTGGCTCGCGCCGAGCTGGCTGGTCACGCTCGCCCTCGCGACGGGCATCAGCTTCTTCTTCGCCTCGCTGCTCGATGGGCGCGCCTTCGCGCTCTACCGCGCCCGCCGGGAGCGCCTCGCGCGCTTCGAGAGGCCGGAGCGCGTGAGCGAGGAGGAGCCCGTGCAGGTGGGGCAGGCCGAGGTGCTCGTCTTCGGCATGGGGCGCGTCGGCACGCACGCCTACGACCACGTCCGCGAGGCGCTCGGCGAGGGGGTCGTGGGCTTCGACGTGGACGATCGGGTGGTGGCGCGGCACTGCGAGGAGGGGCGGCGCGTGGTGTAGGCGAGCGCGACCGACGCGGACTTCTGGGAGCGGCTCCAGGTGGAGCGCGAGGGCGTGCGCCTGGTGCTCCTCTGCATGTCCAGCCACCAGGACAACTGCAGCGCCATCCGCCAGCTCCGCGAGGAGGGCTTCGAGGGGCCGGTGGCGGCGACGGCGCGCTTCGGCGACGAGGTCGAGACGCTCCGCGAGGAGGGGGCGGATCTGGTCTTCCACGTCATGGCGGACGCGGGCCCGGCCTTCGCGGCGCGTGGCCTCGAGCTCGCCGGCTTCGCGACGGCGGCCGCGGCGGAGTGAGGCGGCGAGGCGGCGAGGCGGCGCGCGGCTCGAACGCGCGGCCTCGATCGCCCGGTCTCGATCGCGCGGCTGGAGCGCCGGAATGCCGAGATGGCGAGGAGGCGCGCTGCGACTGGAACTCCAGCCGCGGGGGCGGCGCGCGCTACCCTGCGGCCGTGGCCCGCCGGCTCGGCTTCGGGTTGCGCCTTCAGCTCGTCCTCGCGCTGAGCGCGGCCTTCATCATCGCCTTCGCGCTCCTCGGGGTCGCCGCCGTGCAGCTCGGCCGGCGCGCGCGGGAGAGCGCGCGGGTGCGGGACGCGGAGGCGGCCGCGCGGGTCATCGCGGCCGGCCTCGCGGAGGGGCCGAACCACGCGCGCTTCGTCTCCCTCGCCGACGCGGCCCTCGGGCACGGCGGGATCCGGGGCGCCGAGTGGGAGCGGCCGCGCGTGCAGACCTGGGTGCGCGGCGTGACCGGTCTCGGCACGCCCGTGGAGGTGCCCGTCGAAGTGCGCGCGCCCGGCGGCGTGGGCGCGGACACGACGCGCCACGGCGTCGTCCGCCTCTGGGTGCGGCCCGGGGACGCGCGCGCAGAGGCCGGCTTCGGCAACCTCATGCTCTTCTACGTCGCCTTCACCGGCGGCGCGATCCTGCTGCTCACCTACCTCGCGCTGACCTTCCTGATCGTGCGGCCGGTCGAGGCGGTGACGCGCGCGTCCGAGCGGGTGGCGGAGGGGCGGCTCGAGACGCAGGTGCCGGTGCGCGGCGCGGCCGAGGTCGCGGGGCTCGCCCAGTCCTTCAACGCCATGGCGCGGCAGCTCGGCGCCGAGCGCCTGGCCCTCGAGGAGCGGCTGCGGCAGCTCGAGGCGGCGCGGGCCGAGACGAGCGCGGCGCAGGATCAGGTGCTCCGGAGCGCGCGGCTGGCGAGCGTCGGGCGCCTCGCCGCGGGCATCGCCCACGAGATCGGCAACCCGCTCGCGGCGATCCTCGGGCTCACGGAGATCGCGCGGGACGCGGACCTCGACGCGGAGGAGCGGGACGAGTTCCTGGCGCGCATCCAGACCGAGACCGAGCGCATCCACCGCATCATCCGCGACCTGCTCGACTTCGCGCGGCAAGAGCAGGAGCCGGGCGCCGGCGACGGGGAGCGCCGGGCCGACCTCGGGCAGGTGGTGGCCGACGCGGTGCATCTGGTCGCGCCGCAGAAGGACACGGCGAAGCTCCGCATCGAGCGGCGCGTGGAGGAGGTGCCGCCCGTGCGCGGGAGCGCCGACCGGCTGACGCAGGTCGTGCTCAACCTGCTGCTGAACGCGGCGGACGCGGTGGAGGGCGAGGGCGACGTGGTGGTCGAGGTCGCGCGGGAGGGCGAGGAGGTCGTGCTGAGCGTGAGCGACACGGGCCCCGGCATCCCCGAGGACGTGCTCGAGGAGCTCTTCGAGCCCTTCGTGACGACGAAGCCGGTCGGCCAGGGAACGGGCCTCGGCCTGGCGGTCTGCCACACGATCGTGGAGCGCGTGGGCGGGACGATCACGGCGGAGAACGCCGAGGGCGGGGGCGCGCGCTTCGTGATCCGTCTGCCCCTGGCGTGAGCCGCGGGCACGAGCCCGTGCCCGTGCCCGTGCCCTTGCAAGGCGCGAGGGGATCGCGACCTCCCGGTCGCGATGCGTTCCGCCGTCCGCTTTCCGCGGTCCGTGGTGGCGTCGATCGCGACGCAGGGGAGGCCGCATTCGCGGAGGGCGGGGGCGTGGGGGGCGGCGGATTCGAGCGCCCGTGCCCGTGGATGGCGCGAGGAATCGCGAGCTCTCGGTCGCGATGCGGCCCGCCGTCCGCTCTCCGCGGTCCTGGGCGGCGTCGATCGCGATGGGGGAGGCCGCGTTCGCAGAGGGCGCGCGTGAGGAGGGCAGCCGACTCGGCCGCCGTTCGATCGGGCCGTGTGAGCCGGAGTGGGAACCGGGGCCTCGAGCCCCAGCCGGAGCGGGCGCCGTCGCCCGAGCGGGAGCAGCCCGAGCCCAGGCCCAAGCCCGAGCAGGAGCCCCAGCGCGCGCGGGAGCGCGAGCTCGAGCCCGAGCGATACCCGAGCCCGAGCGGCAGCACCGGAAGCCGACCCGCAGCAGCCCCCCTCCTCCGCGAACGCGGCCTTCGCCGCCCCAGCCCACGCCGCCCACGGACGGCGGAGAGCGGACGGCGGATCGCCTCACGACCGCCAGGTCGTGAGCTAGAGCGCGAAGCGGCCGGTCACGCCGAGGACGGCTTCCCACTCGCGGTCCGGCACGCCCTGCCGGTCGCGGTCGCCGCCGAACCAGGTGAAGGTCGCCGTGAAGTCCGCCAGGTGCCGGCGCCCGACCGTGTAGCCGACGAAGGCGCTCACGGGGACCTCCACGTCGTCGAGGTCGTAGACGGTCACGCCGCTCCGCCCGCCGAAGAAGAAGCGCGGCGTCGCGTTAATGAAGAGCGCGAAGGGGAGGTCGAAATTCGCCACCACGTCGTCGTCGCCGTCGCCGTCCACGTCGTCGTCGAAGACGATCTCGAGCTCGGCGCCGACGTCGAGGCGCACGCGCTCGTGGAGGCGGAAGAGGAGCGGCACGCCGAAGCCCATGCCGAAGTCGTCCCAGGTGGGGAACTGGAGCAGCAGCTGCCCGCCGATCTCGACCCGCCGCGACGCGAAGAAGACGAAGCGCCCGTAGGCCTCCATGTCGAGGAAGCGCACGTCGTCGTCGCCGCGGTCGTCGTCGAGCCGGAGCGGCACGGCCTTCAGCCCGATCTCGACCCGGTCCGCGAAGGAGAGCGCCACGCCCACGCCCCAGATCAGCGCGAGCTCGTCGTCCTCGTCCCGGCCCCGGTCGATCTCGATGAGGCGGAGGCCCCAGCCCTCGCCGAGCTTGCCCGAGTCGAGGAGCGTGCGATCCGGCGGCCCGGCGTCGACGCGCAGGGTGACGGAGCGGTCGACCAGCCCGCGCTGCGTGACGCTGACCGGGTTGCCGCGCCGCTGCGCCTCGGCCGTCGTCGCGCTCGCGCCCAGCGCCGCGAGGGCGAGGCCGAGCGCGAGGAGCCGGGGGAGACGATGCCGGGGCGTGCGCTCTCGGAACATGCGGTTCGGAGACACGCGGTTCGGAGACACGCGGTGCCCAGACGTGCGGTTCCCAGGCGTGCGGTTCCCAGGCATGCGGTTCCCAGGCATGCGCTGTCTAGGCATGCGATGTCGGGACAGCCGCTCAGTACTGCGGGAGGAGACCGTGTCGGAGGGCATAGCGCACCAGCTCTGCGCGCGTCTTCAAGCCGAGCTTGTCGGCCACGCGCGCTCGGTAGGTTTCGACGGACTTGGTGCCCACCCCGATGCGCTCCGCGATCTCGCGCTGCGTATGCCCGAGCGCCAGCAGCTCGAGCACCTCCCGCTCGCGCGGGCTCAGCACGTCCGGCGCCGGCGCGTCGTCCGTCTCCGGAGTCGGCGGCGGCCCGGAGGAGGGGAGGCGGGCGATGTCGTCCCGGGTCTCCTGAGCGAAGACCTCCTCCTCCACCTCGTCCTTCAGCAGCTCCAGCTCGTGCTTCCCGATGCGGATCTTGTCGCCGGGCTGGAGGTAGCGAAGGGACCGGATGCGCACGCCGTTCACCAGAACGCCGTTGCGCGACCCGGCGTCGCGGATGGCGACCTTCTCCGTCTCGACGCGGAGCACCGCGTGATGCCGTGAGAGCCAGCTGTCGTCGATGCGCAGCGTGCAATCTGCGGCCCGCCCGATCGTGAACTTGCCGAGCGGCATCACGACCTCGCGCGCCCCGTAGCGCAGACGGAAGAGAGCCATGGCGGGATGGTACCGCACTTCGCCACTCTTCCATCCAAAGTGACGCGTCTGCCGTCGGGGCGGGGCCGGACGAAACTGGAATGCAGTCTACATGTACTCACTGGATTCTCGCGTGGTGGAATTCCGGGCAGGCCGAGGGCCCGGCGCGCGGCGCCGTGGGACGTGAGAATCGCCTTTGAATTTCGAGGCGTCGCTCTCGCACGAGGGAGCCCGCGGGCTCCGGACGCGTCTGTCCCCGTCTTTCCCGGGCGCCCTCGAACGGGTGAACCGCCGCCGGGCACGAAGTGAGCGCGATTCACGCGATCGAACGGGGCCCCAGAGGGGGGCTCCGCGCGAACGGCTCGCGAAGAACCCCGGTTTCGGCACTCGGTGCGAGTTTTCGATGAGGGTGTTCCGCGCGGCGCCGAGGGCCCTCCGCGAGCGCCTCGCCGGGGCTCGCACTTCGGCCGCGACCCGCTACCCTCCCTCGCCGTGGCGGGGCTGCGCGAACGGGCGTCGGAAACCTTCGAGTCGTGGCTCCAGGCGGTCGCGCGGGTCTCGGACGCGCCGGTCGCCCCCGCGCTCCCCCCGCTGGTCCCCGGCGCCCAGCTCGCCGGCGGCCGCTTCACCGTCGGCCGCGCTCTCGGCCAGGGCGGCATGGGCGCCGTCTACGAGGCGCACGACGCGCAGCTCGACGCGCTCGTCGCGCTCAAGACCCTCGCCGCCGGCAACCCCGAGCTCCTGCTCCGGCTCAAGGGCGAGTTCCGCTCCCTCCAGGACCTGCACCACCCGAACCTCGTCACCCTCGGCGAGCTCCACGAGGACCGCGGCCGCTGGTTCTTCACCATGGAGCGGATCCACGGCGTCGACTTCCTCGCCCACCTCCGCGGCGAGCGCCCCCACGAGCCGCCCGATCTGCCGCGCCTCCGCGCCGCCTTCCTGGGGCTGACGCGCGGGCTCCGGGCGCTCCACCGTGCGGGCAAGGTGCACCGGGACGTGAAGCCCTCGAACGTGCTCGTCGGCGAGGACGGGCGCGTGGTGCTCCTCGACTTCGGCCTGGTGACGGAGCGGCGCGCGGCGGGGGAGGGGGGGCGCGGCGAGATCGTCGGCACGGTCGCCTACATGGCGCCGGAGCAGGCCGCCGGCGCGACCCCCGGGCCCGCGGCCGACTGGTACGCCGCCGGCGTGATGCTGCACGAGGCGCTGACGGGGCGGCTCCCGGTGAGCGGCTCGCGCGAAGAGGTGCTCGCGGCGAAGGGGGCGCCCCCGCCGGCGCTCCCGCCCGACGTGCCCCAGGAGCTGGCCGAGCTCTGCCGGCGGCTCCTCGCGCCCGACCCGAAGGAGCGCGCGACCGGCTCGGACGTGCTGCGCGTGGTGGCGCCCTTCCGCGTCGAGCCGGGGACGACGCCCGCGCGCTTCGACGTCGGCTTCGTCGGGCGGACGAACGAGCTCCGCACCCTCGAGGAGCTCTTCCTCGGCGCGCGCCTCGGCCAGCCGGCGGTGGTGCACCTCGTCGGCGAGCCGGGCATCGGCAAGAGCGCGCTCCTCCGGCAGCTCGCGGCGCGGCTCGGGATGATCCGCTCGACGGTCGTCCTCGAGGGGCGATGCCGGGCCCGCGAGCACGTGCCCTTCCGCGGCATCGACGGCGTGGTCGACGCGCTCGCGGCGGCGCTGCGGCGCATGGACGACGCCGAGCGGTGCGAGCTGGTGCCGCCGCGCCTCGGCGTGCTCCGCGACACCTTCCCGGTCCTCGGCGCGTTCGGGGCGGCGGAGGCCGAGCCCATCCCGGAGCCGCGGGAGCGCCGCCGCGAGGTCTTCGCGCTCCTCCGGGAGCTCCTGGCGCGCCTGGCCGAGCGTCGGCCGGTCGCCGTGCTGATCGACGACCTGCACTGGGCGGACGCCGACAGCCTCGCGGCGCTCGAGGCGATGCTGCGCCCGCCGGAGGCGCCGCCGGTCTTCTGGATCATGGCCAGCCGGGAGGCGCCGCCGGAGCGCGCCGGCGCGCCGCTCTTCCCGCGGGCGCGGGTCCTCGGCCTCGAGCCCCTCGGCGAGGAGGACGCGCTGGCGCTCGCGCGCGACGTGGCGGCGCGGCGCGGGCGGCCGGCGCCGGACCCGGCGCGCCTGCTCGCGGAGACGGGCGGGCATCCGCTCTTCATCGAGGAGCTCGCGCGCGGGGGCGGCGGGCGGCTCGAGGAGGCCCTCGCCGAGCGCATCGGCGCGCTCGAGGCGCTCGAGCGGCGCGTGCTCGAGCTGCTCGCGCTCGGACGGCACCCGCTGGCGCGCGAGGAGCTGGCGCGGGCCGCCGGGGAGGGCGTCGACCCGGTCGCGCGGAGCCTCCACGGCCTCGAAGCGGAGCACCTCTCGCGGCACCTCGACAGCGGCTTCGAGCCCTTCCACGAGCACGTGCGCGAGGCGGTGCTGCGGCGCCTCTCGGCCGAGGCGCGGGCGGCGGCGCATCGGCGGCTGGCGGAGGCGCTCGGGCCCGAGGGGCCGCCCGAGTCGCGGGCCCATCACTGGCACGGGGCCGGTGACGACGCGCGGGCCTACGCGCTGGCGCGGGAGGCGGCGGACGCGGCGCGGGACGCGCTGGCCTTCGATCGCGCGGCGCGGCTCTACGGCTGGGCCCTCGAGCTCGGCCGGCCGGCGGGGGAGGAGCGGGCGGCGCTCCTCCGCGAGCGGGGCGACGCGCTCGTGCACACGGGGCGCGGGGCCGAGGCGGCGGCGGCCTACGGGGAGGCGGCCGGTCACGCGGCGCCGCGGGCGCGGGCCGATCTCGCGCGCCGGGAGGCCGAGCAGCTCCTCCGGGCCGGGCACATCGACGAGGGCCTCGAGGCCATGGAGCGGGTGCTCGCGGACATCGGCCTGCACGCGCCGCCGCGGGCCTTGATCGTGCCGACGCTGGTGAAGGAGCGGGCGGCGCTCCGCTGGGCGCTCCGCAAGCCGCCGCGGGCGCCGCGCGGGAGCTTCTCGCCGGAGGCGCTCCGCCGCCTCGACACCTGCTGGGCCGTGGCCATCGGGCTCTCGCAGGTCGACCCGGTACCGGGCAGCTTCTACCAGGCGCGCTACGCGCGGCTCGCCCTCGAGACCGGCGAGCCCGGGCGCATCGCGCTGGCGCTCGCGATGGAGGCCGTGCCCGCGGCGTCGAGCGGGCCGCCGGGGCTGCGCGCGGAGCGGCTCCTCGCGCTGGCGCACGAGATGGCGCAGGGCGTCGACGCGCCGCACGTGACCGGGTACCTGGCGCTCGCCGAGGCGGGGGTGGCGTTCCTGACGGGGCGCTGGTCGACGGCGCTCCACAACGGCGACGAGGCCGTGACCATCTTCCGGACGCGTTGCACGGGCGTGTCCTGGGAGCTGGCGACGGCGCTCCGCTTCTCGCTGACCTGCCTCTGGCACATGGGGCGCGTGCGCGACCTGCTCGAGCGCACCGACGAGGCGCTCCGGGAGGCGCGCGTGCGGGCCGACCGCTACGCGCTGACGCAGCTCCAGACGACGATCCTCCCGGTGACGCGCCTGATGCGCGACGACCCGGACGGCGCGGAGGCGGACCTCGAGGAGGCGCTCGCGAGCTGGTCGAAGCACCGGACCTCGCTGCAGCACTGGCAGCACGGGCAGGCGCGCGGGCTCTGGCGCCTCTACCGGCGCGAGGCCGGGGTGGGACTCGCGGAGCTGGACGCCTCGCTCCCGCGCATCGACCGGGCCTTCCTCTCGCGCATCGCCGCGATCCGCATCTTCAGCCTGGCGCTCCGGGGGCTGCTCGGCGTGGCCGCGGCGGCGTGGGGGCAGGGCGACCGGCGCGCGCTCTTGAAGGGGGCGAAGCGGGACACGGCGAAGCTCGCGAAGGAGGGCTTCGCCAGCCACATGGTGGCGTTCCTCGAGGGGCAGATCGCGCACCTCGAGGGGCGGCGCTCGCGGGCGATCGAGCGGCTGGCGCGGGCGGCGCGCGGGTTCACCGAGCGGGACATGCGGCTCTACGACGCGGTGGCGCGGCGGAGCCGGGGGCTGCTGCTCGGCGGGGCCGAGGGGCAGCGGCTGGTGCAGGAGGCGGAGGCCTGGATGGCGAGCCAGGGGATCGCCGAGCCGGTGCGCTTCGCGGCGGTGCTGGCGCCGGCGTTCGCGTAGATCGGGCCGGAGCCGTGGGCTGGCGACCGTTCGCTGTCGGCCGTTCGCTGTCAGTCATGCGCGTGTACGACATGCGCGTGTCCGCCGTGCGATGTCAGCCACGCGCGCGTCCGCCATACGAGGTCAGCTGTTCGGGGTCAGCCGTTCGCGGTCAGCTGTTCGCGGTCAGCCGTTCGCTGTGAACCATGCGTTGTGAGCGATGCGCTGTCCGCCATGCGCGTTCCGCGTCGGCGCGATGGGCGTCGAACGGGGGCTGGGGGCGCGGGACCCGCTGGCGCGGGCGTGACCCTCGGGGGTCGGGTGGGGATGGCCGCTTTTTGCTCGTTGGGGCTGCGGGCAGGGGCAGGGGCACGGGCACGGGCACGGGTCGAAGGGTTCGGAGATCACTCGCACCGGATCAGGAAGCGGTGGTCCGAGCAGGCGGTCGAGATGTCCGCGTACTCGGTGCGGGCGCGGGGGCCGATGCAGTGGCCGATGGGCTCCTCCCAGGTCGCGCCGGTGGCGAGGTCGAGGTAGCCGCCGCCGTAGCTCATCCACACGTCGACCGGGTAGTCGCGGCTGTGGTTGTGCCAGTCGAAGTAGGCGGTCTGGCCGGCGGGGATGGTGATCTCCATCGGGTCGACCGCCATGTTGCAGAAGTTGTCGACGTCGATGTGCACGTGATAGCGGCGCTCCGCCGGCGGGCCGCTGTCGGGCGGGCCGCTGTCCGGGGGGCCGCTGTCCGGGGGGCCGCTGTCGGGCGGGCCGCTGTCCGGGGGGCCGCTGTCCCGGGGCCCGCCGTCCATGCCGGCGTCCGTCCCCGCGTCGAGCGAGCCGGCGTCCGCGCCGGTGCCCCCATCGAGCGCGATGCCCCCATCGCGCCCGGTGCTCGCGTCCGGCGCGCCGCCGTCCTCGTCTCCGCCGTCACCGCCGTCCAGCCTGACGCTGGCGTCTTCCTCCGCGGAGGCGTCGACCCGCGCCGCGTCGAGGGCCCCGGCGTCCCGCTCCCCGCCGCCCCCGTCGCCGCAGGCGAGGACGAAGAGGAGCCCGAAGGTGAGGGAGCGACGCATCGCGGGGAGCATACGCCGGCGCGCCCCGAACCTCCCGCGCGGGAGGTGGCTCGTGCTCCTGCTCGTGCTCGGCGGGTCGTGTGCGTCGCCGGCGCCGACGTGCGGCCCGCGCTTCTCCGCGAGGCGCATGAACCGCTGCCGTCGACCGCCCCCACCCGGACGGCGGATGGCGGACGGCGGACGGCATCACGACCCTCGGTCGTGATCTCCCCTCAGAGCGCGGCGGGCACGAACAACCCCTCGGTCACGCTCGGGTCGTCGAAGCGGAGGGCGCGGCGTTCGAGCACGGTCTCCGACTCCACCTCGCCGGCGCGCACGGTGCGGGCGACGAGGCGCCGGGCGACCCAGACGCCGTCCACGCGGGCGACGTCCTCGGCCATCACGTACTTCACGTGGCCGCCCTCCATCCAGCCCTTGCTGCGCAGGACCAGCAGGCTCTCCTTGGCGACCCAGAGCTCGGCGCGGGCGTAGCCGGTCGCCTCGCGCACCTCGGCGTCGCGCGGGCGGAGCGCGAGGTGCCAGGCGGGGGTCCCGTCGACGGTGGCGTCCCGGTCGCGGACCTCCGCGATCCACTCGCCGGGCTCGCGGCGGCTGAGGTCGGCGAAGCTCAGGTCGGAGCCGAGGAAGCTCCGGGCGCGGCCGCCGCCGCGGATGCGCGCCGTCCGGCCGAGCGCGGGGAGGTGGAGCCACTGCTCGTCCTCGCCCTCGTCGTGGTCGATGGTGAGGAGCGCCGTGCCGGCCACGTCCGCGGGGTGGCGGAAGCGCATGCGCGTGCGGAGCCCTCCGTCGAAGCGCGCCATGACGAGCTCGAGCTCGCGGACGCGCCGGGCGCCGCGGCCATCGGTGAGGGTCATGCGCACCTCGGCGCGGAGCCGGTCGCCGGCGTCGCGGTCGTGGAGCGCGCGCAGGATGGCGGCGCCGTCGGCGTCCGCCGGGAGCTGGGAGAGGGCGCGGGAGGCGAGGAGGAGCAGCAGCGCCGAGAGGATCAGCGCGGCCACGCGGAGGGGGCTGGAAGACATGGCGAAGGGAAGGGAGTGAGGGAGGGCTCGCGAGCGCACGCGAGGCGGCGGCGAGCGGGAAGCCGTGAAGAGAGGAAGAAGAGAAGAAGGAAGCGTGCCGTTCGGGATGGGCGGCGAGCGGAGCGCGGCGGCGCGCGGGAAGCCGGGGTGAGGGGAAGAAGAGAAAGGGGAAGAGGGGCGCTCGGGGGTCGGTGGCGCGCGGGGGGAGAAGAGCGCGGGCGCTCAGCGGACGAGCGCGAAGTCGTGGGCGAGGGTGAGGAAGAGGCGGTCCTCCCGGCCGAAGCCCTCGAGGAGGGAGGCCTCGCGGCCCTCGAGGAAGACGGCGGCGCCGAGGGCGAGCTCGAGGCCGTCGGCCGGGCGGTAGGCGAGCTGGCCGCGGAGGAAGGCGCCGCCGCGGAGCCGCGCGCCGGTCAGCAGGAGGGCGAGCTCGGCGCGGAGCCGATCCCGGAGGAAGCGCTGGCTCCAGCGGGCGGCGAGGCTGGGGGCGGAGAAGGGGAGGAGCGCGGGCGCCTGGCCGCGGGCGTCGCGGTCGCTCCCGTGCTGGTACTCGAGCTCGAGGAGCGCGCCGCGCGCGGTCTGCCAGCGGAGGCCGAGGGTGCCGCGGACGAGCGTCCGGACGTCGGCCCCGAGCTCGGCGCGGCCGGCGTTCTCGGTGGCGACGTTCACCTCGCGCTCCACGTCGGTGGCGAGCTCGGCGTAGAGCACGGCGTCGCCGGCGGGCACGAGCAGGGCGAGGCCGAGGAAGGTGTAGCGCGGGTGCGCGAGCACGAGGTCGAGGCGCGCGCCGGCGAGCGCGTCCCCGAGCGCGTCGGGGCTCGGCGGGCGCACCACGCCGAGCGGGTCGAGGAGGCTCGCGGCGTGGAGGGCGAGCTCGGCGCGGCGGCCGCGGTAGCGGTGGCGGACGTAGAGCTGCTGGCTCTGACCGGCCCAGCGGTGGGGCCGATCCTCCCAGCGCACGTCCGCGCTCAGGGCGGCGCCGGCGAGGGGCCCGAGCGCCCGGAGGGCGGGCGCGCGGAAGGGGCTGAAGGCGCCGAGGGGCGGGGCCTTCCGATCGAAGCGCGCCTCGTGGACGCCGGTGAAGGCGAGGTCGTGACGGCCCGCGCGGAAGCTCAGCGCCGTGGCGAGGCGGCGGATGGGGCGCGCGTGGTCGAAGGCCAGGCCGGGCGTGCGCCGATCCTGCGGGTCCACCTGGAGGGTCGGGAGGAGCGTCGCCTCGCCCCAGCTCAGGCGCTGCCAGCCGACGCGGACGGAGACGGCGCCTTCGCCGACCTCGAGGAAGGCGTCGAGGGGGCGGAGCCACCAGCCGTGGGCCTCGCGGGTGGCCGGGTCGACGCCGCGCTGCCAGGCCGCCGGGTCGACCTCGAGGCGGCCGGCGAGGACGACGCGGGCGTGGGGCGTGCGGAGGCGGAGGTGGAGCTCGGCGGCGAAGCGGCTCTGCGTGAGCTCGGCGCCGCGCAGGCGGAGGTGGGTGGCCTGGTCGAGGCGGCCGCGGAGCTGGAGCTCGGGCGGGGCGGGGTCGCTCGCGCTCGGGGTCGACGCGGGCTCGTCCGGTGCGTCGGAGCTCGGGCTGGGGGAGCTCGGCGCGGGGGCGCCCCAGCCGGCTGCGTCGTCGGCGGCGCCGCCGGGCGAATCCGGGGCCTCGGCGGAGGCGTCCGGGGTCGAGGTGGCCCAGCCGGCGGCGTCGTCGGCGGCGCCGCCGGGCGGTTCGGCGGCCTCTGCGCCGGCCTCCGCCTCGTGACGGGCGGCGGTCTGGGCGTTGGCGCGCGTTGGGGCCAGGGCGGTGAGGGCGAGGAGGCCGGAGAGGGGGAGCGCGGCGAGCGGCGTCAGGGGGAGCGCGGCGAGCGGGCGGCAGATCGCATCCCGACCGGGCGGGCTCAGCGGCCGGCGGGCGCTCGGTTGCGCGGGCCGAGGCCTGGGCACGGGCCGCGGAGCGCGGCGCACGGCCCGGGCATCGGAGGCCCGCGTCGGCGTCCGGTGGGGGCTTCGTTCTGCGGGCACGGGCATGGGCACGGGCACGGGTCTTCAGGCCGGGGCCGGGCTCGGGGTGGGGGAGCGGCGGAGGCTCCAGCGGAGGAGCGCCGGGTACACGAGGAGGTCGGCGAGGAGCGCCACGACGACGGCGACGGCGGTCATCAGGCCGACGAGGAAGAGGAACTGGAAGTCGGAGGCGAGGAGCACGGCGAAGCCGCCGCCGAGCACGACGCTCGTGAGCAGGAGCGCCCGCCCGGTCGTCCGCAGGCCCGCGTCGATGGCCTCGTCCACGCTCCGGCCCTCGCGGAGCAGCGCGCTCACGCGGCCGAGGAGGTGGATCGTATCGTCCACGGCCACGCCGAAGGCGACGCTGAAGACGAGCAGGGTCGACGGCTTCACGTCGAAGCCGCCGAGCCGCATCACGCCGAGCAGGGCCACGAGCGGCAGCGCGTTCGGCACGAGCGCCACCAGGCCCTGCGCGAGCGAGCGGAAGCGCCAGGCCATGAGCAGCACGATCAGCAGCGCCGCCAGCGCGAGGCTCCCACCGAAGCCGCCGACGATGTCCGCCAGCGCCACGTGCGCGAGGCGGAGCGTCCCGGTCGCGATGGCCTCGCCGTGGGGAGGCGGGTGCGCCGCGAGCCGCGCCTCGAGGGCGTCGAAGAAGGGCGCCATGCGGGCGCTCCCGAGGTCGCTCACCTGCGCGACGAGCTGCGCGTGTGTGGTGTCCGGCGTGCGGCGGAGCACCTCGTCCATGAAGCCGTCGTCGGCCATCTCCACCAGCAGGAGGAGCTGCGCCGCCTCCTCGCGCGTCGCCGGGAGGGATGCGTCCCCGGTGAGCGCGCGCTTCGCCTGACGGATGAAATCGGTCGGCGCGATGGCGGAGCGCACGGGCTCCTGGCGGCGTAGCCAGCCGGCCGTCTCGTCCATCCAGGCGAGCATGGCCGGGTCCTTCAGCTCGTCCTCGCTCGCACCGCGGATCCAGATGGGCAGCCCGTGGACGCCGAAGCCGCGCGCCTCGAGCCAGCCGAGGTCGCGCATCAGCGGGTGCGCCGGGTCGACGTCGTCGATCATGGTCCCGTTCGCGCGGAGCCCCGTGGCGCCGGCGACGCACGCGGCGGCCAGGAGGAAGGCGCCCGCGAGGGCGAGCGGGTGGGGGCGTCGGGCGAAGCGCCGCGCGCCATCGACGATCCGATCGAGCGCGGCCTCGAGCGGGCCGTCCTCGGGTGCCGGGCGCTCGCGGCCGAGGTCGAGCAGGAGCGGCAGGAGCGTGACGGTGAAGACGAAGCCGAGGGCGACGGCGAGGGAGGTGAAGAGGGCGAGCTCGACGACGATGGCGACGCCCGAGACGACGAGGCTGAGGAAGCCGAGGGCGGTCGTGAGGGAGGTGAAGAGGGCGCTCTCGAAGAGCTCGGCGAAGGCGCGGGCGATGGCCTCGCGGCGCGGCAGGCCGGCGGCGCGCTTCTCGCGCACGTGGACGATCAGGTGGAGCGCGTCGCAGACGCCGACGACGAGCACCAGGAGCGGTATGAAGCTCGTGAGCGCGCTGATGGGGGTGCCGGTCGCGCCCATCACGCCGAGGGTGGTGACGTAGGCCGGGAGCAGGCCCGCGAGCACGACGAAGACGTCGCGGAGGCGGCGGAGGGCGAGGCCGAGGAGGAGCGCGACGAAGAGGACGCCGAGGCCGAGGAAGCGGGCGCTGTCGCCCTGGACGAGCTCGAAGCCGCGCGCCTTGAGCACGGGGAGGCCGGCGAGGCGGAGGTCGTGGCCGGCGGCGCGGAGCGGGGCGAGGCGGGCCTCGAGGGCGTGCGTGAGGGCGAGCTGGCCTTCGGGGGTGTCGCGCTCGGGCGGGAGGGTCGCGTGGACGGCGAAGGTCTCGAGGCCGCGGTCGAAGAGGCGGCCGGCGAGGAGCGGGTCCTCGCGCCAGGCGTCGAGGGCGCCGAGGCCGTCCTCGCCGAGCGGGTGGACGCGCACCGCGAAGGGGTCGTCCGGGTCGGCCTCGGCCACGTCGACGTTGCCGGCCCAGCGCACGTCGAGCAGGCCCTCGTCGCGGAGGAGCGCGGCGACCTCGGCGAGGGTGGCGTGGGCGGCGGCGCGCTCGGAGCGGCCGTCGTGCGCGGTGCGGCCGTCCCGCGCGGTGTTCGCATCGGTGTTCGCGTCGGTGCTCGCGCCCAGGAAGACGCTCACCTGCCGGTCGCTCTCGGGGAAGGCCGCGGCGTGCGCTTCGAAGGACTGGCGCCGCGCGTCGAAGCTCGGCAGGAAGCCCTTGGCGTCGTAGTTCGGGCGCACCTGGCTGGCGAAGGCGCCGGCGAGGCCGAGCACGAGCGCGTGGAGCGCGAAGGCCAGGCGGCGGCGCGCCAGGAGCGCGCGGAAGAAGCGGAGCGGCGCATGGCCCGAGTGGGGCGAGGCCTCAGCCATGGGCGGCCTCCAGGCGGCGCGGCGCGGCGACGCCGAAGAAGAGCGCCAGGCCCGCGGCGAAGGTCGCGAGCACCAGGGCGACGCGCCCCGGCGTGAGCGGGAGGAGCACGAGCGCGGCGACGAGCTGGATCGCCACCGAGCCGTAGAGGAGGCGCGAGACGAGCGCGCGCGAGCGCCCCTCGATGAGGCGCGCGCCGAGGGGCGCGCCGACGACCACCACCGGCACGCAGGTCCACCAGTAGGCCCAGGCCTCCGCGGGGAGCGCCGCGCCGCGGAGCGCGAAGCCGGCGAGGGAGCCGAGGGCCATGAGCACCACCGAGGTCGGCGTCGCGACCGTCTCGCTGACCCCTTGGCGGAGCACCAGCACGGAGAAGACGACGATGTCGAGGCCCGTGCCCACCAGGCTCGTGACCACGCCGCCGACGAGCCCGGCGAGGAGGAGGGTCCCGGCGCCGGCGCGGGTGTCGCGCGGGCCGCTGCGGTCCATCTTCCAGTGCGAGACGGCGAAGGCGGCCCAGAGGGCGCAGAAGAAGAGCTTCACGGCCGGGCCGCCGACGTGGGGGGCGACGAAGGCGAGCCCGAGCGCGAGGCCGAGCGCGCCCGCGGGCGCGGCGAGGCCGATGGCGCGCCAGGCGACGGGCGTCCGGCGGGCGATGATCACCAGCGCCGCCGCGCTCATGCCGACGCTCTGGATCATCAGCCCGAAGTCGCGCGCCACGGCCGGCGGGATCGCGAAGAGGAGCGTCATCACCGGGAAGGCGATGGCGCCGCCGCCCTCGCTGGTCGCGCCGGCGACGAGCGAGCCGAAGAGCATCGCCACGGCGAGCGGCCAGGTCTCGGCGAAGGGCACGTCCACGGCGAGGGCGCGCTGCCCGAGGAGCCAGGCCGCCCAGACGGCGGCGGCGAGCAGCGGGCCGAGCCAGCGGCGAAGCGACGCCGCTCCGAGCTCGCGCTCGGCATGCGGTCGCCCACGCATCAGGCGACCTCCGGCTCGGGCTCGCGCTCCGCGTCCGGCGCGCGCGCCGCTTCGCGGCGGGCCCGGAGCAGCGTCGGCGTGAGGGCCGGCTCGAAGGGGCCCTCGTCCCGCGAGGGGAAGTCCACGCGGCGCGCGCCGCTCCCGTCCGGGTGGGCGAGCGTGTTCTTGTCGGCGACGGCGAGCGGCGCGCGGAGCAGGCGCCGGAGCGCTTCACCCCAGGTCAGCGTCTGGAAGCGCTCGGGGAAGCGCGCCTCGAGGGCCGCGCGCACCGCGGGGAGCGCTCCATGCGCGGCGCCGGGGAAGAGGTGGTGCTCGACGTGGTGCGAGAAGCGGAGGTGCAGCCGGTCGAGCCACTCGGGCATGCGGAGCGAGACGCCGGCCGCGAGCTCGTCCTGCTCGGCCTCGTCGCTGAGGCCGCAGAGCAGGTGGTTGGTGGCGATGTAGGCGCCGGCGAGGCTCGCGCCGACCCAGTAGGTGAGCGCGAGGTAGAGGGCCATGCCGCCGGCGAAGCCGCTCGCGGCGAAGAGCGCGAGCTGGACGCCGCCGTTGAAGCACGCCTCGGCGATGGCGCGGCGGCGGGCGCGGTCCGTGAGCTCGAGGTCGTAGAGCTCGCCCGTGCGGAGGACCGAGTGCCAGAAGAGGCTCGTGTGGTAGCCGAAGACGCTCATGGCGAAGCCGACGAGGGCGCCCGGGATGGGGTGCGCGCCGTTCGGGAAGAGCCAGGGGGCGACGCCGTCGGCCTTGGCGACGCGGAGCTCCTCGAGGGTGAGGCGCCGGTCCGGATCGCGCGGCGTGTTCGTCAGCTTGTGGTGGCGCTGGTTGTGCGCGTGGTGCTGCGTGGTCGGCGTGGCGAAGATCGCGAAGGTCCAGCCGAGCTGCACGAGGAGCGCGCGCACGGGCTTCGGGAAGCGCGCCGCGCCGTGGCCGAGCTCGTGGGCGGCGAAGGCGGCGACCATGAGCGAGTGGCCGGCCGGTAGCGCCAGGAGGGCGAGCGCCCAGAGCGGCCAGGTGGCGGCCTTCGCGGCGGCGAGCGCGCCGAGTCCGAGGGCGAGGCCGACGTGCGCGAGGAGGTGCAGCGCGACCAGGCGGTCGCCGGGGCGCGGGCGGAGATCGAGGTCCGGCGCGAGGGCGCGGCGGTAGGCGCTCCGCGAGAGGGGCGCGGCGGGGTCGGGGCGGGTCGTCATGGGCTCACCAGACGTGCGGGAGGAGGCGGGCCGTGCGCTCCATGTAGGCGCGGTAGGCGTCGCCGAAGTGGGCGAGGAGGGCGCGCTCCTCGAGGCGGATGCGGCGGAGGAGGAGGGGCACGTGCGTCGCCGTGAAGAGGGCGAGGGCGCCCCAGGAGCCGAAGGCGAGGGCGGCGCCGAGCATGGCCGCGATGCCGCCGGCGTAGCTCGGGTGGCGGAGCACGCCGAAGACGCCGCGGTCGACGATGGCGTGGCCCTCGAGGATGGCGACGCGCCAGGTGAAGAGCTCGCCGAGCGTGAAGATGGCGGCGTAGCGGAGGGCGACGCCGGCGAGCGCGAGGGCGAAGCCGACGGGCGCGAGGGGCGCGGCGAGGGCGGCGGGGAGCTGGGCGAGGCCGAGGGCCGGCAGGGCGAAGAGCGCGAGCAGGTTGAGGTTCAGGGAGACCACGAGCGCGCGGGCCGTGCCGCCGTCGCGGGCGCCGTCGCCGCGGGCGTAGCGCTTGCCGAGGGCGGCGTCGGCGAGGAGCGCGGCGCCGAGGAGGGCCACGGTCGCCAGGGCCCAGGGGGAGGACCAGCCGCTCATGACCGCCTCCCCCGGCGCGCCCGCCGGGAGCGGGGCGCCTTCTTCGAGGTGGCCTTCTTCGAGGTCGCGGCCTTCGCGCTCGCGCTCTCGGGCTCGGCCTTCCGCGCGCGGGTCTTCTTCGAGGTCGCGCTCTTGGCGCGCGCGCTCGCGGGCTCGGCCTTCCGCGCGCGGGTCTTCTTCGGGGCCGCGCTCTTCGAGGTCGCGCTCTTCGGGGTCGCGGGCCTCGCCGCGTGGGCGTTCTGCGCGATGGCGTCGACGAGGGTCGGCCAGAGCGCCTCGGGCAGGTCGTGGCCCATGCCGGGCACGAGCTGCAGCGTCGCGCCGGGGATGGCGGCGGCGGTGGCGCGGCCGCCGGCGGGCGGCACGAGCCGGTCCGCCGTGCCGTGGAGGACGAGCGTCGGGCAGCGCACGGCCGCGAGCTCGGCCGTCCGGTCCCCGGCGGCGAGCATGGCGAGGAGGAGACGCAGGCGCCCGCTCGGGTCGGCCTCCCGCGCGAAGGCCTCGCGGGCCAGGGCGCCGGCTTCGAGGTCGTCCATGCGGTGGGCCGGGCTCCCCACGAGGCGGAGCGCGCGGAGGAACTGGCGCTCGGCCTCGGCGGCGCTCCGGGGCGGCGGCGCGAGCATGGTGGCGAGGCCCCGGGGGCCGGCGACGGAGGCGCGGAGGGCGCCGGTGGTCGAGGCGATGCTCGTGAGCGAGGCGACGCGCGCGGGGTGCCGCACGGCGCAGCGCTGGGCGATGGCGCCGCCGAAGCTCATGCCGACCAGGTGGAGCGGGCCCTCGAGCCCGAGGGCGTCGGCGAGGTGCGGGAGGTCGGCGGCGAGCGTGTCGAGGTCGTAGAGGAGCTTCGGGTCGCGGCGGAGCGCGAGGCGCGCGAGCGCGCGGGCCGGGCGCGGGCCCCGGGCGGCGCCGAGGAGGCGCGACTCGCCGCTGTCGCGGAGGTCGAAGCGCACGACGCGGAAGCCCTCTTCGGCGAGGCGCCGGCAGAAGCCGTCGGGCCAGTGGATGCGCTGGACGCCGAGGCCCATCACCAGGACGAGCGGCGCGCCGCGGCCGATGGCGTCCCAGGCGAGCTCGGCGCCGGGCACCGTCGCCCGGCCGCTCTCGAAGGCGAGCGGCGCGGCGCTCCCCTCGGCCTCCGTCCGGCGCCCGCGAAGGGCGCGCAGCAGCGTGCCGAGGATCATCGCGCGCCCCCGGCGTTCGGGGTCGGGCGCGCACCGCGCTCCGCTTCCCGCTCCCCGCGTTCCCGCATCGGCGGTCGCGGGAGGGGGCGGAGCGTGGCGGTGAGGGCCGGCGCGCCCAGGGCGGGGCGCGGGGCGCGGGCGGTCGCGACGCCGCGCCGAGGGGCGTCGGCGGCGAGGGCGGGGCGCGCGGCGCCGTCGTCCGTGGCGGGCGCGCGGCGGGCGGCCTCGTCGGGCGCGGCGGTCGGGGCTCGGCCGGCGTCCGGGGCGGGCCCGCGACCGAGGGCGGGGCCGGCGAGGACGGCGAGCACGAGCGCGGCGAGGCCGGCCCAGAGCGGCACGTTCACGGCCGCCGTGATGCGGTTGAGGGTGGAAAAGCGCGGGTCCTCGCCGTCCGCGAACCAGACGCCGTCCTCGCCCGTGGTGCGTCCCTCGACCAGCCGGTGGAAGGCGACGGCGTAGCCGGTCTCGGCGACCAGGCTCGCGAGGAGCACGAGCGTCGCGCCGAGGCCCACGAGGTCGCCGAGCCCGCCGGTCCAGGCGCCGGGGGCGAGGAGCGCCGCCCCGCCGACGACGCCGATGGAGAAGGCGTCGTGGGCGATGCCGTAGGGCGGGCGCCAGCTCTTCGAGACGTAGAGCATCCAGAGCTCGACGAGCGCGCGCAGCCAGAACTGCGCGGCGAAGAGCCCGAGCACCCAGCGCCAGCGCGTCGGCAGCGCCGGGTCGAGGGCGAGGAGCGGGCAGACGCCGAGCCAGAAGAGCACGGCGAAGGTCAGCCAGGCGGCCTTGGCCGGGCTGATGCGTCCGCCGAGGCTGCGGCGGGCGTTCTGGCGCCGGTGGAAGAAGGCGCCGAGGAGCGCCACGCCGACGACGAGGAGCGGCAGCGCGAGGCGGATGGCCGGGTGGAAGCTCATCGCGCCGCCTCCGGGCTGGGGAGCGCCGGGCTGGGGAGGGCGGGGCTCGGGACGTTCGGGCTGGGGAGGGTCGGGCTCGGGACGTCTGCGCTCGGGACGTCCGCGCTCGGGACGTCTGGGCTCGGGACGTTCGCGCTCGGGAGCGCGTTCGGGCTCGTCCGGTCCCCGGCGCTCGCCTCTCGGTCCGCGTGGGCCTCGCGCGCCCGGCGATCCGGGACGGCCCGCGCGCCGACGCCCTGCTCGACGACGTGGTAGCGCCCGGCCTCGAGCGTCACCGTCTCCGGCTCGGCGCCGAGCCAGAAGATCGTCGCCTCCACCGGCCCGGCGTGCGCGCCGAGGCCGAAGTGGAGCCGCGGGTCGCGCCCGGCGCCGAAGCCGCCGAGCACGCCGACCTCGCCCCACTGCTCCACGCGCTCGCCGTCCTCCTCGTAGGCGAGCACGACGCGCGTCCCGACCGCGCTCCGGTGCGTCTGCGCGCCGTCCCCGACGAGGCGCATGCCCACCCAGCTCGGCGCCTCCGGGCGCTGCATGAGGTCGCTCCGGTAGATGGACGTCGGCCCGTGCTGGTTCGTCACGACCAGGTCGAGGTCGCCGTCGTCATCGAGGTCCGCGACCACCACGCCCCGCGAGTTGTCCGGGTCGTCCACGCCGACCACGCCGGCCACGTCCGCGAAGAAGCGGCTCCCGCGCCCGCCGAGGTTCAGATAGAGGCGCCGCGCCTCGTTCGGGTAGATGGTGCGCCCCCGGATGTCGCCCCACATGTCGGCGTAGGTGTGCACCTCCGGGCCCGACTGCATGAGCTTGTGGTTGACGTACCAGTAGTCCTTCCGCTCGTAGCCCATCGGATCGAGCCGGTCGTCGACCATGCCGTTCGCCTGCACCAGGTCGACCCAGCCGTCCCCGTCGAGGTCGCCCACGCCGGCGCCCCAGCCGAAGCGCCGCGGGTTGAGGACGCCGAGCTGCGTCGCCCGATCCTCGAAGCGGAGCGCGCCGTCCTCGCCGCGCGAGACCATCCAGAGCAGCGAGCCCTCGGCCTGCAGGCTGTGGTGCACGTTCGAGACGTAGACGTCCGGGTGGCCGTTCCGGTCGAAGTCGGCGACCGAGGCGTTCATGCCCTTGTAGGTGTCCCGGCCGATGTCCCCGTAGGCCTCGCCCACGACGTGCTCGAAGCGCCGCCCGCCGCCCGGCGCCGGCCGGTTCAGGTAGAGGTCGTCGGGGCCGAAGTCGCTCGCGACGTAGAGGTCGGTCCAGCCGTCGAGGTCGAAGTCGGCCGTGCTCACGGCGAGCGACCAGTGCGTCTCCGTCAGGCCCCAGGCGGCGCCCTCCTCGCGCACGAAGGCGCCCCCCTCGCCGCGGTAGAGCACGTTCGGCCCGCCGTTCGCGGCGTCGTGCCAGCCGTCGTGCATGAAGTGGAACATGCGCCGGTCGCCCTCGTGGGCGGGCTCCGGGAGGTCGAAGAGGTTCAGCGGCCGCGGCGGGTCGTAGTCGCGGAGCATCGGGTCGACGCTGTTGGTGACGAGCATGTCGAGCTGCGCGTCCCGGTCGGCGTCGAGGAAGGTGATGGCGAGGCTGACGGTCTGCTCGTCGAGGCCGAGCGCGTCCGTCGCGTCCTCGAAGGCGAGCTCGCCGTCCTCGACGAGCCGGTTCCGGAGCAGGCGCGAGCGGCCGAAGCCCACGGCGAGCGCGAGGTCCTCGTCGCCGTCGCCGTCCCAGTCGACGAAGGTCGCCCCGGCCGGGAGGCCGACGCCGTCCTCGACGTAGCGCCCGCCGCCGAAGCGCGCCTCGAGGGCCGGCAGGGGGACGCGCTCGAAGCGGAAGTCGCCGAGGTTGCGGTAGAGGGCGTGCCGGTCCTCGTCGCGGTCGAGGAGGTTCGTGACGAAGAGGTCGAGGCGCCCGTCGCCGTCCACGTCGCCCACGGCGGCCGCGTCGCCCACCGAGAGGACCCACTTGGCGACGTGCTGGACGCCCGGGTCGACGCGCTCGAGGAGGTCGCCGGCCTCGGTGACGATGCCCGTGCGTTCGGGCGCCATCGCCTCCATGCGGAAGCCGGGCTCCACGTGCGCCGCCGCGGCGGGCTTCAAGAAGAGGCTCCAGCTCCCGAGGCAGAGCGCGAAGATCGCGGCGACCGTCAGCGCCGGGCGGAGCGCCGGCCAGCGGAGGCGCTCGCGGAGGTAGGCGCCCGGGCCGGTGAGGAAGGCCTTGCCGTGGAGCCAGAGGAACTTGCCCGCGCCCATGATCAGCGCGGCGTAGAAGAACGTGAAGACGCTCTCCTTCACGTGGAGGTAGAGGTCGACGAGCGTCAGGACGAACGCGAAGGCCACCTGCCCCTTCGGCGTCTTCGGCGAGGTCGCCGGATCCGTCAGCATGTAGAAGGTGAAGAGGAAGAAGGGCGGCGAGGCGAGCGTGCCGACGATCAGCATCTCCGGCGGGATGTGGTGCCGGAGGAACCAGGCGCGGAAGGCCGTCTGGATCGCGTAGAAGAAGAGGAAGCTGACGATCAGCCAGTTCTTCCCGATCTTCACGACGAAGAGGGTCATGGCCGCCATGACCATGAAGAGGCTCATGGTCACGTCGCCGCCGGCCCATTGGTAGGCGGGGGCCGCGGTGATGAACTCCCAGCTCAGCAGGAGCGACATCGACACGCCGAACATGGACGGGTTGAAGACGTGGCGGCCGCGGAAGGTGAGCGCGTACTTCGAGCCGACGGTGAGGAGCACCGGGAAGAAGAGCACCCAGCTCGCGTGCGCGTAGTTGAGGAGGAGCGCGAGGGAGCAGCAGCTGATGTAGGCGCTGAGGGGGACGATCTTCCGGCCGCGGAGGAGGCGCGCGAGGCCCATGTCGAGGAGCGCGCCCGAGCCGACGATGGCCAGCATCTGCAGCCAGGTGCGGTTGAAGCCCAGGAAGGTGAAGCCGAGGACGCCGTAGAGCGTGAGCACGGCGGCGAAGGGGAAGCGCGGGTCGTTGCGGTGGGGCACCTCCCAGCCGCGGGCGCGGGCGCGCTCGGCCCAGGCGCCGAGCTTGGCGGCGAGCGGGGCGAGGGGGCGGGTGACGGTGCGGAGGGGGCGGAGGAGGCCGGCGGTGGACATGGTTCGAGCTCGAAGCGGGGGAGTGGGGGTGCGGCGTGCGGCGTGCGGCGTGCGGCGTGCGGCGATGGGCGCGCGGCGGTGAAGCGCGGGGTCTGCGGTGGAGCGTGCGCGCGGCGGTGAAGCGCGGGGTCTGCGGTGGTGCGTGCGGCGGAGCTGTGCTGTGCGGTGCGGCGGCTCAGGCGAGGGCCATCTCGAAGCCCGGCCGGCCCGCGCCGAGGTCGACCTCGGCGAAGCGGCTGTCCGGCGCGCAGACGACGTAGAAGGTCGCGGGCATGGCGCTCGTCAGGTAGCCGCGGAGAGCGGCGCGGAGCGGGTCCTCGCGCTCGAGGTAGAGCATGAGGAAGCAGAGGCCCGTGCCGCGGAGATCCGCGTAGGCGGCGTCGAGGAGCGCGGCGAGGACGGCCGGGTCCTCGCTCGGGACGCAGAGGTGCGTCAGGTAGGCGTAGCGGAGGAGCTCGCCCGGGGCGGGGAGCTTGGTCCCGCCGAGGAGCGGCGCCGCGAGGTCCCAGGCGCGCCGGATGCGCTTCATGGCGCCGCGGTAGGCGCGCACGCGGTAGCGCTTCACGTCGAAGGCGTCCCAGGTGGCCGTGACGCCGGCGAGGCGCCCCTGCCCGTCGCGCGCGAGGTAGAAGCTCTCGGCGCCGAAGCGCGGCCAGTCGCGGAGCCGGCGCTCGAAGCGGCCCTCGTCCAGCACGTAGCCGAAGGGGCGCCCGCGCTGGTCGCGCTGGAGGAAGGCGAGCACCTCGTCCATGTCCTCGGCGCGCGCGCGCGTCACCCGGTAGGGGCGGCGGAGGCGCGGGAGGGGCGGATGCGCGAGCAGCACGCTCGTGATGTCGAAGCGGCGGAGCGGCCGGTAGAGGGGCTTGTCGGGCCAGCGCGGGTCGCGCTTGACGAGGGCCTTCTGGGCGGCGCCGTTGCCGTCGAAGACGACCGTGTAGAAGAGCTCCGCGCCGGTGGCCTCGCGGGCGAGGCGCATCTCCGGGGCGAAGACCTTCCCGAGCACCTTCCCGCCGCGGAGGGCGTCCGAGAAGCGGAGGTCGGACATGTAGGCGGTGCGGACGCGCTCGCCGCCGAGGAGCGCGTCGCGGGCGAGGAAGGCGGCCACGCCCTCGACCTCGCCATCCTTCTCGAAGGCGCGGACGTGCTGCTCCTCGGGGTCGTGCTCGAGGTCGTAGAGGGCGAAGTAGTCCGGGTGGCGCTCGACGGAGAGGCGGAGGTCGCCGTCCATGGAGACGGCGGCGAAGAGGTCGGCGAGGCGCTCGGTCTCAAGGCGGCGCGCCGGGCGCGCGAGGACGCCCTCGCTCTCCGCGGCGCGGTTCACCAGCGGGATCGCTTGCTCCGACGGCGGCGCCATCGGCCGTCCGGCGTCCGTCGGGGCGTCCGTCCGGGCGTGGGCATCGCCGGGGCGGCCTTCGCGCGCGGGGCTCCCTTCTCGGGGCGCCGGGTCGGCGTGCGTCCGCGGGCGCGTCCGCTCGGGCGTGGTGGGCTCGGTCATGGCGCTCTCCCTCTCAGATCCAGAAGCGCGCCTCGGCGACGGTGGGCTCGGGCTTCGGGCCGCGCTCCCCGCCTTCGGCCCAGTCCCGGAGCGACTCGATGAAGACGTGCAGCGTGTCCGCCGGCGTCGAGGCGAACTGGCGCCCGCCGTAGTGGCCCATGTTCCGGCCGTGGACGCGCATGATGTCGACGTCCTGCTCGATCACCTGGCGCGTGTAGAAGCGCAGGAAGGGCTCGAGCAGCGGCGTGAGCGGCCCGAGCTTCAGGCCGATGTGCGTGTAGACGCGCGAGCGGAGCGGCGAGACCGGCGTGCACTGGCTGGTGATGGTGAAGCCGGTCGCCGGGTCCTCGGGGTCGCCGTAGAGGTAGTCGACGCGCGTCACGTTCGGCATGTAGAAGCGGTCCGTGTGCGTCATCGGCAGGCCCTTCGGGTTGAGCACGAGGCGCGTGAAGCCGATCTCGTCCGCGGGCTGGTCGTAGGTGACGAGCACGGCGTCGTCCGTGCGCTCGACCTTCATGTCGACGGGCTTGCGGCTGCGGCTCCGGAACCAGCCCCGGTGCACCCAGACCGTGTGCGGCACGTCCATGAAGTTCTCGACGAGGGCGGTGACGCCGTTGTCGAAGTCGGTCTCCATGAAGTAGGAGCGCCAGCCCGGGAGGCCCTCGTTGGGCATGGGGAAGGGCTCGCGATCGGGCGGGTGGTCGGGGCCGCCCATCCAGACCCAGACCAGGCCGTCGCGCTCCCGCACGGGGAAGCTCTCGAGGCGGAGCGGGGCGGCGGCGCCGGAGGGCCCCTCGGCGGGCACGTTCACGACGGCGCCGGAGCGGTCGTAGGTCCAGCCGTGGTAGGGGCAGCCGATGCAGCCGTCGAAGAGGTCCCCCTCGCTGAGCGGCGCGTTGCGGTGGAGGCAGCGGTCGACGAGGGCGACCGGGCGGCCGGCCGGGTCGCGGAAGAGGACGAGCTTCTCTTCGAGGATCTGGGCGGCGAAGGGCTTCTTCGCCGTGACCTGATGAGAGCGGCCGGCGACGTACCACTGGCGGTCGAGGGTGCCGACGGAGTGGCGCATGATCGTGCGCCCGCGGGTGAGGCGGTCGGCGGCGATGACGTCGGTGAGGTCCTGGGCGGTGCACATGGTGGGGGGCTCCTCAGGGGCGCGTGGGCGGGGCGGCGGTGTTCGGCGTCGCCGGTGTTCGGCTCGCCGGAGAGACGCTGCGGAGGTCGAGGCATCGAGCTTCACGGCCGCACCCGGGCTGCGGCCGCTTCGCCGGCTGGGGGGAAGGCGGCGTCCCAGCCGCCGCGGGGGTCGAGGCAGGTGAGCTTCACGTCCCCCGCTCTCTGCCCGCGCGCCTGCTGGACGCGGAGGTAGGTGGCGGCGCCGTCCTTCACGCGGCGCACCTCGAGCGGGGCGAGCTGGCCGAGGCGCCGGCAGTAGGCGTAGTGGTGGCTCTCCTCGAGCTGGGCCTCGAGCGCGCGGCCGAAGCGCGCGCAGGCGGCGCCGTCGCCGACGGCCTCGAGGTAGAGCCGGTACCGGGGCGGCGCGTCGTCGCTCGGGGCCAGCAAGGCGAAGCGCGGGACGATCCCGGTCTTCGCCGTCGCGCGCTCGAGCCCCGCCCGCACCTGCGCCGCGTGGATCTTCTCGCCGAAGCGATCGGAGACCCGCTCGAGCTTCTCCACGAAGCGGAGCCGCGGCAGCGCCCCGTGGCGCCCCGTGACCTCGACGACGTCCGGCAGGTGGTAGCGGTAGAAGCCGCCGCGCGTGCTGAGCACGGGCGAGTAGCGCCCGCCGACCTCGGCCTCGTGGAGCAGCACCGGCGGCGCGTCCGGCCGGCTCAGATCGATCAGCTCGAGGAAGTGGCTCGTCGCCGCCGCGACCGCGCCTCCGCGCCCGTCGCCTCCGCGCCCGTCGCCTGCGCCCCGGCAGAGGGGGAAGGACACGACGCCCTCGGTCGCGAGCAGGCCCTTCGGCTGGATCGCCGTCTTCGGGAAGAAGCGCCTCAGCGCCGGCATGGCCTGCTCCGACGGCCCGTCTGCCCAGCAGCTCACGACGGCGAGCCGCGGCCAGAGGGCCGCGCCGGTCACGCGCCCCTCCGCCTGCACGGCGGCCTCGATGCGCGCCGCGCGCTTCTCCGGGAGGCACGCCAGGAGATCGCCGAGCCGCGCCTCGACGTGCTCCATGAGGAGCGTGAGGAAGGTCGGGCTCCACACGCTGATCAGCCCGAGGTCGTCCGCCGCGAGCAGGCGCCGCGCCGTCTCGAAGCGCCAGGCGTCCACGTCGCGCATGCGCGCGAGCCGCCCGGGCACGGCCATCATGCGCCCGAGGGCGAAGCGCTCGAGCGGGCCGAAGTAGGCCGTGTCGTCCTCGAGGCCGATGGGCAGGCCGCCCTCCGTGCGCTCGGGCTCGCGCGCCACCGGCGAGACCGACCAGTAGCTCCGCGTGCCGAGCAGGCCCGGGTGCCGCCGGTGCAGGTCGAAGAGCCAGGGCCCGGTCGCCGCGGCGAAGTCGGCGAGGAGCCCGGCCGTGTAGGGCACGAGCTTGTTCGCGTCGGTCGAGCCGCCGGTGCGCTCGAGCATGCGCACGGGCTCGCTCGTCAGGACGCGCATCTCTCCCGCAGCGACGCGCGCGATCCAGGGCACCAGCGCCTCGTGCCGCACGATGGGCACGCGCCGCTGCCAGCTCGCGAGGTCGCGCACGTCCTCGAAGCGGTGGGCCTGGCCGTAGGCCGTGCTCGCGTTCTCGCGGACGAGGCGCTTCAGCAGCTCGAGCTGGGCGCGCTCCGGGTCGCGGGCGGCGCGCGCGAAGCGGCGCCAGGCCGGCGCGAGGGAGGCGGTCCAGCCGAGGCCGAGGGCGGTGAGGAGGGCGCGGTCGGTCGGGGCCATCGCTCAGCTCCCGGTCGCCGTGGCCTCGCTCGAGGCCGGGGTGGAGGCCTCCTCCCGCGAGGGGAGGCGGCGGCGGAAGGGGCGGGCGAAGACGCGCTGGGCGCCGCGGAGCACGAAGGCGAGGTCGACGCGGCCGAGGCAGCAGAGCTCGTCGCCGTGCGGGTGGCCGGGGTTCTTCTCGGCGAAGAAGCGCACGTCCGGCTGCGCGAGGAGCTCGGGCGAGAGCGGCGCGACGTGCCCGCGGAGGCGCCCGTGGGACTCGGGGAAGCGGAGCACGCCGGCCTCCCGGTCGTAGGCCTCGCCGAAGCGGTCCGCCGAGAGCGCGTCGAGGAGCGCCTGCTCGAAGGCCGGGGTGGGCGCGTCGTGGCGCGGCCAGTGGTGCGGGTAGTTCCGCGCGAGGAGGAGGTAGGTCTTGTAGCCCTTGGAGATCAGGAACCAGTAGACCGGCGTCAGCGGGTGCCGGAGCTTCACCTGTACGAGGAAGCGCAGGAAGGTCCAGTGGAGCGCCGACTGGCCCCAGTAGGGGGCGTCGATGATGGTGTCGCCGCTGAAGATGGCGACGACGCGGCGGCCGTGGACCTTCCGCGCGTAGACCTTCAGCGTGGAGAAGCCCTGGATGGAGCCGTCGCCCGAGTCGCGGAGGACGATGACGACGTCCTTGTCGTCGAGGTCGCGCTCGAAGGTCGGACGCTCGACCTCGGTGTAGTAGCGGCGGAAGAGGCGCCACATGGCGCGGCGCTCGGCCGGGGGGAGGGCGGCGCGCGGGACCAGGGAGCCTTCGAGGCGTCCCGAGGGGCCGGGTCGCGAGGGGCCGGGGCGCGAGGGGCGGGGTGAGGTGGGGGAGCGGCTCATGGCGTGCCCCGGTCTCGGGGGGAGGCCGCGGCGGGGGAGCCGGGCCGGAGAGCGGGGCGATCGGCCGCGGGAGCGCGGCCGGCGGGCCCGTGCGCGTCGCAAGGGGCGTGCCTTCGGCCGGGGAGCGGGCCGCGGAGGGGGGTCCGCGGCCGGTCCAGGCCGAGGCGGGCGAGGTGAACGGCGCTCGGGGCGGTTCCGGCGTGGAGAGCGGGGTGGAAGCTCGGGTGACCGGCGTTGGGGCGGGTCGTGGCTTCCGAGCTGTCCGTCTCGAAACGGGGGCGACAATCCGGTTTGCCGCCGCGTCCCGTTTCGAGCGTCAGGCGGCGCCGGCGCTCGGCGCGCGTCCCCTTCGGCCGAGGGCGCGGTGGGGGGGCCGCAAGGGGGTTGCGCGGCGCGTCATGGCGCGCGGCGAGGGGGTCGAGCGTCGTCATCGCCCTCTCCCTCGAAGCCAGCCGCGTGCCACCCGGCGCGTCGGGGATCGGAACCATGATCACCCCGGTTTTGGGGCATCCTCGTACATCGAGTGGACTGCAAACGTACACCTGGTGAACCCCGCCACGTCACCGAACCACGGATGACGCACCGTGTCATGACGCGGTCGGGCGGGGCCCGCAAGCCGCATGACGCGCCGCGTTATCCGCCTCGCCCGCGCGCCGCCCGAAGTGGGTGTCATTCCGGGCCCTTGTCGTCGCGCGCCCGTCCTTGGCGTCCTCGTTCAAATCGACAAACGGCGACGGGTTTCAATTTTGAAGTGCGCGGAATCACGTTCGCGCTCAACGCCGAAACCCCTCTTTCGCGACGCTCGGGGCGGATTCTCACCGCGAGGCCGAAGAGCGAGTCCCGTTCACCGGGCGCGCTCGTCGGGCACTCCGAGGCGCCGTCCGGCGCCCCCCGACGGAGCCCCCTCGCCGTTGACACCCTCGTCCGCCCGGCGGGACACTCGCCCGCGATGGCGCGCGCCCCCTCTCTCTCGCGGGTACTCCTTCCTTCCCTCGCGCTCGCCGCCCTGCTCGCCTCGTCGCTCCCCGACCGGGCGCTTGCCCAGGAGCCGGCCAGCGAGACCACCAGCTGCATCGACGAGGCCATCCGCGACGAGCTGAACGCCCGCCGCCGCTACCGGGGCGTCCGCGAGCGCCTCTTCCAGAAGGCCCTCCGCCACGAGCTCAGCGTCATGGGCGGCATCTACAGCGCCGACCTGCTGAGCAGCTGGGCGCAGGTCCAGGGCGCCTACACCTTCCACTTCAGCGAGGCGCTCGGCCTCGAGCTCTCCTTCGCCTGGACCCGGGCGAAGTCCGAGCTCGTCCGCATCATCGAGAACGACCGCGGCATCGCCCTGCTCCGGGTGGAGAACGACGTCTACGTCTACATGGGCCACCTGCTCTGGTCCCTCGCCTACGGCAAGGTCCGATGGTTCGGCGGGACGATCAGCCGCTTCGACTTCTACCTCGCCGTCGGCGGCGGCATCACCGACAACCAGACGGCCCGGGGCCTCACCTTCAGCGGCGGCTTCGGCCTGAAGATGTACTTCGGCGAGTGGTTCGCCCTGCGCCTCGACGTGCGCGACCAGGTCCTCCAGCAGGAGATCCTCGGCGAGTCGGAGATCGTGAACAACATCGCCGCGACCTTCGGCCTCTCGATCTTCATGCCCTTCACCCAGTGACGGTCCCGATGCTCGCCTCCCGCCGATCCTCGCCGCGCCGCTCCTCGCAGGGTCGACCCTCGCAGGGTCGCTCCTCGCAGGGTCGACCCTCCCGCCATCGCCCCTCCGAGAGTCGACCGCGCCGCCCCTCGCCGTGGGTCCGGGCGCGCAGCCTGCTCGCGCTCACGCTCGGCGCGCTCCTGCTGGTGCTCCTCTTCGCCGAGGCGGCCGACGCCCAGCGCCGCCGCCGTCGCCGCCCGCGCCCGCAGCCGACCGAGGAGCCCGCGGAGCAGACGCCCCCGAGCGAGGGCGAAGGCGAGGCGACCGAGGAGGCGCCGGCCGAGGGGGAGGACACGCCCGCCGCCGCGCCGGAGGAGACCGCCGAGGAGGCGCCGGCCGCCGAGGCCCCGCCGCCCGAGCCCATGGCGGACCCGACCGCGGACCTCCCGGACCTCGGCCCGCTCCGCGCGGACTTCGCGACGCTCATGGACGAGCTGGTGCAGGCGCGTTCGCGCATCGCCGTGCTCGGCAACCAGCTCTTTCGGACCAAGGTGCGCGTGCTGGTCGAGAACCGGGCCGACGACGCCGTGCTCGCGAGCTTCGCGCTCCGCCTCGACGGGGCGCCCATCTTCCGCGCCGACGGGCCGATCGGCGAGGAGGGCCGGCAGGTCTTCGAGGGCTTCGCCGCGCCCGGCCCGCACGAGCTCACCATCGAGGCCGAGCAGCGCGCCCGGGAGAACGACACCTACCGCTACCTCCAGCGTGACCGCTACCGCTTCGAGGTCGTGCAGGGGAAGGTCACCGAGATCACCCTGGTGCTCGACGACGACTCGGACATCGCCGAGGACTTCGAAGACGACGGGGAGGGCGAGTACGACGTGAGCACCCGCGTGCGCGTCGCGACCCGCGACCTCGAGTCGGAGAACTGAGGAGCCGAAGAGAACCGTGCTTCGCGCCGCTCCGACCACCACGCTCCTCGCCCTCGCCCTCGCCGCCGCCCCCGTCGCGGCGCAGGAGGCCGAGGCGCCCGCGTCGACCGAGGCCGCCGAGGAGGCGGGCCCGACCCTCGGCGCCTACCTGGACGCCCTCGCCTCCCAGCGCCTCGTCGCCGAGGAGACCGGCTCGGACCGGCGCCTCCAGGAGCTCGTGCGCCGCGCCGAGTCGCTCTACTTCGCCGGCCGCCACGACGACGCCGCGCTCCTCCTCTACGAGATCGCCGAGAGCCCGCGCTTCCGCGACTTCGAGGGCCTCGACGAGTACGCCGGCGCGCACCTCTTGCTCGCCTCCGCCCTCGCCGAGCTCGGCTCGCTGCGGAGCGCCGCCCGCTACCTCGAGCGTGTCCTCGCCCGCGGCCCCGAGGACCCTTACTTCGCGCCCGCCTTCCGCCGCTTCGTCGACGTCACGCTCCAGAGCGGCGACCTGACGACCGGCGTGCAGGTGCTGATGGGCCTGGAGGCCGAGGCGCTCCCCGAGGACGCCGAGAACGAGCTCCGCTACGTCCGTGGGCGGAGCGCCTACGACGCCGGCCGGCTCGACGAGGCCGAGGCCATCTTCGCCGAGATCACGCGCCGCTCGCGCTTCTTCGCGAACGCCCAGTACTTCCGCGGCGTCATCGCCGCCCGCCGCCAGCAGCTCGACGCGGCCGAGGCCGCCTTCTGCTCCATCGCGACGACGGGCGATCAGGAGCGCTTCACCTTCTACGTCGACGACCGCTACTTCCAGGTGAAGGACCTCGCCTGGCTCGCCCTCGGCCGGGTGGCCCACGAGGGCGGCCGGAGCGACGACGCCTTCTACTACTACTTCCAGGTCCCCAACGACTCCGAGCGGGTCGCCGAGGCGCTCTTCGAGTCGGCCTTCGCCATGTACGAGGGCAGCGACTACGACACGGCGATCGATCTCCTCGACCAGCTCGACGCCCGCTTCCCCGCGTCGCCCTTCGCCGACGAGGCGACGCTGCTCCGCGGCTACGTGCACCTCGGGCGCTGCGAGTTCGAGGAGGCGAGCCAGCTCTTCGTGCGCTTCCAGGAGCGCTTCGGGCCGCTGGTCGCGCAGATCGACCGGATCCTCGAGAGCCCCACGCGGCAGCGCTCCCTCTACGAGGAGCTCCTGCGCGAGGAGCGGCGGCGCGAGCTCCGGGCCGAGCGGCGCGAGCGCGAGGGGCTGAGCGAGGACGAGGTGGCCGCCGAGCAGCGGGAGAGCCTCTCGAGCCTCGAGGGGCTCCTGCTCGCGCTCCTCCGCGTGGACCCGGTCTTCTACGAGCTCCACGCGCGGGTGCGGACCCTCGACGCCGAGGCGGCGCGGGCCGGGCGTCTGCCCGAGAACCTGCGCGGGCTCGCGGCGCGCCTCGGCGGGGCGGACCGGCCGCAGGCGGCGGCGGCGCGGGAGCAGTACGCGAGCGAGACCGACGAGCTCCGGGCGCAGATGGAGACGGCGCGGGAGCTCCTCGCCGGCATGGCGCGGCAGCTCGATCGGCTCCAGGAGGGCGGCGCGACGCGCGAGCAGCTCCGGCCCCTCGAGCAAGAGATGCGGCGCCTGACCGAGCGCGTCGACCAGCTCGCGCCGCAGCTCCGGGAGGCCATCGCGGCCATGGCGGCCTTCGAGGACTTCGGCGAGGAGGGCGAGGCCGAGGGGCAGGACGTCCGCCGCATGCTCCGCGAGGACGCGCGGCGCGCGCGGCGCTTCCCGGCCCGCATCCGGGCCATGCGGGAGCGGCTCGGGGAGGCGGCGAACCAGGCCGCGCTCCGCTCGCTCCGCACGCTCCGGGAGCGGCTCGGTGGCTCGCTCCGGCGGGCGCGCATCGGGCGCATCGACGCGGTGATGGGGAGCAAGCGGCGCATCGAGATCCAGATCGAGTCGCTCGCCGCCGGGCGCTTCCCGCCCGAGCTCGTCGACCCGCTGCGCATCCAGGGGCTCCTGCGCGACGACGAGGAGTACTGGCCCTTCGAGGGCGAGTACTGGGCCGACGAGTTCGACGAGACGATCCCGCTCGACGAGCTCGAGGACGAGGCCGATGGGGACCTCGAGGCGCCCGACGAGGGGCTCGAGGACGCGGGCGACGACGACGCCGACGACGGTGGGGAGGAGGAGGAATGAGCCGCGCGCTCGCCCTCCTCGCGGCGCTGGCCGTCCTCGCCGGCGCGTCCTCCGAGGCCGCCGCCCAGCGCGGGCGCCGCGCGGCCAACAAGCAGGTCTCGCGCTTCCAGGAGCCGGCCGAGGAGCGCTCGCTCGAGGCCGAGGAAGAGGACGCGCTCGAGGCCCTCGAGGACGAGGACTACGAGGGCGCGCCGCCGGAGAACCTCGAGGAGCGCCTCTACCTCCGGGAGCGCCCCGACTCGCTCGGGGAGGCCGCCCGCGAGTACCAGGACGAGCGCATCCAGCAGCTCCTCCAGGAGCGCGAGGAGCTGGTGCAGCTCCGGCGGGCGGAGGCCATCCGCCTGCTCGAGGAGTTCATACACGAGGAGCCGGAGGAGGCCGCGGAGATGCCGGACGCGCTGCTCCGGCTGGCCGAGCTGGTCTGGGAGCAGGCGCGCGTCGAGTACCTGCAGGCCTTCGCCGCCTGGCAGCAGGTGCCCGAGGCGAACCGCGGGCCGACGCCGACGCCGGACTACGAGCGGCCCATGGCGCTCTACGACCGCATCCTCACGCGCCACCGCGACTTCCCGCGCTACGACCTGGTCATCTACATGAAGGCCTATGCGCACGTGGAGCGGGGCGAGAGCGGCGCGGCCCTCGACCTCTACCGGCGCATCCTGCGGGAGTTCCCCGAGAGCCGCTTCGTGCCGGACGCGCACTTCGCGCTGGCCGAGGCGCGCTTCGGCGAGGTCGACTTCGCCGGGGCGCTCGGCGAGTACGAGGCGGTGATGGAGCACCGCGAGAGCGAGCTCTACGACATCTCGCTCTTCAAGAGCGCCTGGTGTCTGTGGCGCATGGGGCGCACGGACGACGCGGCGCTCCGCTTCCGGCAGGTGCTCGATCTGGGGCGCGGGCGCGGGCGGCTGAGCGCGGCGCAGCGGCGGCGGCTCCGGGAGCTGCAGAACGAGGCGCTCGACTACCTGATCCAGGTCTTCATCGAGGACGAGAACAACACGGCGGCCGACGTCTTCGCCTTCCTCGAGGAGATCGGTGGCGAGCGCTATGGGCGGCGCGTGCTCAAGCGCCTGAGCGACACCTTCATGGGCCAGGCGCGCTACGAGCGGGCCGTCGAGGCCTACGTGCTCTTGCTCGAGATGGACCCGATGGCGCGCGAGGCGCCGAAGTGGCAGCGGCAGATCGCGAGCGCCTACGCGAACGTGGACGACACGGAGGCGACCATCGAGGCGATGGAGACGCTGGCGGCGAGCTACGCGCCCGGGACGAACTGGGCGGCGCAGCAGGCGGATCCGGAGCGGGTGGCGCGGGAGCACGCGCGGACCGAGCGGCTGATCCGGCGGACGGCGATGCGCTACCACGAGATCGGCCAGCGCGAGGAGCAGCGGCCGAAGTTCGAGCAGGCGGCGCAGCTCTACGGCGTGTACCTCGACCACTTCGAGGAGAACGAGCACGCCTACGAGATCGAGTTCTATCGGGGGGAGATCCTCTTCCACCGGCTGCAGGCCTACCCGGAGGCGGGCGAGGCCTACCTCTCGGCGGCGCGGCGGAACCCGGAGGGGGAGTACACGCGGGACGCGCTCTACAACGCGATCGGCGCCTTCGAGCGGGTGCGCGAGGAGCAGCTCGAGCGCTGCGCGGAGGGGGGCGGGGAGGCCGCGCCCGAGCCGGCGAGCGAGGAGGGCGACGAGGGCGAGGGCGAAGGGAGCGGCGAGGGCGAGGAGAGCGAAGAGGGCGAGGAGAGCGAAGAGGGCGAAGACGGCGAGGCCCTCGCGTCCACCGATCCGTGCAGCGGCGAGACCGCGAACGATCGGAAGTTCTCGACCGCCATCGAGCTCTACGTCGAGCTCTTCCCCGACGACCCGGACCTGCCCGAGATCCTCTTCCGCCAGGGCCGCCTCTACTACGACCGCGGCATCTACGACCCGGCCGTGCGCCTCTTCGGCCAGCTCCTCGAGCGCTTCCCGGAGAGCGAGTACGCGAACCCCGCCGGCGAGCTGATCCTCGACAGCTTCAACCGCGCCGCCGACTACGCGAACATCGAGACCTGGGCGCGGCGGCTGAAGAGCGCGCCGGCCTTCGCGAGCGAGGAGAGCCAGCGGCGCCTCGACCGGCTGATCCTGCAGGCGATGTTCAAGGTCGGCGAGCAGCTCGCGGAGCGGGGCGAGCACACGGAGGCGGCCAACGCCTACCTGCGCGCGGCGGAGGAGTTCCCGGAGGACGACCGGGCGCGGCAGGCCCTCTACAACGCGGGCAAGGAGCGTCAGCGCGCCGGCGACCTCGGCGGGGCCGACGAGGCCTATACGCTGCTCGTCGAGCGCTACGCGGGCTCGGAGGAGGGGGCGCTGGGCGCGTGGGAGGGCGCGCAGATGTACGAGTCGATCGCGCAGTTCAGCGACGCGGCGCGCTTCTACGAGGCGTACGGGCGGGGCTTCCCGCAGGCGGAGAAGAACCACGAGGCGCTCTACAACGCCGTGCTCCTGCGGGTGACGGCGGGGGACTACGACGAGGCCATCGAGGTCGGCGGCGTGTACATGGAGCGCTACCGGCGGCGTGAGAACGCGGACGACGTGGCCTTCTTCATCGGGCGCGCGCACGAGGGCAACGAGGACTGGGAGGAGGCCGCCGACACCTACCGGGCGTACGTGCGGCGGGCGCGGAACCTCGACCGGAAGGTGGAGGCGCAGACGCGGCTGGCGCAGGTGCTCGCGCGGGCCGGGAACGAGCAGGCGGCGGCGCGGGCGCTCGCGGCGGCGGTGCGGCTCGGGAAGCGGAACCGGCGGCGGCTGAGCGACGGGCTCTACTTCGCGGCGCAGGCGCGCTACCTGGAGGGCGAGGCGGTGCTCGAGGAGTTCGAGGCGATCGCCATCGCCGGGCCGAGCGAGGGGCTGCGCGGGCGGCTCCAGCGGAAGGCCGAGCTGCTGCAGCGGGCGGCGCTGATCTACGCGGACGTCGTGGAGTTCAACGTGGCCGAGTGGGTGACGGCGTCGCTCTATCAGATCGGGCGGAGCTACGAGCTCTTCGCCGAGTCGATGCGCGAGTTCGAGCTGCCCGAGGGGCTGACCGAGGAGCAGGAGCAGGCGTACCTGGACCAGCTCGCGATGTTCATCATCCCCATGGAGGAGCGGGCGCTCGAGGCCTACGAGGGCGGCTACCAGAAGGCGATCGAGCTGCGCATCTTCAACCGGTGGACGGCGCAGCTCCGGGAGGCGCTGACGCGGCTGAACGACATCGCTTACCCGCCGCTGAGGGAGAGCGGGGGCGACCTGGTGGAGGCGCCGCCGCTGCCGATGCCCGAGCCGCTCGACGGGCTCCGGCGGAGCGAGGGCGAGGACGAGGAGGGCGAGGGCCAGGGCGACGAGGAGGGCGCGTCGTGAGGCGGCTGCTCGCGGTGGTTTTCGCGTCGACGTTGGCCGCGCTCGCGGTCTCGGCGGGCGGCTGCGGCGGCGGGAGCACGAGCAACCAGCCGGAGACGCTGGCCGAGCTGCCGCCGGCGGACCCGGCGGCCGTGCGGGAGTTCCTCGCCGGGAACCGCTTCATGGGGCGGCCCGGACGGGGCAACCAGCGGCGGGCGCGGCGGCGCTTCCAGAAGGCGATCCAGATCGACCCGAACCTCTGGGAGGCGCACTACAACCTCGGCGTGCTGCAGCGGCGCGCGGGGGATCTCGAGGCGGCGGCCGGGAGCTTCGACGCGGCGCTCCAGATCCAGCCGCGGGCGCCGGAGCCGCTGCTCGCGGCGGCCGAGGTGGACTACGCGCGCGGGGAGCAGGGCGCGGCGGCGGAGCGGCTCGAGACGCTGCTCGAGGTCGACCCGGAGAACCTCGACGCGCGGGTGGCGCTGGCGGTGATGCTGCGCGAGGACGAGCGCTATGACGCGGCGCTCGAGCAGGCGCGCGAGGTGCTGGTGCGCGACCCGCAGAACATCCGGGCGCTGCTCGAGATCGGGCGGGCGTACCGGGCGCGGGAGCAGTACGAGGTGGCGCGGCTGGTGCTCGACAAGGCGGTGCAGCTCGCGCCGGAGGACGCGCCGGGGCTGATGGCCGAGGTGCGCAACGAGCAGGGGCTGCTGGAGCTCGACCGGGGGGACACGCAGGCGGCCTTCCAGGCGTTCGAGCAGGCCATCGCGCTCGACGCGGCGTACGAGCCGGCGCGCATGAACATGGGCTCGGTGCTCTTGCACGCGGGCGACTTCGCCGGGGCGGTCGCGCAGTACGAGGCCGTGCTCGAGCAGCACCCGGACGACCTGGCGGCGCGGGTGGCCTATGGCGCGGCGCTGCGCGGGCAGGGGGAGCATCGGCAGGCGCGGCGGCAGTACGAGCGGGTGCTCGAGGCCGATCCGGAGAACGCCGACGCGCTCTTCAACCTGGCCGTGCTGCAGGCCGAGTTCGTGGACGAGCGCACCGAGTCGCGGGCGACGTTCCAGCGCTATCTGGACGCGGCGCCGCGGCGTCACCCGAAGCGCGAGCAGGCGGAGGAGTACCTGCAGCTCATCCCGGACCCGAACGCTCCGCCGCCGCCACGACAGGGAGGCCCTCCGTGACGCTCCGACTCTCACGCCTTTTGATGCTCGTCGTTCTGAGTGGTGCGGTCGCCGGTTTCGCGGCCGTCGCGTCGGCGCAGGATCCGGCCGGACGCGAGGAGGCGGCGCCGCCTTCGAGCGGGGACGGTGGGGACGACGAGGAGGTCGTCGACGACGCCGAGGCCGACGTGGTGGAGGAGGGGGACACCAAGGTGAAGGTGTTCCGGTTCTCCGGGCTCGACATCAGCGGCCGGCTGAAGTCGCCGCAGCTGCTGTACTTCCTGAACCGGCTCCGGGCGGAGTTCGATCGTCCGAAATTGCCCCACCGGTCGTTCATGCCCGAGCTGGTACGATCGACGAAGGCCAAGGGCATGTAGCCCGCTGCGGTCTCAGACCGGAAGGCCGGGAACTTCGCGCGGCGCGTGGAGTCCGAGCCTCGACTCAGCGACTCACCGGCTTCCGACTCCCCGACTCCTCCTCGACCGAACGAACCGACCGACCTTTCATGGCCACCGCCGTCACCGCCACCCAGCGCCCGCTCCGCGTCGCCTTCCTCTGGAACGAGACCATCCAGGAGGACGAGCTCCTGGTGGAGCCGCGGCCCGTGACCTTCGGTGAGACCTTCCCGCTGCCCGAGGGGGCGGGGGATCAGCCGATGACCGTGCTGACGCCCGATGGGAACGGGTACGCGCTGCGGGTGGCGCCGGGGCTCGGGGGGGACGTGTGGATCGGGGGGCAGCGCAAGCGCGTGGCCGAGCTCGACGGGGTGGTGCGGCTCGGGCCCGACGACTACGGCGTCGTGACGCTCGGGACGGTGGCGCTCTTCTTCCAGCACGTGCGGGGGGCGGCGCCGCCGCCGCGGCAGCTGGCGAACGTGGACCTGGGCTTGGTGTTCGCGGTGCTCCTGGCGTTCCTGCTCTGCGGGAGCCTCGGGGTGATCGCGTTCCTCGACTACCAGCGGACGGGGGGCGGGGAGTTCGACCCGTTCGAGCTGAACGAGGAGCTGGTCACGCGCTTTTTGGTGACGCCGCCGCCGGAGGATCTGTTCGAGCAGTACCAGCAGGAGGAGACCGGGACCGAGACCGAGGACCCGGGGCTGCGCGGACGCGAGGAGACCGGCGGGGAGCGCATGGAGGGCGAGGAGGGCCGGGTCGGTGAGGAGAACGCCGAGCACGAGGACACGCACATCCAGGGCGAGGTCGCCGATGGGGTGTCGGCCGAGGTGCGGAACATGGGCCTGCTCGGGGCGCTGAGCGGCGGCGGCGAGGGGAACGCGATCGCGGCGGCGCTGGACGTGCCGGACGTGGGCGACATCCTCGGCGGGATGGGCGATGCGCCGACGCGGGTCGGGCGCGGGTCCGGCGGCGCGGGGTTGCTCGGGGTCGGCGGGGGCGGCGGGGGCGATGGGCCCGGCGGTGGGCTCTTCGGGGCTGGCGGCGTCGGGACCGGCATCGGTGCGGGGCGTGGCGGCGGCGTCGGGCGTGGGTCCGGTGGGGCCGGCGCGCGCGGGCGGAAGGCGCGCGAGGTGCGCGTGAGCGTGATGCGGGGGCGGGCGCGGGTGAACGGGTACCTGTCCGCCGAGCAGATCAACCGGGTCGTGCGCGCGAACCAGGCGGCGATTCGCTACTGCTACGAGGTCGAGGTGCAGCGGCAGCCCAACCTGCGCGGCCGCATCGAGATCGCGTGGCGCGTGAACCTGCAGGGCTCCGTCTCGAGTGCGCGGGTGGCGCGGTCGACGATGAACAACAGCCGCGTCGAGGGGTGCATCGTCCGCCAGGTGCGGCGCTGGCGCTTCCCGCGCCCCGATGGGGGCGAGGTGAGCGTGCAGTACCCGTTCATCTTCGGCGTCCAAGGCGGCTGAGGGCAGGCCTCCCCGGTAGTACGGGAAAGGGGGCCGAACGGCTTCCCCGGTACGGGGGGCCCCTTCCCCGGTAAAGGGGGGGAGGGGGTCCCTGGGGTGGGCTCCCGAGGGGCTCGGGCGGCTTGGCGGGGGTGACCGCACGGTGCCACGGCGGCTCTCGAGCCGGTTCGGGGCCAAGCGAGGGGGTCTCGAGGGGGGCGAGGGGCCGAAATCGTGCTCGGGGGCGTGCGACGGACGGAGGTGTGCGCGGCCCGAGCCTGGCGTCGGGCCGCGCGGGGCGCGAGAGCGGCTGTCGGGGGCTCAGCTCTCGGGCTTGTGGCGCGGGGGCTCGGCGGGCCGCGGCGTGGCGGCTTCGCTGGAGTCGGCGTCGGTCTCGGCCTCCGCCTGCTGGCGCGCGCGTTCGCGGTCGAGGCGGTCGCGACGAGCGTGCTGGCGGAGGTGGACGACCTTCTTCGGGGCGGGCTCGTCGGGCGTGACGCG
>PABA01000111.1 GCA_002699025.1 Sandaracinus sp. | reverse complement strand
CTCTGCCGCCCGTTCTCCGCGCTTCGCGCGGAGAGGGGGGCGCTCGCTCCGCTCGCTCGGGGGGACGGGGGGCGGGGAACCGAGGCGTGTCTAGACGAGGGGGCGGCGGGATCGCGCGTCGACCTGCTCGCGTCCGCTTCGCTTCGCTCGCTCGCGGCTGTCCGCTGTCCGCCTTCCGTGCTGGCGCTCGCCATCGCGGTCCATGCCGCGTTCGCGGAGCACGGGCTCGCTCGCTGCGCCCGGGCTATCTCCCGTCCGCGCTCTGCTCTCCGGGTTGCACAGCTCGGGCTGCGGCTTGGGCTCGAGCTGCCGCTTGAGCCGGCGCTCCAGCTGCGGCTTGGGCTCGGGCTCCAGCTGCCGCTCGGGCTGGGGCTCGAGCTGCGGCTTGGGCTGGGGCTCGAGCTGCGGCTTGGGCTCGGGCTCCAGCTGCGGCTTGGGCTCGGGCTCCAGCTGCCGCTCGGGCTCGGCCTCTGCGCTCGGCCCTCGGCTCTCAGCCGGGGCGCGGGCCGCGGCCCCTCAGCGCAGCCCCGCCAGCACCGCCGGCAGCGCGTCCGCCACCTCTCCGGCCAGGAGCCCCCGGTCCGCCACGGCCGCGTGCTCCCCCGCCTTCGCGTGCAGCCACACGCCGGCAGCCGCCGCGTCGAAGGCGTCGAGGCCGCTCGCCAGGAGCGCGCCGAGGACGCCCGCGAGCACGTCGCCCGTCCCCGCCACGCCGAGCGCCGGCGTGCCCTCGCCGCAGACGCGCAGGCGCCCGTCCGGGTGCGCGACGATCGTGCCCGCGCCCTTCAGCACCGTCACCTGCCCGCTCCGCGCGGCGATCTCCGACGCCGCCGCGTAGCGGTCGGCCTGCACGGCGGCCGCGTCGCTCCCGAGCAGCCGGCCGGCCTCGCCCGGATGCGGGGTCAGCACCCGGGGGCCCGCCGCCTCGCGCAGCCCCTCGAGCCCCTCGTCGGCCCAGGCGGTCAGCGCGTCCGCGTCGAGCACGGTGGGCATCGCGCCGTTCGCGCCGGCGACCACGGCGAGCGCCCTCCCCGCTTCGTCGAGGCCGAGGCCGGGCCCGACGACCCGCGCGGCCTTCCCCTCGCTCTCGCCCGCCAGCGCTTGCACGTCGGCGACCGGCGCGCTCATCAGCTCGCGCACCTTCGCGTCCACCTCGGCCTGCGCGCGGGTCCCGATGGTCACGAGGCCCGCGCCGCCCCGCAGCGCGCCCCGGCCCGCGAGCACGGCCGCGCCGGTCTTGCCCGGCGCCCCGGCGACCACGAGCACGTGCCCGGCCGTCCCCTTGTGCGCGTCCGCCGCCCGCGGCGCGACCCAGCCCGCGACGTCGGCCGCCTCGAGGAGCCCGGCCGGCGCCTCCGCTTCACTCGACACCGAGAGCGGCACGCCGATCTGCGCGACCCGCACCTCGCCCGCGTGGCCCGCCCCCGGGTGCTGGTGGAGCCCGCGCTTCTGCGCCGCGAAGGTCACGGTCAGCGCGGCCCGCGTCGCCACGCCGAGCACGCGCCCGGTGTCCGCGTCGATGCCGCTCGGCAGGTCGAGCGCCACGATCGGCGCCGCCGCGCGGTTCATCGCCTCGACCAGCTCGGCGAAGCCGCCCTCGATCGGGCGGTCGAGCCCGGTCCCGAAGAGCCCGTCCACGAGCAGGGTCGCGTCGTCGAGGTCCGGCGTGAGACCCGGACCGACCACCTCGACCTCCACCCCGAGCGCCCGCAGGGCGTCCAGGTTCGGGCGCGCGTCGCCGCCGATCTTCGCCTCGTCCTTCGCCACCACGACGGCCCGCGGCGCGTGACCCCGGAGGCGCAGGTGCCGCGCGACGACCCAGGCGTCGCCCCCGTTCTGGCCGGGTCCGCCCACGCAGACCACGCGCGCGAGCCGCTCGGGGAAGCGCTCGACGAGCGCCTCGGCGGCGCCCCGCCCGGCGTTCTCCATGAGCACGAGCCCGGCGACGCCCTTCTCCACGGCCGCCGCGTCCACCGCGCGCACGGCGGCGCGCGTGAGCAGCGGGATCACCGCCGGGACTCCCCGTCGTCGATGGCCGCGCGGAAGCGGAGCACCGCCTCCTCCAGGCCCGAGATCACCGCGTCGGCGACCAGCGCGTGGCCGATGTTCAGCTCCTCGAGGGGCGTCACCAGGCGCACGAGATCGACCACGTTCCGCTCCGTCAGGCCGTGGCCCGCGGCGACCACCAGCTCCGGGTGCTCCGCGCTCGAGAGGTCGGCGGCCGCGGCGAGGCGCTCGAGCTCCTTCCGGCGCGTCGCGAGGTCGGGCGCGTTCGCGTAGTCGCCCGTGTGCAGCTCGATGGCCGCCGCGCCGGCCGCCGCCGAGGCCTTCACCTGCGCCGCGTCCGGATCGATGAAGAGGCTCGTCGGGATGCCCCCCTCCCGGAGCTTGCCCACGTAGGCCGTCAGCGCCTTCAGCTGGCCGGCGACGTCCAGGCCGCCCTCGGTGGTGCGCTCCTCGCGCTTCTCCGGGACGAGCGTGACCAGGTCGGGCTTCACGCGGAGGGCGATGGCGAGCATCTCGTCCGTCGCCGCCATCTCGAGGTTCAGCCGACCGCTCACGGTCTCGCGCAGGACCTCGACGTCCCGGTCGCGGATGTGCCGTCGATCCTCGCGGAGGTGGACGGTGATGCCGTGGGCGCCGGCGCGCTCGCAGTAGACGGCGGCGTGCACCGGGTCCGGATAGCGGGAGCCGCGGGCGTTGCGCACCGTGGCGACGTGGTCGACGTTGACGTGGAGCTCGACGGTCATGGCGGTGTCCTACTCGTAGACCACCCACGTACCACAGTGGCGGACGGCGCGAGCGACGCCCTCGACGCGGAGGGCCCAGGTGGCCGGGTCCTCGACCCCCTCGACGCGCAGGGCCGCGGGGCCGGCGCCGAGGTCGAGCTCCCAGCCGGGCAGCTCGCGCTCGAGGGCCGGGCGGAGCTCGGCGAGGAAGCGCGCGGCGCTGGCGTCCGGGTCGACGGCGGCGTTGGTGCCGACGAGCTTGGCCGGATCGATGCGGTAGTGGAGCGCGGGCACGGGGGGAGCTTGGGCCGGGTGTCCGCCAGAGACCAGCGCCGACCCGCGCCGACCCCCGGCGCGGGCCTCGTCGGGGCGTCCGCAGGACTCTCCGCGCGGGCGCCGCCACCCACGCGGGCGCTCGGACGCCGCCTCCCCTCCACGAACGGGTCGGCGGCGTCAGACCTCGATCCAGCGGAGATCCTCCGCCAGCGTCAGCGGCCCGCGCCAGCCCGCCGCCCGCACCTCGGCCCGCACGTCCACCGCGTCGCACTCCGGGTAGAAGTGCGTGAGCACCAGATGCCCGACGCCCCCCTCGAGGGCCGCCTCCGCCGCCGTCCGGGTCGTCAGGTGATGCCGCGTCTCCCGCCCCGCCGGGTAGCTGCACTCGAGCAGCGCGAGCTCCACCCCCGCGCAGAGCCGCCCGAGCGCCTCCGAGGGCCCCGCGTCCCCGCTGAAGCACATCGTCCGCCCCCCGGCGCGCACCCGATAGCCGAGCGCCCCGCCCTCCCCCGGGTTCCGCCGCGGGTGCGCCTGCTCCACCGCCTCGATCCGGAAGGGCCCGTGCTCGAAGACGTCCCCATCCCCGAGCTCCCGCACGATCCGGTCGCCCTCCCGCGCGTGGACGCCCCGCCCGAAGAGCCCGTCGAGCCCGGCCACGAGCGCCGCATGCCCCACCGGCCCGACCAGCGTCAGCCGCTCCGCCACGCGCGGCCGCGCCACGTTCCGCCCGAAGAGGATCGCCGCCAGATCGCTGCAATGATCCACGTGGTGATGCGTGTGCACCACCAGCTCCACGCGCTCGAAGTCGACGCCCATCGCCGGCCAGCGCCGCGTGCTCCCGGGCCCCGAGTCGAGCAGCAGCAGGGCCCCCGCGTGCTCGACCAGGTAGCCGGCCGCCCCCCGCGCCGCATGCGGGATCGCCGTGCCGCTCCCGAGCACGCCGAGGCGCATCAGACGTAGTCCGCGCCGGTGCGGATGAGCAGGTGCCGCGAGTGATCCCGCGCGAGCACCACCTCGACCGTGTCCGCCGGGCAGCCGATGCCCCAGACGAGCAGCCGCGAGGCCACCCGCAGGAGCTGCGCCGCGCTCATCTCCGGCGCCCGGTCGTGGAGCCGGACGCCCCACTGGCTCTCGCCCTCCCAGATCTCCGCCCGCGCGAAGGCGTGCCCGCCGTGGTCCGGCGGCGCGACGAGATCCCAGACCTGCTGCGGCGTCTTCTCCTGCTGCCCCACGCGCCGAAACGCGACGCGCTCGATGGCCGCTTCCATCCCCATCGCCGCCCCCGCGTTCAGACGTCCTCGTAGCGCGCCTTGAGCAGCGCCGAGAGGGCGACGCGCACGCTCGCCTTCTCGTAGCCGTGCGCCCGCAGCCGCTCCAGGGCCTCCTCGGCCCCGACCCGCTCGTCGCCACCGACCTCGCCGCCCCCGTCGCAGAGCGCCAGCACGTTCCTCGCGATGGCCGCGATCTGCGCCTTCCGCTCCTCGAAGTAGGCGTCCTCGAGCCGCTCGATGTGGCGCGGGAAGAGGTCCACGTAGTCGACCTCCACGTCCGGGTGATCGATGGCCCAGTTGGCGACCCGGCTCATCAGGTCGTGGCGGAACTCGTCGGCCTCGCCCACCTCGAGCATCTCCTCGACGCGCTCCATCAGGTCCGTGTCCGGCTCCTCGTACTTCCCGGTCACCGGGTTGTAGACGCGCTCCTTCTTGATCGCGTGGGAGACGTGCGTGACATAGCGCCGGAAGAGGTCGAGGTACTGGGTCTCGTCGACCAGCCCGGTCGCGCCCCGGAGCTCGTCGTCGACGAAGTCGAGCCAGCGCTCGCGCACGACCTTCACGAAGCCGCGGGCGTCGTGGTAGCCGCGGTCCGGCTCGAGCTTCAGGAACTCGTAGTCGTCGCGCGCGCAGAAGACCTCGAGCTGCTCGAGGAGCGCGTCGGGCGCGAGGCAGTCGGCCTCCGGATCGGAGGCGGCGGCGAGGAGGATCATGCGCATCTCGCGCGGCGAGGCGCCGATCAGCCCCTCGTAGTCGAGCGTGCCCGAGGGCTCGGCGAAGATCTTCCCGATGCCCGAGGCGAGCACCTTGCCCTCCTCGTTGGAGAGGCGCCGCGGCACCGTGCCCTCGGCGTAGAGGTCGGCCTTCTCGAGGGGCGAGAGCTCGGCGGCGAGGCGCCCGAGGGTCTGGTCCTCGTAGCGGTCCGGGCGGGCCCGCCGGAGGCGCGTGAGGATGGCCCAGAGGGCCGCCACGTAGGTCACGTGGGGCGCGACGTGGATGGGCACCTGGGGGACGATCTGCGCGTCGTAGATGCCCTGCTCCTGCCGGTGGTCGCGCAGGTAGGGCGCCCGGAGGAGCACGAGCCGGCCGCGGAAGGACTGGTACTCGGGGTGCTTCTGGAAGGCCTCGAGGTGGAGCTCGTTGGAGCTCGCGACCATCACCGAGTTGATCGGGAGGTTGCTCAGGGGGAGCGCCACGTCGCCGCTCTCGATCGCGAGGAGCAGGTACTTCCAGGCGTCGAGGGGGCGCTTGAGGAGGTCCGAGTACTCGATGACGCCGCCGGCCGCGTCGACGAGCTCGCCGAAGACCTCGAAGAGGGTGACGGCGCTGAGCGAGGCGGGGAGCGAGCCGAGGCTCCGGTCGGCGGTGATCTGCCGCTCGCGCGCGTCGACGGCCATCTGCGGACCGATGGTGACGGCGCCCGTGCGGTAGCGCCGCGAGACGTACCAGCGCTCGACCTGCACGTGGGCGAGGACCCGCTGGAGGTCGCCGCGGTAGGCCGTGAGGAGCGCGTCGAAGACCTGCCGGTTCTTGTGGGCGAGCTGCCCGGACCAGAGCCAGTCGGGGGGCGTCTGGTCGATGCCCGCCTCGGCGTAGAGCTGGGTGAGCAGGCGGCGCCGCTCGGGCGTCGGCAGGAGGAGCAGCGGGTGCTCGCGGAGCTCGCTGGGGAGCTTGGCGTCGATGCGCTCCTCGGGGAGGTGCGCGTAGCTCTCGCCGGGCTTCGGGCCCTCCTCGCCGGTCGTGAAGCCGATGCCCTTGCCGTCCGTACCCCGCGGGAAGATCCAGCTGAAGCGGTAGACGGCGCCCTCGATCGTGTTCGAGTAGGCCTCGAGGGCGTGCATCAGGCAGGCGGCGAAGGTCGACTTCGCGCTGCCGTTTGGCCCGTGGAGGAGGAGGAGCCGGTTGGCGCGCCCCTCGCGGAGGAAGCCCTGGAGGGCGTGGTAGACGGAGGCCTGTAGGGCCTCCTGGCCGACGAGGTGGTCGCTCTTCTTGGCGACCTCCGGGACGGCGTCGCCGTTCGCCACCTCCGCGCGGCGGAAGGGGAGATCGAAGAGGCGCCAGCGGCGCACCTTGCCCCAGGGGCGCGCGACCTCGTAGCTGCCGAAGTGCTCGAAGCAGTCGTGGAGGTAGCGCGCGGCGTCGCGCGTGTGGCGCCAGGGGTGCTCGGAGACGAGCGCGAGGAACTCCGGGAAGGAGAGGACGCGCTTCTCGGCGGCGAAGCGCTCGCGCACGGTCTCGCCGGCGCGGGCGAGCTCGTTTCGGACGTCGACCACGAGGGGCTCAGCTGACCGGGATGTTCAGGGCGATGGTCTGCGTCTTGGGCACGCAGGACTGGGGGTTGCACACGGCGAAGGAGACGGTGGCGCGCACCTCGTGCTCGCCGGCGGCGCCGGGCGTGAAGGGCACGTCGAAGCGGGCGAGCTCGTCGGCGAACTCGGCGGCGTCGTCCTTGCCGAGGCTGGCCTTCGGGAACTGGATGCCCTCGGGGCCGCTCAGCTCGATGGAGAAGGGGAAGTCCTGGTTGAGGTGCCACTCGCCCTCGCCCTCGAGGTGGATGGCGAACTGGCCGAGGGTGTTGGCCGTGTAGCCGCCCTCCTCCGGGCGCGCCTCGAGGACGAAGGTGCCGTCGGTGGCGCGCGGGCCGGCGGGCTCGGCCTCGGCCGTCTCCGCGGGCTCGGGCTCCGCCTCCGTGTCGGTCTCGGTCTCGGTCGCCTCGGCCTCGGCGGTCTCGGCGGCCTCGTCGGCGCCTTCCGAGGCGGGCTCTTCGCTCTCGCCTCCGCAGGCGAGGAGGCCAGTCGAGAGGGCGAGCATCAGGGTGAGGGTGAGCATCCAGCGCATGTGATTCTCCGTGCGGCCCGCGGGCCTTCTTCCCGAGCATAGTACCCGTCCGATCCTCGGTTCCAGCGTCACCGCGAGGTCGCGTCGATGGGGACGGGCAGCCGTCCGGGGGACGGGTGTATGGTGGGCCCGTGCGCAGCCTCGACCTCTTCGCCGTGCAGGCGCACGTCACGCCTCGGACGTACGCGAGCCCGGCCGCGTTTCGCGCGGCCATGCTCGACCTCGCCGATCGCTGCGCCCGCGCGCGGCGTGGGGACGCGGCCGTGGCGGTCTTCCCCGAGAACGTCGGCACCTTCCTCGCGGTGACGCCGCTCGGCGCCCGGGGCGCGCGGCTCCGCTCGCCGGAGCTCGCCATGGCCCTGGCCGCCGGCCGCCGCCCCCTCGCCTTCGCCCGGGCGCTCGCGACGAGTCGGGGCCCGGCGACGGCGGCGCTGCTCACGGTGGCCGAGGAGGTGCGCGGCGTCTGGGAGGAGACCTTCCGGGAGGCCGCCGTGCGGACGGGCATGACGATCGTCGGCGGCTCGGCGCTGCTCCCGGACGGCGAGGACGGCGCGGTCTACAACCTCAGCGCCACCTGGGGGCCGGATGGGGCGCGGCTCGGCCGCACGCGGAAGTGCAACCTGGTGCCCGCCCTCGAGACCGACCTCGGGCTCGCGTCCGGGGCGCCCGCGGCGACGCCGATCGTCGACACGCCGGCCGGGCCGCTCGCGACGCTGATCTGCTACGACGGGTTCCGCCTGCCGCATACGACGCGGGAGCCGGGGTGGGAGCCCGTCGGCCCGGCGCTCGGGGGGCGGGCGCGGATCGTCGCGCAGCCGGCGGCGAACCCCTGGCCCTGGGATGGGCCCTGGGTGCACCGGGCGAAGGGGAGCGCCATGCTCCGGCGCGAGCAGTGGGCGGCCGAGGGGCTCGAGGGGCTCCTGCCGACGCTCGAGGGCGTGCGCTGGGCGATCACGGCGCACCTCACGGGCGAGGTGCTGGGGCAGCGCTTCGAGGGGCGGAGCCGGGTCTACGCGCGCCGGCCGGACGGGGCGGTCGCGGTGCTCGCCGAGGCACCACACATCGGCGGAGCGAGCGCCATCGTGCACGCCGCGGTGGAGGACGTCCGGGAGGCCAGCGCGGAGAGCGTCGGCTCGAGGGGCCCGCGGGCCGGGGGGGGCGCGTGAGGCGGGCGCGAACGAGCGAAGCGAACGGGCGACGGCCGACGAAGCTCGTCGAGAGCGCGCCCCCCGCGAAGGGGCGAGCAGCGGAACGGCCGGTGCCGAAGCGGTCGATGGCGCGGCAACCGCTGGCCCTGCTGCGCACGGCGACGCTGCGCACGGCGACGCTGCTCCTGGCCGTCCTCCTGGCGACGGCGCTCGCCGGCTGCGACCGCGCCCCCGCATGCGCCCCGGGCGCCTGCCCCTCGGGGACCGTCTGCGAGCTCGACGGCACCTGCCGCCCGCTCGCCGATCGGGACGCGCTCCGCTTCACGCGCGCCCTCCGCCTCGCCCCGACGGCCTGGGGCGCCACCCGGCGCGACCGCCGCAGCGAAGTGGCCCGCGACCTCGACGAGTGGGCGCTCGGTGGCGGCGTCGACGGCACCGTGCACCTCCGCTTCCCGCTCCCCGAGGAGGGCGAGATCATGGCGGCCGTGCTGGCGCTCTGGCCCGCGCCCGGCGCGCGCCCGGAGGGCCGGCGTCGCGTGGTCGTCGCGCGCACCGCCCCCTTCGACCCGGCGACGCTCCAGCGGCGTCTCCCGGCGCGCCGCGTCGGGCGCGCCCGGGTCGCGCGCGAGCTCACGGCGTCCGTCGCGCGCCCGCTCCGCTTCGACGTCACCGCGCTCGTGCGGGAGGCGCGGGAAGAAGGCGCCGAGGCCGTGCACCTGGCGCTCGAGGCGGGCGGCGACGGCGATCCCTGGCGCGTCGCCTCGCCGCTCGGGCGCGTCCCTCGCCGGCGGCCGCGGCTCGACCTCCGCCTCCGGTAGCGAGGCCTCACGGCCCCTCGAGCGGGATTCCGAGACATACGGAGAGCCTGGCCGGAGAACCATGGCCGGCGAACCCTGGCCGAAGCCGCCCCCGCCGGGCGCGCCGAGCCGTCGATGCGTCGTGCGACGAGGAAGACGAGGACCCCGGCGCGAGACGCGTCCACGACGGCGTGGCCTCCCGCCCCCCGCGGGGGCCGTCGAGCGATCGCTCGCGGGTCCCTCTCCGGGGAGTGTCGCCTCCCGCCGCTCCCCGGTGTCCGGCCCTTCCGAACACCCCACTGAAACATGTTCGACATCGCTCGAGCGCTTGCGTAGCGTGGGGTCGCGCCATGCCCCTCCCCCACCGCTCCCTCCTCGTCGCCGCGATGGCGCTCGCGGGCCTCGCCGGCTGCGAGAGCATCGTCGAGCGCCCCCCTCCCCCCGAGAGCGACGGCATCCACGGCTTCGCCGACGGCTGCTACGCGCTCGACGCGACCCGGCCCGGCAGCCGCGACACGCGCTGGCTCGTCCCCACGGAGGACGGCGCCGGCTTCGAGTTCACGGCGCGCACGCTCGAGGAGGGCTCGCGCTTCTACCTGAAGGCCGCCGACCTCGGCGCCTACCTGCTCCGCGACGCCGACGGGCAGTACCTCGTCGCCGAGGACGGGCCCCTGCTGCGGCAGGCGGAGCTCGAGTCCGACGTCTCGCGCATGGAGGACGGCTACGTCTCGGGCGCCATCTGGGAGATGCAGGTCTCGGCCCACGATCCGGAGCGCTTCCAGCTCCGGCATCGGCGGAGCGGCCGCTTCCTCGCCCGCGCGGGGCTCGTGGAGGGCGAGGGCGACGCGGGGGTCGTCGCGCTCTACCCGCGCGAGGGCTGCGACCCGGTGCCCGAGCTCACGCTCGACGCCGAGGGCGAGGTCGCGCCGCGCACCTTCGAGGACGGCTCGCTCTACGGGATCGTCGAGACCCACGCGCACCTGCTCACGAACCTCGGCTTCGGCGGGAGCGGCATCTTCCACGGCGCGCCCTTCCACCCGCTCGGCGTGGAGCATGCCCTCCCCGATTGCGCGCCCTGGCACGGCTCCGAGGGCCGCCGCGACCTCTTCGGCTTCACCTACCACAACGGCGGGGAGCTCACGGAGGAGACGCTGATCCCGCTCTTCCTCACGGGCCGCACGCCCGGCCCCAACCACGCCACCGCGGGCTGGCCGGACTTCACGGATTGGCCCGACGCGCGCCGCGCCGCGACGCACCAGCAGCAGTACTACCTCTGGATCCAGCGGGCCTACATGGCGGGGCTCCGCCTGCTCGTGCAGCACGCGACGACGAACCGGATCATCTGCGAGCTCATGGTCGGCACGGGCGCCCAGACGGGCCGCTACTCGTGCAACGACATGGTCGCCGTCGACCGGATCATCGACGCCACCTACGACATGGAGCGCTACATCGACGCGCAGTCGGGCGGGCCGGGCGAGGGCTGGTTCCGCATCGTGCGGACGCCGGCCGAGGCGCGCGCGGTGATCGAGGAGGGCAAGCTCGCGGTCATCCTCGGCATCGAGACCTCGAACCTCTTCGACTGCCTCGTGACGCCGCCCGCGGGCATGGAGCGGTGCACGCCCGAGACCGTCACGGCCGCCCTCGAGCGCTACCACGAGCGCGGCGTGCGGGCGATCTTCCCCGTGCACAAGTACGACAACGCCTTCAGCGCCGGCGACGGCGACCGCGAGATCATCGAGCTCGGCAACTGGATCAACAGCGGGCACTGGTCGAACTTCACGGAGGACTGCCCCGGCGTGCCGGTGGTCTTCGACAAGGGCCCGGTGCGCTTCGCCGGGATCAACGAGCCGCGCGAGGAGTACTTCTCGGAGCCGCCGAACGACTTCTCGGGCTTCCAGGACGAGCCCGTCGCCACGCTCAGCCCCTACCTCGACCGCTTCGACGCCGGCTCGCTCGAGGGCGAGTGGTGCCAGAACGCGGGGCTGACGGATCTCGGCGAGCACCTGATCGACGAGATGATGGCGCGCGGGATGATCCTCGAGGTGGACCACTTCCCGCAGCGCTCGTACGCACGGGTCTTCGAGATCCTCGAGGAGCGCGCCTACCCGGGCGTGGCCGGGACGCACGGGACGAACTTCGAGGGGCGCCTCTACGCGCTCGGGGGCGTGTCGAAGGTGGGGCTCGGGCGCTGCGGCGAGGAGGAACCCGGGGCGATGACGCGGCGGCTGCTCGAGCGGGTGGCGCTGATCGAGGCCGAGGGGGGCTTCCCGGCCGAGGGCTTCGGCTTCGACATGAACGGCTTCGCGGGGGCGCCGCGGCCGCGCTTCGGGGAGGAGGGGTGCGGCGAGGGGCAGGAGAACCCGATCACCTATCCCTTCGACTCCATCGCCGGGGACGTGACGTTCACCGAGCCACGGGTGGGGAACCGGGTCATCGACTTCAACACCGAGGGCATGGTGCACATCGGGATGCTGCCCGAGCTGCTCGAGGACGCGCGACGGACCGGGTCGACGGAGGAAGACCTCGAGCCGCTCTTCCGCTCGGCGGAGGGCTACCTGCGCATGTGGGAGGCGGCCGAGCGCTGGGCGGCCGAGCGCTGAACGGCCGTGCGCTGAACGGCCGTGCGCTGAACGGCCGTACGCTGAACGGCCGCGGCCGGCGCCCCGGATCGACGCCCGCCCGGTCGCTCAGTCCGCCACTTCCGTCTTGGCGTCGATGATGCGCGGCGGCACGGCCGGATCGAGCCCCGGCGAGGGCACCGGCTTGGTCACGCGGGTCGGGCGCGGCGAGAACTTGGAGTACGGGGCGTCCGGGCCGAGCTCCTCGGCGATGAGGTTCCGGCCGAGGTCGTCCTCCTCCTCGGGGGCCGTCGGCAGATCGAGGGCCCAGTCCTCGAGCTCGCGCAGCTCCTCCTCGATCTCCGTGTCCCAGAGCCGCTTCATGTAGCGGGCGAGGCGCGTGCGCCGGTAGTCGGGGGCGTAGCTCTTCAGGAAGCGCACGAGCGCGTCGCGGAACTCGAGGGAGGTCTGGAAGCGGTTCGCGCGCGAGCGCGCCATGGAGCGCTCGATGATCTGCGCGAGCATGACGGGCAGCTCGGGGTTCACCTCGAGCGGCGGCACCGGGTTGGCGTCCCGGACCTCGAAGATGAGGTCGATCTCCGTGCGGGCGCGGAAGGGCGGTTTCCCGGTGCAGAGCTCGTAGAGGACGCTGCCGGCGCTGAAGACGTCCGAGCGGCGATCGAGCTTGTGCCCGAAGGCCTGCTCCGGGGACATGTACTTCACCTTCCCCTTGATGATGCCGGTCTTCGTCTGGATGCGGTTGTGGCGCGCCTTCGCGATGCCGAAGTCGCAGATCTTCACGGCGCCGTCGTAGGCGACGAGCACGTTCGAGGGGCTGAAGTCGCGGTGCACGACGTCGAGCTCTCGGCCCGACTCGTCGACCGCCTGGTGGGCGTGGTGGAGCCCGTCGAGGGCGCAGGCCATCACGTAGGCGACGTCCGCGTAGCCGAGCCGGTCCTGGCGCTTGCGCCCGACCTCGACCGTCGAGCGGAGGTCCTTGCCGTCGACGTACTCCATGGCGATGAGGATCGCGTCGTCGACCTGGACCAGCTCGAAGACGCGGGCGACGTTCGGGTGGTCGAGGTGGCTGACGAGGCGGTACTCGTCCGTGAGCATCGTGATGAACTGCCCGTCCTCGACGTAGTGCGGGAGCAGCTTCTTGATGGCCACGTCGCGGCGGAAGCCGTCGTCCTCGAAGGTGAAGCCGCGGAAGATCTCCGCCATCCCGCCGTACGCGATGCGCTCGGTGAGGTGATACCGGCCGATCCGTCGAGTGCGCCGCCGCTCCAACTCCCCAAGAGGTTGCCGCAGCCCGGCCCGCGAGAGCAACTCGGAGCCGGAGCTCGCTCCTCCCGTGTTGACATCGACTTTCAGTTTCACTAAGAACGGGGAGCGCTTCAGGGAGCGGAGGGCTTCTTCTCCCGGGAGCGTCGGGGTCCGGGACCCGCGCCGAGCACGTCCTTCATACCCGCAACGCGCCCCCCGACCCCCGGTCCCGTCGGCGGCGGACTCCCCGTCCGCCGCCGACGCCGACCCCCCACCCCGAGCCGCACAGCCACCGTGGGGTCCGGAGCGAGAGAGGGAAACGCGGTCGGAGCACAGCGACCATCGCGGGCTCCCGATGGGCGAGACGGCCCGCCGCTCGGGCTCGGGAAGGCGCTGAGTCACGGCAACTCACGCGGAGGAACGCCAAGCGCGCGCCGGGAGAGCGCAGCGCGTGGCGAGCCCAAGCGGGTCCAGGCGCCGACTCAGGCGCAGGGAGGCGCGAAGCGCCGACCGGAGCTCACGAGGTGAAGGTGAACTCCACGCGCCCGACGCGACGACCGAGGGAGCCCCCGCGACCGAGGCGACGAAGGTGCCGTTCCCAGAGAACCCGAGCGACAGCCACCCCCGCGCGGGGTCGGACCCCGGCAGCCCTCCCAGCGGAGAGGCGCCGCGGCGGTGCCCGATAGAGCCGAGCACCGCGACCGAGCGCAGCGAGGCCGAGCTCTCGCCGGCCACGGCGAGGCGCTGGTAAGCCGCGCAGGGAGGAGCGCAGCGACGACCGGAGCGCAGTAGCGAGCGCCAGCGAGCGGAAACCGCGACG
>PABA01000110.1 GCA_002699025.1 Sandaracinus sp. | reverse complement strand
GCCGCCGCTGCCGCTTCGCTCGCGTCACATGGCTCGGTTCTTCGACGCGACACGAAGGCGGCTCCGTGGGGCCGGGCTGGGGTGGCCGATGTCGGCGCCCTCCCCTTCGCAGCCGCCGGACTTTGCCGCTCCTTCGTCGCGGCCGCCGCTGCCGCTTCGCTCGCGTCACATGGCTCGGTTCTTCGACGCGACACGAAGGCGGCTCCGTGGGGCCGGGCTGGGGGTGACCGATGTCGGCGCGCTCCCGTTCGCAGTCGCGGGCTTCGCCGCTCCGCGGCCGCTGGTGTCGCTTCGCGGAGCGCCGGCTTCGCCGCGCCACGGCCAGTCACGTCCCCCGCCGCGGTGTGAAGGCGGCTCGCTCCTTCACCCGTGCCCGCGACCTCGCTGCTCCACTCCGTACCGGTCGAGTCGCTGACGCTCTCCGTGCACCGGGGCGTCAATTCCTGCACGGCTGTTGCTCCTCGACGCCGAAAGCCCCCGGGAAGCCCCGATCGTTTCGGGCGCGTTTCTTGCTGGATTCGTACGGGAATCCCGTGGCGCCCGCCGACCGACTCCCGCGGCCTCCCCTCCGGCTGCTCGACCTTAGCTCGCTTGATGCGAGGCCCTCCGCCCCTTATTCTTCCGGGCGACCATGGGACGCCTGCGCGTCCCGCCCAGCCGGAGAACACGCCCGCATCATGAGCCAACGCGCGAGCAGCGCCCCCCCTTCCCGCTCCGAGCACGACCGGGAGCGGCCGCCCGACGGCGGCCTCGGATCGATCTGCGTGGGCCGCGAGCGCGAGCTCTCGGAGCTCCTCGAGATGCACGCCCACGCCCAGGCGGGGGGCGAGCGCCTCGTGCTCGTCGAAGGCGACGCCGGCACCGGCAAGAGCAGCCTCCTCCACGAGCTCGCGCGCCGGACCCGCCTCGACGGGGGCGTCGTCCTCGAGGGCCGCTGCGACCCGGGGCGCGCCTTCGGGCCCTTCGCGACCATCGTCGAGCGCTCGCTCCGCTTCCTCGACGACATGTCGCTCACCCCGAGCATCGAGCTGCGCGACCTCGGCTGCAACGGCGGCTGCCACCGCTTCTGGCACCAGCACGACGACGGCGCGCTCGAAGAGCTCGCCAGCTCCCGCGACGCCCGCGAGCGACGCCTCCGCTTCTTCGACGCCGTACGCGGCGTGATCCGCGACGTCTCCCGGGTCCGCGCCCCGCTGGTCCTGCTCCACGATCTCGAGCGCGCGGACGCCGCGACGCTCCAGCTCCTCCGCTTCATCTTCGAGGGCGCCGGCCCCTGGAACGACGGGGTGAACCCCGAGCGTTCGCTGCGCGCCCTCTTCGTCTCGACCGTCGCGCTCCGCAAGGACCATCCGGTCCCGACCGCCCTCGAGGAGCTCCGCGATCACGAGGCGGCCCATCGCATCCGCCTCGGCCAGCTCGACTTCGCCGGCGTGCGCGCCTTCCTGCAGAGCGAGGCCGCGGTGCGCCGCGTGCTGGACCGCACCGAGGGCGTGCCCGAGCGCATCGAGCTCCTCCTCGAGGCCGAGCCGCTCACCCCGGAGCGGGCGCTCGAGCGTCGCCTCGCGGGCCTCCCCGAGGCGACCCGCGCGCTCCTCGAGGGGCTCTCGGTGCTCCGGCACCCGGCCGACCTCGAGCTCCTCGCCGCCGTCGCGGACTGCACGCCGGACGCGGCGGCCCGGGCAGCCTTCGCCGACAGCGGCCTCGTCCACCGGAGCGTCCTCGACGGACGGATCCTCTTCGCCTACCAGCGCGAGAGCCAGCGCGCGCTCACCTACGCCCAGGTCGACGCCGCCCGCCGGCAGGCGCTCCACCGGCGCTGCGCGGACCTCTTCGTCGAGCAGGGGCAGCGCGAGCGCGCGGCCCACCACGCCCTCGAGGCCGAAGACCACGCCCGCGCGATCCCCCTCGCCCTCGAGGCCGCCAGCACCTTCGCCGCGCGCCACGCGCACGCGGAGGCCGCCGCGCTGCTCGAGCGAGTGCTCGAGGACGCGCCGGCCGAGGACATCCCCGTCGAGCTCCACGAGTACCTCGCCGAGCTCTACCGCGTGGTCGGCGATTACGGCCGCGCCCTCGTCCACGCCGAGCAGGTCCGCGAGCAGCGGCCCGAGCACGCCCAGGCCGCCCATCGCGTCGGCCGCTTGCTGACGCTCGCCGGCAAGCTCGACCAGGCCGCGCCCCAGCTCCGCGAGGCCCACGACCTCGCCGAGGACGTGCACGTCCGCGCCCAGGTCGAGACGGCGCTCGCCGAGCTGGACTACCAGCGCGCGCGCTACGACGACGCCGAGCGTTGGGCCGAGGCGGCCCTCGAGCTCGCCGTCGAGGCCGATGAGCTCAGCCTGCAGATCCACGCGCGGAACACGCTCGGCAAGGTGGCCCTCGCCCGCAAGGAGGGCTCCGCCGCGGCCGAGCTCTTCGAGGCCAACCACGCCCTCGCCTCCAAGGCCGGCCTCGGCCATCAGGAGGCGCAGGCGCTCACGAACCTCGGCGTCGCTCGCATGCGTCAGCAGCGCCTCGGGGACGCGAAGCGCTGCTTCGCGGACGCCGCCGAAGTCGCGACGACCGTCGGCGACCTCCGCGACCTCGCCATCGCCACCGAGAACCTCGCCGTCCTCGCGCATCTCCGCCGCGACTACCGCGAGGCGCTGGCGCACTACCACCAGGCCGTCGCCCAGCTGAAGCGGCTCGGCAACCGCGCGATGCTCACGCGCGTCGGCCTGAACCTCGGCTGGCTCTACCTCGCCCTCGGCGACACGGACCGGGCGCGCTCGCTCCACAACTTCGCCCAGCACATGGGCGGCGCGAACCTGCCCCCGCTCTTCGCCGCGGAGTGCCTGCTGCTCCGCGGTCAGATCGAGCTCGACGCCGATCACCCCGAGGCCGCGCAGGGCTACCTCGAGGCCTCGCACGACGGCTTCTCCAAGCTGAAGTCCGTGAAGGTGGTCCAACCTCTGATGGATCTGGCCCGCCTCGCCCTCGACGCCGGCGACGTCGCCCGCGCCCGGGAGCTCCTGCTCAACGCGCCCAGCGTGGACACGCCGCGCTACACGGCCGAGCTGGCGGTCCTCGGCAGCGATCTCGAGCGGGCCGCGGGCGGCGACGTGCTCGGCTCGGCCCAGCGGGCGGTGCGGCTCGCCGAGGAGACCGAGGACGAGGAGCTCGTGCTCGAGGCCCTCCTCCGGCTCGGCCGGGCCCTCTGCGATCACGGGGACGGCGCCGAGGCCTCCCGCGTTCTCGAGCGCGCCCAGAACCTCGAGGCCGGCCTCGCGGAGCGCGTCCCCGAGGAGGCGAAGGCGAGCTGGCTCGGCCGCAAGACCCGCGAGCGCCTCGCGCAGCTCGAAGCCCGCGTGGCGACCACGGCCCGGGGCACCCGCCGGATCTCGCAGATGCCGGCGGCTCGAAAGCGCCCGGCGGAGCTCGACAAGCGCTACCCCGACATCGTCGGCTCGTCGGCGAGCACGCTCCAGCTCCTCGAGGTGCTCGACAAGGTCGCCCCGAGCGACGCCACGGTCCTCGTGCGCGGCGAGAGCGGCACGGGCAAGGAGCTCGTCGCCGAGGCGCTCCATCGTCACTCCTCGCGGCGCGACAAGCCGCTCGTGAAGGTGAACTGCGCGGCCCTCGTCGAGACGCTGCTCCTGAGCGAGCTCTTCGGCCACGAGCGTGGGGCCTTCACCGGGGCGAGCTCGCGGAAGAAGGGCCGCTTCGAGCTCGCGGACGGGGGCACGCTCTTCCTCGACGAGATCGGCGACATCTCTCCGAAGACGCAGGTCGCCCTGCTCCGCGTGCTCCAGGAGCGCGAGTTCGAGCGTGTCGGCGGCACCCAGCCGATCAAGGTCGACGTGCGGATCATCGCCGCGACCCACCGGAACCTCGAGCAGATGGTCGAGGAGGGGACGTTCCGCGAGGATCTCTACTACCGGCTCCGGGGCGTGACCGTGGAGGTCCCGGCCCTGCGCGAGCGCCTCGAGGACATCCCCGAGCTCTCCGCCCACCTGCTCGGCCGGATCGCCGAGGAGCGGGGCGAGGAGGCCAAACGCGTCTCGCCGCCCGTCGCGCAGATGCTGGGTCGGCACCGCTGGCCGGGCAACGTCCGCGAGCTCCAGAACGTGCTCCGCAGCGCCACCCTCTTCGCCGAGGGGCCGGTCCTGGCGCCGGCCGATTTCGCCGCGTTCGGGGAAACTTTCGGCGACCCGTCCGAAGAGGCGCCCGCCGACGGGGTCCTCGAAGGGCTGGCGTCGTGGGAAGACGCGCTGTACAGCTGCGTACGAGACGGCGAGAATAGTCTGCTAGAGATGAAAAAGGTCATCGAGCGCGAGTGCATCGCGCGGGCCTTGTCGGAGACGGAAGGGAACATCACCCGAGCAGCATCGTTGCTCGGTATGAAGCGTCCGAGGTTGTCGCAGCTGGTGAAGCAGTACGGCCTCGGGTCCCAGAAGAGGGCGAGATCATGATGCGCTGGAAAAAGAGGGCGTTCCTCGCGTGCGCAGCGGCTCTGGTAGCCGTCGGCTGCGCAGGTGGGGACACCGAGACCGTCACGGCGGCGTCGTTCGTGAGCGACGCGGCGCCACTGCCGACCATCGAACGCGAGATCTGGCAGGCGGCGGTCGCCGGCTGCGAGGGACGCATCGACGAGATCGTCGAATTCGGGATCGCCGAGGAGGCGCCCGAGCTCGTGGTCGCGATCGATCGGAACGGCATCGGCGAGCGGATCGTCTGTGTGGACAGCTACTCGGCCGTCGAGTCGGAGCTCCAGGAGATGGGCTCGGACGAGATCGACGCGCTCTGGCTGGGCTACGTGGCGTCGCTCCAGGAGGTCGAGCCGCTCTCCGCGGAGAACCCGCAGCCGCGGGCACGCCGGGACCGGGAGTCGCCGGTGCCCGACCTCGGCTCGGCGCTCGATCGGGCCTCGGCGGAGCCCCAGCCGCAGCCGAACATCGAGGGGGACCTCGATCCGGCCGCCAGCGAGCCCCAGCCGCAGCCGAACGACCCCACCGGGGGTGAGTCGGGCAGCGCCGGCAGCAGCTCGAGCGGCAGCAGCTCGAGCGGCAGCAGCTCGAGCGGCAGTGGCTCGAGCGCCAGCTCGAGCATGGACTCGGGCAGCGCGCCCTCCGGCGGGGGCATGGACGTGGGAGGCATGGGGGATCACCCCGCTCCCATCGCGCCGGCCACCTGAGCCGCTCCGAACCTCATGAGAGAAGCCGCCCCCTCGCCCGGGCGGCTTTTTTCGTTCCGTCCTCGCGCCGCGCGATGCCGGCTCAGCCCTCGCGTGCCGCGAAGCGCTCGACCAACGCCCGCACGTGGGCCGGCCCCGTCCCGCAGCACGCCCCGAGGAGGGTCGCGCCCGCCTCCACCCAGCGCTCGGCGAGCTCGGCGTAGGCCTCCGCGCCGGGTTCGGGCGACGCCGTCCAGCCGATGCGTTCGTCGACGTGGCCGGCGTTCGCGTAGACCCCGAGGGGCACGCCGAGATCCGCATCCCCCAGAGCCCGCAGGAAGCGGAGCGAGTCGGTCGCCGGGGTGCAGTTCACCAGCACCGCCGCCGCGCCCGCCTCCACGGCCCGCCGGGCGCCTTCCGCCATGGCCGCCGGCGTGAGCAGGTCCGCGTCCGGACCCGCAGTCAGCGCCAGCCAGGTCTCCCTGCCCGTCGCCACACACTCCTCGACCGCCACGAGCGCCTCGCCCACGTGCGGAAAGGTCTCGCAGAGCAACAGGTCACAGCCCGCGTCCGCGAGGGCCCGGGCCACCTCCCGATGCTCCGGCCGCGGATCCGCGGGGCTGAGATCGGGGCGGTAGCAGTCCTCGAGCGGCGAGAGGCTCCCGGCCACCCGATGCCCCGGGGGCCGCGCCGAGAGCGCGATGCGCACCGCCTCGCGCGCGTCGCGCTCCCAGGCGTCGCCGAGGGTGCGGCGCTTCGTGCGGAACGTGTTGGCCGTGTGTACGGTCGCGCCCGCCGCGGCGAAGTCGCGGTGAATGGCCGCGACCACCTCCGGCGCCTCGCGGATCCCGCGCGCGCTCCAGAGCGGGAGCGAGGTGTCCACGCCGCGCGCGTCGAGCTCCGTGCCCATGGGCCCGTCGAGGAAGATCACCCTCGCAGCCTCACCGCGACGCTCCGCCTACGCAAACGCGGAAGCAAACGCTGGCGAAAACGCTGGCGCGGACTCCGTCGCCTCCCTCCCCGGATCGCCCCCGGACACGCGTCGAGGCCGCGCCCGAGCGCACGGGCGCGGCCTCGGCGGAGAGCGGCGGATCAGGCGGCCTGGCGCGCCCCACCGCGCAGCGCGAGCTGCTCGGCGGCGCGGTAGGTCACGGCCATGATCGAGTGCTGCGGGTTCACGCCCATGTTCGTCGGGAACACGCTCGCGTCCATCACGTAGAGACCCGCGACCTCGTGCGACTGCAGATCGGGCCCCACCACACTCCGCCCCGGGTTCGCCCCGGCGCAGGCCGTCCCGAAGAGGTGCGAGGCCACGAGGTGAATCGCCGCCGGCGACCACTTCTGCGCCTCGACGGCGTCGACTTCCGCCGGGCTCCGGAGCACCTCCGGGATGCCCCCGATGCCCGGATACACCTCGACCGCCCCGGCCTCGAACATCATGCGGCAGATGAGCACGAGGGCCTCCTTCGCCTTCGCGAGGTCGCGCGCCGTCGGCTGGTAGAAGACCAGCGGCCCGAAGGGCCCGGGCACGACGCGCCCCTTCGCCTCCATGCGCACCTGGGCGCACCACTGCGTGTAGCAGTCGAGGTTCGCCACCCGCTCCTGCCACTCGGCGCCCACGCCCGGGAGGCGCGCGGCGAGCATCTCGGGCGGCAGGGAGAGCGACTCGAGCTTGAAGCCGCGCGAGCGCATGGGCACCTCGTAGCCCTGGGTGGCGCCGTAGCTCATGCGCACGGGCTCGGCGAAGCGGCCCACGATGGCGGCGCCGGGGTGCGCCTGGAAGCGATGCCCGACGAGCCCGCCGAGGCCGCTCCGCTTCAGGATGATCGGCGTGTGCACGACGCCAGCGCTGACGATGACGTGGCGCGCCCGCACCCGGAAGCGCCCGAGGGGCTTGCGCGTGTGCCGGTCCATCTTCGAGCCGATCACGCCCACGGCGCGCCCGCCCTCGATCCACACCTTCTCGACCCGGCAGAGCGTGCTCAGCCGCGCCCCCGCCGCCATGGCGCGGGGCACGTAGGAGACGTCCATGCTCTGGCGCTTCTCGCCCGGGCAACCCTGCAGGCACTCGCCCTTGCCGTCACAGCGCGCCGCGTTCCGCGACATCGGCTTGCCCGGCAGGCCGAGCTTCTCCGAGGCCTGCCGCATGAGGGTCGCGTTTCCGCCGAGCACGTCGTCGCCCGTCGGGCTGACCTCGAGATCCTCCTCGACGGTCTCGTAGATGCGCTCGAGCTCCCCCTCGTCGACCAGGCTCGCGAGGCCGTGGTTCGTGATCCAGTCCTCGCGCACGTCCTCGGGCATGCGCCAGATGATCCCGGAGTTCATCGCCGTGCTCCCGCCGACGCAGACGCCCTGGAGCACGGGGATCGGCACGGGCCCGGCCGTGGTCTGCGTGGCCGCCTGCCGCATGGACCCGCTGAGCGCGCCGATGGCGTCGCGCGGCCGGTCCTTCGTCTTCAGCCGCGGCCCCTCCTCGAGGAAGAGCACGTCGTGGCCGGCCTCGGCGAGCACCTTGCCGGCGGTCGCGCCGCCCGCGCCGGTGCCGACGATCACGTAGTCCGCGTCGTCCTCGTAGACCCAGCCGCCCCGGAGTCGGTCGAAGAGACCCATCACGCCACCTCCTTCATCGAGCCGTCCTTCTTCACGCGCAGGCGCACGGGCATCTTCTCCTCGCGCCCCCGGTCGTAGCCGGAGCGCGCGCGGATCGAGGGGGTGCCGAAGAGCGTCATCGCGGCCTGCACCTTCATGAGCCAGCTCAGCTCCTTCACGAGGGCGAAGGGGTGCTCCATCAGCTCCTCGAGCAGCGCCACGCGCGCCTCCTCGTCGAGCCGGTCGAAGCCCGCGAGCTTCGTGCCGGTCCACACGGGCGCGAGCCCCACGAGGTGCACGGCCACGTGCATGCCGAGCTTCGCGATCGGCGAGGCGTGCTCGTTCATCTCCGCGAACCGGCCGACGTGGTCGACCTCGCCCGGCTCGGGCGTGAGCAGCCCCTCGGCGGCGTCCGCGCGCGGCGGCGCGAACCCCTCGAAGATGGCCTCGAGCCATCGCTTCTCCCACCAGGTCAGTCGCATCTCAGTTCTCCCCTTTCGGGCTCCCGGGCGCCGCCGCTTTCGTGGCGGGCTCGATCTCGGTCTTCGCGCCGCCCTCGCCCCCGGCGAAGAGGCTCGCGGCCTCCGCCAGGCGGTCCAGGGTGCGCCGGTCGAGCGGCTCCATGACCGTGCGCGCGAGGCGGCGGACCCGGTCCGGGTCGCGCGACTCGATCAGGTCGAGGAGCTGGTCGTAGGTCTGCAGCGTGGCGCGCGAGTTGACGGCGAAGGCCGCCTCGATGCCCGGCGTCGCCGTCACCAGGCGCTGCACGGTGTTGTAGAGGAGCTCGAGCGTGAGGTTGTGGCCGGCGCGGACCAGGAGGCGAGCGAAGTCGAGGTCCGCCTTCATGAAGCCCTCCGGATCGTCGACCAGCTCGGCCTGGGCCTGCCGGTGCTCGCGCAGCGCCCGGAGCTCCTCCGGCGTCGCGCGCTCGGCGACGAGGCCGAGGAGCTCGACGGCGATGAGGCGCCGGAACTCGAGCAGCTCCCCGAGGAGCCGGAGCGGCATCGTGCCCCCCTCGACGGCCAGCCGCGCCAGGTGCGCGACCAGCTCGACGCCCCCGGTCTCGCGGTAGTCGAGCACCCGGTTGCCGGCGCCGTGAACCTTCTCGATGAGGCCCTGCGCCTGGAGGCTGGCCAGCGCCGAGCGGAGGGTCAGCCGGCTCACCCCGAGCTGCTCGGAGAGCTCGCGCTCGCCCGGGAGCATCGACCCGGCGGGCAGCTCGCCCTCCAGGATGCGGCGGCGCAGCCGGTCAGCCGCCGCGTCGGCCGCCGACTTCCGCTCCTCGCGGCTCTTCCGCCCCCGCTTCTTCTCGCTCTTCTCGCGCGCCACCGCTGCCTCGCTCGCTGCTCGGGCCGCCTCGCGCCCCGAACTGGTATTACCAATCAACTGGTATTACCAGTATCGCTTCTCCTCGCCACGAGCAAGCGATTTCTTCCGCGGCCCGGCTCCTTCCCCGGAATCACGACGCTTTTCGACGACACTTTTCGGCCACTCGGCCTGTTTTCATGCCGCCGCCCGATGGCTACGGCCTTGCCCGAACCTCCACCCGCGGGATAGCGTCTACGGGTGCGCCGCGCGTTCACGCTGGCCCTCGCGCTCACGGCCTTCGCCGCTCCCGCCCAGGCGGACGAGCTCGACATCTCCCTCGCCCGCTTCCGCGGCGAGGCGAGCGCGGCCGGCGTCTACACCCCTGACTTCGACGCCTACCGGCGCCTGATGTCCCAGCTCGGCTTCGCCCTGGCCCCGCCGCTCCTCGAGCCGGCGCGCACCACGGGCTACCGCGGCTTCCGCCTGAGCTTCGACACGACCTTCGTGGGCATCGACGACGGCGCCGACTACTGGCGGCTCGGCACCGAAGGCGACTCGATGGCCACCTTCGCGGAGGGCAACCGCTTCGTCCCCTCCTCCTACGCCTGGTCCCAGCTCTCCGTCCGCAAGGGCCTCCCCTACGGCCTCGAGGCCGGCCTGACGCTCGGCCGCCCCTACAACGCGAGCAGCTGGGTCTTCGGTGGGTCCCTGAAGATCGCCCTCCTCGAGGGCTTCCGCGAGGGCTGGCCCGCCTTCCTCCCGGACTTCGCCGTGCGCGGCTCGGTGACCACCCTCGTCGGCGAGTCCGACTTCTCGCTGACCGTCGCGAGCGCCGACCTCATCCTCTCGAAGCCCCTGGTCGCCGGGAGCACGGTCGTGCTCACGCCCATCGTCGGCGCGCAGCTGATGTGGATCATGGCCGACGGCGAGTACACGGATCTCACGCCCGAGACCGACGCCTGGGGCCAGTGCGGCGCGGTCCCGCCGGGCGGCTCGACGAGCCCCATCGGCTGCACCGGCGACCTCACCGACTTCGAGAACTACACGACCTGGCCCGAGATGCGCGCCTTCCGCCCGCGCATGGTCGTCGGCTTCGAGCTCCGCTACCGCGCCCTCCTCGTGAACACGGCGCTCCACTGGGACCTGCGCGACCCGGCGAGCGTGGACGGGGACGTCCCCGACGGGGTCGAGCGCCAGTGGACCCTCAGCTTCGGCGCCGGCCTCCAGTACTGACTTCGCCTCGGGCACTCCGGCCGCGAGCGAGGCGGTCCGCGCCGACGAAGGCCACCCCGGCGGGCCCGCGCAGACCGAAGGGCCCCGCTCCGATCGCCCGGGAGCCGCGCCGAGCCGCCCGGGGAACGCGTTCTCGTGCCTCCCACGTCCCCCGGGCGGCCCCGTGATGCGTTCGCCCGGTCGGCCCCCCGACGGTCGTTTTTTCGCTCCCCCCGCCGCCGACCTCGCTTCGGTTCGGAACGCGCGTTTCACCCGTGTTTCGCGGGGTTTCCGGCGAGCGTGTCGCGCGCGGAAACTCACGTCGCGGGCGCCTCCCGCGAGCTAGCTTCCGCGCGGCCCCCACCCCGGGGGCGAGGGAGTGATAGCGACGTGATCATCGGCGTTCCGACGGAGATCAAGCCCCGCGAAAACCGCGTGGGCATCAACCCCGGTGGCGTGCAGAGCCTGGTCCAGGCCGGCCACGAGGTGCACATCCAGGCCGGTGCCGGCGCGGGCTCGGGCATCTCCGACGAGGCCTTCACGGCCGTCGGCGCGAAGATCGTCCCCACCGCCGCCGACGCCTGGGCCGCCGAGATGGTCATGAAGGTGAAAGAGCCGCTCCCGGAGGAGTTCGGCTTCTTCCGCGAGGGGCTGATCCTCTTCACCTACCTCCACCTCGCCCCGCTCCCCGAGCTCACCCAGGCGCTCATGGAGAAGAAGGTCCGGGCCATCGCCTACGAGACCATCGAGGGCCCCGGCGGCAGCCTCCCGCTGCTCCGCCCCATGAGCGAGGTCGCCGGCCGCATGGCCGTGCAGGTCGGCGCCGCCAGCCTCGAGAAGGAGCGCGGCGGCAAGGGCATCCTCCTCGGCGGCGTCCCCGGCACGCGCCGCGGCCGCGTCGCCATCCTCGGCGGCGGCATCGTCGGCTCGAACGCGGCGACCATCGCCATCGGCATGGGCGCCCACGTGACCGTGCTCGACATCGACCACGACCGCATGGCCTACCTCGAGGACGTGTACGGCGGCTCCATCGAGACGCTCTACTCCAACCCGAAGAACATCGAGGCGATGCTCCGCTGGGCCGACCTCGTCGTCGGCGCCGTGCTCGTCCCCGGCGCCCGCGCGCCCAAGCTCGTCACGCGCGAGCACCTCGCCCTCATGGAGGACGGCTCGGCCATCGTGGACGTCGCCGTCGACCAGGGCGGCTGCATCGAGACCTGCCGCCCGACCACGCACGACGACCCGACCTTCGTCCTCGACGGCGTGGTCCACTACTGCGTCGCCAACATGCCCGGCGCCGTCGCGCAGACCAGCACCTTCGCCCTCACGAACGTCACGCTCCGCTACGCCCAGCGCATCGCCTCGCTCGGCGTCGTCGAGAGCGTGAAGGCCGACCCGACGGGCCTCGGCCGGGGCGTGAACTGCTGGGACGGCGCCTGCACCTACGAGGCCGTCGCCGAGGGCGTGGGCGTCCCCTACACGCCCCTCGCCGAGCTGCTCTGAGCGTGGGTGAGGGCGAGCGGGTCGGGGCGCCTCGCACCCGCGGGGGTCCCGCGCCCAGCTCGCCCGCCCGCTTCAGAAGCCGGTCGCCGAACGCGACGCCGGACCGCCGGGCGCGCGCCGGTCGACATCCCGGGGCCGCGCGGCTACGCCTCTGACGTGTCTCGCGCGGTCCCCTTCGCCGTCCTCGGGCTGCTGCTCGCCGTCGGCGGCGTGCTCGCCTGGCGCTGGCTCGGCGGCGCCGCAGCCGACCCGCTGCTGGCCCAGCACCTCGAGCGCCGCGGCAGGGTCGCCCTCGTCGGCGACCACCCGGGCCTCGACATCGGCGCCACGGGCTTTCCGGGCACGACCCTCGTCTCCGCCTCCCCCCTCGCCGACGCCCTCGACTCCGGCCGTGGCGCCGACGTCGTCGCCGCCATGCGCGACGCGGACATCGACGCGCTCCTGGTCGCCTCCGGCCCGCGCGCCGACGAGGAGGCCCCCCTCCGCGCGCGCCTCGCCGCCTACCGGCCCGTCGAGGGCCTCCGCGGCGTCTACCTCACCCCGGGCTGGGCCCTCTACGCCCCCGGCGTGAGCGCCGACCTCGGCGAGAGCGCCGACGCCCTCCCCCGCATCGCGCGCGCCATCCTGGAGGGCACGCCTCCGCCCCGGATCCAGCGCTTCCCGGAGCCTCTTCGCCGCATCCGCAACGTCGAGGTCATGGTGCTCCTCCGCGACGGCGGCCGCGCCCGCCTCTGGCGCTCGGCCCGCGGCAGCTCCGTCGCCCGCGCGCTCGTGACCGCCGCCGTCGTCGCCCGCCAGCGCTGGGAGGAGCGGGAGCGCGCCCTCGGCGGCCCCCTCGACGAGCGCCTCCCTCGCCTCGACGTCGAGGTCTATCTCCTCGAGGAGGACGGCACGCTCGGCGCCACCACCCCCGCCTTCGTCGATCGCGTCTTCTATCCGGGCCACGGCGTCGCCTACGCGCGCCCTGGCGCCTGGCGCTACCAGCTCCCGGACGCGACCGCCCGCGCCGGCGAGGGCTCGGCCGTGCGCGCCTACGCCGCCCTCTTCACCGACAACGCCCTCCCCGAGGACAGCCTCCGCCGCGCGGACCTCCGCTTCTATCGGCTCGTGAGCACGCGGCTCGGGGTCTCCCCCGCGCCGGCGGACGTGGAGCCGGAGGACGGGCTCGGCCCCGACGCGCTGCTCGAGGCCGTCGACATGCTCGACGCGCCCGGCCCCTCCTGAGCGCCCTCGCTCACCGGCTCGACCTCCAACGCCGCCGGCACGTCCACGACCGAGGTCCGCCCATCGGTCGCCGGCAGGCGCACCACGAAGGTCGTCCCCTCACCGACGCGCGTCCGGACGACGATGCGCCCGCCGGCCGCCGCGACGATGCGCTGCGAGATCGCCAAGCCGAGCCCCGTGCCCCGCTGCTTCGTCGTCACGAAGGGCACGAAGAGGTGCGAGAGCACGTCCTCCGGGATCCCCGGCCCATCGTCGCGCACGCGGAGCTCGAGCCAGGGCGGCCCGCCCGCCCGCTCCACGCTCGCGGTCTCCACCCGGATCTCGCCGCCGCTCCCCTCCATGGCCTGGAGCGCGTTCTGCACGAGGTTGATGAGCACCTGCCGGAGCTGCTCCACGTCCACGCGCACCGGCGGCAACTCCGGCTCGAGCGCGACCTCGAGCGCCGTCCCCGCGGCCATGCACTCCGGGCGCAGCAGCTGGAGCGTCCGCTCGACGGCGCGGTTCAGATCGGTCGGCGCCGGATCGCCCGTCGCCGGCCGCGCATAGTCGAGGAAGGAGCTCACGACGCGGTTCAGCCGGTCGACCTCCTCCACGATGATGTGGAGGAACTCGTCGTCCCCCTCCCCCCGCTCCCGCTCTCCCTCTGCCTCTCCGTCGGCCTGCTCCTCCGTGAGGTACTGGGCGCTCGCCTTGATCGCCCCGAGCGGGTTGCGGATCTCGTGCGCCAGGCCCGCCGCCATCTCACCGAGCGCCGCCAGCCGATCGCGCTCCTTCAAGCGCTGGTAGTGGCGCGAGTTCTCGAGCGCGATGGCCGCCTGCGCGGCGAGGCCGGCGAGGAGCGTGACCTCCTCGGGCGAGAAGGCGTCGCGCATGCGGTCGTCGCGCACCGAGAGGATCCCGTAGAGGTCGCCCTCCATGGACTGCACGGGCAGGCAGACCGAGGCGTGGAGCGCCGCCATCGTCTGCGCGACCTCGTAGAGCGTCTCCGCCTCCCGATCCTCGCCCAGGCGCCGCATCTCCTGGAGCTGCCGCTCCACGTTCTCGAGCACCACGAACCCCTCGCGCCGCAGCCGCTCGAGGAGCGGCCCGGCCGGCGCCATCTCGAGGCGCTCCACCGGCGCGGGCCCCAGATGGCCGACCAGCTCGTAGTGGCGCCGCCCCTCCTCCGCGAGGAAGAGGCTCGCGTGCGTCACGCGCCGCGAGCGCTCGAGCCCCTCCATGAGCACGCGCGCCAGGTCGTTCGCCTCGAGCACGTGCGCCACGTCCCGCCGCAGCGTCTGCACGTGCCGGTCGAGGTCGTAGCGCTCCCGGAAGAGGAGCTGCGCGATCTTGTCCCGGACCTTCAGCCGCACCGGGTCGAAGAGCACGAGCACGACGAGCGAGGCGACGACGGCGTGGAGGAAGTAGCGCTCGCCGCCGAAGCGCACGAGGAGCCAGAGCACGCCCGCCAGCACGAAGGAGAGCACCGTGAGCACCCCGAGCCGACCCGCGAGCTCGTAGAGGTCGATCAGCCGGTACCGGAGCACCGACTGGTAGAGCATGTAGAGGAAGACCAGCGCGAGGATGGTCCCCACGGGCGGCAGGTCCACGCCGAGGTAGGGCAGGTACTCGAACAGCGTGAAGAAGGCCGCGAGCCCGCCGACGGCGCTGAGGAAGACCAGCCGGGCGCCCTCGAACTTCGACTCGGCCTGCTGGGCGCGGGCCCAGAGCATGGCGAGGGCCGCGAAGACGAAGACCACCACGTAGGCGAGCACCGCCATGCGGACGACGAGGTGGTGGTGGAAGGGCGTGAGGGCCGCCGCCGCGATCACCGCCGCGCCGATCAGCGCGCTCCGGTGGAGCAGCTTCATGCGCGGCTGCTCCTCGCCGATGAAGGCGCGGAAGAAGTGCACGGTGGCGAGCGGCAGGAGCACGCCGAAGACGAGGTTCAGCCGCGCCCACTCGTCCTGCGCGGGGAAGAGCTTCGTGAGGAAGCTCGTCAGGTACCAGCAGCCGACGTTCAGCGCGAAGACGGCGAAGAGGCGCCGGTCGCGCCCCTTGCGCGAGCGCAGGAGCACGCTGCCCGAGAGGGCCATGCTGACCACGGCGGCGATCAGCGAGATCTGGACGCGGAGATCGATGCGGCCAGGGTAGCAGTCACGGCCACGCCGGCGCCGGGGTCAGCGCTCGCCGATGGCGTCGTCGGCGAGGAAGGTCTCGTCGAAGGCGCCGAGCTTCCGGAGCGCCTCGAAGACGACGATGGAGACCGAGTTCGAGAGGTTGAGGCTGCGCACCGGGCCGAGCGTGGGGATGGCCCATTGCCGCGCCGGGTAGCGCGCGCGGACGGCCTCGGAGAGCCCGACGGACTCCTTCCCGAAGACCAGCGCGTCTCCGGGGCGGACGTCCATCTCGAGGTAGGAGCGCTCGGCGGCGGTGGTGAAGAGGTGCAGGCGGGCGCCCGGGTGGGCCGCCTCGAAGGCGTCGAGGTCCGGGTGCGTGTGGAGGTCGACGAGGGGCCAGTAGTCGAGGCCGGCGCGGCGGACGGCCTGCTCGTCGATGCGGAAGCCGAGCTCGCCGACGAGGTGCAGGGCGCTCTGGGTGGCGGCGGCGGTGCGGGCGGCGGCCCCGGTGTTCCCGGGGATCTCGGGCTCGACCAGCACGATGCGGAGCGGCTCGGCGAGGGGGCGAGCGCGGAGCTTGGGGCCGCGGGGCATGGGAGCGCGGTAGCACGGCGCAGAGGCCTTCGCCGCGCGAGCGCGAGCCGGTGCGGCCTCCCCGGATGCGGCGGGGCGAACGGCGGGCACGACGGGCCTCGAGCGAGCCCACGGAAGCGAGAATCGCTCGCGAAGAGCCGTGAACCGAGGTTTACGGTGCGTGGGAGATCGCGACCAAATGACCTGGCGATCGGGGCGATCTACCGGGGATCACCCGCGAAACCGGCGCGATTCCGGCACTTGGCTCCCGTGGCATGAACATCGCATGATGAGTGGCCGTCGGATTTCCAGAGGAGTCGCCCCTGATGCGCATGCAGCACCTACTTCTAGCCCTACCCTTGGCCGTCGTTCTCACGGGATGTCCCGTCTGGGGCGACGACGAAGGCGATCCCACGCTCTGCGTCGGCCTCGGCTGCGCCTGCTTCGATGATTCGGACTGCGCCAGCCCGCTGGTCTGCGACGAATTCAGCGGGACCTGCGAGCTGCCCGACGGCGTCTGCCGGTCCGACTCCGACTGCCCGAGCGGCGAGGAGTGCGTGGACGACGTCTGCGTCCCCGAGCCCGAGTGCCGGGAGGACGACGACTGCGATGGCGACGAGCGCTGCGACGCCGGCGCCTGCGTGCCCGACGTGACCACCTGCCGCACCCACGGCGACTGCGAGGTCGGCTCGTACTGCGGCGAGGGCGACCTCTGCACGCCGAGCGGCACCTGCACGGAGGACGGCGACTGCGAGAGCGGCTTCGTCTGCGACTTCCGCGACACCTGCGTGCCCGAGACGCCGGGCGCCTGCTCGAGCGACGCCGACTGCACCGGCGAGGACGTCTGCGTCGAGGGCTTCTGCCGCGACCCGCTGGACGCCTGCCAGTTCGCCTACGAGTGCGGTCCGGGCCAGGCCTGCATCAACGGCGGCTGCGCGCCCATCTGCGGCAGCGATGACGACTGCGGCTCCGGCGCGACCTGCCAGGGGGGCTTCTGCCGCCCGACGCCCGAGTGCACGACGACGGCCGAGTGCGGCAGCGGCGAGCACTGCGTGGACGGGCGCTGCCTGCCCGACTGCCGCGGCGGCGAGAGCTGCGACGCCCTCGACTACTGCGCCGAGGACGACTTCTGCCGCCCGGACTGGCGCCGGGACCCGTTCTGCGACGATGACGGCGACTGCGCGATGGGCAGCATCTGCGTGGACGGCGCGTGCCGGACGCCCTGCCCCTCCGGGACGAACGACCAGTGCCTGATGACCGACGTCAGCCTCACGGTCTGCGACACGGACATGCTCTGCTACACGAGCACCGAGGTCAGCCCCGAGTGCGCGGTCCAGGGCGACTGCGACGCGGACGAGGACTGCGTCGACGCCACCTGCCGCTGAGGCGCGACCACCGACACCGCGCGAAGGCCGCGTCCCCGAGGGGCGCGGCCTTCGCCGTTTCGGAGCGACCGTTTCGGAGCGACCGTTTCGGAAGCGGCGGGTTCAGCGCTCGCTGAGGACGCTGCGCACGGTGCGCTCGAGGTCGAAGCGCGGGCGGTGGCCGAGGACCTCCCGGGCGCGCGTGTCGTCGACCATGCAGACGTAGCGGATGAAGTCGAGCTCCGGCGCCGGGAAGGAGGCGAGGCGGAGCTTCCACATGCGCTCCACGGCGGCCTTGGCGGCGAAGCTCGGGAGCGCGCGGGGCCGGCGACCGAGCAGGCGCAGGATCTTCGAGAGGGGGAGCTCGCCCGGACCGCGGAGGTTGAAGATGCCGCGGACGCCCGGGGCGAGGGCCTTCGCCAGGGCGTCGACGACGTCCCGCTCGTGGATGACCTGCACCATCGGATCGAAGCCGAGGAGGGTCATGGGGCGCTCGAGGCGGAGGTAGTTGCTCGGCGCGTTCCGGACGCCCCCGAGGATGTGGACCGGGCGCAGGATCACCGTCTCGGTCGAGGGGTGCTTCCAGAAGAAGCTCTGCGCGAGCATGTCCAGCTCGACCAGGTCGCGCATGCCGCCGAAGGCCTGCGAGCCGAGGAGCGGGGCCTCCTCCGTGAGGAACTGGGGGTTGTCCGGCTGGGGACCGTAGACGTTCGCGCTCGAGAGCACGACGAGCTTCTGGACGTCGTACTCGGCGACGTACTCGAGGAGCTTCTGGAAGGCGACGACGTTCCACTTGTGCCGGTCGCGGGCGCTTGCCCGCGGGTCGTGGAGGACGCCGAGGTGGACCACGGCGTCGACGCGCTCGGAGCGGAAGACGTCGCGGGTCTTCTTGCGGCGGATGTCCACCTGGTGATGGACGATGTCCTTGGGGCGGCCGGGGAAGTCGCGCCGGTCGATGCCGATGACGCGGTCCGTGCGGTGGAGCCGCCGGGCGAGGAGCTGACCGAGGCGGCCGACGATGCCCGTGACGACGACGACGCGCTCGGACTCGCCGGGGGACGGGGCCGCGGGCGCGTCCGAAGTCGTCGCGGGTGCCTTGACCGGCCGGTCCGTCGCCTCGGCCTCGAAGGTCTCCCACGCCGCTGCGGCCTTCGCCGCGGGCCTCCGCGCCGGCTTCTTCGCGGCGCCACGGGCCGCGGATCGCTTCTTCGGCGACTCGGCCTTCCCGCCGCGCGTCGCCGCCTCGCGGGTCGCGCTCGCCCGCTTCGCCTTCGCGGCCGGCCGCGACGCCGGCTTCTCGGCGGGCTTCTTCTTCGCCGGCTTCGGCCGCCTCGCCTTCGCGGCCGGTCGCGCCTTCGCCTTCCCGCCCGCCGCCTTGCCGCCCGCCGCCTTGCCGCCCGCCTTCGGGCTCGCCTTCTCGCCGGCCTTCGCGGCCGGTCGGGCCCGCTTCTTCGTCGCCTTCGCGCCGCCGCCCTTCCTCGCTTTCGGGCCCGCCCCCTTCTTCGGGGCACGACGGCGCGCTGCCGGCCGCTTCTCGGCCGGGGCGTCGTCGTCCCGCGCGCGACGTCGGCGCCGCGCCCGGGGGCGTTCGGAGTCGCTCATCCCGCCTCGGGGTCCGCGGGCGGCGGGGGCACGTCCTCGGCGGCCTCCTCGGCCTCGCCCTCGGCCGCGCCCTCCTCGCCAGCAGCGGCCTCCCCTTCGGCGGCCTCCTCGGCCGGCGCGGAGACCTCGCCGGTCGCCTCGGGCGCGATGGTCTCGGCGGCCTCTTCGAGGCCCTCGACCGGCACCTGCTGCTGGGTGATCTCGATCGTGGCCTCGAAGATCTCCCCGCCGGCCACGGTGAAGAGGTTGCGCCCCCCGAAGGGCACGTCGAGGCGCGGGTCCATGTAGTGCCAGGTCATCACCCAGGCTCCGTCGGCCACGCCGGGCTCGAGGCCCGTCACCTTCATCGCCAGCCAGGGCGTGTTCCCGAAGGCCTCCTGGTACCACTGGTAGATCGCCGCCTGCCCGTCGTGGCGCATGGGCTGATCCTCCGGGGTCCGGTTGAAGGGCTCGACGAGCGAGCCCGAGGCGCTGAAGAGCTCGGTCACGCGGCGCGCGTCCTGCCGGTTGAAGTGGAGCGCGTAGTGGCGCGCGAGCTGGGGGCCGTCCGGCGCCGCCGGCCGCGCCGGCGCGTAGACGTGCTTGACCTCGAGGCCGTTGCACCAGTTGGATCGCTGCACCCAGACCTCCAGGAACTGGCCGCGCATGCGCACGTCACCGGGACGGTTCTCCTCGGGCTGGGTCGGGCAGTCGCCCACGCTGACCCGCGCCTCCTCGACCATCTGCCACTCCGAGTCCGGCGTGTCGCCGGGCGTGGCGACCTGGGCCACCGTCTCCGTACAGGCGTCGCCGAAGCGCTGGTCGTAGAGGAAGAGCAGGCCCGCGTCGGTCGCCAGGACCTCGGCGAAGCGGTCGAAGCCCTCGCCGGCGAGCTCCGGGGCGCCCTCGGTGCAGCTGGCCTCGACGAAGCGCCAGCGCGTGCCGCCGACCTCGGGGCCGACGGGGCGGGTGCCCGCCAGGTGGGAAGGCGACGAGCCGCCGGAGCCGATCGCGAGATCGCCGGACTCGTCGGGGAGGGTGCGCTCCTCGTCCCCGCCACAGGCTGCCAGGGCGAGGAGGAGGGACAACGTGGTGCGCCGCATGGGGCGAAACGCAGCGCACCCGAGGCCGCGCGTCAAGCGGGCAGAGAAGAAACGGGCCCCCTCGTCCGTCTTCCCCCGGAGGAGGGAGCGCGCCTTGCATCGCGTCGGGCGATGGTCGACGCTGCCCCAGGAGTGGAGGTTTCCCGCATGGGTCGTCTGGTCGCCGCGTTTCTCGTCACCCTCGCCCTCGCTGGCTGCGCCCGCACGGAGTACGTCATCGAGGGCTCCCAGGAGCTCGTCACACTGGCGAACCTGCGACCCAACGCCCGCGGGGTGATCTCGTCGATCAACGGGTGGCGCGGCACCACGATCCTCCCCGTCTGCACCCCGGTGCGCATCGAGCGCATCAGCGAGCGCGAGGTCCGCTTCGTCGCGACCGGGACCAACCGCCGCTACCGCTACATCCTCCACCGCTCCTCGGGCCTGCCGATCGAGGAGCACGTGAACCGCTACTTCGGCGGCTCCTGCCCCAACGTGCAGGCGCTCCCCCAGGCGGACCAGCAGGGGATCCAGACGGGACGGCCCATGCCCGGCATGACCCGCCAGGGGGTCATCATCGCGGCCGGTTACCCGCCGGACCACGTCACGCCCACCCTCGACGCGCCGACCTACACCTACTGGGGCGACTCGGGGCAGGTCCAGGTGAGCTTCAACGGGAACGTCGTGACGAACGTCGCCGCGGTCCCGGGGCGCGCGGGCTACCGAGGCCCGCGCGTGATCGTCCGCTAGGAGTGCGCGGCGAGGGGGCTCCGCCGGAGTCGGCGTGACCGGGCAGCGAGCGGACCCGGGACCGGTGGCGCGGGGCCCGGGGAGCGGGCACCATCGCGGGCCATGGTCGACGAGCACCGATCCTCACCCCCCGTGCCCTTCGCGGGCTGGGGCCTTCGGCCCACGGAGGACGGGTCCGTGGAGCCGACGCTGCCCAGGCGCGTCGGGGACCGGCTCGTGCACCTCGCCGAGGAGCTGATCGGCGAGGACCTCGACGCGCGGCTCGCGCGCATCCCCATGCACCCGAACGAGGTGGGGCAGGATCCCTTCGGCTTCGACCCGGAGACGGCGCGCTACGCCCTCGCCCTCGCGGCCGTGCTCCACCGGCGCTACTTCCGGTCGATCGTCCACGGCATCGAGCGGGTCCCGAGCGGGCGGGTGCTGGTGGTCGCGAACCACTCGGGGCAGGTGCCGCTGGACGGGGTGATCCTCGGGACGGCGCTGATGCTCGACGCGGACCCGCCGCGCTTTCCGCGCTCGATGGTGGAGAAGTGGACGGCGGAGCTGCCCTTCGTCTCCTTCCTCTTCCCGCGACTCGGGCAGGTCGTGGGCTCGCCCGAGAACGCGCGGCGCCTACTCCTGCAGGAGCAGGCGCTGGTGGTCTTCCCGGAGGGCTCCCGGGGCATCTCGAAGACCTACGACAAGCGCTACCAGCTCACGGACTTCGGCCTCGGCTTCATGCGGCTGGCGCTGGAGACGAAGACGCCGATCCTGCCGGTGGCCGTCGTGGGCGCGGAGGAGCAGTACGTCTCGCTCGCGGACGTGAAGCCGCTGGCGAAGCTCCTCGGCATGCCCGCCTTCCCGATCATCCCGCAGCTCTTCCTCGGGCTCCTGGCGCCCCTGCCCGTGCGCTACCGGCTCTACTTCGGGGAGCCGCTCACCTTCGAGGGCGACCCGGACGACGACGACGCGGTGGTCGAGGAGAAGGTCTGGGTGGTGAAGGCGACGATCCAGAGCCTCATCAACCGCGGCCTCGAGGAGCGGCCAGGGCTCTTCACGTAGGAGGCGGCCCGGCGGCCTCCGCGTTCGGGTGGGGCGATACCGGCGAGGAGGCGCCGCGCGCGCGGGGCGGCCGGGGCGGGGCCAGGGTGGGACCGCGAAGAGCGCGCCGGCGCCGATCGCAGCCGAGCGGAGCCGACCGGGCGCTACGGAAGCGCTTCATGAAGTGCTTCCGCAAGGGCGGCGCGGCTTTTTTGACCGGAGCTTCCGAGTTCGGGATCGGGTGGGTATGCGCCCTGCCCTCCTCTCCGCGCTGCTCCTCCTCGCGCTCGCCCTCCCGGGCCGCGGCGCGCGGGCGGACGACGACGTCACGGAAACCCGCCCCGCTCGGCGGGCGGCGCGCGCCGAGGCGACGCACGACGACCTCGAGGACGAAGACGAGGGGGACGGGGAGCGCGAGGGCCGCCGGCGGCGCTTCGACTACTCGCGCTTCAGCGACGGTCCGCGGCGCGTGCCCGAGCCGCGCGGGGCCTCCCAGCGACGGGCGGAGGCGCTGGGGCTCGGGACGACCCAGACGGCGAGCCGGCTCTTCCACGCGGCGCCCGACCCGCGCTGGGTCGAGGCGGCGCGCGGCGAGATGCCGGAGCACCTGCAGTGGCCGGTGGAGCTGGGGCGCTTCGGGCGGGGCTTCGGCTACGTGCGCCGGACCCGGCCGGACCTCCGCCACAACGGGCTCGACATCGTCGCCGACGAGGGCTCGGTGGTGCGCGCCGTGGCCGACGGCATCGTCGCCTACAGCGACAACGGCGTCCGCGGCATGGGCAACCTGGTGATGATCGTCCACCCGGACGCCTCGGTCTCCATCTACGCGCACAACTACCGGACGACCGTGCAGCCCGGCTGGCGCGTGCGGCGCGGCGAGCGCATCGCCTTCGTCGGCACGACCGGGATCTCCCGCGGGCCGCACCTGCACTTCGAGGTGCGCCGGCGGGGTCGCCCCATCGACCCGCTCCACCTCTTCGACGGGCGCCCCTGGATCGACGCCTACCGCGCCTGGCGCGCCGCGCGCGCCGACGGAACCTACGCGGAGCCGACGGACCACCTCCGCGCCGACCTCCCGCCCGATCGCGGGCCGGCCGCCGCCGGAGGCGCGGTGGCGAGCCGCTCCCCAGGGCGAGCCGCTCCGGTGGACGGCGACGTCGGCGAGGTGGGCTTCGTGCGGCGGCTGCTCCGCGAGGGCGCCTCCGCGGCGGACCTCGAGGAGGTCGAGGGGCGACACTTCCGCAACGTGCTCTGGCCCGTGCGGGGCGGCGAGCGCCTGCGCCGCGAGGGGCGGGGCTTGAACGTCGTGGCCGAGCCCGGCGCGCCCGTGCGGGCCATCGCCGACGGGCTGGTCGTCTACGTGGGCGAGGAGCTCCGTGGGCTCGGCAAGAGCATCGCCATCCTGCACCCGAACGGCTGGATCAGCCTCTACGGCTCGAACGCCGAGACGCACGTCGAGGTCGGCCAGCAGGTGCTCCGGGGGAGCTGGATCGCGCGCGTCGGCGACACGGGCGGCGGCCGGGCGCACCTGCACTTCCAGCTCCGCGAGGGCGGCGAGGTGGTCGACCCGATGGAGCTGCTCGTCCAGGTCCCGGACGCCATCTGAGGAGCACGCTCGGCGCTGGCCCGGCCCTTCTGACGGGAACGCGAGACGATGGGGACGCGCGAGGCCGCTGAGCAACGCCGCTGAGTAACGCCGCTGAGTAACGCCGCCGACCCGCCGAGCAACGCCGCCGACCGACGCCGCCGGGACTCACGAGGCCAGCGCGCACGTCGCCGAGCCCCGACGCGAACGCGCCCGCCCCCCATGACGGAGAGGCGGGCGCGAGAGGAGACGCGAGAGGACGCCTACTCGCCGATCCAGACCGGGATCGAGGTCCAGCTCCGCCGGCTCGGCCAGCCGTCCGGGAGGCCCATGACCTTCGCGAGGTCCTCGCGCTTCCCCTTCCAGGCGGCGACGGCCACGCCCTCCTCCACCTTCCAGGCGGCGAGCGTGACGCTCATCCAATTGCCCCACTCGTCCTGCTCCTGCATCAGGTCGTCGCAGGTGAGGATCATCCAGGTGCCCGGCTCGCCGGCCCAGTCGCCGCTTCCACGCGAGTTCCACGTGGTCAGCGCCGGGATGCTGCTGCCCATGAGCGTCTTCGCGTCGCTCACGCCCTCGCCGCGCCAGCCGTCGCCCTCGACCAGGTAGAGCGTGTCCTCGGCGATGCCGTCGTCGGACCAGTCGGGGCTCCCGGGGCTCTTCCAGGCCACGGTCTTGGCGTAGCCGTCCACGCCCTCGACCTGCTTCGGCTCCCCGTCCTTCAGCGCCGCGAAGGCCGCGACGCATGCGTCGAAGGAGCGTAGGGGGAAGACCTTCTCCTCGGCCTCCACGGCGTCGAGCCCGAGGGCCTCCCGCCAGGGGGCGCCGACCTCCCCCAGCTCCTGGAGCGCGGCCTTCGCCGCCGCCGCCACGCCCTCGTCGTCGCCCAGGCTCACCTCCGCCGCCAGGGCCAGCGCCGCCGCCGCGTCGCCGCCCTCGGCCACGTCGCGCACGGCGCCCTCTTCCTCGAAGCCGACGAGGCGAGCGAGGTCCGTGGCCGCGCGCTGCGAGCGCATCTCGGTGACGCGGGCGCGCTGGAGGGTGCCGTCGGTCTGGACCTCGATGGGCGAGGCCTCCGTCCCGATCCCCTCGAAGAGGTAGCCCTGCGGCATCTCCCCACCGATGGTGCCGTTGAAGCCGAGCCGCAGCAGCGGGCCGACGGCCTCGACGTCGAGCTGGAGCACGCGCTCGTCGCCGAGGAGCGAGGTCGGACCGCTCGCCGAGCCGGGGAGCCCCTCGACGGACCAGCGGCGCTCGCTCCCGTCGAGCGTCACGCGGATGCCGCCGCGGAGGGTGATCGTGGCCTTCGAGGCGCCGGTCACGCTCACGCGGATGCGGACGTCGCGCCGCGGCTCGGCGCTGGTCCAGGACCCCTCGAGGCCGCTCGCCTCCTCGAGCACCGGGTAGCGGAGGATCTCGTCCGCGCCGATGACGTTGTACTTCCGGATCTCGAGGTGCCGCGCGAGGAGGAGCAGCGCCGTCTGCTTCGCGTGGCCGAAGGCCTTCAGCGGCTCGTCGAAGTTCCGCGGCACGCAGCCGGCCATCAGGTTGCCGCGGCGGCGCCCGTAGAGCGCGTAGGCGTGGAGCAGCACGTCCTCGGAGGCCTCGCAGCCGAGGAGGAAGTGCATCAGCCCGAGGCGCCCGTCCTGGCCCCAGCCGATCTTGTAGTGCCCGTCGAAGTCGAAGCGCTCGAGGGCCTCGGCGAGCCGATGCTCCTGCGCGCCCCAGCCGAGCAGGCCGCGCACGCGAGCGCGCTCGTGGGCCCAGCCGAGGTCCTGCGCGAAGCCCTTGATGGTCACGATCTGGAGCAGGTCGGCCCACTCGTGCGGCTTCAGGTCCGCCGGGTCGTGCTTGGCGTCCTTCAGGACGCGCTCGGCGTCCTCGAGGGCGATGGGCGGGTGCGGCGGCTCCCCGCTCGGCGCCTCGAGGTCCTCGAGGTCGAGGGCGAAGCGCTCCGGGTCGAGGTTCCAGCCGCTCGGCTTGTTGCCGAGCGCCGGGAGGAGCGAGGAGGCGGGGGGCAGGGCCGCCACCTTCGCGGCGTTCTCGCGCACGCGCTCGGCGGCCTGGGTCTTCTTCTTCGCGACGGCCTCCGCCGCGGCCGCGGCGGCCTTCCCCCCGGTGGGCCCCATGACGGCGAGCCAGCGGGCGGCGAGCCGGCCGCGCTTCTTGTGGTCCAAGAAGCGCGCGAGGGCCTCCGCGGCGGCCTCCGTGGCGGCGTAGGCGCAGAGGAAGGCGACGCGCTGGAAGTGCGCCTCCTTGCCCTTCACGCCGCTCAGGATCGTCTCGATGCCGTCGGCGTCCAGCGGCGCCAGCTCGATGAAGAGCCCGTTCACCTCGCGCTTCTTCGTCTTCTTCACGGCGGCGGCCGCGAGGGCCGCGTAGGCGGCGGGCGCGTGCGGCGCGCCGCGACGGAGGGAGCGCACGGTGTAGCTCGAGGGCTCGACGCCCTGCTCGGCGAGGCCCTCCAGGAAGGGCCCGAGCGCCTCGTCGGGGAGCTGGTCGAGCGCCGTCGAGCCGTTGCCGGGGTTGTCGCGTCGAAGGAGCGCGGCGACGATGGGCTTCGCGTGAGCGGCGGCGAGCTCGCGCGCCCGCTGGGAGGCGTCGAGGTGCGGCTGGATGCACCGCTCGTAGAGCGCCGGGCGGTGCGCCTCGACCATCGAGAGGAAGCCCTCGACCGTGAGCGGCTCGGGCTCGTCCAGGTGGAGGGAACGCGCGAAGAAGGGCACGGCGCGCTCCGGCGCGTCCGGCAGCCAGGCCTCCACCGCCTCGGCCGAGACCGGCTCGTCGAGGGCCTCGAGGGCCGGCTTCACCTCCGGCCAGGCGATGGCGTTCTTCTCGCAGGCGTCCGCCGGGATCTCCATGATCAGGCGCAGGCAGGCGTTCCGCGCCCGCGGGAGCACCTCGGCCCAGCCCCCTCGCATCAGGTCCTGGAGCTTCCCCTCGCTCACCGCCGTCTTCAGCCTCTGCACCGCGTCGCGCGTCTCCATGTATGTCCTCCTCGCCCCCGTTCGGGGCGCGCCGACACGTTCTCCAATCGCCGTGCCACCCCGAAGCGAACGCCCATCACGCGACATGTCGGCGCCCGCTGTCAACGCCGTCCGCCAGCCGTGACGGGATCGTCGCGGGCTGCGCACGAAGGGAGCCCGTCACCCCCGAGCGAGTCACGACGCGCCGCGTCAACGCGCGTCATCCCGCTTGCGAAAGCCCTTCCCCTGCGCGACCTTTCGCACCCCGCGGGGCCCCCGCGGCGAGGCGCCGGCGAGCCGTCGGCGCGCACCCCCGATGAAGCTCGAACCTTTCACGAGGAGCACCTCCGCATGACCGAACCCATCCGACGGGTCGGCGTCATCGGTGCCGGCGTCATGGGCAGCGGCATCGCCGCCCACTTCGCGAACGCCGGCGTCGAGGTCGTCTTGCTCGACATCGTCCCGCCGAACCTGTCCGACGAGGAGAAGAAGGACCCGAAGAAGCGCAGCGCCTTCGCCGAGGGCGCGCTCGCCAAGACCAAGAAGGCCAAGCCGGCGCTCTTCTTCCACAAGCAGAACGCCTCCCTCGTCTCGACGGGCAACCTCGAGGATCACCTCGACCTGCTGAAGGACGTGGACCTGGTGATCGAGGCCATCATCGAGAACCTCGACATCAAGCGCTCGCTCTTCGAGAAGCTCGAGAAGACGGTCCGCGCGGACACGATCATCGCGTCGAACACGTCCGGCCTGAAGATCGAGGACATGGTCGAGGGGCGCGGCGAGGGGTTCGCGAAGAACTTCCTCGTGATGCACTTCTTCAACCCGGTCCGCTACATGAAGCTCCTCGAGCTGGTGGTGGGTCCGAAGACCGACCCGGCCGTTCTCGAGCGCGTCGTGCGCTGCGCCGGCGAGCAGCTCGGCAAGGGCGTCGTCATGGGCAAGGACACGCCGAACTTCGTGGGCAACCGCATCGGCTGCCACTCCATGATGCTGACCATGCACACCATGGAAGCCATGAGGCTCGAGCCGGAGGACGTGGACGCGATCACGGGCAAGCCCATGGCGCACCCGAAGTCGGCCTCCTTCCGGACGGCGGACATGGTCGGCCTCGACACCTTCCTGCACGTCACCGACAACTGCTACGCGGCGCTGACGGACGACGAGGAGCGCGACGTCTTCCAGGCGCCCGGGTTCCTGCGGAAGATGGTCGAGGAGAAGAAGCTCCTCGGAAACAAGACCAAGGGCGGCTTCTACAAGAAGACCAAGGAGGGGATCTTCACCCTCGACCTGAAGACGCTCGAGTACCGGCCGAAGGGCGGCGACGCCGACATCAAGAAGGCCATGAAGGGCATCAAGGGCTCGCCCGCGGAGCGCGTGCGCAAGCTCGTCGCGACCGAGGGCAAGGCCGGCGAGTTCGCCTGGAAGGTCCTCAGCGGCTCGCTCGCCTACGCGGCGCGGCGCATCCCGGAGATCGCGGACGACGTGGAGAGCGTCGATAACGCGATGAAGTGGGGCTACAACTGGGAGCTCGGGCCCTTCGAGGTGTGGGACGCGCTCGGCTTCGCCGAGACGACGAAGCGCATGAAGGACGAGGGCATCGCCCTGCCGGCGGGCATCGACACGATGCTCGAGAAGGGCGCCGAGGGCTTCTACCAGGGCACCAAGATGTGGGACCTGGTGAAGGGCGAGTACGTCGAGCGCGACCTCGACCCGCGCGAGGCGCCGCTGGCGAACGTGCGGACCGGCGAGAGCGCCGTGCTGGCGAACGGCTCGGCGGAGGCCTGGGACCTCGGCGACGGGGTGCTCGGGCTGACCTTCAAGTCGAAGTCGAACAGCATCGACGACGGCGTGATCGAGATGCTCGGTCAGGCGGTCGCGAAGGCCGAGACCGACTTCCGCGGGCTGCTCCTCTTCAACGAGGGGCAGAACTTCTGCGTCGGCGCGAACCTCTTCGCGGTCGTCATGGCCGCGCAGCAGAAGCAGTGGGACGCGCTGCGGACCATGGTGAAGGCGCTCCACGCGGCGACGCAGCAGATGAAGTACTCGAAGGTGCCCGTCGTCGCGGCGCCCTACGGCATGACCCTCGGCGGCGGCCTCGAGATCTGCCTGGCCTCGGACGCGGTGCAGGCCGCGGCGGAGACCTACGCGGGCCTCGTGGAGCCGGGCGTGGGCCTGGTGCCGGGCGGCGCGGGGCACGTGAACATGCTCTGGCGGGCCCTCGAGGGGATCCCCGACGGGACCATGATCGACGTGCAGCCCTTCGTGGCGCGGGTGTTCCAGAACATCGCGCTGGCGCGGGTCGCGACGAGCGGCGTGGAGGCGCAGTACTTCGGCTACTTCCGTCGCACGGACGGCATCTCCTTCGACCGGGCGCGGCACCTCTACGAGGCGAAGCAGAAGGTCATCGGGATGGCCGAGACGGGCTACAAGCCGAAGGCGCCGCGGGCCTGGAAGCTGCCCGGCGCGAGCGGCATCGCGACGCTGACCTCCATGGTCGACGACATGGTGCTCAACGGGCACGCGAGCGAGCACGACGGCCTGATCGCGAAGAAGGTCGCCGAGATCCTCTGCGGCGGTCCGGGCGGCCACACGCACCCGGTCACCGAGGAGGAGATGCTCGAGCTCGAGTGCGAGGCCTTCCTCTCGCTCTGCGGCGAGGAGAAGAGCCAGGCGCGCATGCAGTACATGCTCATGAACAACAAGCCCCTGCGGAACTGACGGCCGCAGCGACACCACGAGGAGAATGAAGATGAAGGATATCGTGATCGTCGACGCCGTCCGCTCCGCGGTCGGCCGCGCCCACAAGGGCACGCTCCGCTACACGCGCCCGGACGACCTCGCTGGCGAGGTCATCCAGGGGCTGATGAAGCGGAACCCGCAGGTGAAGCCCGAGCTGGTCGAGGACCTGGTCCTCGGCTGCGCCATGCCGGAGGGCGAGCAGGGGCTGAACGTGGCCCGCATCGCCGGCATGCTCGGCGGGCTCCCCGAGACCACCGGCGCCCTGACCATCAACCGCTTCTGCTCGAGCGGTCTGCAGGCCATCGCCATCGCCGCGAGCCACATCGCGGCGGGCTGGATGGACGTCGCCGTGGCCGGCGGCGTGGAGTCCATGTCCATGGTGCCCATGAGCGGCAACAAGCCGTCCATGTCGCCCTGGGCCATGGAGTGCTGCCCCGAGGTGTACACGCCGATGGGCACGACCGCCGAGAACGTCGCCAAGAAGTACGAGATCGGCCGCGAGGAGCAGGACCAGTTCGCCTTCGACTCGCAGATGAAGGCGAAGAAGGCGCTCGAGGAGAAGGTCTTCCAGGAGGAGATCGTGCCGGTGCACGGCGTCTTCTACGAGGGCACGGAGAAGAAGACCGTGGAGTTCACGGTCGACGAGCTCCCGCGCCCGCAGACCACGCTCGAGGGGCTCGGCAAGCTCCGGCCGGCGTTCTCGAAGACCGGCTCGGTGACGGCCGGCAACGCCTCGCCGCTGAGCGACGGCGCGGCCGCGGCCCTCGTGATGACGAAGGAGAAGGCCGACGAGCTCGGGCTCGAGCCGATGGCCTACTTCCGGCACTTCACGACGGTGGGTGTCGACCCGAGCATCATGGGCATCGGGCCGATCCCGGCGGTGAAGAAGCTGCTCTCGAAGACCGGGCTCGGCATCCGCGACATCGACGTGGTGGAGCTGAACGAGGCCTTCGCGAGCCAGTCGCTGCAGGTCATCCGGGAGCTCGAGATCCCGAAGGATCGGGTGAACGTGCACGGTGGCGCGATCGCGCTCGGGCACCCGCTCGGCTGCACGGGCGCGAAGCTCACGGCGACGGCGCTGCACGAGCTGAAGCGGCGCCAGGGCAAGTACGCGCTCGTGACGATGTGCATCGGCGGCGGCATGGGCGCGGCCGGGCTCTTCGAGCGCGCCTGACACGCGAGCGTCCCCCGGGCGCTCCAATACGCCAGCGAGGCCGGCCTCTCTCCGGGGGTCGGCCTCGTTGCGTTCCGTTCGGCGCTCCCTTCGGTCGCGCCGGCTCTCCGCGTTCGCCGCTCCCTTCGGTCGCGCCGGCTCTCCGCTTTCCGCCGTCCGCGTTCGCCGCTCCCTTCGGTCGCGGCGGCTCTCCGCTTTCCGCCGTCCGCTATCCGCCGGGGGCAGCCCGTCGGCGCGCGGCCAGGCCGCTCCGCGGAGTACGCGGCCGGTCTCCGCACTCCCGCTCCCTTCGGTCGCGCCGGCTCTCCGCCTTCCGCCGTCCGCTCTCCGCCGGGGGCAGCCCGTCGGCGCGCGGCCAGGCCGCTCCGCGGAGCACGCGGCCGGTCTTCGCATTCGCCGCTCCCTTCGGTCGCGGCGGCCCCCGCCTTCCGCCGTCCGCTCTCCGACGGCTTCGGCTTCGGCTCGGGCTGCCGCTTGGGCTGGAGCTCACGCTGGGGTCGTCGCGCTCTCGCTCGGGGTCGGGCTGCCGCTGGGGCTCGAGCTGCCGCTCGGGCTCGAGCTGCCGCTCGGGCTCGAGCTGCCGCTGGGGCTCGAGCTGCCGCTGGGGCTCGAGCTCACGCGAGCGACGCCGCCGCCCTCGGCGCCCTCCCCTTCCTCATCCGCAGCATCGCCGGCACCGCCAGGAGCGCCGCGAGGAGACAGGTGATCTCCGAGATCCCCATGGCCGTCCCGAAGCTGGCGATGGCCTGGTTGTCCGAGAGGTAGAGCGAGCCGTAGCCGATGATCGTGGTCAGCGAGCAGAGGGCGACGGCGCCGCCGCTCTGGCCGACGGCAGCGCCGAGCGGGTCGGCGAGGCCGGCGTCCGCGTCGGCGCGGTAGCGGCGCATCACGTTGACGGCGTAGTCGACGCCGTTGCCGAAGGTGATGGGGAAGGCGACGAAGTTCAGAAAGTGCAGCTTCATGCCGGCGAGGGCCATGGCGCCGGCCATCCAGAGCACGCCGAGGAGCAGCGCGCCGAGGGTGGCGGCGCGGTCGCCGTTTCGCCGGAAGGCGAAGAGGCAGAGGAGCGCGGTCATGAGGAGGCTCAGGCCCACGGCGAGGGGGCCGTCGTCGGTCACGGCCTCGAGCACGTCGGCGAAGATCGGCGCGCGACCGGCGAGGGGCGGGGGCGTCCCGTCGTCGAGGCGGAGCTCGCGGAGGGCGCCCGCCCAGGCGACCAGGTAGCGGCCGTCCCAAATGGACTCGGCCTCGGCCTCCTCGACGAGGAGCAGGCGCCCGCGGGTTCCGTCACGCTCGGTGTAGGGGCGCGCCACCGGCTCCGGCAGGTCGCCGAGGTGGAGCTCACGGAGGGCGCCGGGCGGGAGGTGGCGGTCGATGCGCGCACGGAGCGCGTCGTCGGCGTGGGGGCGGAGCTCGAGGAGCTTCGCGCGGATGGAGCGGAGGAGCGGGAGCTTGGCCTGCTGATCCTCGGGGAGGAGGTCGCTCAGCGAGTGGACGCTCGCCCAGAGCGGTCCGCGCTCCGCCTCGAGCTCGGCCTCGAGGCGGCGCGCCTCGGCGAGGCTCGAGGCGCCGACGACGATGCCGTTGCCCTGGGCGGAGCTGCCGACGGTCTGGCCCACGCGGCGGTTCACTCGGCGCGCCTCGGTGAGCCCGTCGCGCTCGGACTTGAGGTTCCGGAAGTCCTGCTCGAAGGGGCCCTCGGCGGCGGCCTGGCCGACGGCGACGAGGGAGACGGCGGTCGCGAGGGCGGCGAGGGCGAGCACGGCCTTCGGGCGACGAAGCGCGCGGACGAAGACGTCGCCGTAGGCGAGGCGGAGGCGCGTCTTGCGGACGCGGAGGGGACGGAGGCGCTCGAGGAGGGCGACGAGGGCGGGGAGGAGGAGCACGGCGCCGAGCCAGCAGAGGGCCATGCCCACGCCGCCGATGACGCCGAAGTCGTGGAAGCCGCGGAACTCGGTGACGACGAGGGAGGCGTAGGCGAGGCCCGCGGCGGCGGAGGCGGTGAGCGTCGCAACCCAGGTGCGCGCGTGGGCGCCGGCGATGGCCTCCTCGAGACCCGCGCCCTGGCGGCGGAGCTCGAAGTGGCGGGCGAGCCAGATCACGTTCGGGTTCACGCCGTTGCCGATGACGATGCTCGCCAGGAAGGCCGTGGAGGTGTTCAGCGCGCCGACGGTCTGCTGGGCGACGGCGAAGGTGAGCAGCACGGGCGGCGCGAGGGCGAGGCCGAGGAGCGGGATGGCGCGGAGGCGCCCGAAGAAGAGGAAGACGACCGGGAGCACCAGCGCGATGGTCACGACCGTGGCCGTGACGAGCTCGCGCGCGATGGCCTGGTGCTCGTCCCGCCCGACGGCGACGTCGCCGCCGAGCTCCACGCTCAGGTCGGGGCCGTAGGAGGTCGGATCGATCTCGGCGGCGGCCTGGCGCGTGGCCCGCATGAGCGCCCCGCCCCCGAGGGCGTCGCCGCCGCCGAGATCGGAGCGCACGAAGAGGGCGAGGCTCTTTCCGTCCGGGTGGAGGTAGAGGCCCCCGGGGAAGCGCGCGAGCCGCTCGCGGCCCTCCTCCGCGTGGGCCTCGAGGCGCGCGATGGTCGCGTCGAGGTCGGGGGCCGCGTCGTCCTCGAAGCCGAGGTCGACGTAGAAAGGGTTGGCGCGCGCGCGCTCCTCCTCGAGGCGGCGCGCGAGGGCGGCGTCGAGCGCCTCGAGGTCGCCCTCGTCGGCGTAGAGGTACCGGTGCGCCTCGACGAAGTCGGCATGGGCGCGGACGGTCCAGTCGACGGCGGCGACGCCCGGGAGCGCCTCGAGGCGCGGGGCGAGGTCGGCGGCGAAGGCGCGCAGGGCCTCGCGGTCTCCGCTCGGCGAGGACACCTGCACGGTGAGCGTGGAGAGCGCGCCGACGCGGCCCTCGAGGCGCTCGAGATCGGTGACGCTCGGGCGGTGCGCGGGGAGGAGCGCGGTCCAGGCGCTGTCGAGGCCGAGGCGCGCGACGAAGGGGACGGCCGCCGCGGCGAAGAGGAGCGCGACGAGGGCGAAGGCCCCGGCGCGGCGGGGCTGGAGGCGCGCGAGGCGCTGGGCGAAGGAGGGCATGGGGAGCGCTGGGGGCGGCGGCGAGCGCAGGGAGCGGCAGGGAGGGTCGGGAAGCGAGAGCGGCGAGGCGAGCGCGTCGGCGCGCTCAGGCGACGTCGACGTCGAGGCGGGCCGGGAGGACGACGCGGCCCCGCGCGAGCGCCTGAGCGACCCAGCGGCGGCTCTCCTGGAGGAAGCGGCGCGGCGACCACTCGGCGGGGGCCTGGGTCGCGAGGCGCTCCTCGAGGAACGCCTCGATGCGGGCCGCGCGGCCGTCCCAGGTCAGCGCCTCCGCGTCCTCGCGGGCGCGGCGGCCGAGGCGCTCCCGGAGGAGTCGGTCGCCCACGAGGGCGCGGAGCGCGACCAAGGCGGCGGGCACGTCCCCCGGGGGCACGAGGAGCGCGTTGCGATCGTGCTCGAGGAGCTCGCGGACGTCGGGCCCGCTCGGCGCCAGGATCGCCTTGCCGGCGCCGAGGTAGAGGAAGAGCTTGAGGGGGAGCACGGTCGAGCCGTGCTGCGTGAGGGGCGCGGCGCTCGGCGGGATGATCAGGGCGTCGGCGGCGTGCAGGTAGGGCGCCGTGTCGGCGAAGGCCTGCCAGGGGACGACGCGCACGTTCTCGAGATTGGCGGCGGCGCGCTCGATGGGGCCCTCGCCGGTGGAGCCGACGAGGACGAAGAGCACCTGGGGCAAGTGGCGCGCCATCGCGAGGACGACGTCGAGGCCCTTCGCCGCGTTGACGCGCCCGGCGTAGACGGCGACGGGACGATCGACCGGGAGGCCCACGCGAGCGCGCGCGTCGGCGCGCGAGAGGCGCGGCTCGAGGCGGCTCGGAGCCCAGCCGTTGTGCACGACACGGAGCTGATCGGCGGGCACGCCGAGGCGGGCGTAGCTCTGGCGCGCGACCTCCGAGTGGAGCACGGCGCCGAGGCAGCGGGGGTGGAGGAGCGCGGCACGGAGGAAGGGCTGGAGGGGCGGCACCTGGTCGGCCCAGGGGCGGTAGTGATCGAAGAGGACGCGGTGGCCGGCGCGGAGGGCGAGCGCGAGGGTGAGCGGGTTGCGCGCGTAGAAGACGTCGGCGGCGCGAGCGCGCGGGTCGCGGACGACGCGGTGGGCCTGGGCGCCCATGCGGAGCGGGAGGAAGAGGCCTCCCGGGCCGTCTCCGAGGTGGGCGCTGGCCTCGAGGAAGCCGAAGCGCTCGAGGGGCGCGCGGGCGCCCTGGTGCGCGAGGAGGTCCTCGGTGGAGAGCGGGGGGCGACCGGGCTGGCCGGGGGCGACCAGGGTGAGGGCGTGTCCGCGGCGCGCGAGGGCGGCCGCGGTGTGGACGACGACCTCGGCGTCGGCGTCGGACCGCGGGAGGGTCTTCTCGTAGGAGACGTGGATTCGCATGGACGCTGTTCCCTCTGGATCGGTGGCCGGGCCAGCCGTGGCGCGCGGTCGCGGCCTCGACGGCTCGGCGCGAGAGGGACTGCAAGGAGCTCGCCACGCTCGGAGGCCGCGCGTCGTCGCGGAGGGAGCGCGCCGCGGGCGGCGTTCGTGAAGCGCGCGCACGCTCCCCGTGACGCGACGACCACAGGGGGACGCGAGCGCCCGAGCCGGGCCGCGGAGGAGGGGATCACCACCGGGCTCGGGAGCGCCCTCTCCATCCCGGCCCGCGCTCAGAGCCGGCCGAGCTCGCGGAGCGGGGCCTCCTCGTCGAGCTGCTTCAGCGCGCCGACCTCGCGACCGAGGCGCTCGCGGGCGGCCCGCACCCGCCCGCCCTCGGCGACGCCGAGCAGGACCCGCGCGCGCACCGGCGGGACGTCCGCCCCGAAGCGCGCCGCGAAGACCTCGGGCCAGCGCGCGCGGAAGGCGCGGAGCCGCTCACCGAGCCCTTCGCCCGTGGGCGCGCCGACCAGCAGGAACTCGTCGCCCCCGTCGCGTACGGCGACCACGCCCTCGATCGCGTCCAGCTCGCCCGCCACGGCCGCCAGCACGGCGTCCCCACGCTCCTGACCGAAGCGGTTGTTGAAGGCGCGGAAGCCGCAGAGGTCGAGGAAGGCGAGCTCGCAGTCCGCCGCCGCGAGCCCCGGGAGCGCGCCGAGGAGCTCGGCGAGGCGGACGAAGTAGGCGTAGAAGGGGAGCTTGGTCTTGTGGTCCCGGTTCGCGTCCGGGAGGTGCGGCCACTCGAAGCGCTCGGCGAAGGGCCGCTCCGTGGCCCGGAGGAAGCGCGCGACGGAGTCCGTGAGCCAGGGCGCCTCGGGCCCGAGCGCGCGAAAGAGCCCGTCCTCCCCCTGGGCCGCGGCGACGAAGCGCGCGGCGGGGAGCGGATCGAAGGCCGGATCGACGCGCGCGAGGAGCTCGGCGACGAGGAAGGTGGTGAAGAAGTCCGGCGCCTCGGCGCCGTCGGCCCAGCGCGCTCCGTCCGAGGTCCGTTCGAGGAGCCCGGCGGCGAGGCGGGCCACCTGCGGGACGTCGATCCCCAGCGCGAGGAGCCCGCCGGCGAGCATGGCCGAGGCGCTCGGCAGGGGCTGACCGTGGAAGGGGAAGCGCACGCCTTGGACGAGCCCGTCCGCCGCGAGCTCCGGGGCCCAGCAGGAGGCGATGGCGATGGCGAAGGGCTCGAGGTGCTCGAGGACGCGCGGCGCGCGCACGAGCACGTGCAGGGCGAAGAGGTCGGCCCAGGCGTGCGCCATCTGGGCGCGCTGGGCGAAGTCGCGGCGGGCGACCGGGAGGGCCTCCGCGAGGAGGGCGCGGGTGCGCTCGTCGTCGGCGCAGCGCTCGAGGAGCGCGAGGCCGCCGACCACGGCGATGGGGACCGTGAGGCGCTCCTCGAAGCGCGCGGGCTCGCGGGCGAAGTAGTCGGCGTCGCCCGGCCGCCAGGTCGTCCACTCGCTCGCGGGTCCGCACCAGCCGGCGTCCGGGGCGCGCTCGTGCCGGAGCTCCCAGCGATAGCGGGCGTCGCCGCCGCGCGAGCCCGGCGCGCGGCCCTCCCAGAACGCGAGCTGCGCGTCCAGCTCGACGTCGGCCCCCCGTCGCGCGGCGGCGAGGAGGAGGTGGGCGGTCGCCGGGGCGCGGCGGTCGGGGGCTCGGGCGAGGTCCACGAGCGCCGCCTCCGCGCGCGCCGCGGCGCGACTCGGATCGGTCACGCCCGCAGTATGGGCGAGATGGGAAGAGGGACGCGAGCGCGGCGAGCAAAGAGCGAGGCCGCCGCCGGGCGAGACCGTTGCCATCGGGACGCGCCGGCCGCAGGTTCGGAGGACCCGTGAGCCGCTGGCTGATCTTCCTGAGCGTCCTCTTCGTCGTCCTCGGCGGCATGCACGCCTACGTCTTCCGGCGGGCGGCGCGCGTCTGGGGCCTCGGGCGGCGCGCGAAGGCGGCGCTGGCCGCGCTCTTCGTGCTCGGCATGGTGCTCCTCTTCGGTGGGCGCGCCATGCGTGGCGTGCTGCCGGACGGCTGGCTCGAGGCCGGGGCCGTGGGCGGCACGCTGGTGGTGCTCGCGGTGATGCTGGCGACGGGCTTCCTGCTCCACGTCGACGCCTTCGGCGGGCTCTGGTGGGTCGCCGAGCGGCTCCGAGGCCGGCGCGCCACGGGGACGCCCGAGCAGGGAGCGACCGCGAGCGGAGCCACGGGCGATGGCTCCTCCTCGGCGCGCGCGACGGGCTCCGGCGAGCTGGGCTCCGGCGAGCTGGACGACGTCGACGCGGCAGACGCGACGCCCCCGCCTCCGCGCGACGCGCCAACGATTGGGGCGCCGCCGGTTGGGGCGCCGGTGGAGCCGGGACCGGCGCCGACGCTCGGCGGGCGGCGCGCGTTCCTCCAGCGGGCGTCGGCGGGGGCGCTGATGGTAGCCGGCGGCTCGAGCGGCTACGCGGCGCTCTTCGGGCGCCACGACTACGCCATCGACGAGGTGCCCATCGCCCTCCCGGGCCTGCCGCGGACCCTCGACGGCTACACCATCGCCCAGCTCTCGGACATCCACTTCGGCACCTTCATCGGCGAGGCGGAGCTCCGCGCGGCCGTGGCGCTCGTGCGGGACGCGGCGCCGGACCTCGTCGTGCTCACGGGGGACCTGCTCGATCACGACCCGGCCTACGCGCCGATGCTCGGACGCCTGGTGCGGGAGCTCCGACCCCTGACGCGGGACGGCGTCGCCGCCATCCCCGGCAACCACGACCACTACGCGGGCGTGGAGGAGGTGGTGGACGCGCTCCGCCGCGCGGAGGCCCACGTGCTGGTGAACGGCGGCCGGCTCATCGGCGACGCGGGCGGCGCCTTCGGGCTCCTCGGCGTGGACGACCTCTGGGCGCGTGGGCCGGGGCGCGGGCCGGACCTCGGGCGGGCGCTGGCCATGGTGCCGCCGGACGTACCGAAGGTGCTGCTCGCGCATCAGCCGGTCTTCTTCGAGGAAGCGGCGGGGCAGGTGCAGCTCCAGCTCAGCGGGCACACGCACGGCGGGCAGATCTGCTTCGGCTACAACCCGGCCGAGATGGTCGTGCCGCACGGCTGGGTGCGCGGCCGCTACGAGCTCGAGGGCGGGACGCTCTACGTGAACCGCGGCTTCGGCACGGCCGGCCCGCCGGCGCGACTCTTCTCGCCGCCGGAGGTCACGAAGATCGTGCTCGTCTCCAGCTGATCCCTCCCTTCGGTCGGGATGCCGTCCGCTGTCCGCCGTCCGCTTTCCGTGGCGGCAGCGCCGACGGCACGCAGGAGGCCGCGTTCGCGGAGCGGGCGAACGCCGCCGCCGTCCGCTTTCCGTGGCGGCCATGACGAGACCCGGAGCGCGCCGTGGCCGCTTGCGGACGCCCTCGAGCCCCACGAGAGATCCACGCCGCGCAGTTCCCCGACCCCCGCGGCCGAAGGCCGCTCGGCGCCGAAGGCGGCGAAACCCGGTCCCCGCCGCGCGCAGCGCGGTCAGCTGCCCTCGATGGCGAGGCGGGCGCCCATGAGATCGGTGCGAGCGATCAGGGGCTGGTCGTGGTGGTCGAGGGTGACGCGCCAGCCGAGGAGGGGCTCGGCGCAGGAGGCGGTGCTCGCGTCGGTCTGGAGCGCCTCGCAGGGGGCCTCCCAGCGGACGAGCTCGACCTCGCGGACGCGCAGCGCGCCCTGGGTGGTCTCGAGGCGGGTGGCGACGGCGCGGCGGACGCGCTCCCCGGCGCGCGCCGCGGCGCGGGTGGGGTCGGCCTGGTCCATGCGCTCGGTGAGCCGGATGGCGCTCGGGTGCCGGTCCAGGCGCGCCATCAGCGTGGGCTCGACGCCCCGGAGCAGGATCAGGTGGCGACCGAGGAGCCAGAAGTGGGTGGCCTCGAGCCACGGGAAGCGCTTGCCGTCGACGTGGCGGCCGTCAGGGCTGATGCGCACGGCGAAGCGCGCGGCGCGGCGCGCGTCCTCGAAGGGGTAGACCTCGAGCGTGGCGTCGGGCGTGACCAGGCGGCGGCCGCGCGTCGGGAGGTGCTCGGCGCGGTGGACGAAGCCGCCGACGTCGACGCGGTAGGAGGGGGTGCTGAGCGCGGCGGCGAGCTCGTCGACGCGGCTGGGCGTCTCGCGCTCGGCGTCGAGCCCGGCCGGGCCCTCGATGGGGGTCGGGTCGGCGCTCGGGGTGGCCGCGGGCGGGGCGGGGTCGTGCGCGCAGGCGGCGAGGAGGAGGGCGGGGATCGGGAGGAGTCGCGGGGTGCGCATGGTCCGCGAGACGTTGCACGGGGCGGGCCGACCCGCGGTGGACGCGGCGAGCGGGGCGCACCGTCACGGCGGCGAGGCGAGCTGCCCCGGCGGGGGGCTTGCGCGGGGCGCGCGGGCTCTCCAGGCTCGGCCGGTGCGCTTCCGTGGCCGGTCCGTTCTGCTCGCCCTCGCGGCGCTCGCCGGGTGCGCGGAGCCGCCCCCGGACGCCACGCCGGAGGGGGCCATCCGCGCCTTCGTCGCGGCGATGGAGCGGAGCGAGTACGACGGGGACGCGCGCGCGGACGCCTTCGCGCTCCTCGACCCGGCGAGCCGGCAGGAGCTCGAGCGGCGGGCCCGGCGGGCGAGCAACCTCGCCCGGCGCGAGCTGGCGCCCTGGGAGATGATCGCGCCGGGCACCTTCCGGCTGCGCGTGCCGCTGCGCGAGCTCGAGGCGCGCGTGGAGGACGGCGCGGGCGTGGTGGTCGTGCGCGGGGCGGGACGCGAGGTCGAGGTGCCGGTGGTGAGCGAGCCCCTCGAGGACGGCGGCGAGCGCTGGCGGGTCGTGCTCTTCCAGGAGCTGCCGGCCGCGCGCTGAGTAGCGGCCTTCGGGCGAGGCGGGCTTCAGCCGCGGGGATCCGGGTTTCGCCGCCTTCGGGCGGCCTTCGGCCGGGGGGTCCGGGTTTCGCCGCCTTCGGCGACGAGCGGCCTTTGGCCGCGGGGGTCCGGGAGCTCGGGAGCGTCATCCTTCCGCGTTGCTCGTGCGGCGCGGAGTCGGGGTCTCGCCGTGCGCAGGGTGCGCTCGGCTGGAGCGGGCGGACGTGACCGTCGGAGTGGCGTCGATGCCTGCGCCACGGAACGCGGAGAGCGGATGGCGGACGGCATCCCGACCGGAGGAAGGGATCACGACCCACGTCCGCAAACGGGGACGCTCTCTCGCGGGTGAGCAGCCCCATTGACCCGATAGGGCCCGGCGATAAGATGCGCGGGCCTCATGCCCCCCCTGCCCCCCGACCACCCCAGCCTCGGCCTCTACCAGGTGCTCCGCGAGGACGGCACCGTCGACGAGGCGAAGGCTCCGGCGCTCGACGACGACGCGCTCCTCGCGCTCTTCCGCCACATGCTCCGCATCCGCCTCATCGACGAGCGGATGCTGATGCGCCAGCGCCAGGGCAAGGTCGGCTTCTACGGCGCGAGCACGGGCCAGGAGGCCACGCCCATCGCCACGGCCGTGAACCTCCAGCCGCAGGACTGGGTCTTCCAGGCGCTCCGCGAGGCCGTGATCATGCTGGTCCGCGGCTTCCCCCTCGAGACCTGGCTCGCGCAGATCTACGGGAACTCGGGCGACGTGAACAAGGGCCGCCAGCAGCCCATGCACATGGCCGGGCGCGCGGTGAACCACGTGAGCTGGTCGAGCTGCCTCGGCCCGCAGCTCCCCCAGGCCGTCGGCGCCGCCTGGGCCGCCAAGCTGCGCGGCGACGACGACGTGGTCACGGTCGGCTTCACGGGCGACGGCGCCACGAGCGAGCCCGACTTCCACACGGCGACGAACTTCGCCGGCGTCGCCAAGCCGCCCTGCGTGCTCATCTGCCAGAACAACCACTGGGCGATCAGCGTGCCGAGCAGCAAGCAGACGGCCTCGGAGACCTTCGCCGTGAAGGCGCACGCCTACGGCCTCCCGGGCATCCGCGTCGACGGCAACGACATCCTCGCCTGCCACGCGGTCATCGGCGCCGCCATCGAGCGCGCCCGCGCCGGCGAGGGCCCGACCTTCATCGAGGCCGTCACCTACCGCATGGGCGCCCACAGCTCGAGCGACGACCCGACGCGCTATCGCGACGAGGCCGAGGTCGAGGCCTGGCGAAAGAAGGACCCGGTGCTTCGCTTCGAGCGCTACCTGCAGCAGCGGGGCCTCGTCGACGAGGACGGCCGCGCGGCGCTCGAGAAGGAGCTCACGGAGGAGATCCTCGCGGCCATCCGCCGCGTCGAGGAGCTCCCGATGCTCGGACGCGAGACGCTCTTCGACGACGTCTACGCGGAGCGGCCCTGGCACCTCGAGGAGCAGGCCGAAGAGCTGAACCGGCACCCGCCGGCGCCGAGCCACTGAGCGCCGCCCCGACTCGCTCCGGACCCACCCCCGAGCCAAACGAGCTGAACGCGGGGCTCGCCCCGCACGGATTGCGCCCTAGACAGGGCGGAGGCGGCGACCACGCTCGCCGCGCAACGACCAGAGAGGAAGCATGGCCAAGAAGACCTACGAGGCGATCGTCATCGGCGCCGGGCCCGGCGGGTACGTCGCCGCCATCCGGCTGGGCCAGCTCGGCGTGAAGACGCTCTGCGTGGAGAAGGAGTACTGGGGCGGCGTCTGCCTCAACTGGGGCTGCATCCCCTCCAAGGCGCTCATCGCCGCGTCCGGGCTCGCCCACCACGTCCAGAACGCCCAGCACATGGGCATCAGCGTCGAGGGCCTGAAGGTCGACGTCGCGAAGATGCAGGAGTGGAAGGACGGCATCGTCAAGAAGCTCACGAGCGGCGTGAAGGGGCTCGTGAAGGGCAACGGCGCCGACGTGGCCTTCGGCGCGGCGCGCTTCGTCGACGCCAAGACCGTCGAGGTCACGGACCCGGACGGGAAGAAGCAGCAGTACGAGGCGACGAAGGGCATCATCGTCGCGACCGGCACCAGCATCATCCAGATCCCCGGCTTCGAGCCGGACGGCGAGACGATCATCACGGCGCGCGAGGCGGTGAGCCTCCAGGAGGCGCCGAAGAAGATGGTCCAGATCGGCGGCGGCGTGATCGGGATGGAGCTCGGGATGGTCTACCAGAAGCTCGGCACCGAGGTGACGGTGGTCGAGATGATGGACCAGATCCTGCCCGGCACGGACAAGGACGTCGTGCGGGTCGTGGAGAAGCACTTCACGAAGGGCGACAACCCGGCGCGCGTGCTCACGAAGGCCAAGGCGAAGAGCGTCTCGGTCAAGAAGGGCAAGGCCGAGGTGGTCGTCGAGGTCGACGGCAAGGACGAGAAGCTGAAGGCCGACAAGGTGCTCGTCGCCGTGGGCTTCCGGCCGAACACGCAGGGCCTCGGCCTCGAGGAGGTCGGCGTGAAGCTCGACGACCGCGGCCACATCCAGGTCGACGAGTACCTGAAGACGAACGTCGACGGCATCTACGCCATCGGCGACGTCTGCGGCCTGCCCTACCTCGCGCACAAGGCGAGCAAGGAGGGCGAGATCGCGGCGGAGATCATCGCGGGGCACAAGGGCGCGATGCTCGACGTGGTGGCCATGCCGGCGGCGATCTTCACGGAGCCGGAGATCGCGACCGTGGGCCTCACGGAGACCGAGGCGAAGAAGCAGGGCCGGAAGGTGAACGTCGCGAAGTTCCCCTTCGCCGCGCTCGGACGCGCCATGGCCGTGGACTCGACGGATGGGTTCATCAAGGTGCTCACGGACCCGGAGAACGACGACAAGGTGCTCGGCGTGACCATCGTCGGGCCCGAGGCGGCGGACCTGATCAGCGAGGGCGCGCTCGCGATGGAGATGCACGCCTTCGCGGAGGACGTGGCGCTGACGGTGCACCCGCACCCGACGCTCGGCGAGGGTGTGATGGAGGCCTTCAAGGCCGCGCTCGGCGAGGCCGTGCACATCATGAACCGCAAGAAGAAGTAGACGGCGGCTTCCGCCCGCTGCGCTCGCTGATTCGGGCTCGGCAGTGGGCCCGCAGGCCCCTCGGCGCTCGCTTCGCTCTTCGCCGCGTCGCGGCCGGGGCGCGACCCTTCGCAGGGGCGTGACCTCGCCGCGTTCGCGGCCGGCGCGCGACCCTTCGCCGGGGCGTGACCTGGCCGCGTTCGCGGCCGGCGCGCGACCCTTCACCGGGCGTGACTTCGCCGCGTTCGCGGCCGGCCCCCCTCCCCTTCGCAGTCGCGGGGCATCTTCGGGGCTGGCTGGCGGGGAGGGGCGCCCTGCCCTATTGCTGCGTCATGCGCCGGCTCCACGCTCATCGCCTCGGTCGCGTCGGCTACGCGGAGGCCCTCGCGCTCCAGGAGCGCCTCGTCGAGGCGCGGAAGGCGGGCGCCGTCGAGGACGTGCTGCTCCTGCTCGAGCACCCGCCCGTGGTCACGCTCGGGCGGGGCGTGAAGGACGGCAAGAACCTGCTCCTCTCGCCGGAGGCCTTCCGGGCGCGCGGCTTCGAGGTGCACGAGATCGGCCGGGGCGGCGACGTGACCTACCACGGGCCGGGGCAGCTCGTCGGCTACCCGATCCTCGACCTGAAGCCGGACCGGCAGGACGTGCGCAAGTACGTCGCCTCCCTCGAGGAGACGATGATCCGCGTCTGCGCCGAGCACGGCGTGGAGGCCGAGCGGCTCGAGGGCTTCAACGGCACCTGGCTCGACGCGCATGGGGCGCGGCCGCGGAAGATCGGCGCCGTGGGCGTGCGCATCAGCCGCTGGGTCACGATGCACGGCTTCGCGCTGAACGTGACGACGGACCTCTCGCACTTCGGGCTGATCGTCCCCTGCGGCATCTCGGACAAGGGCGTGACCAGCCTGGCGACCGAGGTGGCGGAGCCGCCGACCTTCGAGGCGGTCACGGAGCGCACGGGGGAGATCTTCGCGGCGCTCCACGAGAGCGAGCTGGTCTGGCACGACGGGCCGCCCGAGCTCCCCGCCGAGACCGACCGGCGACCGCGCGCCTGAGAACGCGCCGCGCCAGGGGCGCCCGAGGACCGCGTGCGACCCGCGCGAGGGGCTCTTCGAGCGGATCGCGCGCGGACGTCGAGGGGAAGGCCCGGCACGCACGGTACGAACGCCGCCGCGCACGGGCACCGAGCGCTGGCGCGCCCTGAGAGCGCCCTCACCCACCGCCCGCGGCCGAGCGCATACCCTCGCCGCCCATGAGCGCCGCCGACCTCCCGTCCTTCCCGGAACGCTTCAACCTCGCGCACTACTACCTCGACGCCCGCGTCGAGGAGGGGCGGGGCGACCGGGTGGCCGTGGCCGTCGGCGACGAAGAGCACACCTACGCCGAGATCCAGCGCCGCGCGACCCGGGCCGGCGACGCGCTCCGGAAGCGCGGCATCGACCTCGAAGACCGCGTGCTCATGCTGCTCTTCGACGGCGTCGAGTTCGTCGAGTGCTGGTTCGGCATCCTCAAGGCGGGCGGCGTCTTCTGCATGGCCAACCCCCTGCTCACGGCCGACGACATGGACTACCTGCTCGGCTACACGCGCGCCCGCGCCGTCGTCGCCGACGCGAAGACCCTCGACCGGCTCGGCCCGCTCATGGAGAAGCACCCGCGCTGTCGCGTGCGCCTGATGGTCGGCGAGGGGGCGTGCCCCGAAGGCTGGGAGCGCTGGGAGGACGCGCTCGCGGAGGCCGACCCGGAGGCCGAGAACGCGGACACCTCCAGGGACGACATCGCCGGCTGGCTCTTCACGAGTGGCACGACCGGCAAGCCCAAGGGCGCCGTCCACTTCCACCGCCACTTTGCCTTCAACACGGAGGTCTACGGCAAGGGCGTGCTCGGCCTGAACGAGGACGACGTCTTCGTCAGCGTCTCGCGCCTCTTCTTCGGCTACGGCACGGGCACCAACCTGATGTTCCCCTTCGCCGTCGGCGGGAAGATCGTGCTCTTCCCGGACAAGCCCACGGCCGACCGGCTCATCGACCACATCGAGCGGCATCGCGTGACCGTGCTGACGAACGTGCCGGCCATGATCCGGCAGATGGTCGACACGGAGCGGGACGCGGACCTCTCCTCGGTGCGCATCTGCCTCAGCGCCGGCGAGGCGCTCCCGCCGGACCTCTACCACCGCTGGAAGGCGCGCTGGCCGGACGCCGAGATCCTCGACGGCATCGGCTCGGCGGAGATGTTCCACATCTACATCACGAACCGCCCCGGCGACGTGAAGCCCGGCTCGCTCGGGCGCATCGTGGAGGGCTACGAGGCCCGCGTGGTCGGCCCGGACGGGCAGGACGTGCCCGACGGAGAGATCGGCCGGCTCTGGGTGCGCGGCGACTCCACGGCGCTCTGCTACTGGCAGCGCCAGGACGCCTCCCGCGCGACCTTCCGCGGCGACTGGTGCGTGACCGCCGACCTCTTCCGCCGCGACGCCGACGGCTACTTCTTCTACGCCGGCCGGGACGACGACATGCTCAAGGTGCGCGGCCAGTTCGTGAGCCCGCTCGAGATCGAGGACTGCCTGGCGACGCACCCGGCCGTGCGCGAGTGCGCGATCATCGGCGTGGACGACGACGCCGGGCTGACCATCCCCAAGGCCTTCGTGGCGCTCCGCGAGGGCTTCGAGGCGAGCGAGGCGCTGGTGGCGGAGCTCCAGGAGCACGCCAAGACGCGGCTGACCCGCTACAAGTTCCCGCGGGAGGTGGCCTTCGTGGACGCGCTCCCGCGGAACGACCGCGGGAAGATCCTGCGCCGCGCGCTCCGGTGAGGCGCGCGCCGATGGGGTAGCATCGGCGCATGGAGCGCGACCTCCCGCTGCACCTCGCCGACATGACCTACCCCGAGGCGGCCACGCTGCGGGACGCGGGCGCCGTCGGCTTCCTCCCGACCGGCGCCACGGAGGCGCACGGGCCCCATCTGCCGCTCTCGACGGACGTGATCATCTCGCGCACCTCGGCCGAGCGGGCCGTGCGACGGCTGCGCGGGAAGGGGCGGGCCGCCGCCGTGCTCCCGCCGCTCGCCTACGCCGTGACCGAGTTCGCGGCGGGCTTCGGGGGGACCATCTCGCTGCCGCTCGACACCGCGCGGGCGATGGTGCGCGACGTGATCCTCGGCGCCGAGCGGGCGGGCTTCGCGGCGGTCGTGATCTGCAACGCGCACCTCGAGCCGGGGAACCTGCAGGCGCTGCGCGAGGGGATGGAGGCCGCGCGCGAGGGCGGCGCCCGGGTCGCCTTCCCGGACGTGACGCGCAAACCGCACGCGCTCCGGCTCGGCGACGAGTTCAAGAGCGGCGCCTGCCACGCCGGGCGCTACGAGACGAGCCTGGTGATGGCCGCCGAGCCCTTCCTCGTGCGGCGGACCATCGCCGAGAAGCTGGCGCCGAACCCGAGCTCGCTCAGCGTCGCCATCCGCGACGGCAAGGAGAGCTTCGAGGAGTCCGGCGGCCCGGAGGCCTACTTCGGCTGGCCCGCCGACGCGACCGAGGCGGAGGGGAACGCGCTCCACGATGTGCTCGCGGACATCTACGCGACCGCCGCCGAGGAGCTGCTCGAAGGCTGAGCGGCGCCCGAGCCGCCCCTTCGCCGAGCGCGAAGCCGGTCGTGGCCCCCCGCCGCGTCGGCGCGGACGCTCGCTCGGTTCGGCGGCTCGGTTCGGCGGCTCGATTCGGCGGCTCCGCGCCGCGCCGACTCCTCCCCACGGCGCCGGCTCCCGCATGACCGAACGAGAGCGGAGCGCCGCGACGACGCGAAGCGGGCGCCGCGGCGATGGTATCCTCGCGCCCATGGCCGACTGGCTCGACGCCATCCGCGAGCGCGGCGGGCCCTTCGTCGAGGCCGCCCGCGCCTTCTGGGCCTGGCGCGGCGAAGGGGAGCTGCCGCGCGGGGAGGAGGCCATCGCCTTCCTCGCCGACCAGGTCGACCTCTTCGCCCACGAGACGGACGCCGCCGACGAGGACGACGACCGCTTCCTCGAGGGCGCCGGCGCGCTCCTCGGCCTCGTCCTCGCCGACGTCCTCGGCGGCCGCCACGTCGTCCGCGAGCGCGCCCACCGCGTGCTCCTCGGCGACCACGGCTTCTTCGACCCCTTCGCCGCCATCGACGACGCCCTCGACGCGGACGAGCCCTGCGACGCCCTCGCCGAGCGCATCCGCCAGGCCGAGGCCGAGGCGCGCGGCGAGGGGCCCGTGGGCCGGGTCGTCCGCGGCTTCGCCCTCGCCCTCGCCGACGAGGTCCCCGGGGCGCGCATCCTCGAGCGCTTCGGCTACGAGGTGACCCTCGACGACGGCGCCATCGTCGACCTCCAGCGCGTCGCCGAGGCCACCGGCGACCAGGGCTTCGACGCCGTCCACCAGGCCGCCGCGAAGATGGCGCGCATGCTGCGCCGCGAGGACGCCGAGCGCCTCCCCTGGGAGGAGGCCGCCCCGCGCCTGCTCCCGCGCCTCGTCGGCCCGAGCTTCCTCGACGGCCTCCCCGAGAGCGACGCCCGCGGCGAGCTCTACCTCGCGCCGCTCGGCGCCGACGTGAAGGTCGCGCTCCAGCTCGCCTACCCCGGGCGGGCCCGCTACGTCCGCCGGGACGAGGTCGACGCCTGGCGCGCGGAGGGCGGCGCCGTGCGCGCCGAGGCCATCCGCAACCTCGCGCGGCGCTCGCAGCAGTGCCGCTTCGCCCACGTCGAGGGCGACGACGGCGCCTTCGTGGTCGGCAAGACCGGCGACGGCCTCGACGCCGCCCGCCTGCTCCTCCCGACGCTCCACCGCGTGCTCCGGGCCGAGCTCGAGGATCCGCTCGTGGTCGCCGCGCCGCATCGCGACACGCTCCTCGCGGCGACGTTCACGCCCTGGACCGTCGGCGTCTTCCAGGAGCAGGTCGAGGACGCCTTCCGCAAGGCGCCGCACCCGATCAGCGCCGCCGTCTTCGCCCTCGACGAGCTCGGCCTGCGCCCCCTCGACGGCCGCTGAGCCTTCACCGCGACCCGCCGCGCTGCGCGCGGGCGCCGGGGCCCGTACGGCGCGGGCGACGAGCCGCGTCACGACCCGAGCCCGCGCCCGGCCTCGACCGGCGCTACTTCAAGAGCTCGCGGGCGATCAGCAGCTTCTGCACGTCGTTCGTGCCCTCGTAGATCCGGAGCGCCCGCACCTCTTCGTAGAGCCGCGCGACGACGCCGCGCGTGTCCACGCCGCTCCCGCCGTGGAGCTGCACCGCCGAGTCGATGACCCGCTGCGCGGCCTCGGTCGCGACGAGCTTCGCCATCGAGCCGGTGCGGGCCACGGCCCCGCGCTCCTCCCCGGCGTCGAGGGTCGCGGCGGCCCGGTAGACGAGCAGGCGCGCGGCCTCGAGCTCGCAGGCCATGTCCGCGAGCCGCGCCTGCACGAGCGGGAGCTCGGCGAGCGGCGCCCCGAACTGCTCGCGGCGCTTCACGTGCGCGACGGACTCGTCGAGGGCCCGCTGCGCGAAGCCCAGGGCGGCGGCGCCGACGGTGGGCCGGAAGCGGTGGAGCGTGGCGAGCGCGAGGCCGAGCCCGCGGCCCTCCTCGCCGAGGCGCATGGCGGCCGGCACGCGGACCCCGTCGAGGAGCACGCGCCCGATGGGGTGGCCGCCGAGCACGGGCTGGGGCGCCGTCTCGAGGCCCGCGGCGTCGGCGGGCACGGCGAAGGCGCTGAGGCGGCGGCGCTCGCCCGGCGGGGCGGTGGCCGCGAAGACCACGTAGACGTCGGCGACGCCGGCGTTGGAGATGTAGATCTTCTCGCCGTCGAGGACGTACTCGTCGCCCTCGCGGCGCGCGGTCGTGACGATGCCGCCGAGGTCGGTCCCGGCGCCGGGCTCGGTGAGCGCGAAGGCGGCGACGGCCTCGCCCGAGACGACGCGCGGCAGGTAGAGCTCGGCCGCGGCGGGGGTGCCGAGCTCGAGGGCGGCGTGCGTCATCGGGTAGCTGCCGAGCCCCTGCATGGCGAAGGCGAGCTCGCAGAGGGGCGACGCATGACCGAGGCGCTCGCGCACGAGGCAGAGGGCCCGGCTCGAGACGGCCGCGGCGGCGCCACCGAAGGCCTCGGTGGTGACCAGGCGGAGGAGGCCCCGCTCGCCGTAGAGGCGCACGAGCGCGCGGAGGGCTTCGCCGGCGTTCGCGGCGGCCTCCTCGGTGGCGCGGGCCTCCTCGACGAGGGCTCCGGCCGGCTCCCAGGCGGCCTCGAGGAGCGCCTCGTCGACGAAGGCCCGCTCGACCGGCGGGCTCGCGAGCTCCCTCACTTGAACCTCGGGTCGCGCTTTTCCTTCCACGCCTCGTGCGCCTCGAGGAAGTCCGGATGCTCCATGCAGACGGCCTGCGCCTGCGCCTCGGCCTCGATGGCGGTCGTGAAGTCGACGTGCCCCTCGTACTCGATCATGCGCTTGGTCATGGCGAGGGCGAAGGCCGGGCCCTTGGCGAGGCGGCGGGCGAAGGCGTCGGCCTCCTCGCGGAGCGCCTCGGCGGGGACGACGCGGTTCACGAGGCCGATGCGCTCGGCGCGCTCGGCGTCGACCCAGTCGCCGGTGAGGAGGATCTCGCTCGCGCGGCCGACGCCGACGAGGCGCGGCAGCAAGTAGGCGGCGCCCATGTCCGCGCCGCTCAGGCCGACCTTCGGGAAGAGGTAAGCGATGCGCGTGTCGGGCGCGGCGATGCGGATGTCGCAGGCGGCGGCCATGACCGCGCCGGCGCCGCAGACGACGCCATGGAGCGCCGCGACGACGGGCGGGCGGGTCGTGCGGATGGCGTGGACGAGCGCGCCGGTCATGCGCGTGAACTCGAGTAGGCCCTGCATGTCGCGCGAGAAGAGCTCGGCGATGATGTCGTGCTGGTCGCCGCCGGAGCAGAACCCCTTCGGACCCTCGCCGCGGAGCACGACCGCGCGCACCTCGGGGGCGTCCTCCTTCAGGTGGCGGAAGAAGTCGCGTAGCTCCGCATAGACCTCGAAGGTCAGCGAGTTGATGCGCTTCGGGCGGTTGAGGGTGACGGTGCAGACGCCGTCGTCGTCCACCGCGCTGAGGAAGCTCTTCGTCTCACGCATCGTCGCTCTCCGCGTTCTCCTCGAGGACGGCCGTCGCCTCGATCTCGACCAGGGCGCCCTCCTCGAGGAGGTCGGCGACCTGCACCAGGGCCATGGCCGGATAGTGCCGGCCCATGAGCTCGCGGTAGGTGGCGCCGATGGCCTTGGCGGCGGCCAGGTAGGCCTTCTTGTCGGTGACGTAGATGGTGAAGCGCCCGATGCTCTCGGGGCGGCCGCCGGCGGCGCGCACGACGTCGAGGACGTTGCGCAGGGCCTGGGCGAACTGCTCGGCGAAGCCCTCGCCGGCGAGCTGGCCCTCGCGGTCCCAGCCGATCTGGCCGGCGACGAAGAGGACGCGGCCGGGGCCGTAGAGGAGACCGTTCGAGTAGCCGCGGGGGGGCGCCAGCGTGTCGGGGTTCACGATGGTGGGCATGGCGCGGGACCCTATCGGGTGCGGGGGCCGGGCGCCGTGCGGATCCGCGCGGCGCGGGCTCGGCGGGCCCTCGGCGCCGCCTCCGGCGGCGTCATGCGGGTCGGGGGCGTCCTGCGCCGGGGGGGCGGCTGTGCTACGGGGGGTGTCATGGCGAAGGGCAAGAAGAAGAAGAAGGGCGGGAAGAAGCGGAAGGCGCGCCGCGTCGATCCCGCCGAGGCCGCGGAGAAGGCGAAGGGCGCGGCGACCGGCGCAGAGGACGCCGCCGAGGAGACCGAGGAAGAAGAAGAAGAGCAGGTCTCCGCCGGAGCCGCGGACGAGCCCGAGGGCGACGCGGGCGAGCCCGAAGGCGCGGAGGAGGACGAGGAGTCCGACGACACCGCCGACGACGAGTCGGACGAGACCGACGACGAGATCGACGAAGACGACGAGGACGACGACGACGACGACGACGAGGCGGCGGCCGCCGAGGAGGCCGACCCGAACCCGGAGCCGCGCCGGCCGAAGCGCGCACGGCGTAAGGAGCGGAACGCCCCCGCCGGCCCCGAGCCCGAGATCGAGCAGGTCTCCGAGAAGGGCGGCCTGGTCTTCGTGGCCATCATCTTCTCGCTGCTGGCGGTGGCGATCGCGGTGGGGCTCTTGACGGAGTGACTCCCCGGGGTGCGCTGTGCCGCGACGCCGCCTGCCCTCCGGCCGGAGACCGCCGCGCGCCCCCACCCTTGCTCGCGCCCGGCCGCTGACCAACCCTGTAGGGGATGGCCGAAGACGCGCCCCGCACCGCCCCCCGCGAGCCCGAGGGAGGCGCGCCGCCCCCCGGCGAGCTCGCCGACCCCGACCATGACGGCCCGCCCGATCGCGAGGGCTGGGACGAGCTCATGGCGGTCCTGGACCGCGTGCCCTTCGTCAGCGGCCTGAAGCGCGACCTCACCAGCCTCTCGCGGCTGGTCTACGAGCGGCGCCCGCCGCGGCTGGTCGTGCTCGGGCGCCCGGGCTCGGGCCGGCACCGGCTCCTCGGCGCGCTCCTCGGCGACGAGGGCGAGGCGCCCGAGGCCGAGGGCTGGCGCGAGCTGCTCCTCCGGGGGCGGCGCGTCGACTGGGTGTCCATCGACGTCACGGACGACGACCCGGAGCCGAGCCTGCGCGCCGCCCGGGCGGCCGCCGACGCCCGGCGACCGGACGCGGTGCTCCTCGTCGCCACCCCCGAGGAGGTGCGACGGGGGCTCGGCGTGCACCTCGAGGTGTTCTCGCGCGCGCTGGCGACCCTGGAGGAGGACGGTGCGCGCCCGGCTGCCTTCGCCGTCATGAGCCGGGCCGACACGCTGATCGACGACGGGGTGATCCTCGGCCACGCGGACCCGAACGTCTCCGACGCGCGCGCCCGCTTCGCGCGGCAGCTCCGCGAGGCCGGCGGGCCGACCGAGGAGGTGTTCGCCGTGGCCGCGCCCCCCGGTCGCCGGGAGACCTTCGGGGCCGCGAAGCTCGCCGAGGCGCTCGTGGCGAGCCTGCCCGAGGCGGCGCGGATCGAGGGCGCGCGGAGCTTCGAGGGCGCGGCGGACGGGCGACGGCGCGTGGCGCGCGACCTGGTCCAGTGCTGCTCGACGCTGGCGATCACCGTCTCGCTGACGCCCCTGCCCTTCTCCGACCTGGCGGTGATGGCGCCGCTCCAGGGGATGATGGTGACGACGCTCGCCTACCTCTCGGGGCGGGCCTGGGACCGGCGGACGGCGGCCGAGTGGATCGCGAGCGTCGGCGTGGTCGGCGGCGCCGGCATGGGCTTCCGCTGGGGCGCCCAGCAGCTGGCGAAGCTCGTGCCCGGCATGGGGAGCATCTTCAGCGCGGGCATCGCGGGCGCGGGGACGCTGGCCCTCGGGCGCTCGGCGACGCGCTACTTCCTGGGCATCACGCTGCCGAAGTAGCGGGCGCGACGCTGGCGCCCCGGCGGGCGTCGAGGCCGGGGCCGAACGCCCTGCGTGCCGGCCCCGCTCAGCGCGCCGCGACGCCGTAGCAGTCGAGATCCTCCGCCACGTGGACCGGCCCGTCGTAGCGGTGGGCGATGAGGGCGCGCGCCTCGTCCAGCCGGGCCAGGCTCCGCTGCATGTGGTGCGAGAGGACGAGCTCGCCGACCTCCGCGTCGCGGGCGAAAGCGCCGATCTGCGAGGGCCTCGCGTGGAGCCGCGCGCCGACGCCCTCGGCGGCTTCGGGGATCGCGTGGTGGGCGACGAGCAGGTCGGCGCCACGCGCCCGCGCGAGGAAGCGCGGATCGTCGAGCCGCTGGTCGCCAGCGAAGGCGACGCGCGCGTCCGCCGCATGCACGACGAAGCCGAGGGCCGGCACGGGGCCATGGGGAACGCCGACGGCCTCGACGCGGAGACCGGCGCCCTCGAGCTCGCGCCCCTCGCCCGCCACGTCGACCTCGTCGAGGCGCAGCCGGAAAGGCTGGCCCTCCTCGCGCAGGTAGCCCCCGAGGTAGCGCCAGGCCCCCGCCTCCCCGAGCTGCGCCTCGAGGAAGGGCCCGAGCGCCGGAAAGGGATCGTCGCCGCTCGGGCCGACGACCGGGAGCGCGTCGGCGCGGGACGAGAAGGACGCGCTCTTCAGGAGCGCGACGAAATCCGCCGTGTGATCGACGTGCACGTGGCTGAGGAGCACGCCGCCGAGCGCCCGGGGCGCGACGCCGGCCTGGGCCATCCGGAGCGCCACGCCGCCGCCCGCGTCCACCAGGAGGCGCGGCTCACCGTCGACGAGCAGGAGGTAGCCGCTCGACGCGCGTCCGTCGTCGACGATCGGCCCGCCCGAGCCGAGCACGCGCACGGCGACGCCCCGCTCCGGGCACGGGCGGAGCGATGGCGCCGCGTTCGGAGCGGTCTCGGCGCGCGACCCGGTGCCGCCGCAAGCGAGGCCGAGGAGGGCGAGGAAGACGAGCGCGCGCGGGACCATGGCCCCTCGTACCATCTCGGCGGCCCCGCGTTTCGCGATGACGACGTTTCGCGATGACGACGTTTCGCGATGACGACGTTTCGCGATGACGACGTTTCGCGATGACGACGTTTCGCGACGACGACGCGAAGGGCGACGAAGCGTCCAGGGCGACCGCTCGCCGCGACGCCGACGCCGCCCCCGATCGTCGCGGCTTCAGCCGTCCGGCTTCAGCCGTCCGGCTTCAATCCTTCCGCGTCAATCATCCCGCATCAATCGTCCTGCTCAATCATCCCAGGGCCTCGGATGGCGCCGCACGCCGCTGGTCACGCCGTAGTCGAACTCCCGCGGATCGAGCGGCTTGGCGCCGCCCCCCGCCGCGAACTGGGCGAGCTCGTCGGCCAGGAGCTCCGCGACGCCGAGCTCCTCGATGCTCGCCTCCTTCGGCTTCTCCCGCTGCTTCCGCGCCAGGTGCAGCCCGATGAGCAGCGCCACGTCCTGCGCCCCCACCTCCCGATCGAGCCGCGTCACCAGCACGTCGAGGGCCTCGAAGAAGGACCGCGCCGTCGGCAGGCGCTCGTCCGGGCTCGGCCGCAGCATGCGCCCCACCAGGTCGTCGACCTCCCGCGGCACGCGCCCGTTGATCTTCCGCAAGGACGGCACCTCGCAGCGCGCCACGGCCCGCACGGTCTCGGCGTCGTCCGCCCCCTGGAAGAGGCGCCGCCCGGCGAGCATCTCCCAGAGCGTCACCGCCGCCGCGAAGAGGTCGATGCGGTGATCCGACCCCTTCTGCAGCACGATCTCCGGCGCCAGGTAGCCGAGCTTGCCGCCGACCAGGTCCTCGGACTGGGCGTGCTCGTGCACGTTCGCGTCCGCCAGCCCGAAGTCGGTCAGCTTCACGGCCCCGTCCCGCCCGAGCAGCAGGTTGTGCGGGCTCACGTCGCGGTGGACGATCCCGAGGTGCCGCCCGTCCTCGTGCTCGGCCCGGTGGACGTAGTCGAGGGCGCGCGCGAGCTCCCGGGCGATGTGGAGCGCCACGCCGAGCGGCATGGGCGCGCCCCGCTCGAGGGCCTTCTCGAGGAGCCCCTTGAGCGTGTCTCCGTCGACGAGCTCCATCACCATGATGAAGGTCCCGCCCACGTCCCGCGCGTCGTAGACGCGCACGATGTTCGGGTGCCGCAGGAGCATGCCCAGCCGCGCCTCGTCCTCGAACATCGCCCGGAAGAGCGGCTGGCCCATCTGCGGCAGCACCCGCTTGATGGCCACCTCGTGCGTGCCGCCCTCCTCGAAGATGGCCTCCGCGCGCCACACCTCGGCCATCCCTCCGGCGGCGATCCGCGACACCGGCCGGTAGCGCGTGGGCGCGCGCCGGAGGAGCGAGGAGAGGCGCGAGGACCGGGTCACCTCCCCAGCATCCGTGAGCCATCCCGAGACGTCAACGCACGGAGCCCGCACGGAGCCCGCTCGGGCGCTCCCGAGCCCCTCTATCCCTCGAGGAGCGGCGCCACCGCCGCCGCGGCCGCCGCCACCGCCGCGCCGAACCCGGCCGGCGCCTCCACCTCCCAATGGCCGACGACGGCCAGCTCCGGATCGCCCGCGGGCTCGGCGAGAAACCGCTCCACCAGCGCTCGGCCCGCCTCCACGACGCTCGGCCAGCTCGCGGGCTCGGGCGCCGGCAGCACCGGGTAGCCGAAGCGGAGCAGCCAGCCGTAGCGCCCTCGGTAGACCGGCGAGCAGAGCACGGCGAGGGCGTAGGCGAGCAGATCGGCCGCGTCGCCGCGCCCGACGCCGCGCAGCCAGCCCTCGGCCTCCTCGGAGAGGTTCGGCGCACCCCCGGGGTCGTGGGTGGGGAAGGCGCGCGTCCGGCAGCTCGAGCGGGCCGAGAGGAAGCAGTTGTCGGGGACCGCGCGGGAGGCGGCCGCATGGGTCCAGGCGCGCTCGCCCCGATCCTTTCGGACCGTGAGCAGCGCGAACTCCGAGGCGTCCATGGCCTTCAGGAGCGCCGGGCGCGGCCGATGGCAGAGCGGGGCGGCGGCGGCGAGCCAGCGGCGATCGAAGGGGCGGTAGGCGATCGGGCGGACGATGGTGCCGCCGTCGGGATCCTCGGCGAGGGCCTCGGCGACGACGCGGCGCGCCTTCTCCGGGTCGTAGTGGCCGCGCTCGGTGCGGGCGACCTCGAGGCGCGGGTCCGCCAGGCCCATGGCGAAGGTCTGGAGGCGCCCGACGAGCGCGTGGCGGCTCGCGTCGATGGCGACGGCGTCCCGGTTCGTCTGCACGCCTTCGCGATGGAAGGGGAAGAGCGCGTCGATCGGGCGCCAGCCCTCGGGCCAGCTCTCGGTGACGCCGAGCGAGGGGGGGAGGCGCCAGGGGCCGAGGGGGTCGACGGCGCGGAAGGCCGAGAGCGCGTGGCCGAGGGCGCGGAGCTTGGCGTCGCGCCGGCCGCGAAGGGCCATGACGCGGACCTCGGCGAGCGCGGCGTTCGCCCCCGCCCCCGCGCCCTCGCCTTCGGCCGTGCTCGGCTCCGGCGGGGGCTCCTCTTCGGCAGCCGGTTCCGCCGTGGCGACGCGGGGCCCGGGCGCCGACGACTCCGCCCCGAGCGCGAGCGTGGCCTGCGCGGCGTCCTCCGCGTCTCGGCCGCCTCCGGCGCCCCCGACGGAACCAGCCCGGCCTTCCTCCGCCCCCGGGTCCGCCGCGCCGTTCGCCGCGGCATCCGTCGCCCCCTCCGCCTCGCCCGCCTCGCCGCCGCCCGCGCGCCAGGCCACGGTCACGGCCACCGCCGGCCGCACGCCGAAGACGTTCTCGTCGCGCTCCCCCTTCTTCTGCGCGACCAGCGCGCTCCCGCCGAGGTCCAGCACCTCCACGCCGTCCATCCAGCGCGCCAGCGCCCCGCGCATGCCCCGATGCACCGGGCCGTCCAGGAAGGAGGCGTTCGTCACCAGCGCCACGACCCCGCCGCCCGGCGCCCGCCGCACCCCCTCCGCCGCCCAGCGCCAGAAGCGCACGTAGGCGTCCGAGAGCACGCCGAGCTTCCGCTCCGTCAGCCGCGCCCCGTGCGCGTCCCGCCGGAAGTCCTCGAGCAGCCCCTCGAGGAGCGCCGTCTTGCTCCCGGAGCGCCCGGCCCAGGGCGGGTTGCCGAAGACGACCAGCACGTCCTCGGCGGAAGTGCCCTCCAGGCTCGCGAGCGTGTCCCCCGGCTCGAGGCTCAGGGGCCAGCCCGCCTCCTCGAAGGCCTCCCCGAGCACCTCCGCCGCCTCCGCGAGCGCCGCCGGGTCCCGCTCCAGGCCGCGACAGGCCGCCGGCGCGCTCTCCCGCGCCCCCGCGAGACCGAGCGCCGCCGCGAGGAACCCGCCGGGGCCGCAGGCGGGATCGACGAGCGTGACGCGCGGGTCCGCGAGCCCCCCCTCGACCCCCGCGCGCCGGAGCGCCGCGTCGGCCCGCTCGACCACGTAACGGCAGAGGGCGGGGGGCGTATGCACGACGCCGTGGGTCCGCCGCGCGGAGGCGTCCACGGCCGCGTCCCGCGCCCGGGCCGCGCGGGCCGCCCGCTTCTCCACCTCGCTCCACGCCACGATGCCGCCGACGATAGACGACCGGGCCCGCCCGCGCGACGCGCCCAGCGACGAAGCCCTCATGGCCGCCTGGGTCGGGGGCGACGCGGCGGCCTTCCGCGAGCTCTTCGCGCGCTACGCCCCCCGGCTCCATCGCGCCGTCCGCCGCCAGGTGCGCTCCGAGGAGGACGCACGGGAGATCGTGCAGCAGACCTTCCTGCACCTCCATCGGGCCCGCCACGACTTCCAGCAGGGCCGCCCGCTCCGCCCCTGGATCTTCACCATCTGCTTCAACCTGCGCCGCGAGCACTTCCGCCGCCGCGCCCGCCGCCCCGAGACGCCCCTCGAGCTCGCCCCCGGCGTCGAGCCACGCGAAGAGGCCCCGGACCTCCTCCGCGCCGAGCGCGCCATGCAGCTCCGCGCCGCCGTCGCCGCGCTCCCGGCGGGGCAGCGCGAGGCGTTCGAGCTCCACTGGTTCGAGGAGCTGCCCTACAAGGAGGTCGCGCAGATCGTCGGCGCCAGCGAGAGCGCCGTGAAGGTCCGCGCCCATCGCGGCTACCAGCGCCTGCGCGCCCTGCTCCAGGACGCCGACGCCGCCGAGGCCGCGCGCCTCGAGGGCGAGCCGCCCACTCCCCCCGTTCCCGCGCCCGGGTCCTGAGCCCTGGGCGAGCGCCCACCCCGTCATTACCCTTCCCCGAAGTCGCCCCGCCATGCGCACCTCGTCTCCCCCGCACGTCGACGCCTCCCCGCTCGGCCCGCCCCCCGCGGAGCCCGAGCTGGACCCGGCCGAGCTCGCCGCGATGCAGGCCACCCTCGAGGAGCGCATCGAAGCCGAGCGGGGCCTCCGCGCCTGGCTCCGCAGCCGACCGACCCCCGTGCGGCGGCTCGTGCTCGCGCTGCCCATCGCGGGCCTCGCGCTCTTCGGGAGCCTCGGGGCCGGGAGCCGGGCCGGCGCGCTGGGGCTCGGGCTGGTGGGCGCGCTGCTCGCGGCCGTGAGCCTGCGGCCGATCCAGCTCCCGGCCTGGCCCCGGGCCGTGCGGCTCGCCCTGCCCTTCCTGGCGCTCGCCTTCGTCGCCGGCTTCTCCGCCTTCGGGGGGGCCGGCCCGACCGAGCTCGGGGCGCACCTGCGCTGCTTCGCGCCGGGCATGGGGATCGCCGCGGCCGTGCTCGGGCTCTGGTGGGCCTGCGCGCGCGAGCCGCTCGGCTGGGCGGGGCTCGCCGGTGCCAGCGCCGCGGGGGGGGCCGCCAACGCCTTCCTCGCGGGCCGCTGCGCCATGGGCGGCGCGCAGCACCTCCTGCTCGGCCACGCCTCGGTGCTCCTGCTGGTGCTGGTGCTGACGGCGGCCGTGCTCGCCTTCGCCCGCCGCTGAAGGCGATTCGCCGCGGCGCGCGGAACGATCGAGCGATTGAGGGGACTCACAGCGCGCCCACGCTCGCCCGGGGGCGGTTGTGGCGATATCCCTGGCGTTCGTGGTACAGGGCGCCGCTGTCTCGGTGGGTGGTCCGTCCGCTCACCGGGAGGACGAGCGGTCGGCAGCCGGAGCCCGAGCCGAGGCGCCGCACCCGCTCCGCCTGGAGGACCCATGAGCCGTCACTCGATTGCTTCTCTCATTGCGACCGCCTTCTTGACCACTGGGCTGACCCTGGCCGGGGCCGCCACCGCAGGCGCGCAGTGGGACCCCGAGAGCGGGGACACCGGACAGGGCTGGGAGCCGCCGCCTCCCCAGCAGCAGCAGCCGCCCCCCCAGCAGCAGCAGGAGCAGCCGAGCTGGTTCAACCAGGACCAGGAGCGGCCGCCCGCCCTGCAGAACGGCGAGCAGCCCCCGAGCGAGGAGGGCCCCTCCGGGGAGACCGACCACGACCAGGTCGGCGCCGGCCTCTCCTTCTTCGGCGTCAACCGCATCGACGTCACGCCCGCCGGCAACGCCTTCCAGCTGAACATCCCGCTGGCCACCGTCGGCGCGCGCATCTGGTTCGGCTCGGTCGGCCTCGACCTCGGCCTGGGCCTCGGCACGACGACCCAGAAGACCTACAACAACTGCCCGGACAACCCGGCCACCCCGATGATGGGGGACTGCGCTGACCCGCAGGTGCGAACGGGGGGCATCGACGGCGCCTTCGCCCTCGGGCTCCACGTCGGCGTGCCCATCGCCGCCGCCGTCAGCCAGCACGCGACCTTCCTCATCATCCCCGAGGTCGGCTTCGCCTACGGCAAGGCCACCTTCTTCTCGCCGGTCGCCGCCGAGCAGGACATCGACGCCAGCGGCCTCCAGTTCGACGTCGGCGTGCGCGTCGGCGGTGAGCTCCACTTCGGGGCCATCGGCCTGCCGAACCTCTCGCTCCAGCTCACGGTGGGCCTCGGCTTCCGCTACCTGAGCAACTCGGCCGCCAACTCCGTGCCCGTCGAAGCGACCGATGCGCCACTCGTTGACTTCGAGGACAGCGAGATCTCGATCCGCACCATCGCGAACGACCTCGCGAACGGCACCATCCGGGTCAACTACTACTTCTGACCCGCTCGCGCGCCCTGCGCACCGAGGCCGGCTCCCCCGGGGGCCGGCCTCGTCTCGTTTCGGCGCACGGTCTCGTCCGCGGGCGCTCCCCGCCGCCGCTCGAGCGCTTCGACCTCGCCGCAGGGCGCCCTCGACGCCGCCGAATCGCGCTCGCCGGGTTTGACGACCCCGCCCCCGGGCCCCATCACGAGGTGTCGAGCCCCGCCTCGACGAGGATCCCATGGCCGACGACCCGACCAAGAGCCCCGTCCGCGACCACCCCTACGCGCCCTTCCTGCACGAGGTCCGCACGCCCGCCCAGTACATCGGCGGCGAGCACGGCGAGAAGCGCAAGGACTGGGGCGCCGCGGCCGCCCGCATGTGCCTGGCCTTCCCCGACCTCTACGAGATCGGGATGAGCCACCTCGGCTACAAGATCCTCTACGGGATCCTCAACCGGCACCCGAAGCTCCTCGCCGAGCGCTCCTACGCGGTCTGGGAGGACATGGAGCAGAAGCTCCGCGAGCACGGCGAGCCCCTCCGCAGCCTCGAGAGCGCCCGGCCCCTCTCCGACTTCGACGTGGTCGGCTTCTCGCTCCAGTACGAGCTGACCTACACGAACATCCTCCAGATGCTCGACCTCGGCGGCATCCCCCGCTGGTCCGAGGAGCGCGGCGACGACGACCCACTGGTGATCGCCGGTGGCCCCGTCGCCACCCACGCCGAGCCCCTCGGCCCCTTCGTCGATGCCTTCCTGATCGGCGACGGCGAGCAGAAGCTCCCCGAGCTCCTCCTGACCTGGGCGACGCTCCGGGACGCCGGCATGCCCCGCCGCGAGCGCCTGGTGGAGATCGCGAAGCTCGGCGGCTGGATGGTCCCGAGCCTCTACGAGCGCGGCCTCGACGAGGACACGGGCTTCATCGTCGTGAAGGGCCCGAAGGCCGAGCACCCGGAGGCGCCCTACCCGGTCGAGCGCGCCATCGTCCGCGACCTGAGCGCCTTCCCCTTCCCCGCCGACGGCCCCGTCGCCGCCACGGAGACCATCTTCGACCGCGTCTCCGTCGAGATCGCCCGCGGCTGCACGGAGGGCTGCCGCTTCTGCCAGGCGGGCATGATCTACCGACCCGTGCGCGAGCGGGACCCGAAGGCGATCCTCCGCACGCTCACAGAGGCCGTGCGCGACGGCGGCTACGACGAGGCGTCCCTGACCTCCCTCTCCACGGCCGACTACAGCGCCATCCAGCCCCTCGTCTCGGAGGTCATGAAGGAGCTCGACGGCGAGCGCGTGAACGTGAGCGTCTCCTCGCTCCGCGCCTACGGCCTGAGCGAAGCGGTCCTCGACGACATGAAGACGCAGCGCGCCGGTGGCCTGACCTTCGCGCCCGAGGCGGGCACGCAGCGCATGCGCGACGTGATCAACAAGAACGTCACCGAGGAGCAGCTCCTCGAGACGGCCGAGCGCGTGTTCAGCCGTGGTTGGACCAAGATGAAGCTCTACTTCATGATCGGTCTGCCGACGGAGGAGGACGAGGACGTCCGCGGCATCGTGCGGACCGGCGCGAAGGCCCTCGAGGTCGGCCGGTCGGTGCGCAAGCGCAAGGACGCGCGGGTCACCGTGAGCGTCTCGACGCACGTCCCGAAGCCGCACACGCCCTTCCAGTGGTGCGCCATGGACGTCTACGACGACATCCTGCGCAAGCAGGCCATCCTGGAGGCGGAGGCCAAGCGCACGGGCGTGAAGCTGCGCATGCACGACAGCTCCGGGAGCTGGCTCGAGGGCGTCTTCGCGCGCGGCGACGTGCGCCTCGCGAAGGTGCTGAGCCGGGCCTACGACGCCGGCGCGCGCTTCGACAGCTGGGACGAGCAGATGCGCCTCGACGTCTGGCGCGAGGCCTTCGAGGCGGAGGGGGTCGACGTGACGCCCTTCCTCGGCACGATCCCGGTGGGCGCGCGCCTGCCCTGGGACCACGTGGACGTGGGCCTCGAGGAGGGCTTCCTCGAGAAGGAGTACCGGAAGGCGCTGAAGAACCGGCTCAGCCCGCCCTGCGGCAAGGTCGCCGGCACCTTCGTGCAGCACACGAACCTCGAGGACGCGCGCGCCGACGCGCGGCGGCTCGTCTGCTACGACTGCGGCGTCGCCTGCGACATGCAGAAGATGCGGGGCGACCGGATCGACTTCCTCGAGATGCTCGGCGCGGAGAAGCCCCGCCTGCCGGTCGTCCGGGACGAGGCCGCGCGCCAGAAGGACATGGTCCGGCAGCCGCTGAAGCAGGTCGACCAGGGGCCGCCGCTCCGGGTTCGCATCGGCTTCGCGAAGGTCGGGCGCATCGCCTACAGCTCGCACCTCGATCTGGTGCGGCTCTTCCCGCGCTGGTTCCGGCGCGCGCGGCTGCCGCTCTTCTACTCGCAGGGCTACCACCCGAAGCCGCAGATGACCTTCAGCCCGGCGCTGGGGCTCGGCCTCGCGAGCCTCGGCGAGGTGGTCGACCTGAAGCTCCGGCGCGACGCCATGGACGAGGAGGCGCTCGTGCGCCTCGAGGGCACGCTGAAGGAGATGGCCTTCGAGGGCATCGAGGTCTTCGAGGTCGCCGTGCTCGGCGACTGGGACAAGGGGCTGAACAAGCTCATCGACGAGGCCGTCTGGGTGGCCGGGCTGCCGGCGGCGTCGCTCGGGGAGCTCGGGCTCGACGCGGCGGGCGTGGCGGCGCGCGTGCGGGAGCGGCTCGAGGGCGCGGCCTCGCTCGAGGTGGTGCGCGAGCACAAGGGCAAGACGCGGCACATCGACGTGCGCGAGCACCTGGTGGAGGCGGACGGCGCGCTCGAGGTCGAGGTCGGGAGCGAGGCCGAGCGCGAGGCGCTCCGGCGGGCGGGCCTGCTCGGGGATCTGGTGCCGATCCGCTTCGCGACGAAGCTCGGGCACGGCGTGAGCGCGAAGCCGACGGAGGTCGTCGAGGCGCTCCTCGGCGCGCCGGTGCATGCGCGGCTCCTCCGCGAGGGACTCTACGCGCGGCGCGACGGCGTGCGGCGGGGGCTCTTCGAGCTGGAGGCGTTGCGCGCGCCCCGGCGAGAGCGCACGCTCGCGTCGACGGCCGAGGGACCCCAGGCCAGCGCCTGAGCCCCGCCCGCGGCCGCCCTGTCCCCATGAGCGACCGCCTCGACACCCTCCGCAGCCTGATCCGCGCCGGCGCCGACCGGGCGCGCGACCGCCTCGAAGGCATCGGCCCCGTGGCCGCCGTCCGGAAGGTGATCCAGGAGCTCCGCCGCCAGCGCACCATCGTCACCGACCGGCAGCTCGGGAGCGCCCTGGCTCACGCGCCGGGCGTGGAGGTGGCCAGCGTGTCCGCGCGGCGGGGCGCGCTGCGGGTGGACGCGACCTTCCGGGACGGGCACACGGTGGCCTTCGACCTGATGCCCTTCGCCGCGCGCTTCGCGCCGCGGGGCGCCAAGGAGATCGTGCTCCAGGTGGTGCCGCCGGAGGCCGCCGGGGACACGCGGGTGCGCGACCTCGTCTCCTCGCTCGCCGGCGCGATCGCGCAGGGGCTCTGGGCGGTGATGCTGCGGCCGAAGCCCGAGGACCTCCACGGCGCGATCGTCGACCGGGACGGCGAGGGGCTGCTTCGGGTGGATCTCCGGACCGTGCCCGCCGTGCGGAAGGTGCAGGGGAAGGGACCCGCCGCCCTCGCCCTCGAGCTCCTCGAGCTGCAACGCATCGTGATCGAGGAGGGGGAGCTCGCCCTGAAGGTGAAGCTCCCCCCGCTCGGCTGAGGCCCGACCTCCGGCCTGGCCCGGAGCAGGGCTCCTCGTCGGAGTCCCGCGGACCACCGCCACGGACCTCCGCCCCCGAGGGGGCGAGGCTCGGAGAAGCCGGGGGATGAGCCCGAGACGCGCGACCCCGCCGAGAGCTCTCGGCGCTCTCGCGGGTCTCACCCGACGCCGGGCTCGCCTCGGGCCAGAGGCCCGGTGCGCTACTTCTTCATCACGAAGCGGTGGCCCTCGACGAGCTTGAGCAGGTCGAAGGAGCTGATCAGGCCGACGACCTTCTTCTCGTGGGTGACGACCACGTGGTGGATCTTGTTCTTCCGCATGATGCGCGCGGCGATCGAGGCGTCGTTGTACTGCGGCACCTGCTTCACCTCGGTCGTCATGTGCTGCGAGATGGCGGCGCCGTCCTTCAGACCCGGCTGGGCCAGGTCCGCGGTCGTGACGATGCCGACGGGCTCGTCCTCGGGGCCGACCACGGGCACGCAGTGGATGTGGTTGTTCTCCATCAGCTGGCGCACGTGCGCGACGCTGTGGTGGGGCTGCGCGGTGATGACCTGCTTGGCCATCAGGTCGTCGATCTTGACGGTCATTCCCCCCGTTTGAAGCAATCCGGGCGCGGACGCCAGCGGGAGGTCGCGCTCAGCCCTCTCGCCAGGCGCGCGAGAGGGCGACCTCGTCGGCGTAGGCCTTCACCATCGCGCGCTGGGTCTTCTCGTCCCAGCCCAGCAGCCGCGCCATCTCGTGGGCGACGGCGTCCGCGCAGCCGAGCCCCTGGTCGAGGTCCCGGTAGAAGAGCTGCGTGCGGCGCACCATCACGTCGGCGACCGTCGCCGCCAGCTCACGCTCCACGGCCCAGCGCACCTGCGCCATGATCTCCGGGCGCCCCTCGACCAGCGCGCGGCCGAGCCCCGGATCCTCGGCGACCATCGCGCCGATCTCGAGGGCCTGCATGCCGTAGTTGTCGGCGAGGTGCCGCGCGACCTCCGGGGAGAGCACGTCCTGGCTCGCGGCGCGCACGCGCCCCGCCACGGCGTCGTGGTCGTCGTCCTCGGGCCAGCCGCGCCCGCCCGGGAGCGGGTTCTCGTCGGTCTTCGCCGGCTTCAGGTCGGCCGGCAGCATGCGCGTCAGCTTCAGCAGGCGCACCGCCTTGTCGACGACCTCGGCGGCCATGCGCCGGTAGGTCGTGAGCTTGCCGCCCGCGATGGTGATGAGCCCGTCGCGGCCGACGAGGATCTCGTGCTCGCGGCTCACGTCGCTCTCGCTCATGGACGCCTTCTCCGGCGGCGCGATCAGCGGCCGCAGGCCCGCCCAGGTGGAGATGACGTCCTCGCGCGCGAGCGGGTGCTTCGGGAAGTAGTGGTTGGCCGCGTCGATCAGGTAGTCGACGTCCTCGGCGGTAGCGGCGACCTTCGCCGGATCGCCGGCGTAGTCCGTGTCCGTGGTGCCGACGTAGGTGCGGTCGCCCCAGGGAAGCGCGAAGAGCACGCGCTCGTCCGTCGGGTGGAAGCAGACGACGGCGTGCTCCACGGGGAGCTTCTCCGCCGCGACGACGATGTGGATGCCCTTGGTCGGCCGGAGCACGTCGCGGTGCTCCTGGCCGGGCACGCTCGAGAGGCGGCGCGTGGTGTCGGTCCAGGGGCCGGTCGCGTTGATGACGACCTTGGCGCGGATCTCCTTGGTGCCCTCCCCGCCGAGCGTGTCCTCCACGGCGGCGCCGGCGACGCGGCCCCGCTCGTCCTTGAGGAAGCGCTTCACCTTCGCGCCCGTGCAGACGATGGCGCCCTCGTGGGCCGCGTCCAGGGCCGTCTCGAGGGTCAGGCGCGCGTCGTCCGTCGAGCAGTCGTAGTAGAGCGGCGCGCCCTTGAGGCCGCTCCGATCGAGGGCCGGCTCGAGCTCGGCCACCTCGGCGGGCTTGAGGTTCTTGTGGATCTTCGGCGAGCGGAAGAGCGAGAGCCCGTCGTAGAGCCACATGCCGACGTTGATGACGAAGAGGTTCTGGCGCGAGCCGCGGTAGACGGGGAAGAGGAAGCCGAGCGGGTTCACGAGGTGCGGCGCGAGGTCCATGAGGATGCGGCGCTCGCTGACCGACTCGAAGACCATCGAGAACTCGTAGTGCTCGAGGTAGCGGAGGCCGCCGTGGACGAGCTTCGAGGAGCGCGAGCTCGTGCCGTAGGCGAGGTCGTTCATCTCCACGAGCGCGGTCTTCAGGCCCCGGCGGACCGCGTCGCGGGCGATGCCGGCGCCGGTGATGCCGCCACCCACGACGAGCACGTCGACGTCCTCGCCCAGTCGCTCCCACATCTCGCGTCGTGTCGGCATGCCGCTCCTTCTCGCGCGCGCCCGGCGCGCACGAGGTTGTAGCGACGCCGGGCGCGGCTGACCAGCCGGCGGGTGCCGCTGGACGGGCGAAGGTCGGGGCAAAGGGTGGGGCAACGGGGCGGGCGAAGGGGCGGGCAAAGGGCAGCCGGGGAGCGACCGGTCGTGTTGTATGATGCGTGTCATGCATGGCGGCTCGGGTGGGCGAAGGAGCGCAGGGGAGCGATGGGCCGGGCTGGCGCTCGCGCTGCTCCTCGGGTGCGACGGGGGGAGCGCGACGCAGCTGCTCCTGGTCGTCGACACGGACCTCGAGCCGGGGGTCGAGATCGCGGCCGTGCGCGCCACCGCGACGATCGACGGGCAGCCGAGCGCGGCGGAGCTGCCGGTCCCGAGCGAGGAGGCGCTGCCGCTCTCGCTCGGGGTGGCGCCGGGGACGCGCGAGGACGCGGAGGTGGGGATCGACCTGCAGGCGCTCGACCCGGACGGAGCGGTCGTCCTCGGCTGGCGGGCCCGGACGCGCTTTGTGCCGGGGGAGGCGCGGCGACTCGAGGCGGTGCTGACCCGGCGCTGCGGTGGCGAGCCCCTCTGCGAAGCGGAGCCGGGGACCACCTGCCGGGGCGGGGCCTGCGTCGACGAGTGGATCGACCCGGAGAGCCTGCCGGCGGCGCGCCCCGGTGAAGCGCCGGCCGACCTGGTGATGGAGCCGCGCCGGGCGCCGGACGGAGGCGGCGACGACGCCGGGCCCGGGGATGGGGGCGCGTGCGTGGAGGGAGCCTCGTGCATGGCCGGGCCCTGCGCGCTCGGGGAGCTGCGCTGCGACGGGGACGCGCCGCGCTGCGAGGAGGTCGAGCGGCTGGCGGAGGGCGCCGCCTGCGGCGAGGGGCGGACCTGCGACGCGGAGGGGCGATGCGGGCGCATGCCCTGAGCGCGCCCCTCGCGCTGCGCTCGGCGGGCGGGGCGCTGGGCGGGGCGGCGCGCGCCCTGATCGCGCTGCTCGCGCTGCTCTCGGCGGGCGGGGCGGCGCGGGCCCAGGAGCCGGTGGCGCGGGAGGCGCGCGGCGCGACCGAGAGCCGCGCGGCCGAGGGCGAGGCGGCCGAGCGCGGCGCGGCCGAGCGCGGCGCGGCCGAGAGCGGCGCGGCCGAGGGCGACGCGGATGCCCGCGACGTGGCCACCTCCGAGCCCGCCGCCTCGGAACCCGCCGCCGTCGAGTCCGCCGCCCTGGAGTCAGGGGCGGCCGAGGCCCGGGCGCTCTTCGAACGGGGTCGGGAGCTCGCCGAGGCGCGGCGCTTCGCGGAGGCGACGGAGAGCTTCGAGGCGTCGCTCGAGCGGGTCGATCGGCCCTCGACGCGCTTCAACCTCGCCGTCTGCCAGTTCGCCCTCGGGCGCATGGTCGAGGCCATCGACGCGCTCGAGCGCTTCCAGGCGGCCGTGAGCCCGGAGGCGGATCCGGAGGGTTGGGCGGAGGCCGACCGCATGCTGGCGCACGCGCGGGCGCAGGTGGCCGAGCTCACGCTCGAGCTCGAGCCGGCCGAGGCGAGCGTGCGCGTCGATGGGACGGCGCTCGAAGGGGAGGCGGTGCGGACACGGCGGCTGAACCCGGGCGTGCACGTGCTCCGCGTGACGGCGCCCGGTCACGCGCCCTGGCTCGACGAGGTCACGCTCGCCCCGGGCGAGGCGCGGCGGCGAGGCGTGCAGCTCGAGCCCACCACGCGGCCGGCGAGGCTCGAGGTCCGCGTGGACGTGCCGCGGGCCGAGGTCCGGGTCGACGGCAGACCCCACGAGGACGGCGTGCTCGCACCGGGCCGCCACCGCGTGGAGGTCGCGCACCCGGGGCGGCGCCCCTGGGCGCGCACGGTCGAGCTCGGCGCGGGCGAGCGCCTGCTCCTCGACGTCACGACCGAGCCCCTGCCGCCGCCGCGTCGCTGGCCACGCTGGGTCGGCGCCGGGGTGGCCGTCGCCGCCGCCCTGGGGCTCGCGCTCGGCGTGGGCCTGGCCGTCGGCGAGGGAGGCGCGGAGCCGAACGGCGGCACGACCGGCGTCGTCCTGAGGCCCGGCGCAGGCGGGGAGCTCCGGCCCCGATGAGCGCCGCCGCTCCGCTCCGACCGGACGCCCGGGTGCGCCACAGCGGCGCGCGCCCGCCGAGCCGCCCGAGCCTGGCGCCGGGGGCCCGCGTCGGCGGCCGCTTCGTGGTCGGCGCGCCCCTCGGCGCGGGCGGCATGGGTGTCGTGTACGCCGCGGAGGATCCGGTCATCGGGCGGGAGGTGGCCCTGAAGCTCCTCCACGTCGAGGACGAGCGCGCGGCAGAGCGCTTCCTCCGGGAGGCGCGGGCGGCGAGCCGACTCTCGAGCCGACACGCGGTGGCCGTGCACGACTTCGGCCGGGACCCGGTGCACGGCGTCTTCATCGTGATGGAGCGGCTCGAGGGCGAGACGCTGGCCGACCGGCTCCTCCGCCGAGGCCGGCTCCCCGTGGGCGAGGCGGCGCGGATCGGCGCGGACATCGCCGAGGCGCTCGCGGAGGCGCACCGGAGCCAGGTCGTGCACCGCGACCTCAAGCCGGAGAACGTCTTCCTCTCGCCCCCGCCCGGGCCCGGCGCGCGGGAGGGTGTGAAGGTGCTCGACTTCGGCATCGCGCGGATCCTCGAGGCGGGCGAGGAGGCAGCGCCGGGGACGACCGAGGGCGGGCGGATCCTCGGGACGCCGCTCTACATCAGCCCGGAAGCGGCGCGCGGGGCGCCGGTCGGGCCGGCGGCGGACCTCTACGCGCTCGGCGTGCTCCTCTTCGAGGCCGTGAGCGGGGCGCCGCCCTTCGTGGACGAGGCGCCGGTCGCGCTCTGCGCGATGCACCTGAAGGCCCGGCCGCCGCGGCTGCGCGAGCGCGCCCCGGAGGCACCCGAGGCCCTCGACGCGCTGGTGGCGCGGCTCCTCGCGAAGGACCCGGCGGCGCGCGGGGACGCACCGGGGGTGGCGGCGGCGCTGCGCGCGCTCGAGAGCGCAGCGGAGACGGCAGGCGCGGCGAGCGCGGGGCCCGCGTCCGAGCGGGCCGTGCCGACCGTGGCGCTCCCGGTCCGGCCGCGGCGACGGTGGCCGGCCCGCGCCGGGCTCGCGGCGCTCGCGGCGCTCGCGTTCGGCCTGGGCGCCTGGGCGCTCGCCACCGACGACGAGATGGGCGTGGAAGGGCGGGCGGAGCAGGGGCGCGCAAGGGAGGCGATACACGCCGCCAGCTCGGCGCCGCCCGCCGAGCGCGTCGACCGCGCCAGGCTCCGCGAAGCGTCAGAGGGGCGCTCCGAGCCCCGCGCCCCGGGTCCGACTCGGGGGCCCACCGCGCAGCCGTCTTCGGACCGGCGAGCGGACTCCCCCGCGCCCGCGAGGGAGCGCCCCCTCCCCGGCCCCGCCACCGTGCGCATCGAGGTGCGGACCGTCCCCGCAGGCGCCGCCCTGAGCTGGGACGGCGAGCGGGTGGAGAGCCCCTTCGAGGTGCCCCGGGACGAGGCTCCACACCGCCTCGTAGCGCGCGCCCGGGGCGGCCGGCGCGCCGCGAGGGAGGTGGTCGCCGACCGGGACCGGAGCCTCACGCTCCGCCTCCGCCGAGCCCGCCGCCGCCCGCGCGAGCGCCTCCCCGCCGAGCTCCGCTCCTGGTGAGAGCGCAGGAGACACGAGGGAGCTCGGACGCCCACCCCGGCCGCGGCGCCCAGGGCGGAGAGCCGAAGAAGCGCTCGAGCCCACGCGCCTCCGGAGCGAGCCGGCCCGGACCCGGCTCGGCCGGTCCGGCCCCCCGCGGAACGGTCCGTTCGGTCCCTGCCCCCTGCCACGCGGCGCCCTCCCGCCCCAGAATCGCCCCATGGCCGACGACTCCGTCCTCGAGCTCTTCGCCCTCGGCTTCCCCTGGGCGACGATCGACCCGTTCCTCTTCTGCGTCCACCACGAGGACCACTACCCCCGCGGCAACGACGCCCTCGGGCCCGACGCCTCCCTCGCCGGCCGCCGCATCGGCCAGGACTTCGAGGGCCAGGACGGCTGGCGCATGTACCACGGCGACGTCGTGCCCGGGTTCCCGCAGCACCCCCATCGGGGCTTCGAGACGGTCACGGTCGCGCGGCGCGGCTTCATCGACCACTCGGACTCGCTGGGCGCGGCGGCGCGCTTCGGCCAGGGCGACGCCCAATGGCTCACGGCCGGCGGCGGCATCGTCCACTCGGAGATGTTCCCGCTCCTCGACGGAGACGGCCCGAACCCGCTCGAGCTCTTCCAGATCTGGCTGAACCTCCCGCGCGCCGACAAGATGGCCGAGCCGCACTTCGCCATCCTCTGGCACGAGACCATCCCCACGCACCGCTTCGAGGACGCCGCCGGGCGGAGCACGCGCGTGACCACCGTGGCCGGCGCCCTCGAGGGTCAGGCTCCGCCGCCCCCGCCGCCCCACTCCTGGGCGACCCGGGAGGACGCCCACGTCGCCATCTGGACGATCCGCATGGACGCCGGCGCGCGCTGGACCCTGCCCGCCGCCGATCCCTCCGCCGAGCGCTGCCTCTACTTCTTCGCCGGCGAGGGGATGCGCGTCGGCGAGCACGCCCTCGAGGCGCCCCGCGGCGCCCGGCTCCGCCCCGGCGCCGCCATCGAGCTCGAGGCCGGCGACGCCCCCTGCGAGCTGCTCCTCCTCCAGGGCCGGCCCATCGGCGAACCGGTCGCCCACCACGGGCCCTTCGTGATGAACGACCGGGCCGGGCTCCAGCAGGCCTTCGTGGACTACCAGAAGACCCGCTTCGGCGGCTGGCCCTGGGAGAGCGACGGCCCGGTGCACGGCCGCGAGGGCCGCTTCGCGCGCCACATCGACGGCACCCTCGAGCGCCCGGACTGACGCGGGGGAGCCACGCCTCACGGGGGCACCGCGACGCGGGCCAGGCGACCGGAAGGAGCCCCAAAGGCGCAGCTCACGCCGCGCCTCTCCGCGAAGCGGCATGGACCGTGGAAGCCCAGCGCCAGCACGGACGGCGGAGAGCGGACGGCGGAGAGCATCCCGACCCAAGGGAGGGATTCCACGCCCGCGCAGCTCTCGCCGGGCCTCTCCGCGAAGCGGCATGGACCGTGGAGCCCAGCGCCAGCACGGACCGCGGAGAGCGGACCGCGGAGAGCATCCCGACCAAAGGGAGGGATCCCACGCCCGCGCAGCCCTCTCCGCGAAGCGGCATGGACCGTGGAAGCCCAGCGCCAGCACGGACCGCGGAGAGCGGACGGCGGACGGCATCCCGACCAAAGGGAGGGATCCCACGCCCGCGCAGCCCTCTCCGCGAAACGGCATGGACCGCGAAGCTCAGCGCCAGCACGGACGGCGGACGGCGGAGAGCATCCCGACCCAAGGGAGGGATCCCCCACGCCGTCGCCCGCGCGGTACGCTCCGGGCCGTGAAAGTCCACTTCCTCGGCGCCGCCCAGACCGTCACCGGCTCGATGCACCTCGTGGAGACGCCCCGCGCGCGCGTCCTCCTCGACTGCGGCCTCTACCAGGGCCGCCGCCACGAGTCCTACGAGCGGAACAAGAACCTCCCCTTCCGCGCCCGCGACGTCGACGTCTGCGTGCTCAGCCACGCGCACATCGATCACTCCGGCGCCCTGCCCATGCTCGACAAGCACGGCTTCCAGGGGCGGGTCTACTGCACGCCGGCCACCCGCGACCTCTGCGCCGCCATGCTCGAGGACGCCGCCTTCATCCAGCAGGCGGACGCGCGCTACATCTCCCGGCGCAAGGCTCGCGGCGAGGTCGACGAGGACCCGATCGAGCCGCTCTACGATCAGGACGACGTGGTCAGCCTGCTCGGCAAGACGCACTCCGTGCCCTACCACCAGCGCGTCACCATCGCGCCGGGCGTCGACGTCACCTTCCTCGACGCGGGCCACGTGCTCGGCAGCGCCATCGTCGTGCTGGACGTGGACGACGTCGGCGAGACGCGCCGGCTGATCTTCACGGGCGACCTCGGCCGCCGGCACATGCCCATCCTCCGCGACCCGGAGATCCCCGGCGGCGCGCAGGCCCTCATCATGGAGAGCACCTACGGCGACCGGCTCCATGACCCCATCGAGCGCATGGACGACGGCCTGGCGGAGGTCATCGAACGCACCATCGGGCGAGGCGGCAAGCTGCTCATCCCTTCCTTCGCCCTCGAGCGCGCGCAGGAGGTCGTCTTCGCCCTCAAGCGCCTGCGCACCCAGGGGCGCCTCCCCGACGTGCCGGTCTACGTGGACTCGCCGCTGACCGTCCGCGTGACCGACATCTTCAAGGTCCACCCCGAGTGCTACGACGCCGAGACGCGGAAGCTCTTCGTGGCGGACGGATCGCCCTTCGAGTTCGAGGGGCTCCACTACACGCACTCGGTCGAGGACTCGAAGCGCATCACGGGCTCGCCAGACCCGGCCATCGTCATCTCGGCGAGCGGCATGTGCGAGAACGGGCGCATCCTGCACCACCTCAAGGCGACGGTCGGCGGGCGGGAGAACACCGTGCTCATCGTCGGCTTCCAGGCGCCGCATACGCTGGGCCGGCGCCTCGTCGAGGGGCGCAGCCGGGTGCGCATCTTCGGCGTGGAGCGGGAGCGGCGCTGCGAGGTTGTCGTGCTCAACGGGTTCAGCGCGCATGCCGACCGGGACGACCTGATCGACTTCGCCGTGAAGGTCCGCGAGCAGGGGCCGCTCCGGCGGGTGGCGCTGGTGCACGGCGACCCCGAGCCTCAGGAGACGCTGGCCGAGGCGCTCCGCGAGCGGGACTTCCCGGACGTGCGGATCCCCGCCCGGGGAGACACGATGGACGTATGATGTGAATCATGTTCCATCTCGCCCTGTGCAGTAAATTTTTGGGATGACACCGCGTCCCCGAATGGGTATACACCGCTCGCGCACGTCACCCCCCACCACGTGCGTATCGAGCGGCCGCTACCATCCCCCCAACGGCCGCTCGTTCTAATTTCCGGCGCGCCCCGGCTCCCCCGATGGAGCCGGGGCGCGCGCTCGTCGGGGGGGCGGGCTCCCGCGCCTGGGCGGGGACGTCCGCCGAGCCCACGCGGCCCTTTCCTTTGGGGCGCGTCCTCGCGCACTCTCGATGCGTGGGTGACGATTCGGGGCTTCGCCGGGCGCTTCTGCGCCGCCTCCTGCCGACCGCGCAGCGGGAGCGGCTCGACGCGCTGCGTTTCGACGACCTGGGGCAGGGCTGGGACACCTTCGGGGCGAGCCGCGAGGGCGCCGCGCTGGCGGACGTGCTCCTCCGCGGGCTCTACGAGAGCTGGTTCCGGGTCGAGAGCCGGGGCGCGGAGCACGTCCCCGCCGAGGGCCCGGTCATCGTCGCCGCGAATCACTCGGGCACGCTCCCCTTCGACGCCGCGATGCTCTACCTGGATCTCCTCCGGCAGACCGACCCGCCGCGCCTGCCGCGCGCCATCGCGGACCGTTTCGTCCCTGCCCTCCCCTTCGTGAGCACCTTCTTCGCGCGCGGCGGCGTCGTGGGCGGGACGCGCAAGAACATGGACCACCTGCTCGAGCGCGGGGAGCTGGTGATGGTCTTCCCGGAGGGGACGCCGGGGATCGGCAAGCCTTTCTCGGAGCGCTACCAGCTGCAGCGCTTCCGGGAGGGGCACTGCGAGCTGGCCATCCGGCACGGGGCGCCGGTGGTGCCGGCCGCCATCGTCGGCGCGGAGGAGGCGCTCCCGCAGGTGGCGCGGCTCCCGATCCGGCTCTTCGGCGCGCCCTACCTGCCGATCCCGGCGACCCCCATCCCCTTCCCGGTGCGCTACCACGTGCGCTACGGGCCGCCGATCCGCTTCGACGCGCCGCCGGAGCGCTCGGACGACCCGGAGACGACGCGCGCGGCGGCCGCCGAGGTGCAGGCGGCCGTGGCGGGGCTGATCGACGAGGCGCTCGCCGAGCGCGAGGGGCTCTTCCGATGAAGCGCGTGCTGCTCACGGGGGCGACGACGCCCATCGGCCGGCGCCTCGTGCGGCGCCTCCTCGAGGATCCCGGCGTGGAGCAGGTGCTCGCGGTGGGCATCGAGCCGGGGCGACCCGACGAGGCCCCCGGGCGCTACCGCTACGAGCGGGTGGACCTCACGCGCGAGCGGCACGTGCGCCGGCTGATGTTCGGCTCCGTGAGGGAGCTCGAGGTCGACACGATCGTCGACATGGCGACGCATCGGCAGCCGGAGCAGAGCCGGCGCGCGCACCTGCTGAACGTGGAGGCCACGCGGCACCTCTTGCGCTTCGCCGAGCGCGTGCCCTCGGTGCGCCGCTACGTGTACCGGAGCTACTCCGAGGTCTACGCGCGGACGAACGACCTGCCGGCGCTGCTCGACGAGTTCCACCCGCTGCGGATGGGGCCCAAGACGCCGGCGTGGATCCTCGACCGGGTGGAGGCGGACCTCGCCGTCTGCGCGCGCATGGGGATGAGCGAGGTGTCGATCGCCGTGCTCCGCTGCGCCGAGTGCCTGGCGCCGGAGATGGGCAGCCAGCTCTACGACTACGTGCAGCCGCGCGTGTGCTTCCGGCCGATGGGTTACGACCCGATGGTCAACGTGATCAGCGAGGAGGACCTGGTCGAGGCGCTGTCGCGGGCGGCGCGCTCGGAGGCCGAGGGGGTGTTCACGATCCCCGGCCTCGAGGCGATGCCGCTCTCGGCGATCATCGCGCGCTGGGGGCGACGCGACGTGCCCGTGCCGGGGCCGCTGATGCGACCGCTCTACACGGCGCGGCGAGCGACCGTGGGGGGCGAGTTCCACTACCCGACCAGCCGGGGCCTCTTGCACTTCGGGGGCGTGCTCGACGGGACGCGGGCGCGGGCGGTGCTGGGCTACGAGCCGAGGACGCCGGTGCACTGGCCGGTGAGCCTGGCGGAGGTCGGGCGCCGGGCCCGCGCCGAGAGCGGGCGCAGCCTCCGCCGCTGGATCGCCGGCGACGACTGAGGGCCGCCGCGCCCGCCGGTGCGGAGCTCGGACCGAGGGGGCTCGTGTGTCGTGGGTTCGGATCGATCGAGCGCGAGCACGAGCACGAGGGTGCGTCGTGCGTGAGTGAGGCGGGGTCGCGCGCGAGGGTGGGCGCTCGCGTGTCGTGCGCTCGGGGCTCCAGCTCGACGCTCGGGTTCCAGCTCGGGCTTCGGCTCGCGGCTCGGGCTCGCGCTGGCGCTCGAGCTCGGGCTGGCGCTCCAGCCTGGGCTGGCGCTCGGGATGGCGCTGGCGCTCCAGCTCGCGCGGCTGGCCGACGCCCGGCCGAACGCCCCGGCCCCTCAGCGCGCCGCCGCCGCCCTCCGCAAGCGATCCCGGATCGCCGGCCGCAGCCCATCCCCCTCGGGCGGCAGCTCCGCCAGGATCCAGTCCGCGTCCGAGGCGTCGAGCTCGCGCAGCGCCGCGAAGAGCTTCCGCGCGGCCTCCCGATCGTCGCCCTCCGGGCTGAGCACCCGCGTATGCGCCGGTGCCCAGCGCGCCTCCAGGGCGATGCGCCGGGCGTTCGAGTAGAGGATCACCCCCGGCCGCCCCTCGGGGGGCGGCGCGTCCTTCGCGAGATCGACCTCGGCCGCGTCGAGCAGGCGGAGCGTCTTCCGCGGCGCGTAGTGGCTGGCGAGCATGCCGGGCGCGAGCGGCGCCTCGCCCCCGTCGGCGCCCGCGTGGGCCGGCTCGCCGAGCGGCGCGCCGAGCGCCTCCTCGATGGTCTCGCGAGGCAGCGCGCCGGGTCGGAGCAGGCGGGCCGTGCCGTCGTCCTCGATGCCGACGATCGTCGACTCCACGCCGTGCTCGGTCGCGCCCGCGTCCAGGACCAGGGCCACGGCCTCGCCGAGCTCGTCGGCCACGTGCGCCGCCTCGGTCGGGCTCACGCGCCCGAAGCGGTTCGCGCTCGGCATGACCAGGGGCTCGCCGAGGGCGTCGATCACCGCCCGCGTCGTCGGATGCGAGGGGGCGCGCACGGCCACCGTGTCGAGGCCGCTGGTCGCCGCGTCGGGCACGGAGGGGCCCTTCGGGAGGACCAGCGTGAGCGGACCGGGCCAGAGCGCCGCGAGGGCGTCGACGGCCCGGGCGGCGGCCTCCGAGAGGCGGGAGCCGTCCAGCACGCCTTGCTCCTCGAGCTCGGCCCGAGAGGCGCGGGTGACGTGGACGATGAGCGGATCGAAGCCGGGCCGGCCCTTCGCGGCGAAGACGGAGAGCACGGCGTCCTCGTCGTAGGCGCGGGCGGCCAGCCCGTAGACGGTCTCGGTGGGCAACGCCACCAGCTCACCGGCGCGGAGCCGGTCGGCGGCGTCGCGCACGGAGCCTTCGTCGTCGGCGGGGAGCACGCGGGTCACGGACGCGAGGATGGGGCGGCGCGGCGCTCGGCTGCAAGCCGACGGGGGTCCGGGATGGAGTGCTCGAGCGGAAGCGCGAGGAACCGCCACGGCGCAAGCTCCGGCTTCAGCCAGAGCTACAGCTTCAGCCTCAGCGCCAGCTTCAGCCTCAGCGCCAGCTTCAGCCTCAGCGCCAGCTTCAGCCTCAGCGCCAGCTTCAGCCGCAGCTACGGCGCCCGCCCGGCCAGGGACTCCAGCGCGAGCGCATCTGCGGGAGCCGAAGTCGATGGGGCACCCGGTATACTCGCCCGGCGCACGCGCGCGCTCTCGTGCCCGGCTCCGTCCCGCTCCGCTACCGCCTCCCGAACCCGCCGCCGCTCTACGCCGGCCGCGAGGAGGACGAGGCGTGGCTCCGCCAGGGGCTCGCCTCACGCGCCCTCTCCGCGCTCGTCGGCGAGGCGGGCATCGGCAAGAGCGCCCTCGTCGCCCGCGCCCTCCGCGAGCACGCGCCGGTGCTCCACGTCGACGTCCCGCGGCACGAGCCGCCCGAAGACCTTCGCGTGATCGCGGCCCGGGCGCTCCTCGAGGTCACGGGCGGGGCGGGCTTCGACTGGGGCGCGAGCGCCGGGGGCGAGAGCTTCGGGGCGGTCGTCGTCGACCTCGCCGAGCAAGGCGGCTACACGGTGGTCCTCGAGGACGTGCACCACGCGGACCCGGAGTCCGTGCGCGCCCTCGTCGACGATGTCGGCGAGCGCGCCCGCGCGAGCCGCTGGGTCCTCGTCAGCCGCGAGCCGGTGGGCGCCCCGGCCGAGCGCCGCCTCGGCCCGCTCGACGACGCCACCCTCGCGCGCCTCGCCGAGGGCGCCGCGCCGGAGCTCGACGCCGCCGCCCGGCGCGCGCGTATCACCCGCGCGGAGGGCTCGCCCTGGCGCCTGCTCCAGCTCCTTCGGGGTGACGACACGGATCCGCTCGCCGACCTCCCGGCGTCGGTCCGCGAGGGGGTCCACGGCTGGGCGGCGCTCCGCGTGCCGGTCTCCGCCGCGCTCCTCGAGCGCGCCTTCGGCCTCGACGCCGACGCCCGCGAGCTCCTGGTCGCGCGCGGCCTCGCCGAGCCGCGCGGCGCGCTCCTCCGGCTCCACGACCTCGCCCGCGAGGCGGCCGGCCCTCCCGAGATCGCGGCGCTGCGGGCGGCCGGGGAGGCGCTCGCGGAGCGGGAGGAGCCCGGCGACGCCTTCGAGGCGGCGCGGCTCCTCCGCCGGGCGGGCGACGAGGAGGCCCTCGCGGCGCACCTGCGACGGCGCGGCGGCGCGCTCCTCGCGGCCGGCTACGCGCACCGGCTCTGGCGCGCGCTCGCCGGGGCGCGCCTCCCCTTCCTCGCGCGCTTCCGGGTGCGCTGCGCCGTCGAGCTCGGGGACCCGGCCATGCTCCCGCAGCTCGCGCCACCCGAGGACGAGGCGGGCGAGAGCTGGCTGCTCTGGGCGAAGGCGCTCTACGGGGGCGGCCGCTTCGAGGAGGCGGCCGAGGCGGCGTCGCGGGCCGCGGCCCTCGCCGAGGCGGCGGACGATGCGCGCGGCGCCTTCGAGGGGGCCTTCCTCCACGCCCGCGCCCTCGCCAACCAGTCGCGCTGGGCCGAAGCCGTGAAGGCCTTCGACGAGGCGATCCCGCTGGACGACGCCGACCGCACGCGACGGGCCGCGGTAGTGGCGCGCTGCCTCGTCTGGGCCGGCGAGGTGAAGCTGGCGCGCGTGTGGGTCGCCGCGGTCCGGGACGGGCTCGAGGCGCTCGAGGGGCGCGCCCGGGTCGAGACCGGCTACGCGCTCGCCGACCTCGCCCGCGAGCTCGGCCAGGTCGAGGAGGCCGAGGCGCTCTTCGCCGCCGCCGACGAGGAGGCGCGCCACGTGCTGCCGCTCCTCTACTCGACCTGGGGGCGCCGCGCGCTCTTCCAGCGAGCCACCTTCGACCTCGCCCGCGGCGCCTTCGACGCCTGCCGGGCCCACCTCCGCGCCCTCGCTCCCTTCACCGGCGGCGCGAGCCTCCTCCAGCCCCACCTCACGCTCCTCGGCGTCGGGCTCGATCTCGCGAGCGGGGTGGGCGAGGGGACGCGCGCGGCCTGCGTGGAGGTCTGCGAGGCCGCACGGAGTCGGAAGAGCCGGGGCCTCGCCACCATCGGCGCGGCCTGGGCCTTCCGCGTCGCCATGGCGCTCCGGGAGGAGCCGGCCGTGCGCGTGGCCGCCGAGGACCGCGTGGAGCCGGGGACCTACCTCGGCGCCGCCCACGCGCTCGCCGAGGCCCGCTGGCGCGTGCGACGCGGTGAGGACGCGCCCGAGGTCGAGCTCCCGACGGCGCCCCTCCCGGAGCTCGCGCGGGAGGCCGAGCTCCTCGCGGCGGAGCGTGCCCTGATCGCCGGCCGCGACGAGGAGGCCCGCCGGCACGCCGCCGCGGCCGCGCGGCGCGCCGAGGAGACGGGCGCCGTGCCCGCGCGGGCCGAGGCGCTCGAGCTGGCGGCGGCGGCGCAGCTCCTGGCGGGCCGACGAGAGGCCGCGCGCGAGCGGGGCGAGGCGCTCGCCGGGCTCGCGGAGGCGTCCGGCGCGCGCGCCTGGGCCGAGGAGGCCGAGCTGATCGCGCGCCTCGCGGCGCCAGCCGACCCGGTCGCGCTGGCGCGCTTCGCCGCGGAGGCGGGGGCGGCGCCCGGCGCGCGAGCGCGGGCCCGGGCGCTCCTCGGCGAGCGCGAGGCGCGCCTCGACGCGGTCGATCGGCGCGTGCTCGAGGCCGCGCGAGCGAGCGGCTGGGGACGCTGGCGGCGCGCGCCGGCCGTCGACGAGGAGGGCGGCGCGTGGAGCGTGGCGCAGAGCGGCGAGGTGCGCCTGACGCCGGACCGGCGCGTGGACCTCGGGCGCCGTCCGCTCCTGGCGCGGCTGCTCCGGGCGCTCGGGGCGCGGGGCGTGGCGACGAAGGAGGAGCTGGTGCTCGGCGCCTGGGAGGTGACGAGCTACCACCCGCTCCGCCACGACAACCGGCTCCAGGTCGCCATCCGCACGCTCCGCCGCGAGCTCGAGGACGACCCGAGCGAGCCCCGGCGCATCCGCACCGTCTCCGAGGGCTACGCGCTCGGCGGGCCGGTCTGGTTCGAGCACGAAGACGACCCGTAGCGCGCCCACGGAACGCGCCCAGGAGCCCAGCCGGTGGCCGCGCTGACGCGAAGAAACTGAGCTCGACGTCGAGTTCCGTTTCGAAGGGGCTGACCTCCCCATCGGCCGCGGCCACCCCTCCCCCGCTCCCACGCAAGCGTTCGTCATCATGGCGTATTCCGCCATCTCGCGCGCCCCCCTCGCCCCCACCGGGGGTCCGCAGGACGCGGGGTGGGGTCCGCAGGACGCGGTGTGGGGTCCGCAGGACGCGGGGCGGGGTCCGCAGGACGCGAGGCGCCCCCGACCGAACTGGTGTGAGGCGACGATCGAAAGCGACCAACAGCGTCAGCTCCAGCGTCAGCTCCAGCGTCAGCTCCAGCGTCAGCTCCAGCGTCAGCTCCAGCGTCAGCTCCAGCGTCAGCTCCAGCGTCAGCTCCAGCTCCAGCTCCAGCTCCAGCTCCAGCTCCAGCGTCAGCTCCAGCGTCGGCTCCAGCGTCAGCTCCAGCTCCAGCTCCAGCTCCAGCTCCAGCTCCAGCTCCAGCTCCAGCGTCAGCTCCAGCTCCAGCGTCAGCCCCAGCTCCAGCTCCAGCTCCAGCTCCAGCGTCAGCCCCAGCCCCAGCTCCAGCTCCAGCGTCAGCCCCAGCTCCAGCGTCAGCGTCAGCTCAAGCGTGAGCATCAGCTCCAGCGTGAGCGTCAGCGGTGCTGGGCGGTGGCCGGGACGCCCTCCCTCACCTCAAGCCCGCACCCTCCGCGCCCCCGGTCCGAGCGCATACCCCTCCTCCGTGGTCACCAAGCGCGCGGGCTCCGCCGGGTCCACCTCGAGCAGCTTCCGCAGCTTCCGCACCGCCGAGTGCAGCCGGTTGTCGTGCCGGATCGGGTGGTACTCCTCCTCCCCCCAGACCGCGATCACCAGCTCCTCCTTCGTCGCCTCTCCCCCCCGGTCGGCGAGCGCCCCGAGGAGCCGCAGCGCCAACCCCCGCCGCCGCAGATCCACCTCGCTCCCGTCCGGCAGCCAGAGCACCCGACGCAGCGCGTCCACCCCCCAGCCCGGTACCCAGGCCGCCGCCGGCCGCACCGTCTCCACCCCGGGCGCCACGCCCTGCGCCTCGAGCGCCGCGTGCATCGCCCGGTCCACCGCGTCCATCGGCACGTCCACGCCGAGCAGCGCCCGCGCCCGCCGGGCCAACCGCGGCGCGACCTCCTCCCGGGCCCCCCAGCGCTCGAGCGACGCCGGCGCGAGCGGCCCCTTCGCGACCGCCCGGAAGAAGCGCGCCTCCTCCACGAAGCGCGCGCTGCCGACGGCCTCCGCCCGCTCTTCGAGCGCCTTCGCCGACCGCTCGAGCGCGCCCCGCTCCCCCGCGACGAGGCGCGCCTCGCACGCGACCCGCAGACACTCGAGCGCGCGCACCGCGTGACCGGCCTCGTCGGCCTCCACGAAGCCCGCCTCCGCCTCGCGCCACGCCGCCCGCGCGTCGCCCGCCACCAGCGCCGCCACGCCCCGCGCCGCCGCCGCCAACGCCCGCAACCCCGCGTGCACCCGCGCGTCGAGCTTCGGCATGCCCAGCGCCTCCCCGCGCCGCGCCCGGAGCTGCGCCCGCTCGAGGAGCGCGAAGAGCTGCAGGTCCGCGCGCGCCCGATGCTCCCCCGGCCAGGCCTCCACGGGCCCCTCCTTCGCCGTGAGGGCCGCCCAGCGCGCCTCGATCGCGCCGGCGAGCGCCGACGTCTCCGGGGCCGCCAGCCGCCGCGCCTCGGCGAGGGCCGCCTCGAGCTCCGCGTCCATGCCCGCGAGGTCGCCGCTCAGCGTCCGCAGGAGCGCCTCGGCGAGGCGCCGCCAGACGTCGAGGGCCTCCCCGGGGGTCGCGTAGGGCTTCAGGCGCGCGAGCAGCCGCGCCGCCTCCTCGAGCCGCCCCTCGAGCACCGCCAGCGCGACCCGCAACATCACGGCGCGCCGCGCACCGAAGAGGGCGGCCGAGCCGGCGTCGCCGCCCGTGAGCCGCTCCGTCAGCCGACGCGCCTCCTCGAGTCGCCCGGCGCCGTAACAGGCGAAGGCGAGATCGAGCGCCGCCTCCGGGACCTCCGCGGCGCCCTCCTCCTCGAGAAGCTCCGTCGCCAGCGCGGCGAGGGGCTCGGGCGCGGAGACGCCGCGACCGACCTCGGCGAGCTGGAGCAGCGCGTCCCGGCGGAGCGCGCGGCCGCGGTCGTCTCCGGGCGGGTGGAGCGCGCCGGCCACGGCCGCCGGCCGACCGAGACCGAGGAGCGCGCGCCCAGCGACCATCCCCGCCTCGAAGGCGAGCGCCTCCTCGCCCGCCACGACCGCCTCCTCGCCGAGCGCCGCCGCCGCCGACGCCGCCTCCTCGAGCGCCCGCCGGGCGCGCAGCACCTCGGCCCAGGCGAGCCGCTCCTCCCGCGTCGCCGCCTCCGGCAGGGCGAGCTGCGCCAAGCGCTCCCGATCCCCGAGGGCCAGGGCCGCCCGCGCCCGCCAACGCCAGAGGCACCGCTCGGGGCGTCGCGCGAGCGAAGGCCAGAGCGCCTCCAGGGCGCGGTGGTGGAGCAGCGCCGACCCCCGCGCCTCGAGCACCCGCGCCGCCGCGTCGGGACGGCGGGCGCCGAGGGCCAGGGCGACCGCGGCGTGGTGCGCCTCGGGAGCGTCGAGGGCGCCTAGCCGGTCCACCCAGCGCTCGGGCTCGGCCAGCGGGAGGCGCTCCTCCTCCGCGCGCGTCGAGGGCGCCCAGGCGTCCGCCTCGCGGACCCACCAGCCGGCCTCACGCAGCGCCGCGACGTCCGCGTCGGCCACGCCGAGCGGAGCGAGCCACGCCGCCGGGAGGGGGCGCCCGAGCGCGCGCACGAGCGCCACCAGCTCCCGCTGGGCGGGCGAGAGCGCGTCGGGGGGCGCGGGCGCCATGGCGCCCGGCAAGGCCTCGACGCGGCGCACCTGACCGGGGAGGGGCGGCAGCGCGGTGGGCCGCTCCGCGAGGGCGAGCCAGCGCGAGCGCCGCGCGTAGCGGGCGACCGCCGCGAGCAGGGGCCGGGCGTCGGAGGCGTCGGCGCCCTCGAGCACGACCACCGCCTCGGCCTCCTCGGCGAGGTCGACGATGGCGGCGAGGAGCGCGTCCCCCTGGAGGTCGGCCCAGGCCACCTGCGCCACGCCGCATGCCTCCGCGAGCGCGTGGAGCACGACCAGCGTCGCGTCGGGCCCGCTCAGCGAGACGGCGACCTTCGGCCGGTCGGGGTAGCGCGCGGGGAGCACGCGCCGGGCGAGCGCCCTCTTGCCCGCGCCGCGGGGACCGACGAGCGCCGCCACCGGGCCGCGCCCCAGCGCCTCGGCGAGCCACGCCTCGTCCGCGGGGCGATCCACCCAGGGCTCGGGCGGCGCGGCGAGGCGGTAGGGCATCGCTCGAATTGAACCCTCCCGGCCCCCCGGCGGGCAAGCGGTGTGAGCCCGACGTCGAGCGCCGGCGTCCGTCCCCGTGGCGACGACCCTCGACGCGGCTCCGGCGGCGCGCGCTGCGAGCTACTTCCCCTGGAAGCGCGCCTCACGCCGCTCGACGAAGGAGCGCAGGCCCTCGGCCGCGTCCTCCGTCTCCATCAAGCCCCGCGCCTCCGGCAGGAGCTGCCCGGCCGCCGCGCCCTCCCCCTCACGCAGCGTCGTCCAGCTCGAACGCAGCGTGGCCTGCACGGCGAGCGGCGCCTGCTTCGCGACGGTCTCGGCCAGCGCGAGCGCCCGCGCGCCCTGCTCCCCGGCCGGCACCACCTCCTGGACGAGCCCGATGCGTCGCGCCTCCGCCGCGTCGAAGCGGTCGCCCGTGAGCAGCCAGCGCATCGCGTCGCCCCAGCCGGCCACCTGCGGCAGCCGCAGCGTCGCGCCGCCGAAGGGGAAGATCCCGCGGCAGATCTCGATCTGCCCGAAGCGCGTGTCCTCGGCCGCGACCCGGATGTCCGACGCGAGCAAGAGCTCGATGCCGATGGTCAGGCAGTGCCCCTGCACCGCCATCACGACGGGCTTCGTCCGGTGGGCGCCGTGGAGCCCCAGCGGGTCGACGAGCCCCTCGGGGAAGAGCGGCTCCCCGGCCTTCACGGCCGGTCCCACCTCGGCCAGGTCGAGCCCCGCCGTGAAGCTCTTCCCCTCCGCCATCAGGCAAGCGCAGCGGTAGCTCGCGTCCGCCTCGTAGGCCGTGTAGGCCTCCGCGAGCTCGCGGAGCATGCGCAGGTCGAAGGCGTTCAGCTTGTCCGGCCGGCGCAGCGTGATCGCCATCACGTGCTCGCCGACCCGCTCGGTCGTCACCCGGGGCTCGTCCATGGGCGCGAGCCTACCAGGCGACCCCGCGGGCCCGCGCCACTCCAGACGAGCCCGGAGCGAACGAGCCGGGGCGGACGAGCCCGGGCGGACGAGCCGGGGCGAACGAGCCCCACCTCGCCGACGCTCCCCGGCGTCAGCGGCGCTTGCGCGCCAGGAAAGCCTGCACCGCCTCGACGTTCTCGGGCGAGCCGTAGCGGCTCTCGAGCACACCGTCCTCGGCCGCCATCGCCTCCTCCACCGACTGCCCCTCCGCCCCGCGCAGCAGCGCCTTCGCCTCGCGCAGCGCCCCGAGCGGCGCCACCGCTATCTCGAGGGCGATGCGGCTCACGGCGTCGCGCAGCTCCGCCCGCGGGAAGACCCGCGTCACCAGCCCCCACTCGGCCGCCGTCTCCGCGTCCAGCGGCGTCGCCCGGTAGAGGAGCTCCGCCGCGCGCTGCCGCCCGATGAGCCTCGGGAGCGTCGCGGAGCTGCCGAACTCCTGCACCAGGCCGAGCCGCACGAAGGGCAGCGTGAAGCTCGCCTCCTCCGCCGCATAGACCGCGTCGAAGTGGGGCAGCATCGTCACGCCCATCCCGACCGCGGGCCCCTGGACCGCCGCGAGGAGCGGCTTCGGGAACGCGCGCAGGGCGTCGGGCACGGCGCGGACCTTCGCCGCCTCCTCCGCCTGCCCCTGGGCGATGGCCAGAAAGAGCGAGACGTCCGCGCCACCGCTGAAGACGTCTCCGTTCGCGCCGAGCACGACGACCCGCACGGCGTCGTCCGCCGCGGCCGCCTCGAGCGCCTCCATCAGGGCGCCCGCGAGCCCGGCGTCGAAGGCGTTCTTCTTCTCGACCCGGTCGAGCCGCAGCCAGCGGACGACGCCCCCCTCGGAGCGGAGGTCCTCCGGCAGCACCCGGCCGCTCAAGCGCCGCCCCCGAGGAGCGCGCGGAGGCTCGCGGCCATCACCTCCGTGGCGCCCGCCACGTCGAGGCCCTGATGCGCGCGGAGGCTCTCCCAGGCCATCCAGCTCGTCGCCTGCTGCGCCGCCGCGAGCCGCGCCGCGCGCAGCTCCTCGGGGAGCGCCCCGACCTCGTCGCGGAAGAGGTAGGCGAGCTGATCGCGCTTCGCCGCGCGGAAGTGCGTGAGGTTCTCGGCGAGCTTCGGCGAGCTGGACGCGGCCGTGTTGGCGGCGCGGCGCGTGGGGGTGATCTCCTCGTACAGCATCGCCCGCCGCTCGCAGAAGGCCGTCACCTTCTCGTCCACGCTGCGGCAGGGGCCAAGGTCGATGGGCACGAGCGGCGCGATGCGGAGCGCCTGCAGGTCCATCGCGTGACGGAGGACGGCGTCCATGTCCTTGAAGTGGTGGAAGACCAGGCGGAGGGACACGCCGGCGCGCTCCGCCACGGCCGCCGCCGTGGGCCGCGGATCCCCCTCGCTCTCGCGGATGAGGTCGAGCATCGCCCGCGCCACCGCCTGCCGGCTGCGTTCCGCTCGGAGCGCGCGCCCGTCCTTCTTCTTCCGCTTCTTCGCCGTCGCCGTCATCGCCGAGCCAGTGTCCGTGCAGCCGAGGTGCAACGCAAGGATCGGCCTACGATGCCGGGGTAAAACCCGACTGCGAGCGAACAGCATTCAGCACCCCCGTTCGAGGGAAGGGCTCCCGAGCAAGCCGCGCCCACCGCCCGCGCCCGACCCGAGCCGGCGGGTGTCAGGTCGCGACCGCGCGCCCGAGCAAGCCGAGCGCTGCCAGGGCGGAGATGCCGAGGATGGCCACCCGCAGGGGCCGCCCCTCGACGCGCGCCGTGAGGAAGCGGCTGGCCCAGAAGCCGAGCAGCACCATGGGCACCGAGAGCGCCCCCAGGCCGAGGTCCAGCCCCGTGATGCGCCCAGCGAGCGCGCGCGCCCCGACCGTGAGGACCACCCCCACGGCGAAGATCAGCGCCAGCGTCGCCCGCACGGTCGCGCCGTCCGCGTCCTTGTAGAGGAGCGCGATGGGAGGCCCGCCGATGGCCGAGACGAAGGCGCCCGCCCCGCTGAGCACCCCCGCGCCGAGCTCCGTCGCGCGCGTCCGCACGACCGGGCGGCCGAGGGCCAGCACGATCACCGCCGCGAGGACCAGCAGCCCGATGAAGCCGTCCAGCGCCGCCGGCGTCGCGAAGGTCAGCAGCCCCACGCCGACGAGCGTCCCCGGCAGCCGCCCGAGGGTCGTCCACCAAACGCCGCCCCAGTCGGCGTGGCGCCGCTCGCGCAGGAACATGCCAAAGCTGAGCGGCACCTGGACGAGGAGCTGCGGCACCGGCGCGAGGGCCGGGTTCACGAGCGAGAGGACGGGCACGGAGACGATGGCGAAGCCGAAGCCGACCGTGCCTTGCACGAGCGCGGCGATCGCCATCATCGCGAGGCAGAGCGCGAGCTCCAACGCCGACAGATCGAGCACGTCGAGCACCGCCGGAGAATGAACCGAATTCGCTCCCGGTCGAGGCGAAAACGACCGTCCGAAGGGGCCCGACGGGCGCGCGAGTTGGAAGGACACCGGGTGCCCTCTTCGATAGGCTGAGGCCATGCGCGCCCTCCCCCGCTTCTTCCCCCTCGCGCTCCTGGTCCTGCCCGCTCTCGCCTGCGACGCCGGCGGTGGCGGACCGAGCACCACCTGCACCACCAGCGCGGACTGCGACAGCCCGCGCGTCTGCGTCGACGGACGCTGCGAGCTCCCGACCGAGGCCGACGCCGGCCCCGAAAGGGACGGGGGTCCGGGCGTGGACGCCGGCCCACCGCGGGAGCTCCTGGGCATCCGCGTCGAGCCCGCGACGGCGAGCCTCGAGGCCCCCGCCGGCACGACCCCGACGCAGACCTTCAGCGTGATCGGCTCCTTCGACGACGGCAGCGAAGCGCCGGTCGTGGCGCCGCGCTTCCAGCTCGACGCGCGCACCATCGGCGACGTGGACGAGGCGAGCGGCGTCTTCACGGCGAACGGCACCATCGGCGGCGTCGCCACCCTCACGGCCGCCGTCGACTCGGCCGCCGGCGAGCTCACGGCGACGGCGACGGTCGAGGTGACCCTCGTGCGCGAGCTCGTGGCGCCCGGCGCGCCCGCGGACGCCGCGGATCGCTTCGCGACCCCGGCCGACGACGCGAGCCGGGCCGCCGGCGTGGTCTACCCGCTCGACGGGGTGGTCATGCCGCAGAACGTCTACCCGGCCGACGTGCAGTGGACGCGCGGCGCCGAGGGCGACCTCTTCCGCGTGCGCCTCGAGAAGCCCCACGCCCGCGTGACCGCCTACGTGCTCCACGGGGGCGCCGGCTTCGGCAACCACTGGCTGGTCGAGGAGACCGCCTGGCGCGCGGTCGCCCAGACCGACCCGGACGACGCAGCGACGCTGAGCGTCGACCGGTGGATCGCGGCCAGCAGCGAAGCGGTGGCCGGGGCGCCGATCGAGCTGACCTTCGCGCGCGCCGCCCTCACCGGCTCCGTCTACTACTGGGACATCCAGCGCGGCCGCATCGTTCGCATCGACGACGGCACGGCGACGCCGGAGGAATTCATGCCGACGCCGCCCGTGGACAGCTTCAGCAGCCCCGGGCCCTGCGTGGGGTGCCACACCGTCTCGAACAGCGGGCGCTACATGGCGGGCCGGCTGGGCGGGGGCGAGAACATCGGGGCGGTCTTCGACCTCACGACCGATCTCACGAGCGATCCGCCCCCGACCGTGTATCCGCTCCAGCGCGGCGACTTCAACATGGGTGCCCCGACGAGCGCCCGCTGGTGGTTCTCGAGCTGGAGCCCGGACGACACGCGCATGGTGCTCTCGGTCACCGAGGGCCTCGCCGGGCAGGCCGGGCGCATGGCGTTCATGGATCCGATCAGCGGGGCCTCGATCGGCGTGACGGGCACGCTGCCGACGAACGCGACGCACCCGGCCTGGTCGCCCGACGGGACGCAGATCGCGTACGTGGCGAACGCCAACAACTGGGGCGGCGCGTTCACGGACGCGGACATCGCGACCATCGACGTGACCGGCCCCGACGCGCTCGGCGCCTCGCGCGTCATCCACGACGGCGCGACGCTGGCCGGCTCGAGCCCGGCGGGCACGGCGGACAGCTACCCGACCTGGACGCCGGACTCGGCGCGCATCGCCTTCGCGCACGGCTCCGGCGCGCGGAGCGAGGACCAGCAATCGGCGCTCTACATCATGGCGCGGACGGGCGCGGGCGTGGTGCGCCTCGACGCGGCGAACGGCGGCGGCACGACGAACTTCCAGCCACGCTTCTCCCCCTTCGATCAGGGGGGCTACTTCTGGCTCTCCTTTCTCTCGCGGCGTGACTACGGGAACGCGGAGGTGGGCACGGCCGGGGCGGGGCTGCAGCAGATCTGGGTGACGGCGATCCGCAAGGACGCGCCTGCCGGCAGCGACCCCAGCTCCGTGCCCTACTGGCTGCCCGGGCAGCGGACGACGTCGCGGAACATCAGCGCCTACTGGGCGCCGCGGCCGTGCCGCGAGGACGGCGAGAGCTGCAGCGTCGGGAGCGAGTGCTGCGGGGGCGACTGCCGGCCGGGGGAAGACGGGGCGCTCGTGTGCTCGCCGCCGCCGCCCGAGCGATGCCGGGAGGAGAGCGAGACCTGCTCGACGACCGCGGACTGCTGCGAGGGGCTCGAGTGCTTCGGGCGCGTGTGCGTGAGGCCGCCGGGCTGAGGAGTTTTCCGCTCGCTTCGCTCGCGATTTTTTTGCTTACCAGCGGGCCCGTGGGGCCCTCGGCGCTCGCTGCGCTCGCGTCACACGGGTCGGTTCTTCGTCGGTACACGAACGCGGCTCCGTGGGGCCGGGCGTCGTCCGCTCGCTACGCTCGCTATCCTTGGCTTACCAGCGGGCCCGTGGGGCCCTCGGCGCTCGCTGCGCTCGCG
>PABA01000109.1 GCA_002699025.1 Sandaracinus sp. | reverse complement strand
GGCCGGTTGGCTTGCGCCAACCGGCCGGAATGGTTGCTCTATCGAGCGGAGCGGGAGACGAGATTCGAACTCGCGACGTCAACCTTGGCAAGGTTGCACTCTACCACTGAGTTACTCCCGCAGGGCCCCGAAGGGACAGACGAGATAGACCGGGAGGCGGGGGGTGTCAAGCGAACGCGGGGCTCTTGGTCGAGGGTGGCAAGAGGGGGCTTCGGCTTGTGTCGGGGGCGGCGCTCGGCGTGGCGCCCGGGTGTCGGGTGTGGCCCCGCGCCTGTGATTTCGGGCGTTTGCGGTGTTGCGCGGCGTGCGGGCGCCTCTCGGCCTCAGGAGGCGGCGGCGGGGATCACGCTGGGGCGGGTGACGGAGCGGAAGTGGCGGCCGTCGCTGCCGCTGGCGAAGCCGCGCTTCTCGAGCCAGGCGACGATGCGGTCCTTCTCGGGGTGCGTGGGGCGGACGACGTTGGTCAGGTAGCGGAGGCCGCGCTGGTAGGCCTCGTCCTTGAGGCGCTCGAGCGTGAAGCTGCCGACGCCCTGGCCGCGCGCGTCGGGCGCGGTCGCGAGCAGGATCTCGGCGTCGCCCCAGATGACGTCCATCCAGCCGTAGCCGACGACCTTCCCGTCCCGCTCGACGCGCCACCAGCGCCCGGGGATCACGTCGCCCTCGACGCACTCGCGGTAGCGGTCGTCGAAGACGCCCTCGGCCTCGCCCCCGACGATGCGCTTCTTCTCGCCGTCCCAGCGAGCCGGTTGATCTTCGCGCACCCAGCGCAGCTCGGAACCCTCGTACCCCATGGATCCACCCTCGCCGGCAGGGCGCTCGCCGTCAATGGCGGCCGGGAAGGGCCGCTCACCGGCTCGTGGCGCATGAGCCCAGCGTCGGGGACCCTCCGTCGCGGGATCGTGACGAGGTGCGCATCACGCCGATCGGAGCGCCCCGTCGTCGTGCCGCTGCGCGAGTCGCCCGAAGCAACGCGAGCCCCGTCGGAATCGCGTCGCAGGAGTCGGCGTCTCCACGGTCGGCGCTCACGGGAACGACGAAGAGGGGCGGAACGAGGGGCTCGAGAATGGCGAGCTCTCCGTCTCGGGCGTTGCTTCAGACGAATCGAAGCACGAGCACGAGCACGAGCACGAGCACGAGCACGAGGACGTGGCGCTCGGGGCGCGCGAGTCCATCGGCACCCAACGCTTCTCCGCGGAGCGGCATGGACCGCCGACGCCTGCGACAGCACGGACGGCGGAGAGCGGACGGCGGAGCGCATCCCGACCGAAGGGAGGGATCCGCGGGAGCTCACTCGTGGCGGAGGCCGTCGACGGGGAGCATCTTCGCGGCCCAGAGGCTGGGCGCGATGGTCGCCAGCGCGCAGATGCCGAAGGCGACGACGCTGGTGATCAGGAACTCGCTCCCGCTCACGACCACGGGCAGGTGGTCGATCAGGTACACCTTCGGATCGAGCGGGAACTCGTAGGTCGCGAGATACGTCACGACGCCGCCGCCCACGAGCAAGCCGAGCAAGGTGCCGATCACCCCGATCACGCTCCCTTGCAGCACGAAGATCCCGAGCACGGTCCCGTCGGTCGCGCCCATGGCCTTGAGGATCGCGATCTCCCGCTTCTTCTCGAGCACGATCATGATCAGCACGGCGATCACGTTGAACGCGGCCACGAAGATGATGGTCGCGATCACGAAGCCGAGCGTGATCTTCTGGATCTCGAGGGCGGTGAAGAGGTTCCGGTTGAGCTCGGCCCAGTCGAGCGTGTGGAAGGGCCCGCCGAGCTCCCGCTCGAGCCGCCGCGCGACCTCCTCGCTCTTCTCGAGGTCGTGCAGCCTCAGCTCCACGCCGGTCACGGCGTCGCCCTGCCCGTAGAAGTACTGCGCCTCGTAGAGGTCGGTGTAGACGAGGCGCGAGTCGTACTCCTGGAAGCCGGCCTGGAAGATGCCGATGACCCGGAAGTCGCGCGAGCGCGGGGCGCGCGCCTCGGGCGCGAGCATGGAGGTGTCGAGGCCGCTGAGCGGTGAGACGAGGCGCACCCGATCGCCGACCCCGAGCCCCACCTCGGCGGCGAGCGTGTGGCCGACGACGATGCCCGGGAGCTCGTCGATGCCGAGCTGCTCCCGGCGCTCGAGCTCCATCTCCTCGGCGACGATGCGCTCCTCCCACTCGGCGTCGGGGAGCTCGAGGTCGTCGGTGCCGAGGTCGTCCAGGAGCGCCTCGACGTCTTCCGGGCTCGCCACCTCGACCTCGGGGAGCGGCTCGAACTCGCCCGCGCCCTGCTCCTCGGCGGGCGGCGCGGCGGGCGTCGGGGCCTCGGCGCGCGCGGGTGGCGGCGGCTCCTCGCCCTCGGGCGCGCCCCAGACGGGCGTGCGGCGGAGCGCCGGGCGGAGGCCCCCGTCGGGCAGGAAGAGGTCGGCCTGCGGATCCCCGCGGAGCTCCTCGAGGGCGGCCTCGACGTCGAGCGTCTCCACCTCGGGGTCGCCCTCGGCGTCCGCGCCCTCCGCGCCCTGGCCGCCTTCGCCGTTCTCTTCGCCCTCGTCGGTGAGCTCGTCGAGCCAGTCCCAGTCCTCGCGCGTGCCGCTCGCCACGTCGTCCGGGTGGAGCGGCGGGCGGGCGCCCTCGCGGCGGAGCCCGCGGAGCGAGCCGTCGACGAGCTGGCTCGGCAGGTCGAGCACGGTGGGCATGCGCTCGGGGTCGACGCCCTTCACGAGCACGCCGGCGAGCTCGTCGCCCTTCGCCAGCATCATCTCGTGGATGAGGAAGGGCCCGGCGCCGGAGACCTCGGGCATGGCCTCGGCGCGCGCCATCACGTCGCGGTACTCGTCGAAGTCGACGCCGTACTTCATCACGAGCACGTGCGCGTTCACGCCGAGGACCTTGTCCCGGAACTCCTTCTGGAAGCCGGTCGTGATCGCCATCACGGCGAGGAGCGCGGCCACGCCGAGGGCGACGCCCGCCACGGCGATGAAGGTGATGACGGAGATGGTGCTCCGCTTCTTCGAGCGGAGGTAGCGCATCCCGATGTTCAGGGCGTAGGCCATGGCGTCGCGCGGGCGGGTCGGGGGCAGGTATCACGGCGACTCGGTGGGAGCCACCCCTGCGGGCGGTTTCGGGGGGAGCGCGGGACGGCCCGGTCGGCGGGGCCCGGGGGGCTTCGCGGGGGCGGCTCGGAGCCGGGGGCGCCTGACAGATGATGCGTGTGGATTTGGCCGTTGCTTTCCACTCTCGCTAAACTACGGACTGCTGATGTTTCTTCGCTTGTGGTGGCTTCGCGGGGTGCTCGCCCTCGCGCTGGTCGCGTGCGGCCAGACGATCGACGCCACGCCGGACGGCGGCGTGGGGGCGATCGACGCGGCGCCCGTGCCTGCGCGGCGGTTGGAGCGGCTCGGCGAGCCGGGTCGCACGCTCGTCTTCGAGGAGGAGACGGAGCTCGCCGTGCGCCTGCTCGACGGCGACGGCCTGCCGCTCGCGGGCGAGGCCGTGCGCTTCGTCTTCGACGGGCGCGCCCACGACTCGACGCTCTCCTCGGTGGACGCGCGCACGGACGCGGCGGGCGTGGCGACGACGGGGCTCGTGGCGGGGACGACGCGGGCGGCCTTCCGCGTGCGCGCCTCGGCCGAGGGGGCGGACGCGGTCTTCTTCGACGTCGGCGTGAGCGATCGGGGCTTCGGGCAGCTCGCGGTGACGCTGAGCTACGAGGGCGAGCGGACGGCGACGACCCGCGGGGCCGGCGTCTTCGCGGACACGCTCTGCGAGGACGAGGTGACGACGCTCGGCCGCGGCGACCGCTTCCGCGTGCAGCCGCCGGACGGGGAGCCGATCGGCTTCGTCGGCCTGGCGGCGGGCGTGAGTTACGCGGTGGTCGGGCGCCTCGAGGGGCCCGAGGGCGACGTGCTCGCGCGCGGCTGCGTGGACGGGGTCGAGGTGGAGGCGGAGGGGCGCGCCGAGGTGGAGGTCGCGCTCGAGGACCTGCCGCTGACGCCGCGGGGCTCCTACGCGGGCGAGATCCACTTCGAGCCGGGCGACACGACGGCGCTCTCGGTGGAGCAGGCGGACGCGCTCCGGGAGCTGGCGGACGAGACGGCGGCGACGCTGATGCTCGACTCGATCGAGGCGCAGCTCCTGGCCGCGGGCGCGGTCGGCGCGGCGGAGGCGGTGTCGGACGCGCGGACGAGCGACGACCTGGACGGGCGCTGGGGCGAGGCGCTGGCGCGCGAGGGCGTCGGGCCGGCGGAGGGGATGAAGGCGCTGGCGGCGCTGCTCGAGGAGCGGCTTCAGCAGGTGGAGGTGCGGGGCACGCTGCGCGTCGCCGAGGACGAGACCGTGAGCCTGCTCGAGGGGCGGGTGCGGGTCGGCGCGATCGACGGCGAGCTGGTCTCGCTGGACCCGGCGCGCACGGGGCTCGAGATCGAGGCGGCGCGGGTGGACGCGCGCGTCGAGGACGCGGGGGAGCGGCTCGTGATCGAGGCGCTGAGGCTGAACCTGCCCTTGAGCTGGCTGGTCCGGGCGGTGGTGCTCGAGGAGGCCGGCGAGGAGCGGACGCGGCGGGCGCTGCTCGCCGAGTGGGGCGGGTGCGGGGACCTGCCGACGGACGCGGTGCTCGAGGGGCGCTGCGACGCGGTGTGCCTGGAGGCGGCGTGCGCGGAGGTCTCGACGGCGCTTCTGGCGAGCCTGGACGCGGCGCTGATGGGGCTCGACGCGCTGCGCGGCGAGGTGGTGCTCGCGGGGGAGGTCGCGCTCGAGGATGCGTCGGCGGACCTGCTCGTGGACACGATGGACGCGGTGCTCGAGGGGGCGTGGACGGGGGAGGCGGCGACCTCGCCCGATCGCTTCGACGCGGAGCTGGCCGCCACCCGGATCGCGCCGCCCCCCTGAGCCGCGCGTCGGCGCGCGCCCCTCACTCCGTCACGCCGACGGCCCCGCGGGGCCGCTGGGGCGCCGAGGGAGCGAGCGAGGCGAGCGGCGGACGCGCTGGAGTTTCCGCCTTGATCCCCGGAGCTTCCGCCTTATCTTGCCGCCCAGCCTTCGCGCCGCCAGCCCGGCGCGAGCTGTGAATGGCGGGATGAAAGCGGACTACTACGAGGTCCTCGGCGTCGAGCGTGGCGTCGATACCAGCGAGCTGAAGCGGGCCTACCGCAAGCTCGCGGCGAAGCACCACCCGGACCGGAACCCGGACGACCCGAGCGCGGAAGAGCGCTTCAAGGAGGTCTCCGAGGCGTACCAGGTCCTGAGCGATCCGCAGAAGCGGGAGCTCTACGATCGCTTCGGTCACGACGGTCTGAACGGCGCCGGCGGGGGGGGCGTCGGCTTCCAGGACGTCGGCGACATCTTCAGCCACTTCCAGGACATCTTCGGCGACCTCTTCGGCGGGATGGGCGGCATGGGCGGGATGGGCGGCTTCTCGCGCCGGCGTCCCGACGGGCCGACCCGCGGCGGCGACGTGCGGACGCGCGTCGAGCTGACGCTGGAGGAGGCGGTCTTCGGGGTCGACAAGGAGATCGCGCTCGAGCACCCGACGCCCTGCGAGCCCTGTCGCGGCACCGGCGCCAAGGACGGGAACCTCTCGACCTGCGCGACCTGCGGCGGCGCGGGGCAGGTGGGGCATCGGCGCGGGGCGTTCATCCTGCAGACGACCTGTCCGGCTTGCCGCGGGCAGGGGGCGTCCTTCGAGGAGGCCTGCCCGAGCTGCGAGGGGCGCGGCGAGGTCGCGCACGAGCGCAAGGTGCGCGTGAGCATCCCGGCGGGGATCGACGACGGGCAGACCCTGCGGCTGGCCGGGCAGGGTCAGGCGGGCAAGCGCGGCGGGCCGACCGGGCACCTCTACGTGACGGTGCGCGTGCAGGAGCACGAGGCGTTCGAGCGGGACGCGCAGGATCTGGTGCACGAGCTGCACCTCACGTTCCCGCAGGCGGCGCTCGGGGCGAAGGTCGAGGTGCCGAGCCTGAAGACGGGCGAGGAGCCGACGCAGCTGAAGGTGCCGGCCGGCGTGCAGCCGGGTGAGACGCTGGTGATCCGCGGGGCGGGCGTGCCGCGCCTCGACGGGCGCGGGCGCGGTGACCTGGTGTGCGTGGTGCAGGTGGACGTGCCGAAGGAGCTGACGCCGCGGGCGCAGGAGCTCATCCAGGAGCTGGCGCGCACGATCGAGGCCTGACTCGACACGACCGCGTCGATGGACGAGGCTCCCGCGACCATGCGCCAGGCGCTCTCGCTCTTCCTCCTCTTCGCTCTCTTCGCCTGCGGCGGCTCCACGCCGACCTCCCCCACGACGCCCGACCGCCCGCCGGGCGTCGCCGATCCGGGCTTCCTGGCGCAGTACGCCTCCACGGGCGGCTTCCGCCTCGGCCAGCCGACCGCCATCACGCTCACCCCGGATGGCGGCGAGGTCCTCTTCCTCCGCTCCGGGCCCCGCGACGCCGAGCGCGACCTCTACGCCTTCGACGTGGCCACCGGCGCCGAGCGCGTGGTCCTCACGGCCGCGCAGATCCTCGACGGCGCCGAGGAGCGCCTCTCCCCGGAGGAGCGCGCCCTCCGGGAGCGCCTCCGCATGACCGCCCGCGGCATCGCCTCCTACCAGCTCAGCCGCGACGGCCGGCGCATCCTGGTGCCGCTGAGCGGCAAGCTCTACGTCGTCGAGCGCGCCACGGGTGAGGTGAAGGAGCTGCCGAGCGAGGGCGGCTACGCCAACGACGCGCGTTTCTCGCCCGACGGGGAGCTCGTCGGCTGCGTCCGCCAGGGGGACCTCTGGGTCATCGACGTCGACGCGGGCCGCCAGCGCCGCCTCACGACCCGGCCCCACGACGACGTCACGAACGGGCTCGCGGAGTTCGTCGCGCAGGAGGAGATGGGGCGCTACCGCGGCTGGTGGTGGGCGCCGGACTCCTCCGCGATCCTCTTCCAGCGCACGGACACGCGCGGGGTCGAGATGCTCTACGCCTCGAACCCGATCGACCCGAGCGAGCCGCCCCACGCCGCGCGCTACCCCCGCGCGGGCACGGACAACGCCGTCGTCAGCTTGCACCTGGTCTCGGTCCGCTCCGGCGATCCCGCGGACGCGCGCCAGTCGCCCGCCGAGAGCGCCGAGGCGCCGGCCGAGGCGTCGGGCGAGGCTCCCGTGGAGGCGCCGGAGCCCCGCGAGATCCGCTGGGACCGGGCCCGCTTCCCCTACCTCGCGGCCGTGCGCTGGTCCCGCGGCGCGCCCCCCACGCTCCTCGTCCAGGACCGGCGCCAGCAGGTCGAGCGGCTCCTCGCGGTCGACGTCTCGAGCGGCGCGACGCGGACGCTGCACGAGGAGACCGACGACGCCTGGCTGAACCTCGACGCCTCGGTCCCCGTGTGGCTCCGGGACGACGACGCGAGCGAGGGCGCGGTGAAGCGCTTCCTCTGGAGCACCGAGCGCGGCGGCCGCTGGCAGCTCGAGGTCCGCGACGAGCGCGGCGAGGCCCGCACCCTGACGCCGCCGGAGCTCGGCTATTGGGAGCTGCTCCACGTCGATCACGAGGCGGGCGAGGCCTGGGTCGTCGCCTCCGCCGATCCGACCGAGCGCCACCTCTGGCGCGTCCCGCTCGAGGGGGACGCGGCGCCGACGCGGGTCACCGAGGCGCCGGGCTTCCACACGGGCACCTTCGCGCGCGCGGGCGACGTCTGGGTGCACGCCTCGCACACGGTGGAGGAGGGGCCGCGCTGGCGCGTGCGGCGCGGGGGCGAGGTCGTCGGCGAGCTCCGCTCCGTCGCCGAGGCGCCGCCCTTCCGCCCGAACGTCGAGCACCTGCAGGTCGGTGAGCGCGGCTACCACGCGGTGGTGGTGCGCCCGCGGAACTTCGAGCCGGGCCGCCGCTACCCGGTGCTTCTCTCCGTCTACGCCGGCCCGGGCTTCGTGCGCGTGCGGAAGGGGCGCGACCGCCAGCTCCGCGAGCAGTGGCAGGCCGACCACGGGTTCATCGTCGTGAGCCTCGACGGGCGGGGCACGCCGGGGCGCGGGCGCGAGTGGGAGCGGGCCATCCGCGGGAACGTGATCGACGTGCCCCTCGAGGATCAGATCGAGGGCCTGCGCGCGCTCGGGCAGCGCTTCGAGGAGATGGACCTGAGTCGCGTCGGGGTCTACGGCTGGAGCTTCGGCGGGTACTTCTCGGCGATGGCCGTGATGCGGCGCCCGGACGTCTTCGACGTGGGGGTCGCCGGCGCGCCGGTCTGCGATTGGGCGGACTACGACACCCACTACACGGAGCGCTTCATGGGGCTGCCGGCGGAGAACGCGGCGGGCTACGAGGCGGCCAACGTGCTCACCCACGCGCCGCGCCTCGAGCGTCCGCTGATGGTCATCCACGGCACGAGCGACGACAACGTGTACTTCGTGCATGCGTTGAAGATGAGCGACGCGCTCCTCCGGGCCGGGCGCCCGCACGAGTTCGTGCCGCTCGCCGGGTCGACGCACATGGTCGCGGACCCGGCCGTCGCGCAGGCGCTCCAGGGGCGCATCATGGACTTCCTGCGGGACGGGCTCGAGTAGCGCGCATCGACGGCGTTCGCGTCGCGCGCATCGACGGCGCTCGGGTCGCGCGCATCGACGACGCTCGCGTCGCGCGCCACGACCTTCGGGGCGCTGCGGCGGGAGGAGCTCGCGGTGCGATGGGAGCTTGCTTGCGGCGCGCGTCGTGAGCTTACTCACGAGGCGATCGAGCGCGGGGCCGTTGAATCGCGGCTCGCCGCGTGCGTCCGAGCGGCGCAGCCGCTCGACGGGGGAGGGCGCTGTTTCGTCGCGCGCGCCGGCCTCGTTCGCGCCTCCGGCCGACCGTAAGCGACCCGGGCTGCCTCCGTTCGCTCCCCACCTCGCCCGCCGGGCTCTCCGGTCGTGGCGACGGAGAGGAGCAGACATCCATGAGACGAACGATGGCCTTGATCGCTTGGCTCGCGCTCGCCGGCTGCGGCGACGACGACGCCTCCCTCGACGCCGGCCCGGCCCTCGGCGACGACGCCGGCGCGACCCTCGACGCGGGCACGCCGCCGATGGACTCGGGCCCGCCTCCGATGGACGCCGGCCCGCCGCCGGAGGACTCGGGCCCGCCTCCGGTGGACGCCGGTCCGCCGCCGATGGACGCCGGCCCGCCGCCCGGCGCCTTCGGCGACCCCTGCACGCTCGGCGCGGAGTGCGCCTCGGGCGTCTGCCTCACGGGGGCCGGCTGCACGCGCCTCTGTGATCTCGACGTCCCCCACGCCTGCCGCGCGGAAGGCACGCTCTGCCTCCCGACCGGGAGCGGCGACGCCGTCTGCGGCGGTCCCTCCATCGAGACCGGCCCCGACACCGGCGACGACGCCAACCTCGGCCTGGGCGATTGCGTGATGCGCAGCCTGGTCCCCCTCGGCGCCGACGCCGACCTCTTCCAGGTGCGCGCCGCCTTCGACGGCCGCCTCCAGGTCGTCGCGCGCCCCGAGAGCGGCGTCGACCTCGCCCTCGACTTCTACGACGGCGCCGGCAGCCTCGTCGCGCGCTCGACGATGGGCGGCGCTGGCGAGCTCGAGGGGCTCCGCTTCGACCGCTGGACCGCCGAGAGCATCGTCTACGTCCTGGTGAGAGACGACGGCAGCTCCATCGCCAACCCCTACCGGGTCTGCGTCGAGGAGGTCACCGAGGAGTAGCCCGCCGACGTCCGAGCTGTCCGAGGCCCCGCTTCGCCTTCCGGGCAGGGCGGAGCGGGGCCCGGCGCGCTCAGAACCCGCGGCAGTCGACGCGCCGCGCGTAGGCGCCGTAGTAGGTGTCTTCCTCCCAGCCCCCGTAGACGATCGCGTGTCCGTAGGGGGCCGGCGCGATCGCGATGGTGCGGCGGTAGGAGCCGGGGCGCTCTCCGGAGACCGGAGTCGCCGGGAGCACCACCGAGAGGTCGTCTTCGCGGAGCACGGTGACGCCGAGCCCGTCGAGGCCCTCCCAGGCCACGGCGATCGTCCCGCGGCTCCGCGAGAGCGCCGCGTCGATCACCAGGTCGCCGACCTCCACGCGCGCGCTCCGGCCGAGCTCCCCATCGGGCCCGACCTGCAGCACGGCGAGGTCGTCCTCCGCGTCCGCGCGCCCCGCGACGAGCACGCCGCCGTCCGGCGTCGCCCGCGTCGCGGCCGACACGCCGTTCGGCGTCAGGGGCAGGGGCGTCGCGTCCCCCACGAAGCCGTCGGCCCAGCCGAGCCGCCGGAGCCGCATCTCGCCCTCGAGGCTCGAGACCAGCCAGAGGGTCGCCGCGTTCCCCGAAAGCGCCGCGTCCGCCTCCCCCTCGAAGCGCAGCCCGCGCTCCGGCTCGAAGGCCTCCTCCCGCTGGAAGGCCACCTCGATCGCGCGCTCGCCGACGAAGTGCTCGGTCGCGAAGGCGAGCCATCCCTCTCCGCCGACGGCCGGGCCGCTGGGGACGCAGTCGTCGCAGTCGTCGCAGAGCCTCCGGTCGTCGCGCCGCTCCCAGGTGCCGCGCGCCCAGCCGTAGCGCGCGAGGTGCACGACGTTGTTCCCCTCGCCGAGCACGGCGACCTCGGCCGTGACGGGCGCCGCGAAGACGGTCTCTCCGGGGGTGATCGGGGCGCGATCCTCGAAGCCCGTCAGGCCGACGTCGAGGCGGCCGAAGGAGCCCGCGAGGTCGGGCGGCCAGCCGCCGCTCCAGCCCACGAGGAAGCCGTCCTCGTAGGGCGCGAGCGAGTGCACGAAGGTCGGCGCGTCGTCGGCGAGCGGGCCCTGGCGCGGGCCGAGCGTGCAGCCCATCGGCGGAGGCGCGGCGTCGGGCGGGCGCGCGTCGATCGGGGGCGGTCCGCCGTCGACGGGTGCGGGCGCGGCGTCGGGCGGGGGCGTCTGCTCGACGCTGAGGCCGCTGCGGGAGCCGCAGGCGGCGAGGAAGGCGAGGAGGGCGAGGGGGAGGGGACGCATCGCGAAGAGGATTCAGCAGAAAGCGTACCGCACCGATCCCCGCACTTCGGCGCGCGCGCTCGGCACGCATCGGCACGATCGCTCCGGCTCGTCGCGCAGGGCTCTGCACGATCCCCGCGCGAGGCTCACTCGTAGGCTCGCCACCATCCGGCCGGCCAGCGCGGCGGCGGCGCGTCGCTCCGCACCCGCTCCCAGAGCGTGAACTTCCCGGCCTGCCCCACGCGCGCGTAGCCCGCCGCCGGGAGCACCTCGAGGTCGATGGGCAGCTCGGGCCGCGTCGCGAAGAAGCGCGGCGCGGTCTCCTCGAGCCGGGCGTAGTGCGCTTCCCGGAGCGCCTCCACCACCGCCGAGTCGCGGATCCACCACGAGTGCAGGTGGTTCTCGAAGGTGCGCGCCGGGGAGAAGGCCCCGCTCAGCACGTAGGCCGTCGGCTCGTAGCCCCGCACGTGCAGCGCCACCCGCGCGCGGTCTTCCCTCGCCCCGCGTTCCGCGGCGGCGTCATCCGCGGCGGCGTCATCCGCGGCGGTGTCTTCCGCGGCGGTGTCTTCCGCGGTGGTGTCTTCCGCCGCTCCGCCGCTTCGCCCCCGCACCATCGCCGCGAGGTCCCGCGAGACCGGGTAGCTGTAGTCGAACTCCTCGTGCACGTGCGCTTCGTCGAGCGTCTCCGGCGCCGTCAGGAGCCGCCCCACCCATGCCCGGTAGCTCGCCCCGGGCAGCGCGAAGCTCAGCGCGACCACCACCAGCCCCGCCGCGAGCCCGCCCGTCGCCGGCAGCCGCCCCGCCCGCAGCGCGTAGGTGCCCATCAGGACGAAGAAGCCGCTCACGACGTCCCACTGGTAGAAGCTCAGCTTCTTCTGCGCGAGCACCGCCACCACGCAGCTCCCGAAGAGGAGCGTCGCCTCCCGCATGCCCCGCCGGCTCGCCTCGTCGCCCGTGCGCTGATGCGCCGCCGCCAGGCCCCCGAGGAAGACGGCCACGAAGAGCCCGCCCGGCACCCAGAAGGCCGCGAAGCGTCCGAGCAGGTCCGGCTTCGCCGAGCTCCCGTAGTGCAGGATCACCCGCGCGTAGTCTCCGAGCGCGCCGAGGGCCCCTTCCGCGGCGTAGTAGGCGACGAAGGCGCCCACGGGCAGGAGCCCGCCGAGCACCATCGCCCCGAGCGCGCGCCCCTTCGCCGCGCCGTCCGACGGCGAGGTGTCTGCCCGCGGCGTGCCGTCTCCGCTCGCATCGCCCGCGGTCCCATCGCCCGAGGCGCCATCGCCCGCGGTCCCATCGCCCGAGGCGCCATCGCCCGCGGCCGCATCGCCCGCGGTCGCCGGATCGCCTGCCGCATCGCCCGCGGCCGCCTCCCCCGCGTCTTCGTCGAGGGCCTCGTCGCCGCGCCGCCGGGCGCCGGGCTCGTGGCGCTCGCCGATCCGCGCGAGCGCCAGCAGCACCACCACGAGCCCCGGCAGCCCGGCCGTGAGCTTGAAGAGCGCCGCCCCCGAGAGCAGCGCGCCCGTCAGCACGAAGCGTCGCCGCTGGGAGGCCACGTAGCCGCCGAGGAGCAGCAGCGACTGATAGAGCTCGGTCTGCGCCGAGTGGTACCAGTCGAAGCGCGAGAAGTGCCATCCGCAGGCCAGCAGGACGGCCACGCCGAGGTCGCCCGGCCGGAGCGCCCCGAGGCGCGGCCCCGGCTCCCGCGGCCCCGATCCTCGCGGCCCCGGTCCTCGCGCTACCGATGCGCGACGCAGGGCCATCGCCGCCAGCACGCCCGTCCCGACCACCGCCGCGATCGCCGCGACCCGCGCCACGACCATGCTCTCGCCGAAGAGCCCGTGGAGCAGCCCGTGGAGCGCGAACATGCCCGGCGGTTTCACGTCGAAGACGTCGCGGTAGGGGAGCCGCCCGTGCAGCCACTCGCGGGCGACGTAGTGGAACATCGCCTGGTCCGGCCCGTAGCGGTACGCGAGGCTCGGCAGCGCGTAGACGATCCCGAGCGCCACGCCCGCGACGTCGACGAGCCGGCCCCGCAGCCGCCTCCGGCTCGGGTCGCTCGAGGCGCTGCCCCGGCCGCGGCTCGCGTCGCTCGAGGCGCTGCCCCGCCCGCGGCTCGGGTCGCTCGAGGTGCTGCCCCGGCCGCGGCTCGCGTCGCTCGAGGCGCTGCCCCGCCCGCGGCTCGGGTCGCTCGAGGTGCTGCCTCGCCGCCTCCGGCTCGCGTCGCTCAACGCGCCGCCTCGACGCCACGCGCCGCCCCCGCCGCGGCCGCGACGACGCGGGCGACGAAGCGCCTGGAGACCCCGGCCGAGCGCTCCACGATCAGTCGGGCGTGACCGCGGTCTCGAAGCCGATCGCCACGTCGGGCTTCAACATCATCGCCACCGAGCAGTACTTCGTGACCGCCAGCTCCACGGCCCGCTCGAGCTTCTTCGCGTCGACGCTCCCGCCATGCGCCTCGAAGCGGAGATCGATGCGCTCGTAGACCGCCGGCGTCGCGTCCGCCCGCTGCCCCGTCGCCGTGATGCGCAGCTCGCGCAGGTCCTGCCGCTGCCGCGTCACGATCATCACCACGTCCATCGCGCTGCAGCCGGCGAGGGAGCAGAGGAAGAGCTCCATGGGCCGCAGCCCGGCGCCCTCGTGCGGCGTCGGCGGCTGCGTCGTCCCCGCGCTCTGTTCGGCGCCCGGCAGCACGCTCGGATCGGCCACCCGCTCGAGGATGCGTTCGCGGAGCGAGGGCGACCCGTCGAGCACGATGCGGTGCCCCTGCCGGTTCGTCGCTTCGAAGGCGCAGGGGCCCACGCGCCTGAGCTCCACCTTCACGCTCGTCATTCGATCACCTCGAGCTCGCCGCAGCCGTCGAAGAGGTCGCTCGAGAGGTAGCGGTCGCCGCGGTCGCAGAGGATGCACGCGACGAGCCCACCCTCGAGCTCGGCCGCCACCTTCTGCGCCGCCCACACCGCGCCGGCCGCGCTCGCCCCGCAGAAGACGCCCGCCTCCGCCGCGAGCTGCCGCGCCTTCGCCTCCGCGTCGGCCTGCTCCACGTCGACGATCCGGTCCACGCGCTCGCGCTCGAAGATCTTCGGGAGGTAGGCCTCGGGCCAGCGCCGGATCCCCGGGATGCGCGAGCCGTCCGTGGGCTGGCAGCCGACGATCGCCACCTGCTCGTCTTGCTCTTTCAGGTAACGGCTGACGCCCATGATCGTCCCCGTCGTACCCATCGCCGACACGAAGTGCGTCAGCTCCCCGTGCGTATCCCGCCACAGCTCGGGCCCCGTGCCCTCGTAATGCGCCCGCCAATTGTCCGGGTTCGCGAACTGGTCGAGCATCAGGTAGCGCTCGCCGGCCGCGCGCTCGTGGGCGAGGTCGATGGCCGCCTCCATGCCCCCGTCGGCGGGCGTGAGCACCACCTTCGCCCCGAACGCGCGCATGGTCTTCACGCGCTCGGCCGTGCTGTTCGCCGGCATGACGAGCTCGATGGGGAAGCCGCGCGCCGCCGCGATCATGGCGAGCGCGATGCCCGTGTTCCCGCTGGTCGGCTCGATGAGCGTCATGCCGGGCTTCAGGTCGCCCCGCTCCTCGGCGCGGCGGATCATCGACCAGGCTGGCCGGTCCTTCACGCTGCCGCCGGGGTTGTTCCCCTCCATTTTGCCGACGATGCGGACCTTCGGGTTGGGGCTGGGCAGCTCCACCAGGGGCGTGCCGCCGATGCGCTCGGTGATGCTCATGGCGCGCGAACCTTACTCCTATCCGCCCCCGCTGCACGGCCGGGGCCCCGCCGCGTGGGCTTGCTCCTCCGCCTGCTCGAGCTCCGCCGGGACCGGCCGGCCGGCTTCGAGGAGCGCCAGGCGAATCTCCGTGAGGCTCGCGCCGAGGCAGGGCGCCACGCGCCGGTAGCCGGCGGGGCCGCCCTCATCCCAGAGCTCGATGGCCGTCTCCGCCGGGCCGAGCCAGTCGTGCGCCCGCTGCACCGCCTCCTCGAGCTCCGGGACCTCCCCGCCGCTCGTCTCGACGTCCACGATGGCGCGCGCCGCGAGGCGCACGGTGGCCTCCGCGCTCTGGCGCTCGCCGGAGGCGCAGCCCGACCCCAGGATCGCCACGGCCGCCGCCCCGGCGGCGAGGGTGCGCAGAGCGAGGAGAGACGGTGAGCTCACGCGGCGAGAATAGAGCGCACGCGGACGCGCGGGAAAGGCGCATCGGCTGGATTCCCGCGCGGCGCCCCCATAGGCTGCGGAGCGAGTCCCCGATGGTCTCCCAGCAGCCCAAGCAGTACCGCGAGCTCGAGGACGCGATCGACGCCATCGCCGGCAGCTACGACGCGGACCAGCCCATCAACAACCTCGAGAGCGCGGCGCTCCCGAACAAGCGCAAGACCATCGAGGCCCTGCGCGAGCTCGAGCCGGTGCTCTTCATGGGCTTCTACGCGACCCGGGCGCTCAACCGGGACAACCTCCGGCACGCCGTCGCCGAGCACCTCTACCGGGCGCACGACCTGCTGGTCGACCAGATCGAGCGCGCGCTGACCTACCAGAACTGGTACGGGCGCTGCGAGAACTGCCCCGAGCCGGGGAGCGGCGAGGACATCGTGATCGGCCTCTTCCGGCAGATCCCCGAGCTCCGCCGGGTGCTGAACACGGATCTGAAGGCCGCCTTCGAGGGGGACCCGGCCGCCGAGAGCATCGAGGAGATCGTCTTCAGCTACCCGTCCGTGACGGCGATCACCGCCTACCGGCTGGCGCACCTGATCCGGAAGGCGCGCGTGCCGATGATCCCGCGCATCTTCACCGAGTACGCGCACGGCAAGACGGGCATCGACATCCACCCGGGCGCGACCATCGGCGAGAGCTTCTTCATCGACCACGGCACGGGCGTGGTGATCGGCGAGAGCGCGGTGATCGGGCAGAACGTGAAGCTCTACCAGGGGGTCACGCTCGGCGCGCTCTCCGTGCCGCGGCGCGGTCCGTGGGTGAAGCGCCACCCGACCCTCGAGGACGACGTGACCGTGTACGCGGGCGCGACGATCCTCGGGGGCGACACGGTGATCGGGAAGGGCAGCGTGATCGGCGGCAACGTCTGGCTGACCGAGAGCGTCCCGCCCGGCTCGAAGGTCTTCGGCCGCGCCAAGGGCCCCGGCGAGGACCGCCCGAGCGAGCCCCCGGAGAAGTAGGGCGCCGCGCCCGGCGGCCGGGCTCCCGGCCGTCTTCGCTGCCTGCGGCGAACCGTCTGCTTCGCGGGCCTCGTCTGCGGACGCGGCGGCGGCGTCCGCCGTTCTCGCCGCCTGCGGACCGCAGAAAGCCGGGGCCGAAGGTCTCCCGCGACGTCTCGCCTTCTCCGCGAACGCGGTCCCCGCCGTTGCTGGTCTTCGCGGACGGCGGACGCTGGACGGCGGAGAGCCGGAGCCGAAGGCCGTCGCGACGCCCTGCCTTCTCCGCGAACGCGGCCCTCGCCGCTGCCCGCCCTCGCCACCGGCGGACGGCGGACGGCGGAGAGCGGAAAGCCGGGGCCGAAGGCCCCGTCACTCCAGCGTGAAGCTGTCGAGGATCGCGCGGCAGGTCTCCGCGTATGCCTCGAAGTGGTCGGGGTCGCCGCGGCAGCCGATGACGTAGCCCATGCCCTCGTGGACGGCGGCGCGGGTGAAGCCGCGGAAGGGGGGCTCGGTGGCGTGAAAGGTCGCGTCGACCTCGACGCCGCGCGCGGGGCCGAGGGCGACGTCGCGGGTGAGGTGGATGCGCGCGACCTCGGCCATGTTGTTCAGGCCGAGGTCGGCGTACTCGCGCGAGCTCCCCTCGAAGGGCTCGACGACCACGTAGGCGTTCGGCGGGAGCGCGCCGAGCGGCTCGGGGGCCTTCCACGCCCCGGCGATGGTGGGCACGGCCGACTCGCCGGCCTCCCAGCGCTCGGGCACGGCGATGGACCAGCCCTCGCCCCGGCGGCGCACGAGGGGCGCGACGCCCTCGCCGTCCTCCGCGGCGTCTTCCGCGGCCGGGTCGAGCGGCGCGTCGACGGCCGCGTCGCGCGAGGTCATCGGCCCCGCCGCCACCGCGGCCGGCCGTTCGGGGGTGGCTCGCTCCGATGCGCCGCCGCCGAGCCCGACCCACGCCGCCGCGCCGCCGCCGAGGGCCAGCACGACACCGGCCGCGTAGAGCCAGCGCGACCCGGGCACGGGCACGGCGGGCACGCTGCGCCGGGAGGGCGCCCGTGACGGCGGCCGCGACGAGGGCGGCCCGTCGTCGCGCACGGTCGGCGCCTCGTCGTCGTCGAGGGTCGGCTGCGTGCTCCGCCCGGGCGCCGGGCCCGCCAGCGCGTCGCCGAGCTCCGCCAGGATCGGGTCGAGCGCTGCCGCGACCTCCGCCGCGTCCGCCGGACGGTCGTCGGGCACCTTCGCGAGGCAGCGGTCCACGAGCGCCGAGAGCGCGGCCGGCACACCGGGGACGCGCTCGACGAGCGGCTCGTGCGCCTCGGCGCATGCGCGCATGATCTGGGCGTGCGGCGTCTCCCCTTCGAAGGGCGGCGCCCCCGCGAGCGCCTCGTAGAGCAGCGCGCCCACCGCCCAGACGTCCGCCCGCGCCGTCACCGCCTTGGCGCTCATGGCCTGCTCGGGCGCCATGTAGCCGGGCGTGCCGATGGCGCTCCCGGTGAGCGTCGCGCTCGGCCCGCCCACGCTCCGCACGAGCCCGAAGTCGAGGAGCTTCACGACCTCGCCCGGGCCCTCGCCCGAGTCACCGCCCGAGTCCCCGCCCGAGCCCCCGCCCGCCGCCTCGCTCCGTGGCGTCTCGGCGAGGAAGACGTTCTCGGGCTTCAGGTCGCGGTGCACCCAGCCGCCGGCATGCGCCGCCGCGAGCGGATCGAGGAGCGCGCGCACGAGCCGGAGGGCCTCGCCCCGCCCCGTCTCCGGCCGCCGCAGCCGCGCCCGGAGCGACTCCCCCTCGAGGAGCTCCATCGCCAGGAAGAGCAGCCCCTCCTCCGGCTCCACGCCCGCGTCAAGCACCTCCACGATGCCCGGGTGGCCGATGGCCGAGGGCGCCGTCGCCTCGCGCTTGAAGCGCCGCACGGTCGCCTCGTCGAGCCCGCCGAGCGCGCGCACGAGCTTCAGCGCCACGCGCCGCTCGCTCATGGTGTGCTCCGCGCGCCAAACGGCGCCCATGCCGCCGGAGGCGAGGAGCGCCTCGAGCCGGTAGCGCCCCCCGACGATGGAGCCGGCCTTCACGGCGCGGCGTCGGTCCCGCCGCGCAGGAAGCGCTGCACGAGGTGGTGGGCGAGGGACATGGGCGGCGGGTAGAAGAAGCCCTTCGGCGCGCGGAGCTCCTCGCGGGAGAACCAGCGCGCCTCCTCGATCTCCGGGTCGTCGAGGCGAAAGGCGTCGCTCGTCGCGCGCGCCTCGAAGCCGATCATCAGCGAGCGCGGGAAGGGCCAGCCCTGGGAGCGGAAGTAGGTGAGCTCGCCCACCTCGAGGCCGACCTCCTCGAGCGTCTCCCGGCGCACGCAGTCCTCGAGGCTCTCGCCCGGCTCCACGAAGCCGGCGAGGGCCGAGTACATGCCCGGCGGGAAGCGCGGCTGGCGCGCCAGGAGCACGCGGTCGCCGCGGACGACGAGGATCATCACCGCCGGATCGGTGCGCGGGAACTCCTTGTCGCCGCAGCCCTCGCAGATGCGCGCGAAGCCCGCGTCGGCCTGCGCCGTGCGCGCGCCGCAGAGGCGGCAGTGACGGTTCTTGCGATGCCAGCGGAGGATGCCGCGGGCGTAGGCGAGCGGGCCGAAGTCGGCCGGGTCCATGAACGCGCCGGCGCGGCGGAGGTCGTGGAAGGCGCCCGGCAGGCCGAGCGCTCCGGGGTCCTCCACCGGGCTCAGGTCCACGGCGAAGACGGGCACCTCGCCGTCGAGGCCGAGGAAGACGGGCGCGCCGCCGGCCTCGAGGAGCGCCGGGTGCTCGCCGACGGTCGGGCGGAGCGGCGTCGGCGGGCGCCCCTCGGCCACCAGGTTGCGGCTCCGCCAGACCGGCACCAGGCGCGTCTCGGGGCGGTCGAGGGCCTCACGCAGCCAGGCGTCGTCGTGGCGGCGATGCGCGGCGCGGTCGAGCGGCATGGAGGGAGGTTGTCACGCCCACGCGCCGCCGGCACGCGGCAGCGGTCTCCGCTCGCTGTGCTCGCTCACTTCGGCTTGCCAGCGGGCCCATGGCCCGGCTCAGCCTCAGCCTCAGCCTTCCTTCTTGTCCTGCGGCCCGGCGGCGATGCCGCGGCGCACGTAGTTCGGCAGGGCGAAGGCGCCGCGGTGGATGTCGAGGTTGTAGTACTTGCAGCCGTCCACGATCGGCGCCGCGCGCCCCTCGTCGACGGCCGTGTGGTCCTGCGTGTCCGAGCACCAGGTCCAGCTCCAGATGCCCGAGGCGTAGAGGGGCACCGGGCCGAAGTAGGGGTGCACCTTCCCGAAGAGCTCGCGGAGCTTGAACTGCGTCTCGAAGAAGACGTCGCGGAGCAGCATCGGCGTCTCGCTCTGGAGCGCCATGATGCCGTTCGGCTTCAGCATGCGCTTCACGCCGCGGAAGAACTCCATCCCGAAGAGCACCTCACCGGGGCCGATGGGATCGGTGCCGTCGAGGAGGATCACGTCGTAGGGCTCCTCGTCGCTGTTCTTCACGTAGTCGATGCCGTCGGCGAAGCGGAGATCGAGGCGCGGGTCGTCCCAGGCCGTGCCGATGGTCGGCAGGTGCTCCTGGCAGGCGCGCACGACGAGCTCGTCGATCTCGATCATCACGCACTTCTCGACGCCCGGGTGGCGCAGCACCTCGCGCACGGTGCCGCCGTCGCCGCCACCGATGACGAGGACGCGCTTCGGGTCCTTCGCCGTGAGCAGCGCGGGGTGCGTGAGCATCTCGTGGTAGACGAACTCGTCGCCCTCGCTCGTCATGAAGACGCTGTCGATGGCGAGGGCGCGGCCGTACTCGCGCGTCTCGAAGATCTCCACCTTCTGGTACTCGCTCTTCCCGCTGAAGAAGGTGTCCGTGACTTCGAGGCTGAGGCGCGTGCCCTTGAACGTCTCTTCGTACCAGAGGCCCATCGGAATCTCTCGCTTTCCGCGGAGCGTTCGTCCCTCCGCGATGGCCGCGAGGTGTAGCACGCTTTGCCTGCTCGTCGCGCTCGGCCTCGGCTGCGCGCGCGAGGCGGAGGAGGCCGCGGACGCTCCGGCGACTCGCTCCTCCGTGGCGGCGCCCGCGGAGGCTCCCTCGCCCGCGCCGCGCCCGGCGCTCCATCGCTGGCGCTTCGAGCTCGCGCGGACGGAGATCGCGGTGCTGGACCTCGGCCTCGAGCGGCCGCTCGCTCTGCCGGAGGGCGCGGCGCTGGCGATCAACGGCGGCTTCTGGGATCGGCGCGGGGAGCCGGAGGGCTGGGTGGTGGCCGGCGGTGAGCGGCTGAGCGGCTACGACCGGGCGCTCGGCGGGGGCGTGCTCGTCGTGGACCGGGGTCGCGCCGCGCTCTTCGACGGGGAGCGCTTCGAGGCGCCGGCCGAGCGTCCGGCGTTCGCGATCCAGGCCAAGCCGCGCCTGGTGGTGGGCGGCGCGGTGAACATCCGCTCGGAGACGGGCCGGCGCGCCGCGCGGACGGCGCTCTGCGTGCGAGAGGGAGGGCGCGTGCTGGAGGTGATCGTGGCGCCGGCGGGGGAGGGGGAGGGGCCGACGCTGCTGGAGCTCGCCGAGCGGCTCGCGGGCGAGGGCTGCGAGGAGGCGTTGAACCTGGACGGGGGGCCGTCGACGGGGGCGGTGGCGCCGGGGGTGGAGGTCGCGCCGCGGGGGCCGCTGCGGCACGCGCTGGTGTTTCGCGAGCGGGGATGAGGCGGAACGGCGGGCTCGAGCGGGGGCGCGGAGCGCGGGCTCCGAGCGCGAGCGGGGAGCGCGAGCTTCGGGAGGGCTACTCGGTCGGGGCGGTCGGCTCTTCGTTCGCCTGCTCGCCCGTCACCTCGTCGAGCTTGCGCTCCTCCGAGGGCGGGCGGCGCTTGCGCACGGGGTAGAGGCAGCAGTCCGTCGGGCAGACGTCGTGGCTCGGCCCGTGCTGCCCCACGGCACGCCGCCGGTCCGTGCGCCCGAGGCGCTCCTCGATCAGCTCCCGCAGCATGGCGACGAACTTCGGGTGCGTCCCCGCCGTGCCGGCCCGCACCATCGTCATCCCCATCTCCTCGCAGGCGTCCTTCAGCTCGTGGTCGAGGTCGTAGATGACCTCCATGTGGTCGCTGATGAACCCGATGGGCACGACCACCAGCTCCTCGACGCCGATCACGTTCAGCGCCTCCGCGTGCTCGACCACGTCGGGCCCGAGCCAGGGCACCTGCGGGGGGCCGCTGCGGCTCTGGTAGACGAGCTGCCAGTCGCTCCGCCCGGCCTCCTCGGCGACCAGCCGGCACGCCTCCTCGAGCTGCTCGGCGTACTTGCAGTGGTCCGCCATCAGCTGGGGGATCGAGTGCGCCGTGAAGGCGATGCGCGCCGTCTCGCGTCGCCCCTCGGGCAGCTGCTCGAGCGCCTCCTTCGTGCGCTCGACCATGGTCTCGATGAAGAGCGGGTGGTTGTAGAAGACGCGGACCTTGTCGACGGTCGGCGCGCCCTCGCCGACCTCCTCGCGCGCCCCCTCGATGTTCTCGCGGTACTGGCGGCAGCCCGAGTAGCTGCTGAAGGCGCTCGTGAAGACGCCGAGGGCGCGGTGATGACCCGCCTCCTTCATCTCCCGGAGCGTGTCCCCGAGCATCGGGTGCCAGTTCCGGTTGCCCCAGTAGATCGGCAGGTCGATGTCGTGCGCGTCGAGCTCGGCGCGGAGCGCGGCGATGAGCGCGCGGTTCTGATCGTTGATCGGGCTCTTGCCGTCGAAGCCGTAGTAGTGCTCGGCGACCTCGAGCAGGCGCTCCTTGGGCACGCGCTTGCCGCGCACGACGTTCTCGAGGAAGGGCATCACGTCCTCGCGCTTCTCCGGGCCCCCGAAGGAGACGAGGAGGATCGAGTCGTACCCCGGGGCGGCGTCTTCGCTCCCCGCTTCGGCCTTCGCGTCGGTCACGGGCGCGAGTCTTCGTTCATGGCGAGCGCATAGCAAGCGCCGGGCAACCGCCATGCACGTACACGCACCTACACGCGCGCACCGTTCGGCGGGGATCGGGCCGTGCTATGCAGGGGCGGTGCGGACGGTCGTCGTCGGGAGCGGGAGCGAAGGGAACGCCACGATCTTCGAGAGCGGCGGCACCCGCGTGCTCGTCGACGCGGGCCTCTCGGTGCGGCGCGTGCGGCGGCGCTACGAGGAGGCGACGGGCGAGGCGCTCGGGCGCGTGGACGCGATCGTCCTCACGCACCACCACGGCGACCACGTGGCCCACGCCGGGCGTGCGGCGCGGGCCTTCGACGCGCCCGTCTACCTCACGCCGGCGACCGCGCGGCAGGTGACGCTCCCCGAAGAGACGCGAACCCGGCCCTACGCGCGCGGCGGGCGGGTGCGCATCGGGGCCCTCGAGGTGCATGCGCAGCCGGTGCCGCACGACGCGCCGCAGGTGGCCCTGGTGCTGCGGGACGCGGCCGACTGCGTGGGGCTCGTGACCGATCTCGGGGAGACGCCGCGGGCGTTGGCGCGGCACCTGCGCGACTGCCGGACGCTCCTGCTCGAGGCGAACCACTGCCGCGAGCTCCTCCCCTGGGCGCCGTACCCGGCGTTCATCCGCGAGCGCATCGGCGGGCCGCGCGGGCACCTGGCCAACGCGCAGTGCGCGACGTTCCTCGGGGCCCTGAAGGCGGCGCCGCTCGACCGGGTGGTCCTGATGCACCTCTCGAAGAAGACGAACGATCCGCGGCGGGCGCGGCGCGCGGCGGGCGCGGCGCTGCGGGGGCGGAACGTGCAGCTCGAGGTGGCGCATCAGGAGAGGCCGATGGTCCTCGAGGGGCGCGAGGCGCGGCAGCTCACGCTCGGCCTCGGCTGACGCGCGGTTCCGCTGCGCTGCTCTCCGCTGCGCTGCTTTCCGCCGTCCGCTTTCCGCCGTCCGCTTTCCGCCGTCCGCTTTCCGCCGTCCGCTTTCCGCCGTCCGCTTTCCGCCGTCCGCTTTCCGCGTCCGCCATCTGCGCGGGCGGATGCGTTCGGCTCTTGCCGTGGGACACGGCGGCGCTAAGAGTGCGGACTGCGATGGATGGGGCGCATGGCGTCCCCCGAGAGATGGGACGCGGGGCGTCCCCCGAGAGATGGGGCGCGGGGCGTCCCCCGAGAGATGGGACGCGGGGCGTCCCCCGAGAGACGGCGACGCGCGGCGTCCCCGAGGAGTCCTCCATGAGCACCGCCTTCGACATCACGCCCGACGAGGCCCGGGAGCGCATCTGCGAGCTCTGCCGGCTCTTCTACGGTCAGGGCTGGGTCTCGGGCACCGGTGGCGGCATCAGCATCCGCGCCGGCGACCGCATCGTCATGGCGCCGAGCGGCGTCCAGAAGGAGCGCATCCAGCCCGCGGACCTCTTCGAGCTCGACCTCGAGGGCGAGGTCCTGAAGGCCCCCGCCGAGGGCGCCAAGCTCAGCGAGTGCGCTCCCCTCTTCCTGGCCGCCTACCGGCTCCGCGGGGCCGGCGCCGTGCTCCACAGCCACTCGGTGAACGCGCTCCTCGCGACCCTCGCCTTCGAGGGCGACTTCCGCGTGACGCACCTCGAGATGATGAAGGGCATCCGCGGCCACGGGTACCACGACGAGCTGCGCGTCCCGATCATCCGCAACACGGCGCGCGAGTGCGAGCTCACGGAGAGCCTCACCGCCGCCATCGAGGCCCACCCGAAGACGCAGGCCGTGCTCGTGGAGCGCCACGGCGTCTACGTCTGGGGCCGCAGCTGGGCCGAGGCGAAGACCCAGGCCGAGTGCTACGACTACCTCTTCGAGGCCGCCGTGAAGATGAAGCAGCTCGGCCTCGACCCGGCCGCCGCGCCCGAGCGCGCCGCGGCCGCCGAGTGAGCTCAACGAACGCGCGCCCCATCGCGCGGAGGACCACGTCATGAAGGCCACCTGGATCGACGACGGCACCGAGATCCCCCGCGAGACGCTCCTCGCGGAGGGCATCCTCAACGACCAGCTCCCGACCGACCCGGCCGGCTACCAGCCGACCATGGACACGCTCAAGGACGAGCGCGGCTACATCCACCAGGACCAGGTCGAGCTCCGCCCGGAGACGCCGAACCTCGACGCCATCTGCGCGAAGTTCGACGACGAGCACCTGCACGAGGAGGACGAGGTCCGCTTCGTGCTCGAGGGCGAGGGCATCTTCGACATCCGGAGCCGCGACGATCGCTGGATGCGCGTGAAGGTCGAGGAGGGCGATCTGATCGTCGTCCCCGCGAAGCGCTACCACCGCTTCGAGCTCACGGAGACGAAGACCATCCGCTGCGTGCGCCTCTTCCAGGACCAGAGCGGCTGGGTCCCGGTCTACCGCCAGGAGGCCGCTCCCGCGGCCTCCTGAAGCGGATTCGCCGGGCGAATCCGCGAACGGTACCCCACGGATGCGCGAGGCTGCTCGCGGGAGATTCCCCCGGGGAATCTCCCTGAGCGCGCCGCGAGAGCGGCGCGCTCAGCTGTAGAAGGCCTCCGGCCAGAGCCGCGCGACCAGATCGCGCTTCGTCGCCTCCCGCGCCCAGGCCTCGCTGCCGAGGTCGAGCGGGTGGCTCGTCGCGATCATCGCCTCGAGCCGCCCCTCGAGCTCGCCGACCACCGCCGGGTCCTCGATGACCACGTTCGCCTCCCGCTCCCAGTAGCTCGCCGTCGCGTCCAGGTTCGCCGAGCCCACGCTCGCGATCCGCCCGTCCGCCGTCACCAGCTTCGCGTGCACGTAGGGCCGCACGATCCCCCCGCGCGCCACCACCTCCTCGAGCGGCGGCGTCGCGTACTCGAAGGCCTCCACGCCCGCTTCCATGAGCGGCTCGAGGCGCCGCTTCGTCAGGTACTCGAAGAGCTCGCGATGCCGCGGCCCCGGGAAGAAGCTCCCGTCCGCCCGCCGCGCCAGCCCGCTCCCGGTCAGAAAGCGCACCCGCACGCCCCGGTGCACGGCCCGCCGCACGGCCGACGCGAGCGTGTCCACCACCGGGAAGTCGTTGACCACGTAGATGTGATCCTCGGCCCCGTCGAAGAGCGCCTCGTAGGCGAGCAGCCCGTTCGCGTCCTGCACGCCGAGGTGCACGACGAGCCGCGCCGCGCTCTCCCCGGCCGGCGCCGGCGTCTCCACCTCGAAGGCGTCGCCCCCCGCCCGCGTCCACGCCCCCCGGAAGCAGCGCTCCACGTCGGCGACCAGCGGCCCCCGCAGCTCCACGTGCGCGTCGAGCCAGGGGATGTGCTCGTGCGGCGTGAAGTCGAAGACGGCGACCTCGTCGAAGCCCGTGTAGTACTCGTCGCCCGCGTTCCGCCCGGAGACGAAGGCGCGCGCGCCGTCCACGATGGCGAGCTTGCGGTGATCCCGGTTCTTCAGGCGCAGCGGCTCGAGGTCGCCGGGGGACTCGATCGGGTCGCCGGCGTGCACCTCGATGCCGGGCTCCTGGCCGAGGCCGTTGACCAGCGGGTTGCTCAGGCCGAGCACGCGCTCGCCGGAGTAGAGCGCGTCCACGAGCAGGCGCACGCGCACCCCGCGCCGGGCGGCGAGGATGAGGCGCACGGCGAGCTGATCCGTGAAGCGCGCCGGCTGGACGATGTAGAGCTGGAGGTGGACCCGCTCCTTCGCCTCGTCGATGGCGGCGAAGAGCGCCTCGCGCGCCGCGTGGTTGTCGAGCTCCACGTGGAGCGCCTGCCCCTCGCGGAGCGGCGCCCGGGTCATCGCCGCGAGCCGGCCGCCGCCGGGCGCGCGGGCGCCCGCCTCGAGCTCGACGAGCGTCGCCTCGTCCGGGAGCGTCGCGGCGCCGGCGACGTCCTCGGCGGCGCAGCCCTCCACGGTCGTCGCGTCGCTGCTCAGGACCAGCGCCACGGCCGCCCCGCGGGCGCGCACGCGGCGCAGGGTCGTGGTCGCGAAGACGCGCCGGAAGTCCACGCCGAGCGTCGGGAAGTCGATCTCGTCGGCGGCGTGGCTGAGCACGGCCCCGGGCGGCAGGCCCCGGGCGGCGATGGCCTCGTGCGCCTCGGCGCTCCGCTGCTCGACGGCGAGGTCGAAGTAGCAGACGGCCCAGCCCCGCTCGGCCAGCGCGCGGAGCTCCCGATCGCGGGCTGGGCTCGCCCCGAGCACGTCGTGCACGTCCACCGCGGCGACGGGCTCGTCCTCGACGACCTGCAGCACCAGCCGCGAGGCCGGCCGCTCGAAGGTGCGGCCGCTCTTGCCGACCGGCGTCGCCTCGACCACCAGCGTCGCGCGCGCGTCCGGCGTCCAGATCAGCCGCGCGATGCCGTCCCGCTCCACCGGCGCCTCTCCGAGCGTCCGCCCGCCCGCGTGGAAGCGGACGTGGTCGACGCGCCCGCGCCGGAGCGCCCCGACCGGCGCCGAGAGCTCCACGGGCTCGCCGACCCGGGTGAGCTGGTCGCGGCCCGGCACCTGCCCGAAGCGCCGGAGGCCCGTCGCCTCGCCCCAGCGCTGGAGCGAGGCGTCGACCCAGTCGGTGGCGCCGTCGAGGGCCGACTCCTCCACCGAGCCGAGGAGCCCGCGGATGGTCTCGCGCAGCCGGCGCGTGCCGTCCCCGGCGCCGCCCTCGCGCTTCCCGTCGCCTCGCTCGTCGCGGCCGCTCACGTCACTCCGCCGCGTCGCTCTCGACGTCGGCGAAGCGCGGCGCGCGCTTCTGCATCGAGGCCATCACCGCCTCGAGCTGGTTGGGGCTGCCGAGGAGCGCGACCTGGAGCTCGGTCTCGAGCTCGAAGGCGGCGCGCACGTCGAGCGAAGGGGCCTGCTCGTAGAGCGCCTTGCCCGCGCGGATGGCGTGCGGCGACTTCGAGGCGATGGTCTTCGCCGTCTCGAGCGCGGCCGCGAGCGGGTCCGCCTCGACGCGCGTCACCAGGCCGAGCGCCTTCGCCTCCTCGCCGCTCAGGACGCGCCCGGTGAAGGTGAGCTCCTTGGCCACGTCGAGGGGCACGAGATCGAGGAGCGTCTTGCTCGCGCCCATGTCCGGCACGAGCCCGTAGCGGATCTCCATCACGCTGAGCTGAGCGTCCGGCGTCGCGTAGCGGAGGTCCGCGCCGAGGGCGATCTGCAGCCCGCCGCCGAAGCAGGGGCCGTGGATGGCGGCGATCACCGGCACGGGCACCTCGCGCCAGATCCAGCCCACCGCCTGCGCCAGGTTCGCGGGGCGGTCGGCCGGGCGCTCGAGGAGCTTCTCCTTCACCTGCGGCGCGGCCATGAAGGCCTTGAAGTCGAGGCCGGCGCAGAAGGCCTTGCCCTCGCCGCTCAGCACCACGGCCCGGACGTCGCTCCGCGTGCGCAGCGCCTCGCCGGCGGCGACCAGCCCCTCGAACATCGCGAGGTCGAGCCCGTTGCGCTTGTCCGGTCGGTTGAGCCGCACGTGGGCGACGCCGTCCGCGAAATCGGTGAGTACCCGCTCGTCGGTCATGGCGCGGAGCCTATCACCGGGCCGGTGACGGGTTCCCGGTTCGCCGGGCTCGACCCCTCCCTTCGGTCGGGGGGCCTCCGCGATCCGCCGTCCGGGCTGTCGCCCGCGTCCACGGCCGATGCCGCGTTCGCGGAGGGGGCGGGCCGTGGCGTCCGCGCGATTCTGTTCGCTGCACGACGTGCTCGGGCTCGTGGACGGCGCGGCCCGCTCGGCGTGGCGAGCGGCTCTCCCGCCGCTCCAGCACCCGGCGCCTCCGCGAACGCGGCGTGGGCCGGTCTCGTCGAGCGCCCCCGTACGGAAGGCGGAGAGCGGAGGGCGGCCCGCACCCGACCGAAGGGCGCGAGCCCGCGCCTCACTCCTTCGGGTGCACCAGCGGGATCGACGTCTCGGCGGCGGGGGCGGCGCCCGGGTCGACCTCGGTCGCGTCGGCGGGCTGGCCGGCCAGGGCGGCGAGGGGCGAGGCCGTGGCGTCCGCCGTCATCGAGGCGTCGGCGGTCATCGAGGCGTCGGCCGGGACGCCGCTCAGCGCCGCGTCCAGCTCGCCCGGCGGCACCAGATCGCTCGCCGGGAGGCGCTTCTTCAGGAGCGGGAAGCCGACGGCGAAGAGCAGGATGGTCGTGAAGACCGCCGAGAAGACCACCACGGGCAGCTCCCGCGTCCCCGGGATGCCCGCCTGGTGCGGCATCATCGCCAGCACGCCCGCCGCCATGCCGCGCGGGAAGAGCACGCTCACCAGCCCCCGCGAGGGCGTCGAGAGGCCGCTCTTCCAGGTGCAGAGGAGCACGTTCGGGACGCGCGCCGCGTAGAGCACGAGCCCGACCACCACGCCGAAGAGGAGCCCGCCCCAGGGCGGCCCGAGCATGGCGCCGATGAAGCAGAAGAAGAAGCTCTTGATGATGAAGGTGATCTCGCCGTGGACGCCCTTGACGTTGTGGCTGAGCCGCGCCGTCTTCGCGAGGCCGATGGCCTTCGAGAGCGCCGGCGCGTTGCCGACCATCACCGCCGCCGCGAGGATCGCCAGCGCCGCGCTCCCGCCGAGCTCGTCGACGAGCACGTAGAGGAAGAGGAGCGCGCCGAGCGTGAGCGGGTAGGCGTAGGCGCTCCGCCGGAGCTTCCGCAGCACGAGGATCGAGAGCAGCCCGGCGACGAGGCCGAGCCCGACGCCGATGCCGAAGCTCTTGAGGAGCGTGAAGGCCGCCGTGCCCGCGCCGCCGCTGACCCGGTGCGAGAGGATCTGGATCACGGCGCCGGTCGTCACGACGCTCAGCACATCCGTCAGCGCCGACTCGAGGTTCACGAGGTTCGCGATGCGGGGCGCGAGGCCGGCCTTCCGGAGCGCCGGCATGATCACGACGGAGCTCGAGCCACCGAGGATCGTCCCGAGCATCACGGCGTGCATCCAGGTCCAGCTCTCCGGCAGCACCTCGAGCCAGACCGCGAGCATGGCCACCGGCGCGACGAAGAGGATGGCCAGGAGGAAGCCGACGACCGCGAGCAGGGTCCCCCGCCCGGCCGCCTGGGAGAGCTCGCGGAGCTTCAGCTCGCTGCCCCCGTCGAAGAGCACGACCACCAGCGTGAGCGCGCCGAAGTAGGGCGCCGCGTCCATCAGGCTGGCCTTCGAGACGAGCCCCGCGACCGGGCCGAGCACGATGCCGACGACGATCAGCCAGACCACGTCCGGGATCCCCGTCCGCGCGAAGACGAGCTCGCCGACGATGCCGATCAGGAAGATCGCCGCGATGCAGAGCAGGAAGACCGAGACGGCGCTCATGGAGGAGGGATCCTACCCGGGGACGCCCCCGCGGTCCGCCGCCATTCCCTCGGGCGTCCCTCGGGCGTCTCTCGGGCTCCCTCGGGCGTTTCCCGAATGTGTCCGGCCCGTGAACGGTTGTAGGCTGTGGAGAGGCATGAGCGAGCCGGAGTCAGCGCCGCCGGCATCGGGGGGCGAGGGGGACGAGGCGTCGGCGGGGTCCGCGGGGGACGACGCCGAGGCGGTGACGCTCGTCGCGCGCCCCTCGCGGCTCAGCCAGCCGCCGGCCGAGGGCCCGGGGAGCGACCCGGAGGGCGTGACCCGCTCCGGCGAGCGCGAGAAGGAGCGCCCGGTGGCCCCGGTGTCCCGGGTGGCCGATCTCGACGCGCCGACCGGCCCCTCCCTCGGCGCGACGGCCGCCTCCACGCGCGGCACGGCCGGCAGCCTGGTCCAGAGCTCGCGCGAGTTCCTCCACCAGGACGACGTCGACCGCATCCACGTCTTCTCCGCGGGCATGCTCGTCGTCTGCGTCGCCGGCGCGCTCTGCCTGGCCTTCCTCCCGGGCGACCCGATCGCCACCCGCTGGGGCATGGTCGGCCTCGCCATCCTCTGGGTCGGCTTCGCGCGCGTCTGGTGGACGAGCCGCCAGGCGGCCACCTACGCGCAGGACCAGATGGGCTGGGTCGCCCTCGTGCTCAGCGGCGCGTCGGCCTTCATGGCCTACTACTTCGGCGTCTTCTCGCCCTTCCCGAGCGTGGTGGCGCTCGCCATCTACACCTACAGCCTCGGCGCCCCCTTCCGCTTCGCCCTCGGCGTCTACGCGACGGCGGCGCTCGGGCAGGGGCTGCTCGGCATGCTCGTCAGCCTCGAGGTGGTGCCCGATCGGGGGCTCGTGGCCGGCCATCAGCTCGCCATGGAGACGCGCATCGTCGCCCAGGCCGCCGTGCAGCTCGTCTACGCCATCGCCTTCCTGGTCGGGCGGGCCTCGGCGCGGCGGACGCGCGAGACCGTGCGCGCGCTCGAGGGCGCCGTGCGGCAGGTGGCCGCGCGGGAGGCCTTGCTGCGCGAGGCGCGGGCCGAGCTCGAGCGGGCGGCGGGCATCGGCGAGCCCGGGCGCTTCACCGAGCAGCGCCTCGGCGCCTTCGAGCTCGGCGTGGTGATCGGGCGGGGCGGCATGGGCGAGATCTACGCGGCGACGCACGTCGAGACGGGCGAGCCGGCGGCCGTGAAGCTCCTCCAGCGCGGCGCGCTCCACGCCGAGGCGGACCCGCTCGAGCGCTTCGAGCGCGAGGCGCGGCTGGTCGCGTCCCTCGAGTCGCCGCACGTGGTGCGCGTGCTCGAGATCGGCGGCGTGGAGGCGCCGCTGCCCTACCTGGCCATGGAGCTCCTCGTCGGGCACGACCTCGCCTGGTACCTGCGCGAGCGGCGGCGCTTGAAGCCGGCGCAGGTGGTGGACCTGGTGCGCGACGTGGCGGCCGGGCTCGAGGTCGCGCGGGGCAAGCGCATCGTCCACCGGGACCTGAAGCCGCAGAACCTCTTCCGCGCCGAGGGGGGCGAGGGGGCCCGCTGGAAGATCCTCGACTTCGGCGTCTCGCGGCTGGCGGGCGAGCCGGGGACGCTCACGGCCGGGCACCTCGTCGGGACGCCCGCCTACATGGCGCCCGAGCAGGCGCGCGGGTCCGCCCGCATCGATCACCGCGTGGACGTGTACGCGCTCGGGGTGATCGCCTACCGCGCCCTGACCGGGCGGCCGGCCTTCACGGGCAAGGACGTGCCGCGGCTGGTGAGCGCGGTGGTCGGCGAGCTGCCGCCGGCGCCGAGCGAGGTCGTGGACGTGCCGGAGAGCGTGGACGCGGTGCTGCGCGTCGCGCTGGCGAAGGCCCCCGGCGATCGCTTCGAGACGGCCGCGGCGCTGGCCGACGCCTTCGAGGCGGCCGTGGACGGCGAGGTCGCCCCCTCCCTCGAGGAGCGCGCGGCCCGCCTGAACGACGCCCTCGCCTGGAGCTGAGCGCGTCGGCCGCGCGCGGCGCGGGCTCCCGAGGCGCAGAACGACGTACCCGGGTCGCGTTGGGAGACGCGGGGGTCGGGCTCGCGAGAGCGCGCGGGCTCGCGCGCCCACGCGCTCCAGAGAGAGGGGCCGCGGAGCGACGGTCGAGGAGCGGCGTTCACGGGGAGGCGCTGCTAGCGTGCCGATCATGCGTCGGGTCGCTCCTTGGTTGGCCTTGTTGATCGCCTGCTACGGCTCCGGGGAGGGGGCCGAGGGGGAGCGCGATGCGGCCGTCGCTCCGCCCGACGGCGGGGCACCCCTCGACGCGCCCGGGAGCCGCCCGGATGGAGGGTCGCCCGACGCGCCGATGGAGCCGCCCTTCACGGAGCTGGAGCTCACGCTCGCGGACTTCGCGGGGGCGCCGCTCCCCGGTGCCGAGGTGGAGCTCTTGACCGCCGAAGGGGACGAGGAGCGCGCCATCGCCGATGACGCCGGGCGGGTCCGCCTGCGGGTCCCGCGCTCGTCGCGCGTGGATCTCTTCTTCACGACGCGCACGGGCCCGCTCCTCGCCCTCCTGGGCTACCCCTCGGCCGAGCTCCCGCAGCTCTTCGAGGAGTCGACGGAGGTGATCCTCGAGACGCGCGGCGGCGGACGCAGGGTGGCCGGCCCGGTCGACTGGGGCGGGCGCGAGCTTCGGAGTGGTGAGGTCTGGGGCGAGGAGGGCCGCGTGGGGGGACTCGACCGGGCCGGATGGAGTGCGCTTCTCGACGAGACGCCACAGGACGGCTGGGTCGTCTTCCCGGAGCAGATCGGGCGCCGCGCGCTCGCCTACCGGCGCGTGCCCTTCGCCCTGCGCGGCGTCGAGCCGGAGGGTCCCCGCGAGCTCCCCCTCGTCGACGCGCCCGACCTCGACGCGGCCGAGGCGCCGGCCGCCGCGCTCGAGGGCAGCGTGCGCTTCGCCGGCCTCGCCGCGATCGAGTCGATCCGGGCGCCGCGAGCCCAGGGCTGGGGCACGATCACGGAGGAGTCGTCGACGGGCTTCGGCTTCTCGCTGGCGCTCTTCGAACCCGGGCGCATGGACGAGGCCCACGTCGAGATCACGGCCGGGGTGAGAGAAGGCGGCGTCCGCGTCACCCGGCGCTACGCGCTGCGCTTCGGGGTGGACGCGCTCTTCTTCGGGACGACGCCCCTCGCCCGCGGCCTCGAGGTCTCCGCCCAGGAGCTCGGCCCGGACGGCTGGCTCGCCGCCCGCGACGGCGAGGGCGACGCGGTCGTCGTCTTCCTCGGCGACTATGGCAACGGCAACGGGCGCTACCGCCGCGCGACGGCGATCCTCCGGCTCGGCGCGGACGGGCAGAGCGCGCCCCTCGGCGAGGCCTTCCTCGCGCGCGCCCGGCCGCGCATCGACGAGAGCGGCGGCCCGCACGAGCTCCGGCCGCGGGTCTGCGCCCGGCCCCGCGCGCCCTTCCACGAGGGGGGATGCTCGGCCTGGCAGGCCTTCGAGCCGCGGGAGATGAGCGTCCTCGAGGGGGCCACGGGCGACTGGCCCCAGCTCGACTGACGCGCTCGTCCGGCCCCCGTGCGGCCCTCGTGCGACCCTCGTCCGGCCCTCGTCGATGGCTCGTCCGCCGGGCCCCGGGCGGACAGGGCGCCCGAGGCGCCGTACCCTGCGGGCGATGCTCCGCCGCGCGCTCCTCCTCGGCCTCGCCGCGCTCGCCACGCTCCCCGTCGGCGCGTGTGACGACGAGGCCGACGCCCAGGCCCAGTGGTACGACCCGCAGGCGCTCCTCGACGCCCTCCGCCCGCCGGACCGCCGCCGCGCCGTCGCCTACGGCCAGGCCCACGGCGGCCTCGACGCGCTCCCCTTCTACGAGATGGACATCGGGCTCGCGGACGATCAGTCCGAGTTCGAGATGACGGAGACCGTCTGGTACACGAACACCACCGGCGGGCCCCTCGACGAGGTCGTGCTCCGCATCTACGCGAACGCCGTCGGCGAGCAGCCCCGCGTGGAGCTCCGCGGGAGCGAGTGCCTCGGCGCCGCCTGCCGCGTCGACTTCGACGGGCGCTCGGCGATCACCTTCCGCCTCGCCGAGCCCCTCGCGGCCGGCGCCCATCTGCGCATGCGCCTCGAGCTCGGCGGCGAGCTCCAGGCCATCGATCCGGCGCGGACGGGCATGCTCGCCCAGGCCATGGAGGGCGCCCAGCGCATGGGTGCCGGCGGCGCGATGCACGGCGAGTACGGCCTGCTCGCGCAGAGCGGCGGCACGGCCTCGCTCGGCAACTTCTACGCGCAGGTCGCCGAGCGCCGGGACGGCGCGTGGGTGCGCACGGACGACAGCACCATGGGCGACCTCGGCGGCGGCGGGCTCGCGCACTTCAAGGCGCGGCTCCGCTGCGCCCGGGGCTCGCGGGTGGCCATGAGCGGCGCCGTGGTCCGCGAGCAGACCCACCTCGGGCAGGGCGACGAGGACCCGGGCCACCACGAGGTCGTCGGGACGCTCCCGCTCGCGCGCAACTTCGCCATCGTCGTCAGCCCCACCTTCCGCGCGGTGACGCGCGAGGTGAACGGCGTCACCGTGCGGAGCTGGTACCAGCCGCGGGACCAGGCCGACGGGGAGGCCGTGCTCGCCTACGCGGTCGGCGCCCTCGAGGTCTTCGAGCGGCGCTTCGGGCGCTACCCCTACGCGGACCTCGATCTGGTGCAGGCGCCCCTGGTCGGCGGCGCGGGCGGCGTCGAGTTCAGCGGGCTCGTGACGATCGCGCAGATGTTCTACGGGAGCGGCGGCGGCTCGGGCATGGGGGTGCTCGCGGGGCTGATGCGCGGCGCGGGCACGGGGAACATGCGCTCGTCCATGCTCGAGTTCGTGGTGGCGCACGAGGTCGCGCACCAGTGGTGGCATGGCCTGGTCGGGAGCGACGCGCGCCAGCACCCCTTCGTCGACGAGTCCCTCGCCCAGTTCAGCGCCATCCAGTACATGCGCGATCGCTACGGGAACGAGCGGGCCGAGCAGGAGGCCGCGCGGCAGGTCGCCGCGAACTACCACTTCATGCGCATGCAGGGCATCACGGACGGGCGCGTCGACCGGCCCGTGGCCGCCTTCGCCAACGAGATGGCCTACGCCGGGCTGGTCTACGGTAAGGGCGCGTTCGTCTACGACGCCGTGCGCGAGGAGGTCGGCGACCGGCGCTTCTTCGCGGGCATGAACGACTACGTCGAGCAGCACCGCTTCCGCACGGCGCCGTCGCGGGCGCTCTTCGATCGGCTCGCGCGGGGGGACCAGCGTGCGGCCGTGCGGCGCCTCGAGCGGCGCTGGCTCGAGGAGACGCACGGGGACGAGGACCTCGGCCGGCCGGACATGAGCGCGCTCATGGGCCAGTGGATGGGCGCCGACGCCGTGCAGGGGCTCGGCGGCATGCTCGAGCAGCTCATGCAGGGGCTCGGTCAGGGGCTGAACGGTGGCGGCAACCTCCCGCCCCCACCGACGGCGCCGCCCGGGAGCCCGGCCCAGGGCGGCGGCCAGGCCGATCCGGAGGCGGCCCAGGCCCTCGAGGACGCGGTCCGCCTCCTCCGCAACCTCGGCAACTGAGCTCGCTCCCTGCGGTCGCGAAGCTGTCCGCCGTCCGTGTTCGCTCCCTGCGGTCGCGAAGCGTTCCGCGGTCCGCCGTCCGCGGTCCGTGCTGGCGCTCG
>PABA01000108.1 GCA_002699025.1 Sandaracinus sp. | reverse complement strand
CTCCCCCGCTTCCCGGCTCCCCCGCTTCCCGGCTCCCCCACTCCCCCCGCACCCCCCACCATTCGCTATGGTGCCCCCCGATGCGGGCCCTCCTCCCCCTGCTCGTCCTCGCCGCCGCCCTCGCCCCCGCGCGCCCGGCCCACGCCCAGCGCCTCGTCTGGGAGGACGAGTGGGACTCCTCCCTCGTCGCCGACTGGACCGCCATCGGCGCCTCCACCGCCGCCGCCCTCACCATCTCCCTCGCCATCTCCACCGACGAGCCCTGGTGGCGCACCATCGGCCCCTTCGACCGCGGCAGCGGCGAGGCCCTCACCCTCGACGACCCCCCGCGCCGCCGCCGCGCCGCCCTCGCCAGCGACATCCTCGGCCTCTTCACCCTCTCGCTCCCGGTCTTCGTCGACCCGATCGTCGCCTTCGTCGACGCGCCCCCCGTCGCCCGCGAGCTCGCCCGCGTGAACTTCCGCTCCTTCACCGTGCTCGGCGCCGCCCTCGCGGCCCTCAAGTACGGCTTCCGCCGCCAACGCCCCGGCGACTGCGACGCCGGCCGCCTCCCCCCGGACCCGCGCTGCGAGCGCTCCGACAGCAACCGCAGCTTCCCGAGCGGCCACGCGGCCTTCGCCTTCGCCGCCGCTGGCCTCACCTGCGCCGCCCACCTCCACCTGCCCCTCTACGGCAGCCGCTCCCTCGACGCCGCCACCTGCGCCGTCTCCCTCGGCACGGCGACGCTCACCTCGCTCCTCCGCGTCGTCGCCGGTCGCCACCACCTCTCCGACGTGATCGTCGGCGCGATCCTCGGCTTCCTCGCCGGCTGGGTCCTCCCCGCCGCCGCCAACTACGGCTTCCGCCCCGGCGTCTGAGCCCCAGGCCTCGGCTCGCGGACGGCTCCTCCGGACCCGTCGCGCTCCATGCTCCGCCCAGCGCCGATGCGCTCCACGGGCGAAGCCGACCTGCCGCCGAAGCGTGAGCCGCCCTCGCGCGCCGGGCCCGGGCCATCGCCTCGCGCCCGCTCCGCGCAGTGGTAGCCTCCCCGCCCATGCGCGCGCTCCCGGCCGCGGCGCTCGCCGCCTTCGCCGCCCTCGCGGCCACCTCCCTCGCCGCCGCCCAGCCCGGCGCGCGGGAGACGCAGACGCTCATCGAGCCGGAGATCGAGGCCGAGGCCGAGGCCGAAGCGGAGGCCCGAGCCCAAGCAGAGGCCCAAGCGGAAGCCGCCGAGGAGGACGACGCCGAGGCCCTCCCGCCGAACGCCCCCGACCTCCCGCGCCGCGCGCTCCCGAACTACGACGGCCGCGAGGACGCCCCCCCGACCGCCGGCGACGTGCTCCTCTGGATCCCGCGCATCGTCTTCTACCCGGTCTACTTCGTCACCGAGTACCTCGTCCGCCGCCCCCTCGCCTGGCTCGTCACGAACGTCGAGGAGTACGAGATCGCCGACAAGGTCGTGCAGTTCTTCACCTTCGGCCCGGACGACAACATCGCCCTCGCGCCGAGCTTCAGCTTCGACCTCGGCATCCGCCCGAACATCGGCATCTACTTCCGCTGGAACGACTTCCTCGCCGAGAACCACGCGCTCCGCGCCGGCGCCTCCTTCGGCGGCATCGACTGGGTCACGGGCTCCCTCGCCTACCGCTACGCCCTCCCGAACGAGTGGGAGCTCCAGGTCGGCGGCGGCGCCACGAAGCGCCCCGACGGCCCCTTCCACGGCCTCGGCTCCGAGGCCCAGGACGAGCGCGCGCGCTTCAACTGGGTCGGCTACCGCGCCAACGTCGAGCTCCGCGGCCGCTTCTGGCGCCAGACCCAGCTCGAGCTCGGCGCCGGCTACCGCTACCGCCGCTTCGGCGACGACATCACCGACGACGACGACCGCCTCACCATCCCCGAGGCCCTCGACCAGGGCCTCTTCTCCGAGCTCCCGCCGGGCTACGAGGACGGCTACTCCATCTTCGTCCAGCGCGCCCGCTTCACCCTCGACTCGCGCCCCTCGCGCCCGGCCCCCGGCACGGGCATCAAGGGCACGGCCATGTACGAGCTCGCCTTCGACCTCCGCGACGGCCCCGCGCAGCAGCTCTGGGTCCGCTGGGGCGGCTCCCTCGCCGCCTACGCCGACGTCAGCGGCAACCAGCACGTCGTCGGCGTCCAGATCAGCGCGAGCGCCGTCGAGGCCCTGGCCGGCGAGGTGCCCTTCACCGAGCTCCCCCAGCTCAGCGGCAACGGCCCGCTCCGCGGCTTCCTCGGCGGCTACCTCCGCGGCGAGAGCGAGTTCAGCGTCCTCGTCGACTACCACTGGCCCGTCTGGGTCTGGCTCGACGCCACGCTCCACGTCGCCGTCGGCAACGTCTACGACGGCCGCTGGGACGGCTTCTCCCTCCCCAACATGCGCCTCAGCGCCGGCATCGGCCTCGCCGCCGTGAACCAGCGCGACCACTTCTTCGAGTTCCTCGTGGGCTTCGGCACGGAGACCTTCGAGGACGGCGCCGAGCTCGAGTCCGTGCGCGTCCTCTTCGGAGGTGTCCGTGAGTTCTGATCGCTCCCCCTTCCGCCCCGCCGCCGCGCTCCTCCTCGCGGCGCTCCTCGCCAGCTGCGGGGGCTCGATCCGCCGCTTCCCCCTCGCCGAGCCCATGTGGGTCGACGAGGAGGATTTCCGCGCCTTCGAGCCCATGCCCGAGGAGTACTTCAGCCCCTTCGCCTGGGACGGCGCCGACCAGATGCTCTTCCGCCCCATGGCGCGCTTCTTCGCCGTCGACCCGGCCGGCGAGGCGGTGAACGTCAACGCCATGGACGAGGTGCCCGACTCGAGCTGGTACGTGAACCGGGCGAGCCGCCGCGTGCTGCCGATGGAGGAGGTCCTCGACGGTCCCTGCACCGAGGCCCCCCTCGACCCGGCCGGCCCCTGGACGATCACCAGCGCCAAGCCGAACGGCGCCAACCCGGGCTTCATCATGGAGGACGCCGAGGGGCGGAAGTTCCTCCTCAAGTTCGACAGCCTCTCCCAGCCCGAGCGCGCCACCGCCGCCGACGTGATGGGCTCGCGCCTCTACCACGCGGCCGGCTTCTACACGGCCTGCAACCGCGTCGTCTTCTTCGACCGGGAGATCCTCCGCATCGACGAGGGCGCCACCGTCGAGAAGGACGGCGAGGAGGTGCCGATGACCTGGGAGGTGCTCGCGCCGATCTGGGAGCGGGCCTCGCGCCACCCGGACGGCCGCCTCCGCGCCGCCTCGAGCGCCTTCCTCCCGGGCCGGCCGCTCGGCCCCTGGCGCTACGAGGGCACGCGCGACGACGACCCGAACGACGTCATCCCGCACCAGGAGCGGCGCGAGCTGCGCGGCGGCTACGTGCTCGCCTCGTGGATCAACCACTTCGACACGCGCGAGCAGAACACGCTCGCCATGTGGATCGCCGGCGACGACGGGCGGGGCCACGTGCGCCACAACTACATCGACTTCGGCGACAGCTTCGGGAGCCAGTGGAGCTGGGACGGCATCAGCCGCCGTCTCGGCCACGCGAGCTACTTCGACCTCCGCTACCTGCTCATCGACTTCGTGACCTTCGGCGCGATCCCGCGGCCGTGGAACGAGGCGCGGCTCGGGCCGACGGGCGAGGTGCTCGGCTACTTCGACGTGTTCCGCTTCGAGCCCGATGGCTGGCGCCCGGGCTATCCGAACCCGGCCTTCCTGCGCGCGAGCGAGCGGGACAACGCCTGGATGGCGCGGATCATCGCGAACATCACGCCGGAGCAGGTGGAGGCGATCGTCGACGAGGCCGCGGTGAACGCGGACGTCACGCGGGCCGAGCTGAAGCGGATCCTCGTCGGGCGGCGCGAGCGCATCCTGAAGCGCTGGCTGCGGGGCCTCTCGCCCCTGACCTGGCCGCGCCTCGAGACGCGCGGCGAGGACGCGCGGCTGTGCATGCGCGACCTGGCGATCGCGACGGAGATCTGGGACTGGAGCGACCGGCCCTACTGGGCGCGGGCCTGGCGGCACGTCGGCGGGAGCGCGCTCGAGGAGGTGGAGGTCGGGGCGCTCGCGCGGCGGCCGCCGGCGCACGTCTGCGTGGGGCTGCCGAGCGCGGAGGAGGCGACGCCGGACGAGCCGGCCTACTGGATCGTGGACCTCGCCGGGCAGTACGGCGCGGAGGACGACTCGCCGCCGGCGCGCGTGCACCTCTACCAGCTCGGCCCGGGCCACTACCGCGTCGTCGGCCTCGAGCGTCCGGACGACCTCGACCCGCCCGGCCCGCGCGACTGAGCGTCCGCCCCGGCCGGGTCGCGCTCGCCGCTTTCTTGGTGCCTCGATCGGCCGCGCGTAGGGTCGGGCCATGCGCGCGTCGTCTCTGCTCCTCGTGCTCCTCGCGGGCTGCGTCTTCAACAACATCAGCGCGGAGGAGCGCCTCCGCGACTCGGTCGTCGGCTACAACGACGAGGTCCGCTGGAACCGCATCGACCTGGCGGCCCAGCGCGTCGCGCCGCCCTACCGGGACCAGTTCCGCCTGACGCATGCGGACTGGCACGAGGCCTTCGAGATCGCCGACTCGGAGATCGTGCACGTGCAGGTGAACGACGAGGATCGCTCGCAGGCGACGAGCTTCGTGAAGGTGCGCTGGTACGACCAGCGGACGATGCTGCTGACCGAGACGACGCTCCGGCAGGAGTGGGCGCGGAACGTCAACGGCTACCAGCTCACGGAGGAAGAGGTCACCGACGGCAACGAGCGCCTGCTCGCCGTGCCCGAGCGCTTCCGCGCCGACGACGAGGAAGAGGGCGAGGACGGCGAGGGAAGCGACGAGGGCGAAGGGGAGCCCGAGGCCGACGAGGCCCGCGCCAGCCGCGCCGCGCCCCGCGCCGGCTGACGCGAGCGACTCGCTCCATCCCCGCGCGGCGCTCGCCGGCGAAGGCATCGTCAGCCTCCGTTCGAGCCGCTCGTACGCCGGGGGGTGTCGCTTCCCCGAGGTGAATCATGAGCACTGGTGTCTTTCTCAGCGTGCAGGAGTCCTACGTGCCGGATGCGCAGGCGGCGGCCAGGTCGCTCGTGGCCGCGGTGAACGAGCGGCTCGAGGAGCTCGGGCAGCCGCTGTTGCTGGACCCGGTGACGGGGCCTCACGTCTGCGAAGGGCGAACCGGGCTCGATCACGTCGGCTCGGGCACGCTGCGCGAGCTGGGTGAGCTCGCCGGCGACGCGCTGGCACACGCACACCTACTCGCGGTCAATCCGTATCGCCTCGTGTACGCCCCGCGGCCCTTCGAGGAGCCGCAGGTGACGCGGCATCGAGAGAGCATCGCGGGGCAGGAGGTGAACGTGCTGCTCGGCTCGTCGCATCGCCTCCGTGACGAGCTGCTCGCCCTGGCGTCCACGCTGGGCATCCCGCTCGAGGGAGGCGCGCTGGGCGATGCGGTGGCGAAGAAGATCGACGATCTCGAGCCGCTCCACGAGGGTGACGAGGACTGGGGTCGAATGGAGAGCTTGCGTATGGCGTGGCTGCTCATGCACGAAGCGGCGCTGCTGTCGATGGCGAAGGGCGTGCCGATCAGCCTGGCGGGTTGAGGCTGGGTCGCGGTCCGCCGAGCGAGGCGCCGTGATCGCGGCGTTCCGGGTCAAGCGGTTCGTGGCCGACGAGTCGACCGTGATGCTCGCCCAGGAGGGGGAGCCCCGCTCGCGGTGCGCGTTTGCTTCCGGCGCGCGTTGGCGCGTGCTACCCCGCCTCGCATCATGACGCTCGTCATCGGGATCGCCGGCGGGACCGGCTCCGGGAAGACCACGATCGCGCGCAAGATCACGGACGCCTTGCCCTCCGACAAGGTCGACCGGATCGAGCACGACAGCTACTACCGCGACCGGCCCGAGCTCTCCTACGACGAGCGCTGCGGCCTGAACTTCGACCACCCGAGCGCCCTCGAGACGACGCTCCTCGTCGAGCACGTGCGCACGCTCCGCGAGGGGCAGGCGGTCGAGGTGCCCATCTACGACTTCACGACGCACCGGCGCCTGCCCGAGACGCGCCCGGTGGAGCCGCGGAACGTCATCGTCGTCGAGGGCATCCTGGTGCTCGCGGATCCGGCGCTCCGCGACCTGATGGACATCAAGATCTTCGTCGACACGGACGCGGACATCCGCGCCTTCCGCCGGATCCGCCGGGACATCGAGCACCGGGGGCGGACCTTCCAGCAGGTGCGCGACCAGTACTACAAGACCGTGCGCCCCATGCACCTGCAGTTCGTCGAGCCCTCGAAGCGCTGGGCCGACCTGATCATCCCCGAGGGCGGCGACAACCGGGTCGCCCTCGACGTGCTGATCGCGAAGATCCAAGCCGTCGTCTGAGCCGCGCGTCGGGGTGAGGGGGCCAGTGCGCGCGCCGGCCTCACACACGCAATCGTGCTCGTGCTTCGTGCTCGTGCTCGTGGGCGTCGGGGCTGCACGCGCTCGTTCGCGTCGGCGCTCAGGGCGGCTCCGGGCGGACGTCGATCACGACCTTCCCGCGTGCGCGGCCCGTCTCCACGTAGCGGTGCGCCTCGGCGATCCGGTCCAGCGGGAAGCGCCGATCGATCACCGGGCGGAGGGCGCCGGCGTCGACGAGCGCGCCGATCTTCCGGAGGTTCGCGCCGCTCGGCGTGCGCGTCACGAAGCGGAGCTTCACGCCGCGCGTCAGCGCCGAGCAGGCCATGCGCCAGGCCGTCGCGCCGACCATGCTCGCGAGGCCGAGCGCCGGACCGTGCTTCTCCGTGCGCGCTGGGAGCCCCGCCGTGATCGCCGCGACCCGCCCGCCTCGCCGCACCGTCCGGAGCGCCCGCGGGACGTGCTCGCCGCCGAGGCTCTCGAGGATCACGTCGACGCCCGCCGCGACCTCCTCGAAGTCCTCCGTGCGGTAGTCGACGGGCCGGTCCGCGCCGAGGGAGCGCACCAGCTCGAAGTTGCGCGGGCTGCAGGTCGTCAGGATCTCGCTCGCGCCGAGGTGCTTGGCGAGCTGGATCGCGAAGCTCCCCACGCCGCCGGAGCCCGCCTGGATCAGCACGCGCTCGCCGGGCCGCAGATCGCACGCGCCGACGAGCGCGTCCCAGGCGGTCAGGCCGACCAGCGGCATGGAGGCGGCCTCGGCATGCGTCAGGCCGGCGGGCTTCGGCGCCGCCTCGCTCGCGCGCACGGCGAGCCGCTCGGCGTAGGTGCCCATGCGGCGGTGGCTGGGTGAGGACCAGATGGCGTCGCCGACGGCGAAGCCGCGGACCTTCGCGCCGACCTCGCGCACGACGCCGGAGACGTCGAGGCCGAGCGCGGCCGGGAGCGAGAGCCAGACGACGGCGCGCTGGCCGCCCGAGCGGATCTTGAAGTCGACCGGGTTCACGCTGCTCGCGTGCACGTCCACGAGGAGCTCGTCCGGCCCGCAGCGCGGCTCGGGCACCTCCTCGACGACGAGCTCGTCGGGGCCGCCGTAGCGGTGGATGCGCGCCGCCCTCATGCCCCGCTCTCCGATTCGATCTCCCTGCGTCGCGTCGCGTCCATCGCCGCTCCTCTCCCCCTGCCGGTGAGACGTCGGGCCTTCGGTCGGGCGGCGCCCCCGAGCGCTACGCCTCCCGTGCCCTCGGCTCCCCGCCGTCGAGGATGACGCGAGCCGGCGGCTCTCGCTCCCGCTCCGCGCGCTCTTTTTTCGTCTGCCCCGTGAGATCGGAGCGCCGCCCGTCGAAGAGGTGGGGGAGGGCGCCACGGGGCCGCTTCGGGAGCGGTCGGGGGCGACCTGCGTTCGGAGGATGAGATGCAGAGAAGGACTTGGCCTCGCTGGGGCGCGCTGCTCGCGTGCCTCGCGCTCGGATGTGGGCTCGAGACGGGCGGCGTGGCGCCTCCCGAGCCGGACGCGCCGGAGGGTCGGACGGCGCCCCTCGTGGTGGAGGACCTCGCGGGCGACGCCGGCGCGAGCTGCGGCCCCGGGGACCTCGGCCCGGGCGACGCGACGGCCACCTGCGGCGGCCCCTGGGAGTACGGCCGCTACGCCACCTGCTCGCGCCGGGTCCCCGAGTGCGGGCCGCTCTACTGCCCGCGCTGGTCGCGCTGCGAGAGCTGGGAGCACGGCTTCACGCGGGACCGCGACGACCTCACCTTCCGGATCCGAAACCGCCGCGTCTGCGAGAACGTCTGCGAGGACATCGGCTTCGGCGGGCGCCCGCTCTGCCGCAACGTCTGCTCCTGGGACACCCGCTACCCCCGCGAACGCTGCGAGGAGCGGGTCGATCAGCGCGTCGCCGAGCGTCGCCGGGGCGTCCCGAGCCACCTCCGCTGGCGGGTGCGGGGCTCGATCCGCTCCCTGAGCGGCGACTCGACGGTGCGCTGCCAGGTGCGCGTCGATTCCATCGAGCCGCGCGCCGGCTACAGCGAGCACTGCGGCTGCGCGGAGGCGCGACGCTATCCGAGCTGCACCCTCGCGGACCCCGCGTGCGGCGAGCGCTCGGAGCGGATCTACTCCTCGCCCGGCCTCGACGCGACGGGCCTCCGGGCGGAGGACGAGCACGCGGTGATGGACGGCGCGGCCCCGCCGGTCTGCACGACCTGCGACGAGCTCCCGCACGGCACGCCGGCCGAGGCGCGCGCGAAGCTCGCCTGCCTCCGCGAGCGCTGGGACGCCCTGAAGGCGCCCGCGTCCCCGGGCGGCGGCAGCGGCGGCACGTCCACCGGCCCGATCCTCGGCGGCATCTACACCGGCCCCGGCGTCATCACGATCCCGCCGCCCGGCACCAACCCTCCGCCGCCCGTCCCGGCGCCGGAGAGCACGAGCGGCCCGGGCGCCGGCACCTTCGACCCGGCGCTCCTGCCCGACCTCGCGCGCCGCATGCGCCTGCTCTACGAGCTCCACGGCGGCGCGTTCGACGCGGAGGCCCGCGCCTTCGTCCGCGGCCTCTACGCGGACCCGGAGTACGCGCCCGCCTGTCAGACGCCCGCTCCACTCCCGGGCGCCTGCGAGCTGGACGAGGAGGCGCACGCGACCTTCGCCCGCTGCGAGGCGCTGGCCGCCGGGCACGCCGCCGGCGACCTGGTCGCCCTCGAGCTCTTCGACTGCGCCGCGCTCCTCGAGCGCTTCAACGACCTCGTCGGCACGCCCGACGAGGACCGCTGCGACGGCCCCGCGCTCCGCGAGGGCTTCGCGCAGACCCTGACCACGCTCACGGCCCGGGCGCTCCGTGGCTTCGGTGAGGGCGGCCCGCTCGACCGCGCGATCTACGCCGTCGACCGCTGGGACGCGGCGGTGGCGGAGGCCTTCGCCCTCGGCGCCTTCTCGACCGACGGGCTCGTGGACGAGGCCGGCCTCGCGGCGAGCCGCAGCGAGATGCTCGGCCGCTTCTGGGAGGCCGCCCAGCAAAACGGCCAGGTGCTCGCGGAGCTCGGCGACGCGCCCGATCTCGGCGTGGCCCTCGGCGAGGCGACCGAGCGCGGCCTGGAGATGGACCGCCGCATCGTCACCGCCCTCGCGACGCCCCGCGCGGAGCTCGCGCCCGTCGTCGTCGACGGCGTGGAGGTCGGCGGCGCCACGCCGGTCGAGGACGCGCACCTCGCCCGGGGCGCCGTCCTGACCTTCCTCCTCGGCGACGCCATGGGCGCGCTCTCCCAGCGGCTCGCGGACCTCGCGATCTTCCACGACTTCGCCGCGACCTTCGGCGGGAGCAGCGCGAGCTCGGCTCCGGCGGCGGCGCTCCTCGGCTGGATCGGCCACATCGACGACCCGGCGCTCGGCGAGGTGCTCGAGGCGACCGACGGCAGCGCGAGCGAGTGGTGGTACGCCTTCGACGCGCTCCACGACGACGCGGCCCACCTCCGCGCCACCATCGCGGCCCAGGCCGGGAGCGACGCGCGCATCGGGGCACTCGCGCCCGACGAGCTGCCGGCGCCGCTCCGCGTGCTCGCCGAGCGCGTGCAGGCGGCCCGCGCCCGCTACGAGGCCTACCTGGCCACCGGGCAGCTCGAGCCGACGCCCCGGCGGACGCTCTTCGCCGGCGTGCACGAGCGCGAGCGCGAGCAGATGCTCGGGACGCTCGGGGACGCGCTCGGCGACCTCGAGGCGGGGATGGCCCGGCACGAGCGCGACCTCGAGGAGGTGGTGCGTGGGCTGCTCACGCTCTCGGACGCGGAGGCGCGCCGGACGCGGGTGCAGGCGCGGCTCGAGCTGGTGGCGAAGAGCTGGGACGAGCGGGCGCGCGAGCTCGCCGGGTTGCTCGCGGCGCAGGGCGCCGAGGACGCGCGCCTCGGCGAGCTGACGGACGCGCTCGCGAGCCTCGAGGGCGCGCTCGACGCGGGCGGCCTGGTGCCCGTGGGCGATACGGTGCGCTGGACGCTGAGCGGCGCGAGCGCCACGGCCGATGGTGTCCTCCCGCGCTCCCCCGACTGGGCCGAGCTCGCCGCCGCGCAGCTGCGGGTGCAGCCGGGGCAGGTCCTGCAGCTCGAGGCGCAGGGCGAGTGGTCGCCGACCTGCGCGCTCCGCGGGCAGCAGGTCTACGACCAGGAGACGCGCGCGCCCCTCGCCGTCGAGGCCGAGGGGGCGCTCATCGGGCCCGAGGGCTTCCGCCTGAGCCGCTCCGCGAGCGGCTGGGTGGCGGAGGAGCACAGCGACACCACGAGCACGACCGGCTTCCTCGAGATCGGCGCGACCTTTCAGGCCTGCGCGGGCACCCCCGGCGCCGTGCAGGCAGTCACCGGAGGGAGCGCCAAGGCGTGCGTCTACGCCAACGCCGGCGCCCGCTGGAGCGCCACCGAGAGCAACACCGACCGCCATGGGAGCGACACGCGCACCTCGGCCTCCTTCTCGGCGGGCCTCCGCGTGCCGAACGCGCCGCTCCCCGAGCTCCCCGTCGGCGCCCTGCTCCTGGTCGAGGTCCCGCCGGGCGGCCGGGTCCCGCGCGACGTCCACATCGTGCGCCGCCCGCGCACGACGGTCGTCGTCTCGGACGGTGAGGCCGACCTCTACGCCTTCGTGAACGACACGGCCTGCGCCGGCGCCGACGGCACGAACGAGCTCGTCGTCACCGCCCGCCTCTTCGAGGGCGAGGACGTCGTCGCGCGCCGCTCCCTCGGCGCCATCGAGGAGGTGCTCGCGACGATCCGCGCGCAGGAGCCGACGGTCGTCGCCCAGGGGCGCGTGCTCCCGAGCCAGCTCGGGGCGCTCCGCTCCGAGGCCTACCACCGGCTCCGCGCGAAGACGGGCCTCGCCCTCGGCGACATGCCCGACCCGATGGTCGGCCTCTTCGACGCCTTCCTCTCCAAGGAGCTGCTCCGCCTCGAGCGCGCCGTCGCCATCGACCAGCTCGAGCGGGAGCTCGACGTGCTCGTCCTCGAGCTCGCCTCGCTCCACGAGGAGGTGCTCCTGCTCGACCAGCAGACCCGCCTCGCCACGCTCATCCCGACCTGGACGCTCCGCAACCTCGACGGGGAGGAGCTCCGTGGGCTCATCGCCGACGTGGTCGGGCTGGCCCGGCGCTACCTCTTCCCCGTCCTCGAGCTCTGGTACCCGGACGCCCTCGCGCGCCTGGCGACGAACGGCGCCTTCGCCGCGCGCCTCGAGGCCCTGCGGAGCGCCGGGCCGACGACCCGGACCCTCGACCTCGTGCGCGAGGTGCGCGCCGCCATGGAGCTGATCCTCAGCGCGTACCGGGGCGTGCTGCCCGGCTACAAGGACGAGCCGAGCCGCCCGCTCGTGGCCGCGGCCTTCCGGGACCCGAGCCGTCAGGCCGGGGCCACCGAGCTCTCGGCCCTCCCGAAGGCGGACGCGGCCCGCTCGGAGGTCGTCTGGCGCGCCCTCCGCGACCTCGAGACCGGCACCTTCACCATCGACCCGGAGGACGTCTACAGCCGCTTCGGCGGCGCCGGCGGGCGGCTCGCCTGCACGGAGGCGGTCCCGGTGATCGAGCGCATGGCGCTGGTGGTCGTGCGCAACGGCGACGACTTCATCAACCAGGACTACAACTTCGAGCGCCGCTGGCTCAGCGGCCGCGCGTCGGTGTCCCAGCCCTTCGTCGAGGAGGACGGGCTCGTCGACTACACGCTCGGCAACCAGGTCTGGCAGAGCTTCCAGATCCCCGTGCTCTACGGCCGGCCCTCGGAGCCCCTGGAGGCCTTCGCGACGCGGGTGCTGGACGCGGGGGGCGAGGCGCTCCCGACGGGCCCGGCCGGGCTCTCGCCCTTCGGCAGCCTGGAGATCGACTTCCAGGGCCTCGCCGCGCTCCGCGACGCGGGGCGGGACGGGATCGTGGGCGCGGGCGACGACGCCTTCGAGGTCGCGCTCGTGATGCAGGTCGACAGCCGCTCGATCGCCGAGCCCGTGGACTGGCTCGCGGCCTGTGATCCGACGATCGACACGGAGCCCGGGGGCGAGGACGAGCCGCCCTTCCCGACCGGGGGCGAGGACGAGCCGCCCTTCCCGACGGGGGATGAGCCGCCCGGGGACGAGCCGCCCTTCCCGACGGGGGACGAGCCGCCCGGGGACGAGCCGCCCTTCCCGACGGGGGACGAGCCGCCCTTCCCGACCTTCTGACCCGACGCGAGGCGCGTGACGCCGCGGGGGATCCCCCGCGCGTCGCGCGCCTCCGCGGCGCCGTCGCCCCCGTCGCCCCTCCGAGGCGGGGCGGGGCGGCGCCGCGGAGGCGCGTGGCGGATGGACCGCTGCGCCCGCTCGAAGGAGAGCTGAGATGACCTGGAGAAGCCGCGCGACGACGCTCGCGCTCACCTTCGCGCTCGCCGCGCCCGCCGCGGCGCAGCTCGCGCCCGACGCGCGGGTCCAACCCCCGAACCTCGCGCCCCCCTCCCGCGGCGACGTCTCCGGCGCCTTCGCGAGCCTCTCCTGGGGCGCCGACGCGCTCGCGCGCGGATCCGTCACGCTCGACTCCCCGCTCGAGGTGCCCGAGGAGCGCGGCGCCCTCCGCGCCGGCGTGCTCCCCACCTACGCGCCGGAGCGCGGCCAGGGCGAGTGGGGCATGGGCTGGGGCGCGAGCCTCACCATCGAGCGCTTCCGCCCGAGCGGCACCATCGACTACGAGACCGACCTCTTCGCGAGCCCCTGGGGCGTGCTCCACGAGGGCGACGACGGCTACTGGTACCCGGCCGGGCTCCGGGCCCGCGTGCGCGTGGCGCGCGGCGCTGGCGCCTGGGTCGCCACCACCGAGGAGGGCGAGGTCTTCGTCTTCGGCGCCGACGCCGCCGTGGAGGCGCCCGGGCTCGGCGTCCACACCTGGTACCTCACCTCCGTCGAGGCCCCGAACGGCGAGCGCACGACGCTCTCCTACGAGGACGGCATCGGCCGCCGCTACCTCGCGGAGGTCCGCTGGGGCGGGCGCGGCGCCGAGCGCCAGTACCGCATGCGCTTCACGCGCGAGCCCGTGCCGATCCCCATCACGAGCTACCGCTTCGGCGCGCCCCAGGTGCTCGACGAGCGCGTCACGGGCGTCGAGGTCGCCGTGCGCAGCCCGGACGCGGCCCGGCCCGACGACCCGGCGCGGGACGGCTTCGCGCTCCGCTGGCGCTACGCGCTCGGCTACGAGGACAGCCCGAGCGGCGCGGCCTTCCACCTGAGCACGCTGCAGCGCACCTTCGCGAGCGGCGCCAGCGAGCCCGTCCAGCGCTTCGCGTACGGTCGCCCCGAGGCCGTGCTCGCCGAGTCCTCCCTCGAGCCCCTCCCGGCCCTCGACTCCTACCTCGCCTACGCCGGCCAGGCGGGCATCCAGCCGGACGAGGTGGCCTTCGTCGACCTCGAGCTCGACGGCCGCCTCGAGCTCGAGCACCGCGACGAGCTGCTCCTCTTCCGGCAGGAGGGCGACGAGTGGATCTCCGAGCCCCTGCCGCCCCGCGACGGCACCGAGGATCCGCGCTGCCGCCCGGCGGCCGGCGCCCCGAGCGCGCCGCGCACCCTCCTCCCGCTCCACGTCGGCCGCACCGAGCCGAGCGTCGTGGTCACGCGCCGCCGCGGCGCCTCCACGGAGATCGCGGTCTGCGACCGGGCCGGCCACCTCGAGGCCGAGCGCCGCGTCAGCGGGGGCTTCGAGCTCGGCGCCAACACGCGCATGACCGACCTGAACCGGGACGGCGCGCCGGACATCGTCCGCGTCGAGCGCGGCCGCGTGCAGGTGCTCGCCAACGAGAGCGGCGAGGCCGGCGTCGCCTTCCGTCCCCTCCCGCGCCAGACCCTCCGGCCGGCCTTCGAGCCGACGGCGACCTGGGCCCACGACGTGAACGGCGACGGCCTGGTCGACCTGATCGGACGCTCGAGCGGCGCGCTCTACGTCTGGTACGGCCTCGGCGGCCACGTCTTCGCGGAGGAGGCCGAGCGCCTGCCGCTCCGCCTCTACGGCGGGCGCGAGATCACGGACCTCCGCTGGTTCTCGCTGACCTTCACGGACACGAACCAGGACGGCCTCGTCGACATCGTCCTCGGCTACGGCCGCTGGCTCTACCTCTTCACCAACCGCGGCGACCACTTCGCCCAGCGCGCGGTCCCCGCCTTCGGCGAGATCACGACGAACGTCGGCCTCCCGGTCGCCGTCGACCTCGAGGGGCGCGGCGAGGAGCAGATCGTCGTCATCGAGGGGCTCCGCGCCGAGGCCATCACCCTCTCGCGCCCGGAGACGGGCCTGCTCGTGCGCGCCGACGACGGCAAGGGCGGCGTGGTCGAGCTCGCCTGGGAGCGCGCCCCGGCGACGCCGGGCATCGTGCGGCGGCCGCCGCTCCTCGTGGGCATGGAGGTCCGCGCCGTCGGCGAGGCGCCCTGGGCCCACCGCTACACCTTCGCGGGCGCGCGCTTCCACGGCGAGGGGCGCTTCCTGCTCGGCTTCGAGGAGGTCACGCGCGTCGGCGCCCACGGCCGCGAGACGGCGCGCTTCCACCACGACGACGACGTGCAGGGCGTCCCGCTCGGCGGGTCCCGCACCGACGATCGCGAGCCCGGGCTGGTGCGCCGCTGGGAGGCCGACTTCGAGGAGGCGCGCTACGCCGGCCTCCGCTGGCTGCGGCCCTCCACGCGCACCCGCGAGCTCGTCGACGGGGGCGCGCGCTGGCGCGTCGAGTCCCGCGCGATCCGGCGCTGGGACGACCTCTGCCCGGTGGAGATCGCGACGAGCGGCCCGCACGGCACGCGCATCGAGAGCGTCGAGCGCGCGCGGCTCGCCGGTCTCGGGGACGCGCCGCACTGCCTCCCGGCCGAGACCCGGACGCGCGGCGTGCACCCGGGGCGGGGCGAGCTCGACTTCGAGCACGCGGTCTCCTTCGAGCGGCTCCCGAGCGGCGCGCCCACCTCCGTGCGCGTGCGCGGCGGCGGCGAGGAGCTCGAGCTGCAGCGCATCACCTACGACGGGGCCGAGCGTCCGGTGGAGATCGCGGAGGCCGGGAAGGGCACGACGACCCTGCGCTGGGACGCCCGATTCGAGCGGCTCCGCGCCCTGACCGCGCCCGACGGCGTCGTCACGGAGGTGCGCGTCGACGGCGTCACCGATCGGGTGCTCCGCCTCGAGGAGGATCGCGGCCGGACCTGGACGCGGCACTTCCGCTTCGACGCGCTCGAGCACCTCGCGGCGCAGTGGGACGACGTGGGCGAGGGCGACGCGGCGCGGCCCGATCGGACCTTCGTCCATCGCTTCGCCGAGGGGACGCGGCCGGCCCGGATCGTCGAGCGCACGCTCGCCGGCGAGGGGCACACGGAGGTCGCGGCGATCCTCTCCGCGGCCGGCTTCGAGATGGCGACCCTGAAGCGCATCCCCGAGGGCTGGGCCGTCGGCGCGGTCACGACCCGCGATCGGGGCGCCGCGACCGAGGCCCGGCGCTACCGCGGCACCTGGGAGGGCGCGCTCGAGGCCCTCGACCTCGAGGCGCTCGCCGCCGAGAGCGACGCGCTCGGGGCGGAGGAGCAGAGCACGCTCGGGCACCCGCTGATCGAGGAGCGCGTGATCCAGGAGGCCGCCGACGGGAGCCTCGTCCGCCAGGAGCGCGCCTTCCAGCGCGCCCTCGGCGTGGACGGGCTGGTGAGCGAGCGCGTCGAGGGGGGCGCCGTGACCGAGCGCCGGGTCGAGGACGGCGCCGGGCGTCCGGTGGCCCTGGAAGACGGCGCCGGGCGCCGCACCGAGCTCGCGTACGACGCCCTCGGGCGCCTGGTCGACGTGCGCCTCCCGGACGGCGTGACGACGCGCTCGATCCGCTACGACGGCCTCGGGCGCCCGGCGGAGGTGCGCCACGACGACATCGGTTCGCTCCGCTACGCCTACGACGACGCGGGCCGGCTCCGCAGCAAGGCCTGGCGCGACGCGCGCGGCGAGCCCACCCGGCGCGTGGACATCGAGCGCGACGCCATCGGGCGCGTCCTCGCCGAGACGCACTCGGATCCGAGCGGGCGCGCGGCGACCTACCTGCGCGTCTGGGACGGCGACGGGGCGGTCGGGCAGCGCGGGCGCCTGAGCGCGACGAGCGGCCCCGGCTACACCCGGCGAGAGGTCTTCGACCCGGCGGGGCGGCGCGTCGCCGCGGAGGTCGTGCTCGACGGATGGCGCACCGTGCGCCTCGAGGAGGCCTGGTACGACGACGGCTCGCTCCGGCGCCGCACCCGGACCGTCCTCGCGGGTGAGATGGTGCTCGAGGAGACCACGCGCGAGCACCTGCTCGACGCCCACGGGCGCCTGCGCGAGGTGCGCGTCGACGGCGAGTCGCTCTTCACGCTGCAGTACGACGCGGAGGACAAGCTCCTCGCGGCGACCTTCGAGGACGGGACGGTCGTCGTGCCCAGCTTCGACGCGACGACGCGCCGCATGCGCGGCCACACGGTCGAGACCGAGGCGTGGACCTTCTCCCTCGACACGCAGCTCGACGCGCGCGGGCAGGTGCGCGCCGAGCAGATCGAGCTCGGCGCGGGCGGCATGTCCCTCGCGACCTACGACGTCGGCTACGGCTACGACGCCGCGGGCTTTCTGGCCTCGTCGACGACCGACGCGGGCGCCGACTACGGCTACGGCTACGACGCGAACGGGCTCCTCGAGGAGGTCACGCGCGACGGCGCCGCGGACCCGCTCGGCGCGGGGGCGGGCACGCTCGAGCGCGCCGGGCACGTCTACCGGCTCGACGACGCCGGCCGGGTCGTGGCGCGCGACGGGCTGAGCTTCGAGTACGGCCCCGACGGGCAGCTCGCGCGCGCCACCGGGGACGGCGCCGTGCACACCTACCTCTACGACCACGAGGGCAACCGCATCCTCGAGCGCGAGGACGGAGTGCCGGTGGCGGCGTGGGTCCTTGGCGGGTTCCTCGACGCGAGCGGCTTCGTCGAGCGCGTGGAGATCGGCGGGCAGGTGATCGGTCTGCTCTCCCGGAGCGGCTTCGAGCCGGTCGGCGCCGATCTCCGCGGCACGGTGCGCGTGGCGCGGGGCAAGCACCTGCCTGTCTCCGCCTTCGGCGAGCGGGACACGCCTTCGCCGCTGGCGCGGCGGCTCGACTACGCCTCGCGCGGCTACGACGCGCGGCTCGGTGTCGTGCGCATGGGCGTGCGCGACTACGACCCGCTCCTCGGGCGCTTCTGGACGCCCGACCCGCTCTTCGGCGAGGAGCTCGAGCGCTGCAGCGAGAGCCCCCTCGAGTGCAACCTCTACGCCTACGCCCTCAACGACCCGCTGCGCTTCGTCGACCCCGACGGCCGGCAGGCCCGCGGCGTGACCGTCTCCGACGGCGCGCACGTGAACGGAAGCGGGAAGGCCAAGCGGAACGATCGCAAGCGCGGCGTCGAGGTCTTCCGGCACAAGTGGAAGGGCAAGCAGGTCGGCGACCACGGCTCCGTCGGCGCCGGCTCCGTCTCGGTCTCCACGACCGGGGTCGCGGCCGACGTGGCGGCGGTGAAGCTCCGCGCCGAGACGGAGCTCGCGCCGGAGGTCCGGGTGGGCGCACAGCTCGTCCTCGGCGGCGCCCACGGCACGCTCGGCTGCTCGGGCGGCGACTGTGGCGTCGCGGTGGGCGTGAACGCGGGATCGGTGAGCCTCGATGGCCAGGCCGGGCCCCTCACGGCGGGCGGCGAGCTCGGGTTCAAGGCGGAGTTCGGGTTGAAGGCCGGCAAGAAGGGCCTCGAGGTGAAGCTGCCGCTCATCACCGTGCGGTTCGGCATCGACTTCAGCTGGTTCTGAGCCCGGCGACGCCGCCGACCGGCTCGTTCGGGTGGAGCGCTCGGCCTCCTCGAAGAAGGGTTGCCCCTCTCGAGGAGGCCGAGCGCCTCCGGGTGCTGACGGCGGCGCTCTCGCGCCGGCGCGGTCGAGCATCCCAGCGAGATGGCGCCGCGACTCCGCGCCGCGCACGGGGCCCGGTCCGTCGCGCTCCACGCTGCGCCCCGCGCCCACGCGCGGAGCACGCTCTAAGGGCCGAGCGCCTCGCGCCTCATGCGGCCCACCTCCTGGTCGGCCGCGCGGGTCGTCTCCGGGAGCCGGTAGCGCCGCGCGAGGTCGAGCACCGTCGCGCGCGCCGTCGCGAAGCCGACTCGGTGGCCCGGCGAGACGTAGACCGGCTTCACCTTCGCGCGGGTGCGGAGGGCGTCGCCGAGGTGGCGCCCCTGGTGCGTGATCGGCGCGTGGGCCCCGCGGGCCGCGTCGAGGGGCGCGTGGGCGCCGAGGAGCCGGTTCTTGGCGACGCCGATGCTCGGCACGTCGAGGAGGAGGCCGAGGTGCGAGGCGACGCCGAAGCCGCGCGGGTGGAGGAGCCCGTTGCCGTCGCAGACGACGAGGTCGACCGGCGCCGAGAGCGCGGCGAAGCAGGGCAGGAGCGCCGGGAGCTCGCGGAAGGAGAGGCAGCCCGGCACGTAGGGGAAGGGGTTCGCGCCCGCGTGGCGGCGCACCTCGAGGACGCGGTGGGAGCGCGCGTCGAGCACGACGACGGCGGCCCAGAAGCGCTCGCCGTCCTTCTCGTAGGCGACGTCCGCGCCGGCGACGCGGCGCACGGGCCCGAGCCGATCGACGAGCTCGATCCGCGGGGCCAGGGCGCGCTGCGCGGCGCGGGCGGCCTCCGCGTCGGCGGGGACCTCGAAGGG